>JAWOIL010000024.1:0-110412 GCA_046484635.1 Trueperaceae bacterium
GAGCTGAACACCCACCCTAGCGTCTACTACGTCGCTGGACATGGCCAGGACATCGACTACTACTGACCGGTGACGAGACGAAGGGAGGAGCTGGTGAACGAGATGCGAAACTTCGACCTCGAGCAAGGAGCGGATCCTGCAGTCTCCCTGCGTCAGGCCGCGGTGCGCCCCATGCAACGGAGCGGGCTCGGCTATTGGGCGTTGTTCGTCGCCCTGACGTTCGTCGTCCTTGCCGGCGCCGCTGCTTGGGTCTACCAGCTGGTTCAGGGCCTTGGCGTCACCGGGCTGAACCAGAACGTCACCTGGGGAATCTACACCGCCGACCTCGTCACGTTCATCGGCTTCAGCTACGGCGGCGCGCTCGTGTCGGCCATCCTGAGACTGACGCACGCGACGTGGCGGGCCTCGATCACTCGCATCGCCGAAGCGTGCGCGCTCGTGACACTGTTGATCGGCGCTACGTTCCCGCTCATCCATCTCGGTAGGCCAGAGCGTACATGGCGGTTGTTCGTGGACCCCAACGGGACTTCGCCCATCGTTTGGGACACGGTCGCGATTCTCAGTTACCTGATCGCCACCGTCATCTTCTTCTACCTTCCGCTCATCCCCGACCTCGGCATCCTTCTCAATTCGGCGTCAATCAAGGTCGGCGCAGCGAAGCGCCGTTGGTGGAAGAAGCTGGCCGCCAACTGGCGCGGCCTGCCGGAACAGCGCCGCTCCCTCGAGCGCGCCCTCGCCGTGATGGCGATTATCATCGTTCCCATCGCAGTCGCGGTGCACTCGGTGCTGGCCTGGGCGTTCTCCGTCACGACCCGACCCGGCTGGCATAGCACCATCTTCGCGCCGTACTTCGTGGTGGCTGCCCTCTACTCCGGAGTGGCACTCGTCATCGTCGCGGTCAGCGCCTATCGGCGTGCCTACCGGTTACAGGCGTATATCGTCGAGAAGCAGTTCCGATACCTGGGGTACATCCTGATCGCGCTTGGGCTTACGTACTTGTACTTCACCTTCGCGGAATTTCTCACCGAAGGCTACGCCTCGACCGGCGAGGGGATCGCGGTGGCGTCCATGCTCCTGACCGGCCGCTACTCGCTCGTCTTCTGGCCATGGGTCGTGGGTGGCCTGCTCGTTCCAATCCTCCTCGTCGCGCTGCCTTGGACGCGCACCATCGCGGGCATCACGACCGCATCGGTGCTGGTGATGGTCGGCATGTGGGTCAAGCGCTTTCTGATTGTTATCCCGCCAATGGAGCTCTCCCTCGTCGGACACGAGATTGTTCCCTATAACGGGAGCCTCGTGGAGGTCACGCTGACGCTCGCAGCAGGCGCCGCCATCCCATGGCTTCTCATGATCGTCTTCCGCTTCGTCCCCGTACTACCCATCTACGAGATCGAAGAGGTTGCCCACGAAGAAGCGATGCAACGGGCCCAGGACAACGCCGACCGGGTGCCCGCCCAGCCGGCGGCGCAAGGCGCCTCGGCGGTCCTCGGCCCGACGACGCGCCTGGGAGGCCCATGATGGCGGTGTTCCGATCCCCTGGTCGCCTTGCTGGATGGTTGGCCGCGCTAGTGGTCACGAGCCACTTCTCGGCGGCGTTCGGTGAGCGCGTGGTCGCGATGGAGCTCGGCACCGACAGGATGGACCGACCCACGGTGAGCGCTACGGTGCGCGACGAAGACGGAGCTCCCATCACCCGCCACCGCATCGAGTTCTACCTCCTTCCCGAGTTCTTCCCCAACGAAGGTAACCGGCTGCACGGCAGCCATCCGGTCCTGCTGGGCTCGGGGACGACCAACACGGCGGGGCGGGCGGAGACCTCGTTCACGCCACCGTTCACGGGGAACGCCACGTTCGAGGCGCGCGTGCTGGCGAACGACGGAACGGAGCTGGCCAGCGGAACGCTGATCGCGGACATCGTCCGAGAAGCCAGTCCCGTGCCCACGTTTACGCGACAGCCGCTCCAAGAGATCCGCAAACCACTCGGATTCGCCATCCTCGGCCTGGTTGCCGGACTGTGGCTGTTCCTGGGCATCCTTACGCTCATCACGGTGGGAACCATTCGCCGGTTCGGCCACGAGTCGGACGCATCCACCTCGTCTCATGCGGTGGCGACGAGCTACCGATGAGGGCCCTGCCGCTCCCAACGCACCTCTACCGTCCCGCTGGCAGCGCAACCGCCTCGGCCATGTCGAGGTTCCGACTCTCCCTGGCGGCGTGCATTGGTCGCGCACCAGGACCAATTGTGAAGGAGACACCCGCATGAAACGTACGTATGTCGCTATCCGGCGGTCGGTGGTCTGCACGTTGCTCGCTGCGCTCTTCGTTGGCGCAGCGCTGGCCCAGGAACCGACTCCTCTGATCATCGTTACCAGCGTCGTGGCTGGACACGAGAACAACACCCCGGAACTGACCTGCGTTCAGACCAGCCGCTTCCGCCACGAGGAACAGGTCGTATGGCGGGCCAAGATCATCGATCCTGCAACCGGCGAGGAGATGGCCGACGACGTCTTGGAGTACGTACGCGTGATCCTGCCGGACGGCGAGACCTTCGACATGGGCTTCGGACCCCACCCGTCCAGGGATCCCGTCGACGAGTACTGGACCCTGGACTGGGTCATTCCCGCCGACTACCCATCTGGCGTTCTGGACTACGACATCGTGGCGGTCGCCTTGGACGGTCGCACCGGCAAGAATGTCGTGTTCCCCATCGAGTCCTCCATGCTCACGATCCTGCCCGAGTGAGCGAAGTGCCGAGCGCATCGCACGGTGTGGGCCCGCACGTGCTCCGAAGGGTTGCGCTCGAGAACCCGGCGCAGCATAGCCATGTGCAGGCCCGCTCCGGAAGGGGGGCCTCATGAACCAGGACACTTGCCATCGTGCCCCATTCATGCGTTGCAGGATCCTGCTCCGCCTGGCGGCATACGGCGTACTCACCCTCCTCCCAGTCGCCATGGCCCAGGAGTACCCACGTGGCTTCGTCGGCAACATAGCCACGGATCCCACCACTGCGACCGTGGGCGAGCCCGTCTCCTTCTTGGGGAGCGGGTTCGAGCCGGGCAGCGAACTCGAGCTGATCTGGACGACCTACGACCTGGATTGGCGGATGGGGAGCGTCGCCGGCAAGTACGACGGGACCTTCCTTGGCCTGCAACGCTCACCGACCGAGCGAGCGCTTGGCACCGCCAACGTCGGCTCGGACGGCAGTTTCGAAGCGACAATCCCAGTTCCAGAGGACTTCGGTGGCATGCACGACGTCGTCGTGCGGCAAGGCGACGTCAACCTGAACAAAGCGGGTCTTTTCGTACGGGCCGACATGCAACTAAGCCCGGAAGAAGGGCCGCTCGGCAGCGACGTGACGGTCACCATCACCGGAATCGACTCGGGCAACCCCATGGTGTGGTACCTCCTCACGTACGACCACAGCATCACCGGGTTCGTGAGCGCCGTGCGCAATCGCGGCACGGCCAAGTTCGTGATTCCCGCCGTCGGCGCTCCGGGACCGCACCTCGTACGCTTGGAGGACAGCCCCTTCGGACATCCGTACCTCCCGCTCGACACGTCACCGTGGGCGCATCTCGAGGTACCTAGCCGCATCTTCACCGTGACGGACGAGACCCCCGTGCTGCCGCCACCGCCTGGCGAGCAACAGCTGCCGGCAGTGGCAGGCACGGAACCGGCCAGCGACGGTCCTGTGATCTGGCTCGATCCATGGGCTGCTCCCGTCGGCGCGAGCACGACCATCCACGGCAAGGGCTTCGATTCGGATTCGGTGGTTCAACTCACCATGTCCAACATGGCCGGTTCGCGCGTGACGAGCTCGGGATTCGCGCCCGTCGAGGAAGCTCTGATGGACGTCGCCGTGGGCGCAGATGGAACGTTCTCGGCCACATTTGCCGTACCCGACACCCTCGGCGGCCTGCACGACATCTTCGTCCGCCCGGCGTCGGAACCGGAGGCCACCATTACGGCCGAGACCCAGATGCGCGTGCTGCCCTTGGCACTCGAACTGGAGAACGACAAAGTTCGCTTCGGCGACACACTGATGCTGCACATCAAGGGCATCGGCTGGACACAGACGGAGAACATCTTCGGGATCTCCATCGACAATACCTACATTGGCTATGCATGCGGTTTCAGCACCAACGGCGACGTGCGCGTGCCCATCCAGGTGAGTTGGGAACCGGGCTGGCACTTCATCGACGTGTACCCGTCCTTTTACCGGAACAAGCAGTATTCGGAGGTCGACGAAGCGCCGTTCCTGTTCCGCCAGTCCATGCTCAGCTGGGATGATCACCCGAGTGGCTTTCACTTCCGCTTCGCCTTCGAGGTGCTTCCCGCCGAAACCGCCACTCGCTGACGCGCACGCGTCGAGCACGAGGAGGCGCACTCCCTTGCGGGCTGCGCCTCCGGCCATGGGGTCCGACACCAGGAGCGCCTGCGACCGGCGGTTGCAGTCGGGTTGGGACGATGTTCGCCCATTCCCTCGTCGCGAGATTGATCGTGCCACAGCAACTCGGGTGCGTGCTCGAAGGTGAGCTGCCGGCCGTGCCCGAATCGCGATGAACCACGCCGCCTCGGCGGCGCCAGCCACGTGCGCCGTGCGCTCGGTCCGAGACGAGGAGCGGATCCACGCTCCGAACACCGAAGCGCTCTGGCCGCTGTCAGCGACGGGCATGGCGATGCTACCCTTGTGGCGCCCCCCACCCCCCTGGGGTGGACGTCCCTATCGGGTCCATGGTAGGGTGGCCGCCCTGAAGGGAGTTCGCCAATGTGGCGCTGGGGTTCTGCCCTCCCAGCTGCAGCTCTCGTGCTTGTACTCGGTGGCTGCGCACAGCACCCTCCCAAAGACCCGCCCGGCACGGTCGTCATCAACTTCGAAGAGAACATCCCGGGTCCAGCGAACGTGGAGCAACAGTACTGCTTGGGCACGTTCAACAAGGGCGTCGAGTTCCTTGCGCCTGGCGGCCGCATCATCGAGCCGAATCCAGGTAGTTCGCCTCCGCGCAGCAGGACAGGCGCCCTCACGAACATGCTCGATCCCGAATCGTTCGACGCGTCGGGTCCCCTGAACGTTCGCTTCACTGCAGCGCAGACCAGGGTAACGGTCCACGTGGGGCTGCACATGGCGTATGGATTCGACGTGGTCGCGACCCTCTCGGCCTACACGAGTTCCACGCCAGGCACCGGATTGATCGAGTCGAAGACGCTGAGTCTCGGCCAAGGACCGGCGGCGATACAGCACGCGATGACCGTGACGGGATCGAGCATCGGATCCGTCTCGCTGCAATTCGCGGGCGCTGGCGCTGACGAGTTCGCGTTCGAGGTGATCGACGATCTGACGTTCTCGACGGCGGGTCCAGCTTGCGGCGGAGCCACGGACACGACCCCACCCGAAGTGCAGATCGTGCGACCGGCAACCAACGGGCTCACCTTCAACAATCCCAGGCTGGTCTTGTCGCTGTTGGCGATCGAGCGCGAGTCGAGCCTCGCGGAGGTGGAAGTTCAGTTCCTCGACTCGAACATCCAGATCATGAAGCAGTTCCTCGTCTGTGGGGGTGGCGGCGGTCCCGGTTGCAGCAGCGGTTCGGTCCCCGATGAGTGGCGGGGGGAGTTCTGGACCGAGCTGCCGGTCGACACGAGCTTCATTCGATTGCGAGCACGTGACATCGCTGGCAACTACGGATTGACGTTGCGGCGACTGGACCTCACGGTGCCCCCGTCCAGCACGAATCTGTGGGTGCAGGGCATGGAAGTCACCCAAGGCATCCAGTCGTGGGTGGCGCGGTCCACGCAGAGTCGGAGCTCCAGCCCACCGGTGATCAGCGTCCCCGCGACGGCCACCTCCCTGGTGGAGAACAAACGCACCGTGGTGCGGGTGTACCCCGGCCTCGAGGGAAGCGGCGGCGTGCCAGTCGTTGGCGCCAGCGCCCGCCTGACCTGCCGCTATGGGCAGTTCTTCGACACGCCGTGCCCGGGGCCAGCGTTCCTGAAGCCGGTGCTTGGCAACCTCACGGTAGACCCGGCAGACGCATTGACCATCGAGGGATTGCGAGGAGACCCCGACAAGACCTGGAACTTCTGGCTGCCGCCGGCTTGGCTCGATCTCGACGAGTTCATCACGCTGAGCGCCGAAGTGTCCCTCCCACCGGGCATCAGCGAGTGCGCCGGCTGCGAGGATGGCGCAAACGAGTTGTCGGCCCGGACCTTCCGCTTCAGGCCCGTGACGCCGTTGACGATCGTACCGATCTGGGCGTGTGTCCGCCGAGACCCGGCTCACGCGAAGAACGACTGCGACCGAACACCCACCGAAGTGGTTCGGCCGGTCTTCCACTCCAGGGACTCGATGTTCGTGCAGACGTTTCCGGTCCCAAGCGAAGACATTCGCGTGCAGCTGCGTTCGGCCAATACGATGTTCATCGACGGCAGTTTCGAGACCGGCCACAATGGCGCAATGACGTCGGACCGGATGAAGGACTTCATGGATGACGTGTGCAACACCGTCTTGATGGATTCCTGGCAGGGAAGGTACCCTGATGCGCCGCGCGACGGCATCGCCGTCTACTTCGGGATCGTGCCCAATCCGATCACCAAGGTCAACGGATACGGTCGACCCAACAGATTCTGTGCCATCGCCAAGGTGGGCGATCCGAGCCTCGATATCGACGGGGACATTGCAGTTACCGCCCAAGAAGTTGGGCACGCTCTGGGCTTCGAGTGGCATGCCAGTTGTGTTCACGGTGAGGATGACGCCGGGCCCTGCTTGAGGGCGCCGACAGATTTCCCTTATGTGCACGGCGGTATCGGCTCGTTCGGCATGAATACGTTCAACTTGGATGTCATCGATCCGCGTACGGGGCAGACCGACCACAGGCACGACTTCATGTCCTACGGAAGACCCATGAGGCGGAACTGGATTTCCGATTTCACGCATGAAGCGCTGTTCAGTGTCTTCCGAACAGCCCTGACCACTCTCGGAGACAGGCAGGTCATTCCTGCGCTGCAAGCTGAACGACCCTCGCTGTGGGTGCGAGTCCGGCTCGAGTTCGCGGGCGATGAGGTCGTACGGGCCGATCTTCAACCCGCCTACGTCATGCCCGATGCTCCAGCAGGCGACACGCCCGGCGACGGCGAGTTCCGGCTCGAACTGCTGGATGACGCTGAAGGCGTTCTCCACGTACAGTACTTCGACCCGGTTCCGGATGCGTCCCATGTCTGCTGTGGCGGGGATCCCGACCTCGCCGTGGCCGCCAGCCACTCCGCGATCCTCCCATTCGAGGAGGACACCGCCCGACTCGTTCTGTACCGAGGCGCTGATTTCCTGACGGAAGTCGTGCGGAGTCCCAACCCACCCGAGGTGGCCATCAGCGAACCCGAACCGGGCACGATCTGGGAGCTAGGAGACGTCGGGCTCATGAGCTGGGAAGCTGCCGACCCTGACGAGGGGCCGCTCGTCCACATCGTGCAGTACAGCGACGACGGGGGCCGGAGCTGGAGCATGGCCGCCATAGATGTCACTGATACGGTCCTGGAAGTAGACGCGGACGCATTCGCCGGAAGCAACGAAGCTGCCGTCCGCATTCTGACGAGCGATGGGCTCAACACAGCCGAGGCAATCATCGGACCATTCACGGTTCGTGACAAGCCACCGCAGATTTGGATTCTCAGCCCCGTCGAGCCAACCACTGTCGACGAGGGCGACGCTCTGTTCCTGGAGGGCGCTGGAAGCGACTACGAAGACGGCCCCCTGCCTGAGGAAGCACTGCAGTGGGTTTCGAGCGAGGACGGCCCACTGGGTCAGGGCCACTGGCTGGAGATAGACTCACTCACCCCGGGGGTTCACGAGATTACGCTTCGAGCCACCGACGAAGCCGGACACCTGAACCAAGACTCGACCGTCGTCGAGGTCGAAGCTGTTGAACACATCAACAGTCAACCCAGCGCTAATGCCGGACCGGACATGGAGACGTTCGTCGACGAGGACCTGCGCCTCGACGGTCGTCAATCGAGTGATCCAGATGGCGACACACTCACGTACCACTGGTCGGTCAGCGGCCAGCCAGAAGGCAGTACCGTCGTGCTGCCGAATGAAGGTGCTGCACAGCCTGATTTCACGGCAAGGCTGCCGGGCGTCTATGAGCTATCACTCACCGTTCACGATGGCCAGGTGGGGAGTACGCCAGACCATGTAGTCGTTCGGGTTTTCGACAGATGAGCCCCGCGGTGCTCGTAGGGTCTCCGGCACGACAGGGGGCGTCTTCGGTTGCTGGACCTGGGAGTCACGAGAGGTTCGCGCTTCCCGCGGAAGTCGCGACCCCGAGCCTCGCCACAGCATAGACCTGGTCCGAGCATGTCTTCCCCGTGGGTCGCCTATCCTGATAGCCGACCGGCCGCACGGCCGGCCCATGTCGCCCGTTCCGAAACGCTCGTTCCAGAACGCGGTACATTGGCCGTATGGCGCGCCCCACCAGCTTCGACCGCGAAGACGCCATCGGGCGCGCTGCCGAGCTGTTCCGTCAACAGGGGTACGAAGCCACCTCGGTGCGCGCGCTCCTCGATCACCTGCGCCTGAGCAGCAGCAGCTTCTACGCCGCCTTTGGCGGCAAGGAGCAGTTGTTCATGCTCGCGCTCGAGGCGCACGCCGAAACCGAGCGTGAGCAGCTGCGGGCCATGCTGACGGGCCCCGGGGGCGTTCGTGCCGGCTTCGAAGACCTGTTCGAGGCGCTCATCGACGACTTGATGCAGTCCGGTTCGGCGGCGTCCCTGACGCTGCGGGCCGGCGTCGAGTTGGCCGGCTCGAAGCCGGAGGTGCTGGCGTTCCTGTTACGCCACATCGAGCGCATGATCGCCCTCGTCGCCGAGGCCCTCGAGGATGCGCAGCGGCGCGGCGAGATCGCGCTCCGGTTCCCCCCGGAAGCCGTCGCCCGCCACCTGCTGTTCGCCGCCTTCGACCTGGGCTTCATGGCCAAGGTCACGAACGAGCGCACCAAGCTTCAGCAGCACGCCGCCATCGTCCTCGCGGCGCTCGAACCTTCGGGCGCCACTGCACGTTCGCCCCGAGCGTAGGAGGTTCCGCCCCGTGCCCGACATGCACCACCGCATATGCGTCCCGTTCTGGAACGAACGTTCCCGGCGGGGTGCGCCATGAGTCCCTCGTCTGCCTCGGGGAACACGCGGCATTGGCTCGTGATCGCCGCCTTCACGGTGGTCACGGTACTGCTCGGTCTCGGCATCCCCCGCCTGGAACTCGACGCTTCCGTCACGGCACTGGTGCCCGATGACAACCCCATCACGACCCTACAAACGGAACTGTCCGACGTATTCGGCATCGATGCGGCGATGGTCGCCCTGGTCGAAGGGGACATCTATACGCCCGAGGCGATGACGGCGCTGCGCGCGCTCACCATCGACTTGGAGAACACGCCTGGCGTGACCGGCGTGACCAGCGTCGGCAACGCCGAGAAGATGATCGACGACGACGGCTTCCTGCTGATCGAAGATCTCCTCCCCGCCGACGCCACGCCCGAGGCCATCGCCGAAGCGCGCGCTTACCTCGAGACGCACCCGCTCTACCGCGAAGGTATGCTCGTCGCCCTCGACGGCAGCTCGGCCACGGTCGTGATGGACGTCGACGTCGACGTGCCATCCGAAGAGATCATCGTGGGGATCCGCGCGGCCTTGGAACGCGGTTGGTCGGGCCCCGGCCTGGGCGCGACGCACCTCGTGGGCGCCCCGCTCATCGACGGGGAGATGCGCACCACCATCCAGCGCGAGTTGCCGCTCCTGGGGGGCGTCGCCGCGCTGCTCATCCTGGTCATGCTCTTCCTCAACTTCCGCAGTTTCCGCGGAGCCGTGCTTCCGCTCATCACCGTGGCCGTGGGGCTGGTGTGGTCGGTCGGGGGCATGGGGTGGCTGGGCGCCAAGCTCAGCACCATGAGCGTGATCGCGCCGGTCGCCATCCTGGCCGTCGGCAGCTCGTTCTCGCTCCACTTGCTGGGGCGCTACTACCAGGAGTTGGCGCACGGCACCGCCAAGGCGGCGGCCATCCAGCGCGCCCTGAAGGAAACGGGCCTCGGCGTGCTCATCTCCGGCTTGGCCATCGCGGCCGCGCTCGCCACCTTCGTCCTCTCGGGCATGCCCACCGTGCGGACGCTCGGCCTGCTGACCGCGGCAGGCGTGCTCTCCACGCTGGTGACCGCGCTGGTGTTGCTGCCCGCCATCCTGCACCTGCTCGCGCCGCCCAAGACGCTTCAAGATCCGGAGCGACCGGGCGCCATCGCGGGCTTCCTGGCCTGGCTCGGACGGTTCGTCGACCGGCGGCGGTACCTCATCCTCGGGGTCGCCGGCGTCGCGTTCGTGCTCTCCGTCTTCGGGGCTGCCCGCATCACGCCCAATACCGCAGTGATCGACTACTTCAACGTGGGCTCCCCCATCCGGCAGGACTACGCCAAGGTCGAAGAGGTCTTCGGCGGCTCGAGCCAGATCCAGGTCCTGGTCGAGGGAGACCTCAACGACCCCGTGACGCTGCAGGCGATGCAGGAGTTCCAGCGTCAGATTCAAGACTTGGACGGCGTCGGGCCGGCGACGTCGATCGCCACCATCCTGCGCGGCATCCACTTCACCCTCACCGGCGAAGACGGGCTGCCCACCACGCGCGAAGGCGTGGCGCAAGAACTGCTGCTCTACCAGCTCTCCGGCGACCCCGAACAGATCAGCCGCTACGTCACCCTCGACGGCACCATGGGCGTGATCGACATCGTCACCACCTCGGCCTCCACCCGGGTCATGCGCGACATCCAGCGCGACATCGAGGCGGTGGCGGCCGCCACGCTCGAGCCGCACGCACGGATGTCCTACGCCGGTTCGTCGTTGATGCAGCTCGCGGTCGAGGACGCCCTGATGCACGACTTCCTCCTGAGCCTGTCGTTGGCGATCGTGCTGGTGGTGATCATCGACAGCTTCGTGCGCTCGTTCCGCGCCGCCGTCGTCACCATCCTGGCGCTGCTGGTCACGATCGCGCTGCAGTACGGCGTGCTCGGCTTCCTCGGCATCCCGCTCGACCTCGCCACCATGCTGCTGGGCGCCCTGGCCATCGGGGTGGGGGATTACGCCATCCACCTGACGGTGCGCTACATGGAAGAGCGCCGGCACGGGCGCACGCCCGAGGACGCCATCGCGCGCGCGCTGCTCAGCTCGGGACGCTCCATCCTGTTCACGGCCCTCACCCTCGGCGCCGGCTTCGCCGCCATGATCTTCAGCCAGTTCGTGCCGGTTCGCACCCTCGGGTCGCTCATGGCGTTCACCGTGGTCTCGGTCGGCACCGTGTCCCTCACGCTCCTTCCCGCTGCTTGTCTGGTGTTCCTGCGCAACCCGCGGGGCGCCACCAACCCCGAAACCACCGCGCGCGCCGCCGCGTGAACCAGGAGGTACTCACCATGAAGACGCACGTCCGCACCGCACCTCGCCCGAGATTCGCTCACGTCGCGCTTGCCGGCTTCCTGATGGTCGCCGCCCTCCTCTTCACCAACGCCGGCCACGCGCAGCTCTACACCACCGCCGACGAGGTGGTGGACGCCCTCGAGGCGCTCCCGGCGCCCACCACTAGCATCGCCACCATGACCATGACGATCACCGCCGCGTCGGGCCACTCCCTCACGCGGGAGATGCAGTTGTGGAGCGCCGACGAGGGCCGCCGTCAACTCATCAAGTTCTTAAGCCCGGCCGACGTCCGCGGCTCTGGCTTCCTGTCCCTCGAGGACGACACCGGGAACACCGAGAACATGATCTACCTGCCGGCCTTGGGCCGCGTGCGCCGCGTCGCCGGCGGCCAGCAGCAAGACGCTTTCTTCGGTTCGGACTTCTCCTACGAGGACATCTCCAGCCTCGCCGGAGACTTCGGCGACGACTTCGACACGGTGCTGCTCGAGACGCGACCGGGGCCCGTCTACGTACTCGAAGCGACCGCCAAACCGGACACGGATTCCAGCTACGACCGCGCGGTCTACGAGGTGCCCGAAGCAACGCTGGTCCCGCAACGCGTCGAGCTCTACCGTGACGGGGACCTCGTCAAAGTGCTCACCATCTCCGCCACCACCGAGGTAGGCGGCTACACCCTGCCCAGCGAGATCCGCATGGAGACGGTGGCGGCCGGCTCGTCCACCACTATCGTCCAGGGCGACTTCCAGGTCGACGAGGAGATCCCGGACGAGGTCTTCACCGAGCGATACCTGCAGAGGTGACGGACATGCTGCAGCCCACGGAACAAGACACGATGCCCGTCGCGGCGCGGACGTGGACGGGGCGGAAGCGGATAGCGCAGGTCGCGTCGGTACCCGACACGCGAACCGAGCCGGCTTCCCGGCGCTCGGCGACCCGCGCGCGCGCTCCCTTCGCTCTGCCGGCGCTCGCCCTCGCCTTTCTGCTGCTCGTGCCGAGCGCGGCGGCGCAGGTCTCATACGACCTGGGTGGCACGGTCGGCGCGGAGTTCGGCGTCGCCTTCGACGGCACCATCCCGGTGGCCGCCGCATCGCTCGAACTGACCCTGCAGGGAGAGGTCGGCCAGGGCTTCTTCCCCGACGCGGTGTTCGAAGCCACGCTGCAGGCGGGCTATGACGCCGCGTCGGTCGACCCGTTCACCTTCCGTGTCGGCCCCACCTACGCCAAGCTGTTCCTCGACGACCTCGACCTCGCTATCGGTAGCCAGGTCGTGGCGTGGGGCTCGGTCGACGTCGTAGGTCCGGTCGACGTCGTCAACCCGCGCGACCTGACCTACCCGGTGCGCAACCCCGCGGACCAGCGCCTCGCTACGCCGATGGTGCGAGCGACATTCCACGCGCCCGAGGGCGTCACCGTCGACGCGGTGCTGGTTCCCGTGTTCGTGCCGTCGACGCTACCGGACGAGCGCTGGCAGCCCGCCACGGTGCTGCCGCCGCTGACTCCGGGCATAAGTATCGTCGGCATCGCCGAACCGGTCGTCGAGCGACCCGGCGCGGAACTCGGCAACGTCCAGTTCGGCGTGCGGGCAACGCTCGATCTCGACGTGGCGGGCGGTGCCGACACCAGCGTCGTGGTCTACCGCGGCTTCCGCCACACCCCCACCGTGTCGTTCGAGCTGCTCCCCGCCGACGCTCCCGGCGCCTTCGTGGTGCAACCCCGCCTCGACTACGGCCGACTCACGCTGCTTGGCGGGGACTTCTCGTTGGTCCTCGGGTCCTACGTCGTGCGCGGCGAGGCGGCATACGGTTTCGGCGACGACCCCGATGGTACCGACCCGCGCGTCGCGAACGACACGCTCGACGCCGTCCTGGGCGTGGAGACCAACCTGCCCGGCGGCGTCTTCCTCGTGCTCCAGGGCGTATACCAGCACGTCGCCGCCGACGCCGGCATGGAGGCCGACGACACCGTCTCCACCATCCTGGCGGCGCGGTTCGACCCGGGCACGCGCACCGGCCTGGAGGTCGGTTGGGTGCATGCCTGGAGCGACGGAAGCGGCGTGTTCCGGCCGAACCTGAGTTACACGTTCGCCGACGGGCTCACCGGCTCGGTCGAAGCCGCCGTCTTCTACGGACGTGACGGGAGTGCGTATGGCGTATGGCGCGACAACTCGCAGGTCCGCCTCGGCGTATCGTTCCTCTTCTGAACCGGGGCCGACGCCACCCGCCCGGGCGCGCGGTCGCGCGTTGGGTCACGCATCCAGGCGCCGCGCGCCGATCGCCCTGGTGTGCCTTGCCGTCCTGAGTACGTCGCCCGGAGCGGCCGCGCAACCTGCCGAGCTCTTGTACGAGCAGGGCGGCTACGCAGCTGCGTACGAATCTGCCAGCAACGTGCCCACGGCTCCCATGCAACTGCTCGCCGCCCGCGCCGCCAACGACCACGCCGTGTACCGGCTCGCCGCCTCCGGCGCTCCGCTCGAGGAGCAAGTTGCCTGGTTGAGGCGCGGCCTCGCCGCGGCCGAGAAGGCGGCGGCGCTCGAACCGGCATCGGCGCAGGCCGTGGTGCAGCAGGCGCGCTCCCGCGGCGAGATCGCCCGCCGTTCCGGCGTCCTGCGAAACCTCGACGTGGCGCCCCAGCTGCGCGAGCTCTTCGACCGCGCCCTCGCCCTCGACCCCGACGACGCCGACGCCCTGGTGGGGTTGGCGATGTGGCACCTCGAGCTGGTGGAACGCGGCGTCGCCTGGCTTTACGGCGGTAGTCGCAGCGAGATCCTGCCGCTGCTCGAGCGCGGCGTGCAGGCCGCGCCGCAGCAGATCAACTTGCGCGTCGAGTACGCCACCGCGTTGCGGGCGCTCGGCCAAGGGGACGCAGCGCGCGAGCAGTTGCAGATCGCGTTGGGCCTCCCTGCGCGCAACGCCACCGACGCCTTCGAACAGCAGCGCGCGGCGGAGTTGCTGAACGACTGAAGGTCGCCGGCGCGTGATGCACCGTGGCCGTGGTCCCGCCCCACCCTCGAGGAAGGGGTGCCGGGTAGTTTCGAGGCACTACGTGATCCCGTCTGGCACCGCAGGTGCAACGTTCGCGAACCGGCCACGACGCGGTATCTTCCGCCCAGGAGGTACCCGATGCCGCCCGATCGAAGCGTAGGAAGTGAACCCCGGATCCGAGTGCGCGCCGCCACCAAAGCCGACAACGCGTTCGCCATGGAGCTCGTTCCCCGCTTGGTGGAGATCGACCTTCCGCCCTGGCGCGCGCCGGCTGCCATCCGGGCGTCGTCGGAACGTGGCGTATCGGACGCCATCCGGGGCGCGGACGGCGACGTCGCGGTGCTCGTCGCCGAAGACGAGAACGGCCATCCGCTAGGCTTCATCCACCTCGAGCCCGAGAAGGACTTCAGACGCGCGACTGATCCACCGACGCAGCGAATCTCACCAGTGCAACGCTAGCCGCCCTTCCTCACCGGTCTCCACACGCGTTCCGAATTCGCGGCTCTCGCGCTCGAGCGTTCGTGCCAGCCAGCGGGCCTCTTCCGGCGCCGCGCGCTCCAGCCGGAACCGTCGGAGGCGCATCGGCACGAGCTCGAACGTCTCGAGTTCGCCCGACGCTCCTAGGGTGGGAAGGTACATCAGCGAGAGGTCGGGGCGCACGTCTTCGTGCCCGGCGATGCCTTCGTAGTCGTTCAGCAGGTCTCCCGCGCCGTACACGACGCCGCGACCGTCGACCACCTCGATGCCCTTCGCGTGATGCGAGGAGTGCCCGAACACGAGGTCGACCGCGCCGGACGTCACGAGCCGGCGGGCGAACGCCCGCTGCGACGGAGGCACGTCGTAGCCCCAGTTCCCGCCCCAGTGCAGCGAGACGACCACGCGGTCTTCCATGCCGCGGTGCGCCAACACGTGGGCAACCACCTTCTCGGCACTCGCAAGCGAGTCGTCGGGCAGGAACGCCACACCCTCGTGGTTCACGGCAGCCTGCCACTCGGCCGGCGCGCCAGCGTCCCGGAGCACGCAGGCGAACACCAGCAATCGGCCACGTTCGGTAACGACCTCCGTTGGCGCGCTGGCTTCGCGCGCGTCCCGACCCGCGCCGACGAAGCGGATACCGGCTGCCGAGAGCACGGTCATCGTCTCGCGCAGGCCGGGCCGGCCAAAGTCCAACACATGGTTGTTCGCCAGGACGCAGACGTCGATGCCGGCCGCGCTGAGCACACCGACGTTGTCGGGATGCATGCGGTAGTGGATCTCCTTGCCGGGACACGGCATGTCGTGGGTCGTGACCGAGGTCTCCAGGTTGACGATGCGCACGTCCGGGTGCGCACGCTGCAACTCGGCAAGAGCGTCACCCCACGGCTCGTGCAGCGCGAGCGGAACGCCGATCGGTCCGTTCGCCCGCTCGGCGAGCTCGACGTATCGACGGGCGTCGTGAACGTATGGTTCGAACAGCACGGGGTCGACCGAAGCGGGAAGGACCTGATCGATGCCACGACCGGTCATGACGTCGCCGGCGAGGAACAAGGTCATCGCCGAACGAGTAGGCGAACGGCGTGCCGATCCGACGGGGGAAGCGCCCGGTGTCCGGACAGGTGAACGGGCAGGCGGACGCATCGGTGAACCGGTAGGTGAACGTGATGGCGACGGCGCCTCGGCGACCCCATCTTCGGGACCGCCGCGGAAACCGCGCGTCACTCCACCACGGACTCCGTCGGCCGAACCGCGCTCACCCAGCGAACGCCCTCCCCAGCGGCAGTGCGCATTCGGTCGGCAAGTTGCGCCATGTGATGGTGCAGATGACGCACGTTGATGAGCTGGTGCTCCAGCTTCGAGAGCCGGTACCACGGGAACCCGCTCTCGTGCGCGGTCAGGTCGAGGGCGTCCACCCATCCACCGAGCCTCTCCTCGCACCACGTCAGGTACGCCAGGACTTGGTCCTTCGTGTACGGCTCCGGGATCAGCGGCCTGTCGCTGCCGTCCACGGGCTCGCCAGGGATGCCGTCCTCGTACTCCACGTCCGCCTGGTGCCCCGGCCATGCCCGGAAGTCCTCGACCTTCGGCTGCAGGTACAGGTGCGTGTAGTACAGGACGTGGTAGGCGATCTGCCACGGGGCGTTGTCGTGACCATCACCGAGCCACGCCTCGGTCGGGAAGCGCGTTACGGCCTGGCGCAGCATCACGAAGCCGGCGCGATACTGGCTCTTCAGCAACGCACGCAGCGTGTCGGTCGTCACCGTGCCCGAGTCGGAACCCACGGCCATCATAGACTCCCTTCGGTCGACGTCGTTCCCCGTTCTCCCACCGGTATGGCGTGCATGCTACTGCCTCGTTCCTTCCAAGAGGCACGCCTCCTTGACGAGCGTACGCCGCGTTCGAGTGCGACACCTCACCCCGTTCCTCACACCGCCCACATGTAGAATCGACGCACGCTGGGGCCTGGCTCTGTCGAACGCCGAGTTGCCCGCCACCCTCCCCATCACACCCGGGTCACCCGTTCGCACGATGCCGAAACCGGCGGCCCATGGAGGTACTCGCATGCGCGTCGTTGGTAGAGCCGTCCGAAGTCTCGTCCTCATCGGCATCTTGGTCGCGTCGTCGACCGCGGTGGCGCAAGGGTTGCCGCGCGAGGTTCGGCTCAAGATCCTCGAGGCGGTCGTGCAGGTCATCCCGTACGACGACGCTTCCGGCACGACCGTGAACTGGTCCGGGTCCGGCACCATCATCAGCCCATCGGGCTACCTGCTGACGAACTACCACGTCATCGGCGACCTAGCGACCCGCACGCACTACGAGTGGCACGCCATCTTCATGACCGACCCCGACTTCACCGACCAGCCGCCGGAGTTCTGGTTCTGGGCGCGCTACGTGGCCGCCGACCCGACGCACGACCTGGCAGTCTTGAAGATCGAGGAGTGGTACGACGAAACGCCCGTCGAGGCAGACTTCGTCTTCCCGCACGTCCAAGTCGGTGACTCGAACCGGCTCATCCCTGGCGATCCCATCACCATCGTGGGCTACCCCGGCATCTCCGGCTCGACCATCACGTTCACCTCGGGACTCATGTCCGGTTGGGTGGGCGAAGACTTCGAGTCGGGCGGGAAGCAGTGGATCAAGACCGACGGCAAGATCTCGCACGGCAACTCGGGTGGCGGAGCGTTCGACGAGAACGGTAACCTGATCGGCGTGCCCACGGCCGGCCGCACCGTCAAGTACGACGAGCTGGACATGGAAGAACAGGCGTACGTCCGGCCCATCAGCCTGGCCTGGGCGGTGATCGGCCCGAACGTCATCGACGTTGCACGAGCTTCCAGCACGCCGGTCACGGCGACCACGCCGACCACGCTGCCGACCTCCCCGAGCACCAACGTTCCACCTCCGACGTCGCCCACCACCGCCCAGCAGCCGGCTTCGACCGGCGTCGGGCCGTGCGACTTCTGTACCGTCGGCGCGATCACCCTCGGCCAGACCCTCGAGGTGGCCATCGGCGGCTCGCCCAGCGGCGCGAATTTCCACACGTACACGTTGCAGGTCCCGGCCGGAACGCCGTCGCTGGTCATCGAACTCAAGGGCGACGCCGACGTGGACCTGGCCGCCAAGTTCGGAAGCGACATCACCAGTTGGGCCGACGATGGCGACTGGGAGTACCGTGACATCACGGAGGCTACCGGCGCGCGCTTCGAGATCGCGCTTCCCACGCCGGGAACCTGGTACATCGACGTGATCCACTACTACGAATCCGGCACGGTGAACTACAGCATCACCGTCCGCTGAAGCCGCGTAACTCGGTTGTCGCCCCTGACGCAAGGGGAGTACAATGCCCAACGCCCGCGCGGCGCGGCGCCAAGCGCCGTGTCGACACCGTGGTCGGCATGGCGCCGTGCCAAGTACGGCGCCGCGGCTCGCGGCACATCGTGCGCCCGTAGCTCAGCTGGATAGAGCAGGGGACTCCTAAGCCCAAGGTCGCAGGTTCGAATCCTGCCGGGCGCACCAATCTCCGCGCACGGCGTGCCACGCGCGCCACCCCGTCAGCCCGGCACTCCCGTCCGATGCGCCTTCTCACCGACTTCACGCTCCCCGACGGTAGAACGTGCTTCGTGCGTCTCGTCGCCGCGTTCCTCCCGCCCTTCCGAACGACGCCGTCCGCGTTGGGCGTGCTGTCGTGGCTGCTCCTTGCGTTCACGCCCGTGGCCGCCGCCGCCGACCCGATCGTGGTGGGGGTGATCACGTCTCGTTCCGGCGCGGCCGCCGCCACCGGCAGCTCGCAGGCGCTGGCCGCCACCGCGTGGGCGAGCCGTGTGCGGGCCGCGGGCGGAGTGTTCGGGGTTCCCGTCCAGATCGTGCTGGCCGACGACGAGAGCAACCCACGACGGGCCACCGAGGAAGCGACTCGCTTGATCGCCGAGGGCGTCCACGTGCTGGTCTGCTGCACCACCTCCTCCGCGTCGCGTGACGTGGCCGGGTTGGCGGAAGCGGCCGGCGTGCCGCTCCTCTCCCCCTCCTCGTTCGATGGTGCCGGACGATCGTCGGGCCAGGAGGCGAGCTACTGGTCCTTCGATTTCGCGCTCCGCGAGTCCGACGCCCTGGCCGCCGTGATCGCAGACGCGCACCGGCTCGGCGCGCAGTCGGTGGCGCTGATGACGCTGAACAACGCCTTCGGCGACGAGACGCTCGAATCGGCGCGGGCCCTGGCGGCGGTAGCCGGTTTGAACGTCGCGGCCGAGATCCGCTACCCCCCGGGCACGCGCGAGCTGCGGCCCGAAGCGCTCTGGGTGGCAACCCGCCAACCGGGCGCGGTCATCGTCTGGGGCCTCGCCGACGACCTAGAGGTCGCCGTGTCCGCGTTGCGCCGGCGAGGCTACGTGGGTCCCGTGTACGCGCGCTCTGCATTGCTCGCCCCCGGCTACCCGCGCCCTTCCTTCGCGCATCTCGCCGAGGTGCGCTTCGCCGTGGCGCCGGCGCTGGTGCAAGCGTCGCTCGCCTCCGACGCGCCGTGTGCCGAGGCGGCGACACGCGCGGCAGCGGTGCTGGCGGTGGTGCACGGTGGGATCGTCGACCTTCCCAGTGCTGCGCCCGTGATCGACGCGTTGGAACTGGTCGAGGCCGCCGTCGAACAAGTCATCGCCCTGCAGCTTCCCGACGTCTCCGTGGCTGCGATGCGTCAAGCGCTGCGCGACGGGCTGGTGGCGTTGCCGGAACGCTGCGGCGCACTCGGCATCATCGACCTGGTGGATGGCAGGAGCGCAGCGGTGGTCCCACGCGGGCTCGCCATCTCCGTAGTGACGAACGGTGGATTGGTCTCGGCACGCTGACCGAGGGCCGGTCGGGTATCGCGCTAGGGCCGGAGCCCCGCAACCGAGAGGTACCTCCGTTTCGACGGGCCGGTAGTTCCCGGGCGACATGACGTGTCCTTCTCCGGGACGCCGCGGGGCAGGCAGTACACTGACCCCAATGACCGATAACCTTCCCGCCCTTTCCCGAGAGCTCGAGGCGCTCGAGCGCAGCCTCGCGGACCCGGAAACGATGCACGATCCCGGGCGTTACCGCGAGGTCGCGCAGCGCTACAACGAGCTCAAGACCGTGGTCGACGCGCACCGGCAGCGCGAACGAGCCATGCGCGAGCTCGAGGGCGCGCGCGAGATGCTCGACGACCCCGAACTCGCTCCCGAAGCGCGCCGCGAGGTGGAACGGCTGGCGCGGCGCATCGAGGAGCTCGACGCGGAGCTCGACCGACTTCTCGTGCCGCCCGACCCGTACGACGACAAGAGCGTCATCGTGGAGGTTCGGGCCGCTGCCGGCGGTGACGAAGCGTCGCTGTTCGCTCGCGAGATGCTGGAGATGTACCTGCGTTACGCCCAGCACCTCGGGTTCCGCACGGAGGTTCTCGACACCACTGCCACCGAGGTCGGCGGCGTATCGAAGGTCTCGTTCGAGATCGTCGGCCGCGGCGCCTACCGGGCGTTCAAGTTCGAGTCCGGCGTGCACCGGGTCCAGCGCGTGCCCGCCACGGAAGCGCAGGGGCGCATCCACACCAGCACCGTGACGGTGGCGGTCCTGCCCGAGGCGGAGGACGTCGAGGTTCAGCTTTCGCCGCAGGACTACCGCGTCGACGTGTACCGCTCCAGCGGCCCCGGCGGGCAGTCGGTGAACACTACCGACTCGGCCGTGCGCATCGCGTACAAGCCCGGCACGTCCGAGGAGATCGTGGTGACGTGCCAGGACGGCAAGTCGCAGATCAAGAACAAGGAGAAGGCGCTCGCCGTCCTGCGGGCTCGGCTCTTGGAGCGCGAACGAGAACGCGCCGCCAGCGAGGCGCGCGAAGCGCGGCTGGTACAGATCGGCACGGGCGAGCGCTCGGAGCGCATCCGCACCTACAACTTCCCGCAGTCGCGCGTCACCGATCACCGCATCGACTTCACTACCCGCGACCTCCAGGGCATCCTGGCGGGCCAACTGCACGACTTGACCACGGCGCTCGAGGAAGCCGAGCAGCAGCGGCGCATGGCCGAGCTGGCGTCGCCCGACGAAACGGCGCCCCAGCCGGTGGGCACCGGTGGCACGGCGTGAGTTCGTCGTTGCCGCGGCGATCCTGTTGGACTCCCAAGGGCGAGTCCTGCTCGTAGGCAACGACTGGCAAGGACATGGAAGGGTGCGCTACACCCTTCCCGGCGGCGTGGTGGAGCGCGGCGAATCGACGCTCGACGCCCTCACACGCGAGGTGAAGGAAGAGACGGGGCTGGAGATCACCAGCATCACGCACTTGGCATACGCGGTGCACGTCGAGGATCGCAGACGCAACGACCGCGCGATCTCGTTCGCGTTCTTGGCACGCTATCAAGGACTCCTGAACCCGCGTGACCCGGACGGCTTCATCGTCGAAGCGCGCTTCTTCCCGGCCACGGAGGTGCGCACCATCGTCCCGATCCCTCCGCTGCGCGATCCGTTGGTGGCCTACCTGGAAGACCGCGCGCCGGGCAGGTTCTACTCGTACGGGGGCTGGGACGGTCGAGGACCGCGAACCGTCGGCTGAAGCGCTGCGGGAGACGCCCTTCTCGCCCTGCTACCATGCCGCCATGGAGTTCCGGCAGGACGTTAGCGTAGCGGACGCGATCCGGATGGTCGTGGCCGCGGCGCCTACGCCGCGGACAGAACGACTGACGGTGGCGACGGCCCTCGGGCGCGTCCTGCTCGAGGACGTGCTCAGCCTCGTCGATCACCCCAACGCCGACGACTCCGCCCTCGACGGGTACGCGTGCCGCTTCGAGGACACCCGGGAGGCATCGACCGAGCTGCCGGTTCGCCTACGACTGCGAGCCGACGCTCCGGCCGGCAAGCCCTGGAGCGGCAGACTGGAACCGGGCGAGGCCGTGCGCATCGGCACCGGGGGCGTGGTGCCCGACGGCGCCGACGCCGTCGTTGGCGTCGAGGACACGCGCTTGGAACATGGCGCGTATGCCGCGAACGGCGTCGCGCTCGACGCGGGCGCGGTGGCCCGGCCGACCCGCGACCGAACCGCCGAACCGCTCGCCGAAGCCGACGACCCGTTCGAGAGCGAGCGTGTCTTCGTCCTCGTGCACGCGCCCGCCCACCGCAGTGCCGTGCGCCCCCGCGCCCAGGACCTGCGGGAAGGCGAACCATACCTTCGACGGGGCACTTCGCTGAACGCCGCTGCGGTCGGCTTGGTCGTGGCGATGGGACACGGCACGGTGCGGGTCGCAAGGCGCCCTCGTGTCGCGATCGTGACTACGGGTGACGAGGTGGTGAAGCCGGGGAAGCCCCTGCGCCGCGGGCAGGTTTACGGCTCCAACGGCGTGGCGGTGGCCGCGATGGCGCGGGCCGCCGGTGCCGAGGTCGTCTCGTTGCAGCACGCCCACGACGACGTGACCGAGTTGGCGCAGGCACTCTCGGCGGCGGGCGACGTGGACCTGCTCGTCACCTCGGGCGGCGTGTCGATGGGACCTCGAGACGTCGTGCGAGACCTGATGCTGGACGCGGGCGAGATCGCGTTCTGGAAGGTGCGGGTGCGCCCCGGCGGACCGACGCTGTTCGGCCGATACCGGGGCGTGCCGCTCCTGGGGTTGCCCGGCAACCCGGTGTCGAGCATGGTGACCTTCTTGTTGTTCGGCAGACCGTTCCTCGACACGGCCAGCGGCGCGGACGCCATGCCGCCCTATCACCAGCGCGTGCGCGCGACGGCGCTGACGCCGTTCGTGGCCACTGCCTCCAAGGAAGTGCTGGCGCGGGCGCGCATGGCCGAAGACCGAGCGGGACGCACGGTGCACGGCTTCGCCAACCAGTCTTCGGGCGTGCTGCGGTCGATGGCGGAGGCGAACGCGTTGGTGCTCACCCCCGCCGGCATGGCGGTGCGGCCCGGTGACGAAGTGGATGTCATCGAACTGACACGGTACCTGCGATGACCACGTCGCGCGGGATGCGCGCGTGGCGCGAGACGGGCGCGGCGCCGCTGCCCGCTTCGTTCTATCGCCGGACCGCCGACCGCTTGGCCCCCGACCTATTGGGCAAGGTCTTGGCGGTGTGCGAAAAGGATGGCACCGTGCGCCAGGGCCGCATCGTGGAGGTCGAGGCGTACGTCGGGGAGACCGACCTGGCGTGTCACGCGTCCAAGGGCCTCACGAAGCGCACCCGCACGCTCTACGGCCCGCCGGGCACGGCGTACGTCTACCTGGTATACGGCATGCACGAGTTGTTCAACGTGGTAGCCGCGTCGGAAGGTGAGCCGCACGCGGTGTTGGTGCGCGCGGTGGAGCTCGCGCCGCCGGGCGGCGACGAGGCGAGCACCGACGAATCGGGCACCGAAGGCGCCTCCAAGCGCGCCTCCAACCGCGCCACCCGCGGCGACGGCCCCGGCCGCTTGACGCGCGCGCTCGGGATCGACCGTCGCTTCGACGGCGCCGACCTGACCAAGCCGCCCATCACGCTTCACGACGGGCCGCCACCGCGCGACATCGTCGTCACGCCGCGCGTGGGCGTGGGGTACGCCGGGCCGTGGGCCGACGCCGCGTTGCGTTTCGTGGACGCTGGCAGCGGGGCGGTGTCACGCCCGCCGCGAGGCGCGATCGGGCGTCGGGACCTCAGCGACGCCCCTCGGCGAACTCGTCGCGCGGCGTCCGGCTGACGTCGCGCACCCCCTCCACGAACGGCTCGACATGCACCGTCGTGACGAGGTCTTCGAGGCGGTCGCGGATACGGTCTTCCACCCGGGCGACGAGCGCGTGTGCCTCGGCAACCGACATGGCGGGATCGACGAACACGTCGACCTCGGCGAAGCGCGCCCGGCCCGAGCGGCGCGTGCGAAGCCGGTGGAAGCCCCGGAGCTCCGGCGTTCCCTCGAGCACGTCAAGGATGAACGCCTCCTCCCCTTCCGGCAGCCGCTCGTCGAGCAGGTTCGAAAGCGAACGGCGCATCACGTTGACCCCGGTCACGACGATGTTCGCGGCCACCACCAGCGCGATGATGGGGTCGATCGGCTGCCACCCGGTGACGCCGACGAGGATCACGCCCACGATCACGCCGACCGAGGTCCACACGTCGGTCAGCAGATGGCGTGCGTTCGCCTCGAGCGCCATCGAGCGCTGCCGTTTGCCGACTCGGAACAGGAAGAGTGCCAACGCCCCGTTGACGGCGGCCGCTACGGCCGACACGCTCACGCCGGCTGCCACGTTCGTGAGTGGTTGCGGATCGAGTAGCCGCTGGACCGCGGTGATGCCGATGCCCAGCGCAGCCAGAAGGATCAGCGAGGCTTCCAGCACGCTGGAGAGGTACTCGGCCTTGGTATGCCCGTACGGGTGACGATAGTCAGGTGGCGTAGCGGAGATCCCCAGCGCGACCAGCAGCACGACGGCGGCCACCAGGTTCACCAGCGATTCGGCCGCGTCCGACAGGAAGCCGACCGAGCCCGTCAACAGGAACGCCCCGAACTTCAGGGCGAGGATCACGATCGCGCCGTAGAGGCTCAGCCGTGCAGCGCCCCTGCGGGCACCTCCTGGGTCCGAGGCGCCGGGCACCGCAGCGTCACTCCTGCCGTGGCTCGTGGTCGTCGGCGTCGCCGGCGTCATCGGCGGTTCGGTCGGCGGCGGTTGCATCAGGGGCGGTCCCGTCCGGGGCCGTTCCGTCCGGGGCCGTTCCGAGTGTAGCCGTTCCGTCCGGGGCCGTTTCGCCCGGATCGGCATCGCTGGCGTCCGCGAACTCCGGTGGCTCCTCACCCGCCGCCATGCGTTCGAGCAGTTCGTCGAGTTCGTCGCCCTCGTAGTCGGTGACCGTCTCGGCGATCAGGGCGGCGGCGGCCTCGGCGTTCTCCTCCGGCACCAAGACGTAGGTGGTCATGATGCTGGTGGAGCCGAGGTGCGAGAAGGCGTCGTCGAGCACGCCCTGACCGCGCACCATCACGACGAAGCCGGCGTCTTCCAGGATGGCGGCCACCATCTCGGCCAGTGGGGCCGCCGGTGCGGCATCGACGATGGTCCAGGGGTCGCCGTTGACGATGAGCGTTTCGCCCTTCATGCCGCTCCCTTCGGGGCTCATGGACGCCCCAGGTAGGCCAACGCCAGTTCCTTGTAGACGTCGCGCGCCACGGTGAGGCTCGCCACCTCGACGCTCTCGCGCGTCGTGTGCGCCAGTTCTTCGTCGCCGGGTCCGTACCCCACGACGTCGGCGCCCGACACCGCGAGGTGCGGGGCGTCGGTGCAGAACCACCACGTGCCCTCGTCGAACACACGCCCGTGCCGTGGCAGGACGCGCTGCAGCGTGTCGCGCGCCGTGGCCACCGCCATGCCGGACGCATCCACCAGGTAGGGGTCGGTGGCGCGGGCGTAACTCTGCCGCAGCCCGCCGTCTTCGCTGACCGCGTCCTCGATGGGGATGCCCAACTCGATGCGTGGGTCGTGCGCGATGGCGGCAAGGCGCGCCAGCAGCGCCTGCTCGTCGTCGCCGGGGATGGTCCGGTAATCGATCGTGAGACGCGCGCCGCCGGGCACGACGTTGGCGCCGTCTTGCGGGTAGCTCACGAGCTGCGTCGGCGTCGCGCTCGAGCCGCCGAGCGGGCCGCCCGTCGGTAGCTCGAGACGTTCCAGCGCGGCGAGGTACCGAGCGGCGTGGTACAGAGCGTTCTCCCCCAGAGACGCCTTGGCCGCGTGCGCGATGGCGCCCGGGAAGTGGACCTCCACCTCGGTGCGGCCGCGATGGCCGAGCTTCAGCGTGCTGCGGCTCGGTTCGCCCAACACGACCACGTCGACAGGTAGGGTCCGCCCCATGTGGCGCGCGCCGAGGCCGCCGACCTCCTCCTGAACCATGCCGGCCACGATGAGCGTGCCGCGGAAGCCTGCTTCGGCCGCGTCCGCCGCCGCAAGCGCCATGCATGCGAGTGAGCTCTTCATGTCCGACGCCCCACGTCCCCACAGGCGCCCATCGGCGACGACGCCGTCGAGGGGCGGGTGCGGCCACAGAGAAGCGTCGCCGACGGGCACGGTGTCGAGGTGTCCGTTCAACATGATGATCGGTCCGTCCCCGCGGCGCAGGACGCCTACGGCGTTCCCCGCCTCGTCACGGTAGGCGGCGTCGAATCCGAGGTCCCGGAACGCGGCGAGCATCACCTCGACGGCTGGTCCTTCCGCCCCGGACGGGCTGGGGGCTCGGATAAGGTCGGCGGCGAGCGTGAGGAGAGGGTCGCGTTCCACGAGTCAGCATCATACGAAGATTCTCAGCATCGAGCCGTTCGGCTCCGTATCCTATGCCCATGAACCGGTCCGAGAGCAGCGAAGCCGCCGTCCCCGTCGGGCCGACCGGAGCCGTGGCGCCGACCGGGTCCGTGGCGCCGACCGGGTCCGTGGCGCCGACCGGGTCCGTGGCGACACCCGAAGCGTGGGACTGCCCGGAGTGCGGTCACGCCAACCGCGGTCTGACGTGCGAGGCATGCGGCGTAGCCTTGCGCCACTACGAGGACCCTCCACTGGACCTCCCGTTCACGCCCCAGTGGACGGAGTTGCCGAGTTTCTGGCTGGGCTTGGGGTGGGCCCTCGCGGCGGCAGCGGGCGCCGTGTTCCTTCTTTCGCCCGAACTCCGCGACAAGACCGGGCTCGGGACGGCCTTCTTGGCCTTCGAGGTGGCCACGGCCGGAGCGGCGATGGTCTCGTCGTGGCTGACGGCTGCGTGGGAACGACGCTTCAACCAGGTCGTCTTCGAAGTCCCGGCGCACGTGCGGGCGGGCGAACCGTTCAAGGTGACGCTCCGACTGGTGCCGTACGGCACGCTCGACGCCGTCGACGTGCGCCTCGGCTTGGTCGACCGCTTCTATCATCGTGACGGCGACAAGGTGGAGACGCGCTCGCAGGGCCTCGAGACCCGTCAGTTGCTACGCGCAGGGAGGTTGCGTGGCCGTCGCGCCACCGTGCTGGAGGCGGAGCTCCTTGCGCCGTTCCCGGCCACGCCCCACACGGACGTGCGTGCCGAGATCACCGCCGACGTCATCGGCGCCGTCGGGTTCGTCGTGCCTGCGTTTCGGCAGACGGCTCGCAACTTGCGCCAACACGGCGGGTACTACGTCGAGGCGCGCCTGCGCGTCGGGCTGCTTCGGCGCACGCTGCAGAAACGTGTCGTCTCCTACCATGTGGGATCGGACGTGTTCGTCGGATGATCCGGCCGCGCGACCGCGCCGCCGCGCGCCGGTCAACCCGCCTTCCTCGCGGCATCCGCGGCAGCGTCGACGCCGAGCCCGATCAGGTCGTCGTCGGGCGTCCAGCCGAAGCGGCGCAAGTTCACCCGGTCGTCCTCGACCTCGACGCCTTCGGAGCGAAGCAACGCGACCTGCAACTCGCCGGAACCGACCTTGTAGGTCGAGATGCCGCCAGCGGCGTTGATCACCCGCTGCCATGGCACGTCGTCGTCGGCGTCGGTCAGGCCGCGCAGCACGGTGCCGACCTGGCGCGCAGCGCCGGGGCTTCCGGCCAAGGCAGCGACCGATCCGTAGGTCGTCACGCGGCCCGGAGGTACGGCGCGTACGACACGCAACACACGCGTCCGAAAGTCTTCCATGCGTGCATGGTAGCCCTGGTGCTCCTCGCCGTCTCGATCTCGCTGGCGCACGCCCAGGCCGTCACGGTCGATGCCGAGTTGGAGCAGGTTCTGCACGCGCAACTCACGGCAGCAGTCAACGCCGCGCGCCGGGCCGAGGGCCTGGCACCGCTGGAACCGGAGCCCCTGCTGGCGACGGCCGCCGGGCGGCACGCTCGCGAGATGGCCACCATGGGCTACTTCGGCCATGTCTCTCCCGTAACCGAGCACGCGGGTCTGTCGCAACGCGTGGCTGCGGCCGGCTCACCGTTGGTGGACGTCGGCGAGAACCTCGCGAGGATCGGAGCCGCGACTTACCTCGAGGGACTGGTGCGTGCGTACGCCGGCGCCGGCCGGACCGAGGCGTTCGGGGCAGGAGCAACGACTACGGAGGTGGATGTGGTCGCTGCGAGCGTCGCGGACGCCATCGTGCGCGGTTGGCTGGACTCGCCGGGGCACCGCCGTAACCTCCTCGACGCGTCGTTCGATCGCGTCGGTTTCGGGGTCGCCTACGACCCGGCCCTCGGCCTGGTCGTCGTGCAGGTCCTCGGTTGGGAACCGGCGATGCTGCGAGACTTCCGGGTCGAACCGGTCGTAGAGACGCGCCTGCGCACGGTGGTGCGTGTTCGTGCCGAGCAGGACGTGGACGTGATCCTGTCGTTCGACGGCGCGCCCGCCACGCCCCGGCGCCTGACGGCAGGCGTGCAGGAGATCGAACTCGAGGCGCTCGTGGACGATGCCACGTTGGCCATCGGTGTGCGAGGCACGGACGGCAGGTACGTGTTGGACGACGTCGTCGACCTCGACGCGGGCGCAATCGCGGCTTCGGCGTCGCTACCGGCCTCGGACGCGGCCGGCGCGCGTGGCACCCTCCGGCGAAACCAGGCCACACCGCGCCGGTCGCTGACCATCCTCGCCGCGTTCGGCCGCGCGGACGAGCGCGCAGGCTTGCGCGTTCACGCCGAGTACGACGCGCCCGCCACGCTGGCGTTGACGATGCTGGTGAACGACGAAGCACTACCGGGAACCGCGAGCGCGCCGGGCGAGGCGTCGAGCCCCGGGGTGTTCGACGCGTTCCTCCCGCTTTCGAGCACGGATGGTGCGCCCACGGTTGCGAACGAAGGCTCGCCTGTGGTGACGGTGGCGTTCGGGCTCGATCTGGGCGACGGCCGCGTCCGCTTGTTCCACCGGTTCGCTTACAACCTATCCGGCGCAGTCAGTGACGCCGGGGCTGCGCGGCGCGCCGGGGCAACGCGGTAGTCTCCGACCCGGGGGAAACGGTCGTGCTCGAAACGGTTCTGCGCATCGCCAGCTACATCTTCCTGACGGGCGTGCTGCTCGTCGTGGCCAGCGCCGTGCCGGCGCTAACGCGGCGGTGGCCCCGCGCGATGATGGTCGGCTTCTTGCTGGCGGTGGCGAGTCTGTTCATGGTGCTGGCGGCCGCGCTGCTCATCGACTGAGCGCCCGGGTCACCCGAACCCATTCACGACCCGCTACTCGCGGTCCGCCGACCTACGTCACGACCCTCCGAACCACTCGGGCGACGATGCCTCGCGGCGCGCTGCTACAATGGCGACCGCCGCGCTCCCACCGGGGTCGGCGGTTCGGAGGACCTAGGTGCGTGCACACGTCATCACGTTCGGTTGCCAGATGAACGAATACGACACCCACACGGTGCTGTCGGAACTGGCGGCGGGCGGTCACCAGATCGTCGACCACCCCGCCGACGCCGACCTGGTGCTGCTCAACACGTGCGCCGTGCGCGGCAAACCGGTCGAGAAGGTCGTGTCGCTACTCGGTGAGTTCCGCAAGGAGAAGACCGCTGGGCGCGACCTGCTGGTCGGGTTGATGGGGTGCCTTGCGCAGCTCGAAGAGGGCCAGGAGATCGGACGCAAGTTCGAGGTGGACCTGATGGTCGGTCCGGGCGCCGTGGCCGACGTGCTGGACGCCGTCGGCGAGCTCGAACGCATGCGAGACGATGCCGCCGCGCTGGAGCGCGCGGGCGCGCGGGCGTTCGCACCCGTCGCGCGCCTCGAGTTCGCAGTCGACCTCGTGAACCACGTTCCTCCGCCTCCTCCCCCGGGCACCATGTCGGGCTTCCTCACCATCATGCGGGGGTGTAACCACCACTGCACGTACTGCATCGTGCCGGACACTCGCGGTCCCGAGGTCTCGCGCCCGTCGGAGGCGATCCTGGCCGAAGCCCGCGCGATGCGCGCAGCGGGCGTCGAGGAGGTCATGCTGCTGGGGCAGAACGTGAACTCGTATGGGCTCGGCATCGACGCCCTGCCGTCGTTCGCGGAGCTCCTTCGCATGGTGGCCGACGTCGGCTTCCCGCGGGTCAAGTTCACGACCAGCCACCCGATGAACTTCACGAGCGACATCATCGACGTCATCGCGCAGCACCAGAACGTCTGCAACTTCATCCACCTGCCGGTGCAGTCGGGCTCGGACCGCGTGCTGCGCCGTATGGCGCGCGAGTACCGCGTGGAGCGCTACCTCGACATCGTGCGTGAGATCCGCGCCAAGGTGCCCGACGTGGTCATCTCGACCGACGTCATCGTCGGGTTCCCCGGCGAGACCGAAGACGACTTCCAGCGGACGCTCGACGTGTGCGAGGAAGCCGGCTTCGAACACGCCTACATGTTCTTGTACTCGGCGCGACCCGGCACGCCGTCGTACCGGCACTTCGAGGACATGCCGCGGGAGGTGAAGGTCGAGCGGTTGCAGCGCCTCATCGAAGCGCAGAAGGCGCGCAGCCTGGTCGGGAACCAACGCTTCGTGGGACGCGAGCTGCGGGTGCTGATCAAGGAGCTCCGCCGGGACGGCGCCCACGCCGTGGGGCATTCCGACCAGAACCACACCGTCCTGGTGCCCGCCGACCAGGTCGACCACATGGGGCTCGCACGGGTGCGCATCGACCATGCGACGCCGCACACGCTCTACGGCAGCGTGGTCGGCGCACAGCGCGACGCGATCGCGTTGGTGATGGCGTCGTGAGGCGCGCCGGCGCGCGGTGACGGAACCCGCCACGGAGAGGTTGCTCCGCTACCACCTAGCGATCGTGCACCCCCGCCACGGCGCGAGCGGCGGCCAAGACCTGGCACTCGCACTGGTGCAGGACGAGAAGCACGACACCACATTGCCGTTCGTGGACACGCCCTGGACCGATTCGGTGGACGTCCCCGGCATCGGCGATGCGCTAGCGCCGGGGCTGCGGCTCGCGTTCCTGGTGGGCCTGGGCGCGTTGCGTCACGAGGTGCGCGGGGACGCCGCCGGCGTCGTCGAGGAACGCCTCTACCTGTGCGAACCGCTACCCGGGCACGCCCCTGGCGACTTCGAGCGTTTCGCCTGGAACCACGAACCCCGGCCGAGACCGACTGGTCTACCTGAGTCCCTCGAACGAACTCTGAACGAGACGCTGGCGCGCCTGCGAAGCGAAGAACCCGACGCGAACAACTGGCCACCGTTCACCCTCCCCGGGTTCCACGCCCGCCTGGCTTCCGCGCTGGACGCCAAGCCGGCACTGCGCGGCGAGGCGTCGCTCGGAACCTCGCGTCACCAGGACCCGGACCCGGAAGGCCCGCGCTTACACCAGCTGCGCGCCTGGACCCTGTCGAGCGTCTGGGTCGGGGCGCGGTCGGTGTTGAAGGCTCCCAACCCACTCTGGCGCACTGAACCTGCCGTCACGGCCCTCGTCGGCCGGTACGCGCCCGATGCGGCGCCGACGGTGCTGGCGCATGGCGAGGTCGAGGTGCCGGGCGGCAAGGAACCCGCGCCGTGGATGGTGATGCGACGCGTCGTTGGCGCGGAGGTCCACGGGGACGAGCACCGCACGCGCCTCGCGTTCGAGATCGGCGGCCTGCAGCGTAGGTTGCTGCCGCACGAACACGAGTTGCGCGCCGCGGGCATGCCCGACCGCCTCGTCGTCCGCACGGAGGCCGAACTGGACGGCGTGTGGGCGTCTCCCGAACTCGCGAAGCTCGAGGCGGAAGACCGAGCGAGACTGCCTGCGCTCGACGCCTGGATCCGGCAGAAGCTGCGCGCCTTCGCCATCACGCAGCCACCCGCGGTGCTCACCCACGGCGACTTACACTGTGGGAACGCCATCGAACGCGTGCATGACGACGCGGGAACCGCCGGCCCTGCCCCGCTGGTCCTCATCGACTGGACCGACGTGGCGTTCGCTTGGCCTGGCGTCGACCTGTTCACCATCGCAGGCTTCGAAGCGGACTTGGACGGCGAGGTCCACGCAGCGCTGCAACGCGCCTACATCGCAGGACTCGCGGGCGCGATCGGCGCGTCCCCGGAGGCGATGGTGCGTCGTGGGGTCGAACTGTCACCCGTCTACCACTTGGTGAGCTACGTCCAGATCGCGCGCGCGCTTCCCCCGCGCGCGGGCTGGGAAGTCGAGGGCGTGGTCCGCTACCTAGCCCGCCTGCTGCTGCGGCGCATGGATGGCGAAGCGTGAACCCGAACGCCAAGTCGGCCTCTCCAAGCGTCACCCGCGACCTGGCGGTGAGCGTGTTCGTGGTGTGGCAAGCGAGGCTCCTGCTGCATCGGCACCGGAAGCTGGGCCTGTGGCTGCCCTGCGGTGGCCATGTCGAGCCGAACGAGATCCCCGACGACGCCGCGGTACGGGAGGTGCGTGAGGAGGCAGGAGTCGACGTGGTGCTGGTCGGCGAACGCGCCGTAGAGGCGCCGGGCCCACGCCAACTGATCCGGCCGCGTGGGGTGCAGCTCGAGCCCATCACCAACGGGCACGAGCACGTGGACCTGATCTACTACGCCCGCCCGTTGGAGCCATACGAGGGCCGCCTCGATGGAGACGAGGACGGGTTGGGGTGGTACGCCGCGGACGAAGCTTTGGCGCTCGGGCTTACATTGGAGATGCAAGCCTGGGTGCGATTGGCGTTGCGCGAGTTGACATGAAGCTGAACGTGACACCGCGTGAACCGGAGTGAGGCCCCGAGTGTGCCCTTGCCTGAAGCGAACTCGGTTGTGAACCCCGTCCGGACCGGGTATACTCCGCCCTGCGGTCGACGCCGTCTTCGCTCCGGAACCCTCGGGCAGGACGCGCGCCACGGCCGGCTCGGCTCGGCGATGACGGGGCGTAGCGCAGTCTGGTAGCGCACCTGCTTTGGGAGCAGGGGGTCGCTGGTTCGAATCCAGCCGCCCCGACCAGCACCGCCGCGGCCGGTGCTTACCCGACCCGCTTCGGCACCGGCATGCGGGAGTAGCTCAGCTGGTAGAGCGACAGCCTTCCAAGCTGTATGTCGCGGGTTCGAATCCCGTCTCCCGCTCCACTGCCACCGAGCGGCAGGTACCGCGCCCACGTTCCGGGCGCGGTACCCTTCTAGCGGGTGGCTCGTCGATCGACGGGCCGGCCGACGCGGCGGTCGCGACGTGCACCAGTAGCTCAGCCGGATAGAGCAGCCGCCTTCTAAGCGGTAGGTCGGGGGTTCGAGTCCTCCCTGGTGCACCATTGTGATGAATCGGGTCATAGGCGACACCTGAGTCGCGTCATAGGTGACACTCAGGGAGCTTGTGTCCCACTCGTCTTTCGAGGCTCCGGCCAGCGGCCGGAGCTCCTGTCTTCGAACCCATCGGAGACATCCTGCCCACCAGCGGGCCCTCTCGCAAGTAGCACTCCACGTCAGAGCGCATTGGCGCTTCCAGTCTCCTATGCCCCGCACGACCCTGCTGCCTGTCAGTCTCCATTCACGTTCGGTTGAGTTCGATCACCTGCAGCGCGGCGTACGTCTCGAGACCCCAATGGCCGAACTGGTACCCGATCCCCGACCACTTCGTTCCCCCGAACGGAACTGCCGGATCGATCCCGCCGTGCTTGTTCACCATGGCCGTGCCGACCTCGAGCCGTCCCGCGACCTCCGCGCCCCGGTCGAGATCCTGCGTCCACACCGACCCCATCAGCCCGTAGTGCGTCGCGTTGGCCCGTTCCAGCGCCTCCTCGACATCCCGGAACGGTATCAACGGCAACGCCGGACCGAACTGTTCCTCGTCCACCAGCCGTACCCCGTCCGCGATGTCCGTGACGATCGTAGGCGGATAGAAGTAGCCCGGCCGGTCGAGCGGCGCTCCGCCGGTGACGACCTTCGCGCCTGCCCGCTTGGCGTCCTCCACGAGTTCATCGACCCGCTTGAACTGCGGCTCATTGTTCAGCGGCCCCAGCTGTGAGTCCGGCTCGATGCCAGGACCGACGCGCATCCGAGTCGCGATCTCCGCCATCGCCTCGACGAGATGTTGGTGGACGCTCTCGTGAGCGTACACGCGCTTCGTCGCGATGCAGATCTGGCCGCTGTTGGAGAAGGCGCTCCAGAACAGCTTCTCGGCGATGGCTGCCGGATCCGCATCCTCCAGCACGATGGCGGGATCGTTGCCGCCGAGTTCGAGCACGAAGCGCTTCAGATCGGGCGCGGCCGCCGCCGCGACCTTCTTGCCCGTCGCTATGGACCCCGTGAAGCAGAGCATCCGAACGTCCGGGTGGTGGGTGATCGCGGCGCCGAGGTCGTCACCGCCCGACACCACGTTGAGCACGCCCGGCGGCAGCACCTCCTGCAGGATCTCGCCGAGTGCGAGCGTCGCGAGCGGCGTGTAGGGCGAGGGTTTGAGCACCACCGTGTTGCCCATGAGAAGCGCTGGCGCCGTCTTGAAGGCAGCCAGCAACACCGGGACGTTCCACGGCACGATCGAGCCGACCACGCCGAGCGGTCTGCGGCGCACCTCGATGCGAGCACGTTCGTCATCGCGCAGCACGTCGTGGGGGATCTCCATGCGGGCGAACTCCCGGAACCAGCGCGCCGCGCCCCTAACTTCGCTTTCCGCTTTGGCGAGCGGTTTTCCCTGCTCCAGGGTCAGGGTACGAGCGAGCGCCTCGGTGTTCGCCTCGATCGCATCGGCACACGCTTCGAGCGCCGCCCGGCGTGCGGCCTCATCGCGGCTCCAGGCCGGGAAGGCGCCCTTCGCGGCGCCCATCGCGGCGTCGAGTTGCGCGGCGGTGCAGTCGGGCGCTTCGGCGAACACGGCGCCGGTGGCGGGATCGATCACGCCGAAGGTCCGCTCGGTCGGTGCGAGCGCACCACCGATCGTCATGTGGAACTCCTTGAGGGTGGTGGACACGTCGACCTCCCGTCGCGCGCGGCGTGACCCCACGGAGGAAGCGAGCCAATTGCGACGCACCACACAATGAACGGTTGGCCGCGTGCGCGTCAACCCGACTTCGCAACGCTTACACTTCCTCGTCAAGGTCCCCGCCGTAGGGGTCCCGCTCGTGCCGACCCCTCTAGCCAGCGGCGGTGCCCCTTGCGGCAGTACTACCCGCGAGGCACCCCTCACGATCCACACCCAGGCCGCTCTCGAGATCGTGGAAGAGCAGCTCAACCGCCGACCAAGGCAGACCCTCGGCTGCCAATCACCAGCAGAGCCATACGCCGAAGCCGTTGCGATGACCGGTTGAGACCGCCACACTCCCTGGTGCGCACGATGGCGAAGGTGCATCGCCATGACAAGGGGCCGTGGAGCGCGTTCCTGTCGCTCCTCCACGACCGGTAGTCACGAGCGACACGAGGCCACCCTGTCGCCCGTGTCGCTCGGCTCGCATTCGCCGGACTCGGAAACACCTGCCCTCACGGCTCCGGGCGCATGCGCTGCTTAGGTCCGTCGGGCGAGGCACGTGAGCTCCCGCGCCACGGTCGTCGATCAGCGTCCTTCTACCTCCTCCACGAGCGCCTCGACCTGCGCCTGCAGCTGGTCGATCACCGACTGCTGCGCCTTCATGGATGCGTGGAGCATGGCGATGTAGTCCCCTAGCGAGACGGCGTCCTCGCTCCCTTCCGCGACCAGCTGCGCGGGAGCGTCCTCTACGATGACGCCCATCTTCGCCTTGGCGGCTTCGTCTTGGCCCACGAAGCGGTACGTCACGACGGCCGTGTCAAGCATCTGCTGGAGGGCGTCCTGGTACTGCTCGGGCGTGAGCTCCTGCACGTCTTGCTTGTACTGCGCCGAGCTGTAGGTGTTCCAGGCATCGGCGATGGGGTCGGTGGGCGAGTTCTGCACCACCTGCAGGATCGTCGTCGGGTTCGCGGCGCTCAGGCCGATCCCCACGCGTCCCTCCTCGGACACGATGAGCGTCGCGTCCGCGGCTCCCGTTCCCGCGCTCGCGCCGATGTACAGCGAGGTGCTGTCACCGACGATGTCGCGGCGGTGCCCGTTGGGGCCGTAGATGATCCAGCCTGCGCCGTTCCCCAGGGGCGTACCGGCCACGATCGAACCGGTCGCGCCGAAGTCGATGTCGAGCAGGCCGTCCGGGTAGCCGGTGTTCAACCCCACGTGCCCGTCCTCGTTGACGGTGATGCCGTTCACGGCGCCAGGAGCCGAGGCGGAGTCGCCCACGAGGATGCGAACGCCGATGTCGTCGATGATGACGTCACGCCGGTGGCCGTTGTTCGAGTAGGCGATGATGCCAGGCCAGCCGCCCGGCGTGCTGATGGAGATCGAGCCCGTGCCGAGTTCGAAGCTCGCCGGGCCCGTGACGACAAACGCGACGTCGGTGGCGGCCGGGCCGACTTGGACCTGCCCGTTGGGCTGGATGCGCATCCATTCGGTGCCGTCGACACGGAACGCCAGTGGCGCGGCGTCGGTGGTGCCGACGAAGTTCACGGCCGGGTTCGTGCCGGGGTTACCGACCAGCGCCCAGGAGGAGTTCCCCGGCGCGCCGTCGTCTTGCTCGCACTCGACGCTGCCGTCTTCGTTCACGACCCGGATCGCGAACCCAGCCGGGCAGGTGCCGGTGACGCGTTCCTGCTTGCCGGTATTGAGGGCATCGAAATTGTCGTTGACTTCCTCGGCGACGATGACGTCACCTGCCTTGAACATGTGCGGCAGGGTGACCGCGGCGACCCACACCCCGAAGCTGAGGCCGAGCACCGCCAAGAACAGGTACAGCCGATGATGGCGTGACATCGCGAACTCCTTCTCGAAGTCGGTCCTGGAAGTTCCGGCTGCTCCGCGCCTCGCCCCGCCCGAAGCGGCGCGAACGAAGCGCCGGTGGAAGAAGTGCGTCGGTCACTCCCACTTCGCTTGGTTCCAGATCGCCTGGTCCCAGCGTGCGAGCGTGACGGGCGGCTTGACGATGTCGCAGGCGCCTAGGAACAACAGCGCGACTGCGAGCACGAGCGCGAGCCTGCGCCGCATGGGTCCTCCCTTCCTTACGAGTGGCTATGCGCCCGCCTGCCGCTGGCGCGGCCGGCGGCCACGACACCCGTACCGTCCGTCGCGAAGATGAAGATGGCGGCGAAGACGCAGCAGGTCGTGGCGGAGTCGCAGCGCAAGGCGCCCGGGAGCGCGGCGGCGGCCCCGGCTTCGTGGCAGCCTCAGCCATAGGCCCGCCCGCGCGAACACACAAGAGGCGGATGTCCCGTTCGCACCGCTGGTGGCGGCTCGGGCGGCGACCGACCCGCCGCGGTCCGTCAGACGAGGTCGCGGTCCTCGTCCAGCATCGAGGACGGGGCGTAGCGGAAGGCGCCCGGGAAGTCTGCCGCTACCACCTTTCGCTTGCCGCTCCACCTCTCGATGTCGACGCGCATCACCGTCGTCCGAGCCAGTTCCTCGGGCGTGGTGGGGCGGTAATCGCGGCCGGGGACGTGCTGCGGGAAGTACTTGTCGAGGAACGCCTGTAGGGCGGTCGACGCCTCGGTCGCGTCCTCCACCACGTGGGCCGTGCCGAACGCCACGACGCCGGCGTACTCGACGCTGAACTCGAGCGCCTCTTCGGCGGGCAGCAGCCGTCCCATCTCGTGCACGGCGAAGCACACGGGTTCGCCGCCTTCCACGTTGGCGCGCGTGCGTCCGCGTCGCGCCGTGTGCAGGTACACCGCCCGCCGCGCCGGGTCGAACCAGAACAAGTTGACGTTCAGGAACGGCTGGCCCGCGTCGACGGTTGCCAGGGCGCCGACCGCCGCGCGCGTGAGTAGCGTCTCGATCCAGGCTTCGTCGGTGATGGCGCGATCGCGCCTGCGGACCACGCTGGGGTCGTCGTTGGGGGTGGAGTGCGGCATGGCGCCACCGTAGGCGAACGAGTGGCACCACGACCAGCGCCACTTCCGTGCCGACGATTGGTACCATTCGCCAGTGGACACGCGGGCACCCCGTTGGCGCACGGTCTACCGCGATCTTCGCGACGCGGTCGTCTCGGGCGCGCTCGCACCGGGCACGAGGCTGCCGTCGACCCGCGCGCACGCCGAGGCGCTCGGTGTCTCACGCAACACGGTCTTGGCGGCGTACGAACAGCTCACGGCCGAGGGCTACGTGGAGGCGCGCGTCGGTGCCGGAACGTTCGTGGTGGGCCAACCGGCCCCGCCCGATCGCGCCTTGGAAGCGCCGGAGACCGCCCCGGCGCGTGCGCCCATCAGCGCCTTCGGCCACCGGGCCGTCGCCAGCCGTCCCGGAACGCCCTACCGCGAAGCCGGTCTCCCCTACGACTTCCGTTACGGCCGCGTCCCGTCCGAGATCGGCCTCGCAGGCAGGTGGCGCAGGCTCCTTGCGAGCACGCCCGCTCCGCTCGATTACGGCGACGCCGCGGGGTACCTGCCGCTGCGGCGGTCGCTGGCCGGGTACCTGCGGCGCCGGCGCGGCGTGCGCCTGAACCCGGACGACGTCATCGTCACGACCGGATCGCAGCAAGCCCTCGACCTGCTCGCGCGCGTCCTGCTCGACCCGGAAGACGGCGTGCTGCTCGAGGATCCCGCCTACCAAGGGGCGCGCCAGGCGTTCGCCGCGCACGGCGCGCGCCTGTACCCGATGCCCGTCGATGAGGAGGGCGCGCGCGTCCCGGAAGCGATCCCCGAGCGGGTGCGGCTCGCCTACGTCACGCCTTCGCATCAGTTCCCCACCGGCGTGGTGCTGTCGTTCGCTCGGCGCCAAACGTTGTTGGCCAGCGCGGAGCGGCATGGGTACTGGGTCGTCGAGGACGACTACGACGCGGAGTTCCGCTACGACGTGCGGCCGGTGCCCGCGCTACAGGGCCTCGACGCCGCCGGTCGGGTTGCCTACGTCGGTACCTTCTCGAAGGTGCTCTTCCCCGCCCTGCGCCTCGGTTACCTGGTCGCCCCGCTTGCGCTTCGCGAGGCGCTCCTCGCCGCCAAGTGGTTGGCCGACCGTCACACGGCCACCATCGAGCAGGCCGCCATGGCGGAGCTGATCGACACCGGACGGTTCGAGCGGCACTTGGCGGCGGCGCGACGGCTCCACGCGCAGCGTCGCGTGGCACTCGTGACGAGCCTGGCGGACCGCTTCGGCCGTTCCGCACGCGTGATGGGCACGTCGACCGGCGTCCATGCCCTGGTTCGTCACCCGGACCTGCCCAGCGATCGCACTGCCGCCCTCGTCCGGGCCGCGTTCGAGCGCGGCGTGGGGCTGTACCCGTCCACCCCGTACTACCTTGGCGAACCGCCTGCGATGGCCGAGCTGGTCGTCGGGTACGGCGCACTCGCGCCGGACGCCATTCGCGAAGGCGTCGCTCGCTGGGCAGCTGCGTACGGCCAGATCGTACCGGGTAGCGCTCGCGAGCCGGGAGACGGCAACGTGCAACGGTCGTAGACAACCGGTCTCGGTTGCCGCATGATGCGACACGTCTCAACTTCACAACTTCAGGACGGTAGGGCACACCAGGGCAAGCAGCAGAGCAATGCAGATGGGCAACGCAGCTGGGCAACGCAGCTGGGCAACGCAGCTGGGCACCACCGATCTGGTTCCGTGCAGATCACTTCGGCGTTCCGGGAGGCCACACATGGGTAGTCCGTTCGTTCGTCCGACCCTCGCCATCGCGCTCGTTCTGCTGCTCGCAGCATGCAGCAACGACGCGCTTCAGCCGAACGCCGCCCTCGACATCGCGGGCGTCTCCTGCGAACGCCGCGTCAACAACACGCACGCGAAGCTCCTCGAATGCGTCACGCTGGAAGGCGTGCGCGCCCACCAGGCCGCGTTCCAGGCCATCGCCGACGCGAACGGTGGAACGCGCGTCTCGGGTTCGCCAGGATACGACGCTAGCGTTGCCTACGCCGCGAGCGTGCTGGAATCCGCGGGGTACGACGTGACGTTCCAGCCGTTCCAGTTCCAGACGTTCCTCACGCTCGCGGCGACGGTGCTGGAGCAGGTGGCGCCGCCCCCGACGGGCCCGATCGCGACCTCGATCTTCTCGTACTCGGGCAGCGGCGACGTGACGGCGGCGGTCACCGTGCTGACCGCGCCTCCAGCAGACCCCACGCCCGGCTGTGACGCCGCCGATTTCGCGGGATTCCCCGCCGGGAACATCGCGCTGATCTCGCGCGGGGCATGCACTTTCGCGATGAAGGCCACCAACGCGTACAACGCCGGCGCCGCGGCTGTCGTCATCTTCAACGACGCCCCCGGGACCCTCTCCGGCACGCTCGGGAACGGCTTCACGCTCGACATCCCCGTGACGTCGGTGACGCAAGCCGTGGGCCAGGAACTCACGGCCACGCCTGGCCTCCTCCTGCGCTTGAAGACCGATACCTTCCGCGGGTTGGCCACGGCGCACAACGTCCTGGCGGAGTCGCGCTTCGGCGACCCGGCCAACGTGGTGATGGTGGGCGGCCACCTCGACTCGGTCAACGCAGGTCCCGGCATCAACGACAACGGTTCTGGGGCAGCGGCCATCCTGGAGACGGCCGTGCAGATGGCGCGCGTACGGGCGCGCAACCAGGTGCGCTTCGCCCTGTGGGGCGCCGAGGAGTCCAGCCTGGTCGGCTCGACCCATTACGTGAACGGCCTCGGCAACGAGGACCTCGCGAAGATCGCCCTCTACCTCAACTTCGACATGATCGGCTCGCCCAACTTCGTGCGTTTCGTGTACGACGGCGACGACTCCGACGCGGTCGGTGCCGGTCCGGGGCCGGACGGGTCGGCCGAGATCGAGGCGGTCTTCGAAGCGTTCTACGACGCGCGTGGCCTGCCGTACGAAGGCGCGGACTTCAGCGGCCGGTCCGACTACGGGCCGTTCATCGCGGTCGGCATCCCGGCGGGCGGTGTGTTCACCGGCGCCGAGGGCATCAAGACGCCCGAAGAGGCGGCGCTGTTCGGGGGTACGGCCGGGGATCCGTACGATCCGTGTTACCACCTCGCTTGCGATACGTTCGACAACGTCAGCCTCGAAGTGCTCGAGCAGAATGCCGACGCCGTCGCCTACGCCACGCTCCGCTTCGCGATGAACACCAGTGACGTGACCGGGCAACGCGGGAAGGGCAACTTCCGGCCCGATCGTGATGCGCCGATGGAAGGTCACGACCTGCATCGCTGATCCTTCGGTGCGCAGGCCGCTCGCCTGCGCACCGGCGAACCAGATCCGCCCGGGCGCACCTGTCCCGGGCGGATGGTTCCTCCCTAGGCAAACCCCGCACGTGTGCGGTACGATTCCCCCCGCTGCGCGAGTCTGCTAGACTTTTGGGTGCCAGCGCGGTGGATGTAGCTCAGCTGGTTAGAGCACCGGATTGTGGTTCCGGGGGTCGTGGGTTCAAGCCCCATCATCCACCCCAGCCAACGGGGCAGCGCCCCGACGCCCGGGCGGGGCCGTTGCGCGGTCCCGCCCGGGCGTTGCCGCCGAAGAGGTGGGCGGCGCGCCCCACCACGCGAGGATGGCGGAATTGGTAGACGCGCTAGACTTAGGATCTAGTGGCCTAGCCGTGCGGGTTCAAGTCCCGCTCCTCGCACCACCGCGGCAAGCCCTGCGCTTGCCGCTCCCTTTTGCGCGGCGAAGGAACGTATGCGGCCGCCACCCTGCCCCGCTGCCCGAGACGGGCAGCGCCCCGAACGGATGCGCACCTGGTGGGCGTGGCAGCGAAGGAGATACATGGACGCCCAACTGGTCGAGAAGAACGCGGTCCACGCCACCCTCAAGGTGACGGTCCCGTCCGAGAAGGTCGATGCGGCCTTCGATCGTGTGCTGGCCACCCTGTCACGGCAGGTGCGCGTGCCGGGCTTCCGTCCTGGCCGCGCGCCACGCGGCGTGCTGGTTCGCCGCATCGGCGAGGAAGCCTTGGCGGAAGAGGTCCGCGACGCCCTGGTGGACGAAGCCTACCCGCAGGCCGTGCAGCAACTCGAGCTGTCGCCGGTGCACGCGCACTTCCACGCCGAAACGCCGGTACAGGGCCAGGACTTCGCGTTCGAAGTCCACGCCGAGCTCTACCCCGAGGTGACGCTACCCGACCTGGCGAGCATCGCCATAGAGACCCAGCGGCGTGAGGTGGACGAGGCCATGGTGGCGGACGCCATCGGGCAGTTGAAACGCGAGAACGCCACCCTGGTGCCGGTCGACCGCGCGATCGAACCCACCGACTGGGTGCTGCTCGAGTCGTTGCCGGACGCCGCAGCGAACGAGGGAGCGGCCGGAGCGGAGAACCCCGAGGCGGCCGAAGCGGAGAGCGCCGAGGCGACCGAAGCGGAAGCAGCGGCAGACGAGGAACCGATCGGATCGACGTTCCCCGTCGACCTCGACACGGCCGGCGACGAACTGCGCGACCAGCTCCTCGGCGCGGCCATCGGCGCCGTGGTCGAGCTGAAGCTCACCGACGACGTCACCCGCGACGAGGAAGGCAACCCCACCATCCGCAGCATGCGCGTCAAGGTGCGCGACGTGAAGGCCAAGGAACTTCCAGAGGAAGGCGACGACTTCGCCCAACAACTCGGCGTCGACGACTGGGCCGAGGTGGAGAAGCGCGTGCGCGAGAGCCTCGCGAGCCAGCTCGAACGCGAAGGCTTCGACCAACAGCGCGACGAGATGGTCTCCAAGCTGATGGACGGGGCCACGCTCGAACTGCCACCCAGCTTGGTGAACCGGCGCAAGCGCAACTTGCTCGAGGACCTCGTCCAAGACCTCAAGCGTCAGGGCGTCACTCTCGAACGCTACCTCCAACGCCTGAAGGAGCGCGGCACCAAGGAGGAGTTCGAGCAGGAACTCAACGAGGCCGCGCAGCGTGGCGTGCGCCGCGACCTCGTCCTCGAGCGCCTTCTCGAAGTGCGGGGCACCAGCGTGGACGATGCCGAGCTCGACATGGCCGTGAAGCACCTGGCCGCGCAGCGGCGCCAGGATGTCGGCCGCTTCGTGCAGGAGATGGGCGACGATTGGCTGGCGAACTACCGCTTCCTCCTCGCGCGCGACAAGGCGGTGCGCGAACTGCTGGCCGAGTTGACGGGCGAGCCGGCGCCGGGCATGCGGCCGGACGAGGCGCAAGGCGCGGCCGAAGCCGCGACGGCCGCCTCCGAGGAGGATCTAGAGGACGACGCTGAAGGCCACGAGTATGGCCACGACGAGCACGACCACGCCCACCAGGCAGGCGAGTAGGAAGCCTCGAAGGAGCGCCGCCCTACCGAAGGGGTGGTCGAAGGAAGCACCGGACGCGTGTTCTCGCGCGTCCGGTGCTACGCTTACAGGCATCATGCCGCTCATCCCGTACGTCATCGAGCAGACCGGCCGCGGCGAACGCACCTACGACGTCTACAGCCGCCTGCTCAAAGAACGCATCATCTTCCTCGGCAGTCCCATCGACTCCGAAGTGGCGAACGTCGTCACGGCGCAGCTCTTGCTGCTCGATTCGCAGTCGAACGAGCAACCGATCAACCTGTTCATCAACTCCCCTGGCGGCGAGGTCTACGCCGGTCTGGCGATCTACGACGTCATGCAGTACATCTCCGCTCCCGTGCACACGAACTGCGTGGGCGTAGCGATGTCGATGGCTTCGGTCATCCTCATGGCAGGCACGCCCGGGCACCGGGTGGCGCTGCCCCATAGCCGCATCATGATCCACGCGGGCTCGGCGGGCTTCCCGCGCTCGAGCTTGCCCGACCTCGAGGTCCAGGCACGCGAGTTCCTCGACATCCGCGAGATGATGGAATCGATCTACCACCGCCATACCGGGCACGACCGCGACAAGCTCCGCCACGACATGGAGCGCGACAACTTCATGTCACCGGAACAGGCGCGGTCCTACGGCATCATCGACCGCGTCGTCGAGCCGCGCGCGGTGCATCGGTTCGATCCGCCGGGCAGGGGCGGCGGCGAGCCGGGCGCGGCAGGCGCCGACGCCGGCGGCGACACCGGCAACGGCGGAGGCACTGGCGGAGGGAACGGCGGAGGGAACGGCGGCCCAGGCCGTCAAGGCGGTGCGAACGGCGGGCCGAAGTCGTGACCCAACCCCCCGCCCAATGCAGCTTCTGCGGCCGTAGCCACGCCGAGGTCCACCTGCTGGTGGCCGCGCCCGGTGGGACGGCCCACATCTGCAGTGACTGCGCCGGCCGCGTGCACCAGGTCGTGCACGACGCCGAGCCCGCGCCGCGTCCGGTGTGGCGCGCTACCGTGCCGCGCGAGATCAAGCGCACGCTCGACGAGTACGTCATCGAGCAAGACGACGCCAAGCGCGCGCTGGCGGTCGCCGTCTACAACCACTCGCGTCGCCTGGCGCATCCCGAGTCCGAGATCCAGAAGTCGAACGTCCTCTTGGTCGGGCCGTCCGGCACCGGCAAGACGCTCCTGGCGCAGACGCTGGCGCGCACGCTGCGCGTGCCGTTCGCCATCGCCGACGCCACCACCCTCACCGAGGCGGGGTACGTCGGCGACGACGTCGAGAACATCGTCCTGCGCCTGCTGCAGGTCGCGAACTACGATGTCGAGGCGGCGCAGCGCGGCATCATCTACATCGACGAGATCGACAAGATCGGGCGCAAGTCCGAGGGTCCGTCCATCACCCGCGACGTGTCCGGTGAAGGCGTGCAGCAGGCGCTCTTGAAGATCATCGAGGGCACCGTCACGCACGTCCCGCCCCAGGGCGGCCGCAAGCACCCGCACCAGGAGCTGATCGACGTCGACACGTCGGACATCCTGTTCATCTGCGGTGGGGCGTTCGAGGGGCTCGACGACATCCTCCGGCGCCGCCTCGACGTGGCCAAGGTGGGCTTCCAGCACCCCGCCGTAGAACGCGGCCGCGCCGATCCAACTGCGGGCGCCGAGATCCTGCCGGAAGACTTGATGTCGTTCGGCCTGATCCCCGAGTTGATCGGTCGCTTGCCGGTGGTGGTGCGGCTCGAGGAACTGAGTCTGGACGCGTTGGTGGAGGTGCTCACCAAACCGCGCAACGCCCTGGTGAAGCAGTACACCGAACTCTTCGCCCTCGACGGGGTCGAACTGGTGTTCACGGAGGCTGCACTGTTCGAGGTGGCGCGCCGCGCGCAGGAGCGCAAGACCGGCGCCAGGGCGCTACGTTCCGTGCTGGAACGCACGCTGCTGCCGTTGATGTTCGAAGTGCCAGGTAGCGACGTCACCGGCCTGGTGATCGACGCTCCTGACCTGGACTACCCGGAACGCTTGCTGCACCGAGCGGAGCGTCGCAAGAGCGCGTGACCCGAACGCCGCCTGAGGCGGCACGGATCACGCGTCCGAATACGGTCAGGTCGCGGCCCGATGACGTTCCCGACCGACGTTCCGGCGTGCCCACATGCCCGACCGCCTACCGCGGTCGGCTCAGCGAGCCTTCCGGTACGGGCGGTCGTAGCGCCGCTCGGCCGCGCCGATGCCAAGCGCGCTGAGGTTGCTGAGCAGGAGATAGACGAGCGCGATGGCGAGGTACACCGTCATCGGCTGGTACGTGCGCGAGATGATGTTGCGGCCCGTCAGCAGGAGTTCGTTCACCGTGATGACGGAGACGAGCGTCGAGTCCTTGATCAACGAGATGAACTGGTTCCCCAGCGCGGGCACGGCGATCCGGATCGCCTGCGGGATCAGTACGAAGCGGTACACCTGCACCGCGTGCAGGCCCATCGCCCTGGCGGCTTCGGCCTGGCCGCGTGGGATGGCGAGGAAGGCACCGCGGATGATCTCGGCGTTGTACGCCCCGACGTAGAGGGTGAGGCCGATGGTGCCCGCCCAGAACGCGGGCAGCGGCGCGATGAACGGGAGCGACGGCAAGCCGAAGTAGATGATGTAGAGCTGCACAAGCAGCGGCGTGCCGCGGAAGAACTCGATGTACGCCCCCGCCAACAGGCGCAGCGGCACGGCACGGGACATGCGTCCGAGCGCGGCAAGGAGCCCCAACAGCAAGCCCACGGTGCCCGAGATGACCGTGACCGTCAACGTCATCTGCGTTCCCTGCCACAGCGCTCGTAGGGTGGCCGGAGTGAAGATCCCGGCCAGGTAGTCCATCATGCCGTCCTCCTGAACGCGCCTTCCGTCGAGCGACCGCTAGGGTTCACGCTTGCGTCGCCGTGCCTCTCACGTAGGGCGCGGCCGGAAGGGTCACCTCCCCGTGTGACCCTCGTCTCGACCGCGCCCTCGGATGGTCCTAGGTCCCTAGGTCCGGTTACTCGCCCGGCGTGGTGATGTCGCCGCCGATCCACTTCATGCTGATCTCGCTCAGCGTGCCGTCTTCCCGCATGTCGCGGATGGCCTGGTTGATCGCCGCCTCGAGTTCGGGCTGGTTCTTCGCCATCAGAACGTAGGCGTTCTCCTCGAAGATCAGGCCCGGCATCGCCTTGATGGGCTGGCCCGCTTCGACCGCCTGGTACCCGACGACCGGGTTGGTGAAGATGGCGTGAGCACGACCGGAGGCGACCGCCAGCAGCGAGTCCTGGACGCCCGAGTAGGTCTCGATGTTGGGGTAGTCGATGCTCTCGAGGTATTGCTGGTTGGTACCACCGAGGTCGACCGCGATCGGCGCGTTCGCGGCCGCCATCTCCTCGATGTTCGCGTAGTCGAAGCTCTCGTGGATGAACATCTGGCCGCCACCGAAGTAGTAGGGGGTGTCCGAGAACGTCACGGCTTGCTGGCGCTCGGGGGTGATGGAGTGCGACGCCACCGAGAAGTCGTAGGCGCCAGCCTGGATGCCACCGATGATGGTGGCGAACTCGGCCTGCTGCAGGCGAACTTCCACCCCGAGCCGCGACGCGAGTTCACTGGCGACGTCAGCGTCGAAGCCGATGAGCGCGCCGCTCTCGTCGGGCATGGAGAAGGGCGGGTACTCGCCGGACATGGCGACGACCGCGGTGCCTTTCGCCTGGATGTCGCTCAACTCGGCCAGGCCGACCGGCATGAGCATCGCCAGCATCACGGCCGGCACGACGAACCTGAGGATGGAACGGGTCTTGCGCATGGAAACTCCCAACATTGGTACGAACGATGCCGTGAGGCGGCGCGCGGGTCTCGCGAACCGGGCCTCCACGACGTGGATCCGCCCCGGAACGGGGCGCACGTACGTCCGGCGCTGCGGCGCCATACGCTTCTGCGGTATGCGACTGCGCGTACCTTCTTGCGGCACCAACCGGATCGACCGACCCTACCATACCCAGCCACGCAAGCCACCCCGGCGAATCCCGTAGCCTGCTGGACGCCGCCGGTACTCCGCCGGGGGACGGCATCTCGTCATCGTCGGCAGTAGACGGCGCCGACTCCCTATCGCGCCGCGTTCATAACTATGCGTACGATGGGTCGTGACCATGACGAACGGCATGCCGGCGAACCGGAACGTCCTCTTCTATCAACAGGCGCTCGACCTCCCGACGGTAGCTCGGGCGAAGGGGGTCTGGATCGAGGACACCGACGGCAAGCGCTACCTCGACGGTTGCTCCGGCGCGGTGGTCTGTTCGATCGGCCACGGTGACGAACGGATCCTTCGTGCCATGGCCGATCAGGCGAGTCGCGTCGCGTTCGCGTACCGCACGCAGTTCGAGAGCCAACCGGCCGTCGAACTGGCGCATGCCTTGGTGGGCCGGCTCAGTCAAGGACTCGCACGCGTGTTCTACGTCTCGGGCGGGTCCGAAGCGGTCGAAGCCGCCATCAAGCTCGCCCGGCAGTATCACCTTGCCAACGGCGAGCCGGGACGGCATCGCGTCATCAGCCGCTTCCCGTCGTATCACGGCTCCACCCTCGGGGCGCTCGCCGCCACCGGCTACACGCCGCTCAACGAACCGTTCATCCCCATGACCAGCGAGCCGCTTTACATCCCCGCGCCCGCCTGTCACCGCTGCCCGCTAGGGCTCGAACGATCCACCTGCGCCCTCGCATGCGCTTCGGAGCTCGAACGCGTGATCGAGGCGTACGGCCCGGAGACGATCTCGGCGTTCCTGGTCGAACCCGTCGGCGGCGCTTCCACCGGCGCGCTGGTGCCGCCGGACGGCTACCTCGCCGCCGTCACGAAGATCTGCCGCCGCCACGGGGTGCTCACCATCTACGACGAGGTGATGACGGGCGTCGGCCGCACCGGCGCCTTCTGCGCGTACCAGCACTGGGAAGCGCCGGCGAACGGTGAAGTGCCGGTAGGGGGCGGCGGGCCCGAGCCCTACGTGCCGGTAGGCGCGGAGGTCGACATCCTGGCGCTCTCGAAGGGGCTCGGTGCGGGCTACTTCCCGCTCGGGGCGGTGGTGTGCCGCACCGAGGTGGCCGACGTCGTGCTTCGCGGCGGCGGCTTCGCGCACGGCCACACCTACGCCGGCAACCCGCTCGCCTGCGCGGTGGGCCACGCCGTCCTGCGGGTGATCGAGGAGGACGGCCTGATCGCCAACGCCGCAGCGCGGGGGAACGACCTCTTGGGCGGCATGCGCGCCATCCAGCAGGGCGCCCGCATCGTGGGGCACGTGCGCGGGATCGGGTTGCTGACCGCGATGGAGTTCGTGGCCGACCCGACGACGTTCGAACCGTTCGACGCCGATCTCGGCGTGTACCAACGGATCACCGAACTGGCGCGTGCCAACGGCCTATTGGTCTACCCCCGCAGGAGCGTCGGTGGTACCCGCGGCGACCACGTCCTGCTCGCCCCACCCTTGACGATCACCGCCGCGGAAGTCCAGGAACTGCTCGACCGCTTCGGGGACGCGGTCACCCGTCTCGAGCGTCAGCTTCTGGCGTGAGCCGCGGCCCGGCGGCGGCCGGGCCACACCAATCCAGGACCGCCAACGCCAAGACGAGCGTTGTGTCGATCATGCTCTGCAGGTCGACCCACTCGTCGGGTGCGTGGAGGTTCGCCCCGACGGGCCCGTAACAGGTGGTCGGGATGGCGTAGTAGAGCTGGTAGATGCGCGCGTCCGTGGTGGCGGTGGAGACGTAGCGCTCGAGCGGCTCGCCCATGACCTGGCGGTGCGCCGCCTCGAGCGTGGCCAGGATGGGAGTGTCGGCGTCGAGCACGAAGCCTTCCGCGTCGAACCCGAAGTACGCGATCTCGGCGGGGTTGTCGCGCAGCCACGGGTCCCCGCGGCACGCCTCGGCGATGCGCGCCTCGAACCGGCGTCGCACCTCGCCCGAGTCTTCGCCCGGGAACGCCGAAAGCCGCACCTCGATCACGCACTCCGACGGCACCGTCGAGGGCCAATCGCCGGCGTGGATGGTGCCCACGTTGTAGTTGAGCGGATGTGGCAGGTGGGCGAACGCCTCGGGGCGACCTCCGGCTTCGTTGACTTCGCGCTCCAGCGCAGCGATGGCGTCGATCACCACGCGAGAGAGCTGCACCGCGTTCACGGCCGCCTCGCTGTCGGCCCCCAAGACGTGGGCACCTGCGCCGCGCACGGTGACGCGCGCCCACAGCACCCCGACCTGCGCCACCAGCGCCGTCTGGCCGAACGGTTCGGGGATGATGGCGGCGTCGGCTTGCGCGCCGCGCGCGAGGCTCATGAGCGCGCCGTTGCCGGTGCACTCTTCCTCGATCACGGTGTCCAGCAGCACGTCGCCAGCCAGCTCGATGCCCGCCTCGCGCAGCGCCCGCACGGCATACGTCAGGGCGGCGATGCCGGCCTTCATGTCGGCCGCGCCACGACCGTACATGCGCCCGTCCACCACCTCGCCCGACCACGGCTCGTGCGTCCAGAACCGCTCGGGGGTAGCGGGCACCACGTCCACGTGCCCCTGCAGGACGAGCGAGCGCCCACCGCCGGCACCCTCCCAGCGCGCGTGCACGTTCGGTCTCCCCGGATACGACCACTCCGGCGTCAAGAACCCAGGCAAGCCTCGCAAGACGTCGGGGTCGACGTCGTACGTCTCCGGCCGCAGCCCGATGCGCCCCCACTCGTCGGCCACGACGCGCTGGACGCCCACTTCGGAACCTCGCACGCTGCGCTCGCGCACCAAGCGCCGAAGGAACTCGACCTGGTCGTCGCGGTTCGCCTCGATACGTTCGCGCACCGCGTCGAGATCTGCCAACCCGCCGGGTGCGCTCCGCCCATCGTGCCCTTGCCGTCCGTCTTCTCGTTCGTCGGTCACGTTGGCTGGAGGGTACCACCGGCGGACGACGCCATCGCCCTGCAGCGCTCGACCGCCGCCGCGAAGCGCAGCACCGCCTCGTCGACGTCGGCAACGCTCGTGCCACGTCCGAACGTGAATCGCAGGCTCGCCTTCGCCCGCTCCGGGCTCAAGCCCATCGCCAGGAGCACGTGGCTGGGCTCGATGCTGCCAGCCGCGCAGGCGGACCCCGCGGAGACCATCACGCCCGCCTCGTCGAGCAGCATGAGGAGCGTCTCGCCGTCCACGCCGTCGACGCGCAGGTTGCTGTGTTTCACCCCGCGCCGGGCGCGGCGTGCGTTGACGTGCACGCCGGGCACCTTCACGGCGGCCGCTTCGAAGCGGCGTTGCAGGGTCGCAAGATGGTCGCGATCGTGGGCGCGCGTCCGGACGGCCCGATCGGCCGCCTCACCGAACCCTACGATGGCGGGGACGGCGTGCGTCCCAGGCCGATGACCGCGCTCTTGCGAGCCCCCCGCCAGCAGCGGTTCGGGCTCGACTCCGCGCGCGAGGATCAGCGCGCCCACGCCCTTGGGACCGTAGACTTTGTGCGCCGACAGCGTCAGCAGGTCGGCGCCGGTGGCGTCGAGGTCGACGAGTTCCGTCCCGAAGCCCTGCACGGCGTCGCACAGGTACAGCGCCCCGAACGCGTGCGCCTCGGTGCTCAACGCGGGCGCGTCGCACAACACGCCCGTCTCGTTGTTGACGAGCATGACAGCCACCAACGCGGTGCCGCCGTGCGCCGCCTGGCGCTCGAGCGCCGCGCGCACGGCGTCGGGTGTGATCACGCCGTCTTCGTCGGGCGCGACGCGAACCACGGGCCGGCCGGCTGCCTCGAGGCGATCCGCCGCGCGCAGCACGGCGGCGTGCTCGGTGGCGCCCACGATCAGGCCGCCGCCGCGCCGCGCCATCACGCCGAGCACCGCGTGGTCGTCGGCCTCGGTTGCTCCCGACGTGAAGACGACCTGGCGCGGCTCCACGCCGACGGCTTCGGCGAGGCGCTCCCGCGCGTGCTCGACGCCCTTGCGCGCGCGTCGGCCGGCGCGGTGCACGCTGGAGGGGTTGCCGTACGCTTCCTTCAGGTACGGAAGCATCGCTGCCAGCACGCTCTCGTCGAGCGGCGTGGTGGCAGCGTGGTCGAGGTAGATCTCGTCTTGGCTCATCGGCGAGCGGGCTCCAGGTAGGGAGGCGCTGTGCGGGATGCGCGAGGGCGCCAGGGGCGGGCGCTCAGCCCTCGGCCGCCGCCAACGCGGGCGGAACCGGCTCGGGCATCAGCAAACGGCGCTGCGCGACCAAGTTGGCCAGGGTCGTCTCTCCCAGTACCTGCCGGACGGCCATGTCGACGCGGCGCCAGAGGCTCTCGGTCGAGCAGTGGCCTACGCGCAGGCAGTTCGCCTCGTCTTCGATGCAACTCACCGGCGCTACGCTGCCCTCGAGCAGTTCGACCACCTCGAGGGCGTCGATCTGGTCGAGAGAACGCGCGATGCGGTAGCCGCCGTGCGCACCCCGCACCGACTCCACGACGCCGGCGCGGCGCAGGACGGCGAAGATCTGCTCGAGGTACTGATGGCTCAGCTGCTGCCGCTCGGCCACCACCTTCAAGCTCGTGGGGCGGTCGCCGCCGAGCGCGACCTCGACCAGTGCTCGCATGCCGTACTGCGCTTTGGTGGATACCCACATACGAACCTCTCGACCTTCGGCGGCGTACTCCCGCTCGCTTCGGTGCGGCAACGTTCTCGGAACCATTCCGACGAGCTGACTCGAGTATAGCCAGGGGCGCGAGACGGGGTCAAACTCCACGCGACGCTGGTCGGCCGGGCCCGCACCGCCATCGTTCGCCCACGTTCACTTCCTCGCAGCCGGACCATGCGAACGCGGTTGGGCTACACACCACCGACCGGAACGTGCTCCAGCGGCCGGGAAGCTCACTCGCCGCCACGACCCTCGAGGTAGGGCAACGGATCGATGGCGCGCCCGTCGAAGCGCAGCTCGAAGTGCAGATGGGGGCCGGTGGACGCGCCCGTGCTGCCCACCGCGCCGATGCCGTCGCCTTGCCGAACGGTCGCGCCGGCCGCGACGTCGATACGGCTCATGTGGGCGTAGCGGGTCTCACTGCCATCACCATGGTCGACCACGACCACGTACCCGTACGTGCCCCACCATCCCGCCCGCGTCACGCGCCCGTCGCGCGCGACCACCACCGGCGTGCCCCCACGCGCCGCCAAGTCGATGCCGCCATGGAATCGGTTCCCGTTCACCGCGATGTTGCGCCAACCGAAAGGCGAACTGAGCCGCCCGGCGACCGGGTAGGTGAACACCGCGCGCCCTAAGTCGAGTTCGCTCAGGTGCGTCAGGGCCAGCGGTAGGAAGTCGACTTGGGCGGTGCGCAACGCCGCCAGCCGTCCGTCGGTCTGCGCCGCGGCGGTCGCGCAGGCCAGCACCAAGACGAGCCCGGCCAAGCCGCGCACGAACGAACTCCGCCCAACCGGAACAGGGCGCGATCGCGCCTTGGGGATCGGTGCCTTGGAAGCCGAGGGCGCCACGCCCTCAGCGTGCATCTCAGCCTTGGCCCAGCGTAGCGAGGAACTCCGCATTGGTCTTGGTGCGGCCCAGGCGCGAAAGCAGCATCTCCATCGCCTCGGCCGGGTCCATGTCGGAGATGACCTTGCGCAGCAGCCACATCTTGGCGAGCACGTCTTCTCCCAGCAACAGGTCCTCGCGGCGAGTACCGGACTTGAGGATGTCGATGGCCGGGAAGATGCGGCGCTCCTCGAGGTTCCGGCTGAGGTGCAACTCCATGTTGCCGGTGCCCTTGAACTCCTCGAAGATCACGTCGTCCATGCGCGAGCCGGTCTCGACCAACGCCGTGGCCAGGATGCTGAGGCTGCCGCCGCCGCGGATGTTGCGGGCCGCGCCAAGGAACCGCTTCGGCCAGTGCAGCGCGTTGGAGTCGAGACCACCCGAAAGGGTGCGACCGGTGGGCGGCGTGACGAGGTTGTTCGCCCGCGCCAAGCGCGTGATCGAGTCGAGCAGGATCATCACGTGGCCGCTGTCTTCCACGATGCGCCGTGCGCGCTCGTGCACGAACTCGGCGACGCGGATGTGATTGCTGGGCGGCTCGTCGAAGGTGCTGGCGACGACCTCGACGCCATGCACCGATTCGCGGAAGTCGGTGACTTCTTCGGGTCGTTCGTCGACCAGCAGAACGATGACCGTGATGTCGGGCTCGTTCTCCACCACCGCGTTGGCGATCTTCTTGAGCAACGTCGTCTTGCCGGCCTTGGGGGGCGCCACGATGAGGCCGCGCTGCCCGCGCCCGATCGGCGCGAGCAGGTCGATGACACGCGCCGAGAGCTCGTTCTGGCTCGTCTCGAGCCTGATGAACTCTTCGGGGAACGTCGGCACCAGCTCTTCGAAGCGCGGGCGCTTCGAGGACTGGAACGGGTCGACGTTGTTGACCGCTTCCACCCGGATGAGCGTGCCGTAGCGTTCGTTGTCACGGGGCCGGCGCGCCTTGCCCAGGATGTAATCGCCGGTGCGTATGCGGAACTGCTTGATCAACCCGGCGGACACGATCACGCTGCGCGTGTTGTTCTGCAGCAGCGATTCCTGCAAGAAGCCGTAGCCGTCCGACGAGATCTCGAGATAGCCGCGCACCAGACGCAAGCCCTCACCCTCGGCGGAACGCTCGAGGATAGCCACGGCAAGATCGTCCTTGCTCATCTGGCGGTAGTCCTCGAGGCCCACTTCCTTCGCCAGGAGGTGCAGCTCCGGCAGGATCTTCGACTGCAGGTCGCGGTAGTTCAAGCCCGGCTTACGGCCGGAGCGCCCCCGCCGATTGCGGCCGTTGCGGCCGCGACCACCGCGACCCTCACCTTGCTCGTCCTGGTCCTCACCGTCTTCGTCGTCCGCGCGGGCATCGGTCTGGCGGTCGCGTTCGCTCGCTCCACGGCCACCTTGCCCGGAGCTACCGCGCTGTCCGCCGCGCTGACCGTCGCGTTGGCCGTCGCGTTGGTTCGCCTCCGAGCGATCCTGGCGGCTCTTGCCACCATCGTCGCCTTCGTTGGCGTCGCCTTCGTTGGTTACGTCCGCACCCTTGCGCTCGGCAGCGTCGGGCGCCTTGCGCTCGCCAGCGTCGGACCCCGTGCGCTCGGCAGCGTCGGACCCCGTGCGCTCGGCAGCATTACTGCCGGCACGAGCCTGCTCGGCCCCGGCGTTCTCCGCCGTGGCCTCGGCAGCCGTGTCCTCGGGCTTCTTCTTGGGCGGACGACCGCGTCGCTTGGGCGTCTTCGAGGCGTCGTCCAGCGTCGCAGCGCCGGACGCGCTGGGGGACGCGGCGCCGTCCTCGGTCGCGTTCTTCTTGGCTCGTGGGCTCATCCGTTCTCCGTTCCCACCGTTGGGCCATGCGGTACTCGGCCGTGGGTTTCGTACCCGCGCCGTACATCGGCGCGTGACAGCACGTTCCTAGGGCGTTCCACGGATACGTACGTGTTTCAAAGGTGGTTCGGCGAGGTACTGGCACTTCGCGTGCGACATGCTGCCAGGGTGTACCGCCGAGAACACGCGATCCGGTTTTGCCAGGAGACGCAGCGGCGTATTGACGTGCTTTCGGCCTGCTGCTAGCCTCGAGTATATGCGCTGTCGCTTGGCATTGTAAAGCGGCGACGGTGCAGGCGGTGTCCAAGACGCCCACACTCCCGCGCCGGCAACACCGGGTCGAAGGGTGAAGCGCCAGGACCCGCGAGGCGTTGACGGGAACAGGCAGGGCGCGGTTGGCCCGACAGCGAGCCGGGGACGGTGCGAGCCCGGTAGGAGACCCCGCGAACCTGGATCCTCCCCGAGCCGCTCCCCGAACGCGGTCGTTCGGCACCTTGCCGACGCGGACGCTGGTAGACGGAGCCGCGCGACGCGCGTCACAGCGTCGGGCTCTCCCGCCGCCATCCCGGCGGGGCAGCCACCGAGGATGTCGCCGAGAGGCGATGTCGAAGTTGGGTGGTACCGCGCTGACGAACCTTCGGCGCCCCAACGATTCACGTGCGGGGCGCTTTCGTCGTTGGATGGCGGCCCCGCGAGAAGCGAGGTACGACATGTTCCGCGAGGTGCCGACCAGCGTCCGTTTCCCCGATCTCGAGCGCCGCATCATCGACTTCTGGAAGCGCGAGGACGTGTTCCGCAAGTCGCTCGACCGGGCCGCCCCGCAGGGCAACTGGGTGTTCTACGAGGGGCCGCCCACCGCCAACGGCAAGCCCGGCGTGCATCACGTCATCAGCCGCGCATTCAAGGACCTCTTCCCGCGCTTCAAGACCATGCAGGGCTACCGCGTGGGGCGCAAGGGCGGCTGGGACACCCACGGGTTGCCCGTCGAGATCGCCATCGAGAAGCGCCTCGGGTTCACGAACAAGCAGCAGATCGAGGAGTACGGCATCGAGCGCTTCAATCGCCTTTGCCGCGAGGACGTGTTCAGCAACATCCAAGACTGGAACGCCATGACCGAACGCATCGGGTTCTGGCTCGACTTGGACGACCCCTACATCACCTACACGAACGAGTACATCGAGTCGTGCTGGTGGATCATGAAGGAGCTGTTCGACCGCGGCCTGCTGTCGGAGGACTACAAGACCACCTGGCATAGCCCGTCGAGCAACACGACGCTCGCGTCGCACGAGGTCTCGCTCGGGTACCGCGAGGACATAGAGGACCCGTCGATCTACCCCAAGTTCCCGGCCGTTCTCGCCGCCTTGAAGGAGCGTGGTCTGCTGCCCGAGGGCGAGCGCAGGCCGGTGTTCTTCTTGGCATGGACGACGACGCCTTGGACGTTGGCGGCGAACTCGGGCCTGGCGGTGCAGGCAGATGCCGAGTACGTCTTGGTCGAGGCCCCGCCGCGGCACGGGGTCGAGACGCCCGCCTCGGAGCGGCACCTCTACTGGTTGGCCGCGGCGTTGGTGCCGCAGGTCTTCGAGGACGGCGAGACGCGCGAGGTCATGCGCGTGCCGGGCGCGCGGCTCGAGGGTGCCATCTACCGCCCGCTGCTACACGGACGCGTCGAGGACGGTGCCGACCTCACGCGGGCGTTCCGCGTCGTGGTCGACGACTTCGTCACCCTCGGGGACGGCACCGGCATCGTGCACGTGGCGCCCGCCTACGGCGACCTCGACGTTGGCCGCAAGCACGGCTTGCCCGCGCTGTTCTCCGTGGACCTGACCGGCAAGGTGATGCCGGAGGTGCGGCTGATGGAGGGTACGGACGGAAGGGACCGAGGCGCCGGCACCGCCGCGCCCGGACCGTACGCCGGGACGTGGTTCAAGGACGCGGACGCGCACATCGTCGAAGACTTGACGGCCGCCGACCGTATGTACCGCAGCGGGACGATCTTGCACACCTACCCGTTCAACTGGCGCGACGAGACGCCGCTGATGAACGTCGCCAAGCGCAGCTGGTACATCCGCACGACGGCGGTGAAGGACCTCCTTCTCGCGAACAACGACCGCATCGGCTGGCACCCCGATCACATCCGCACCGGGCGCTTCGGGAAGTGGCTCGAGAACAACGTCGACTGGGCTCTCAGCCGCGAGCGCTTCTGGGGCGCGCCGATGCCGATCTGGCAGACCGAGGACGGCTCGAAGAAGGTGTGCGTCGGCTCGGTGGCCGAGCTCGCGCGGCTGACCGGCCGAGACCTCGGCGACCTCGACCTGCATCGCCCGTACGTCGACGAGATCACCTTCGACGTGGACGGCGAGACGTACCGCCGCGTGCCGTACACCGTGGACGTGTGGTTCGAGTCGGGCGCCATGCCGTACGCCCAATGGCACTTCCTCGGTGAGCGCTCCGACGATGCCGCCAGGCGCACCCTGACGGAGAACTTCCCGGCCGACTACATCTGCGAGGCGATCGACCAGACGCGCGGGTGGTTCTACAGCCTCCACGCGCTCGGCACGCTGCTGACGGACCCGGGCGACGCGGCGGCCGGCCGGCCGCCTGGACCGCTGGCGCACCTCTTCCCCGCCACCTCGGCGTTTCGCAACGTGAACGTGCTCGGCCACATCGTGGACGAGAAGGGCGAGAAGATGTCGAAGTCCAAGGGCAACGTGGTGGACCCCTGGACCGTGCTCGACGCCCAGGGGGCCGACGCGCTGCGCTGGTACATGTACGCGTCGTCGCCGCCCGGAGCCACCAAGCGCTTCAGCGCCGCCCTGGTCGACGAAACGCTGCGCGACTTCTTCCTGACGCTGTGGAACGTGTACGGCTTCTTCGTGCTGTACGCCAACCTCGAACGGCCGTCGCTGGCGAACGCGCCCGCCGCCCAGGACCGGCCGCTGGTCGACCGCTGGCTGGTGTCGCGCCTGCACGCGGTGACGAAGCAGGTGACGGACGCCCTGGAAGACTTCGACCCCACCACCGCCAGCAGGAGCATCCGGGACTTCGTGGTCGACGACTTGTCGAACTGGTACGTGCGTCGCAACCGGCGCCGCTTCTGGCGCACCGGATCCGGCGATACCGCTACCGACGGGGAGCGCGCTGCTCGACTCGACGCCGCGTCCGACCAGGACGCGCTGTCGGCGTTCGCCACGCTCCACGAGGCGCTTTCGACGGTCGCGAAGCTGATGGCGCCGATGGCGCCGTTCCTGGCGGAAGAGCTCTACCAGAACCTCGTCCGCTCCGTCGACGAAGGCGCTCCCGAGAGCGTGCACCTCGCAGCGTGGCCGACATGGGACGCGGCGCTCGTCGACGAAGACCTGATGCGCGACATGCGAGCGCTCGTCAAGTTGGTCGAACTCGGGCGCGCCGCGCGCGCGGCCTCCGGCGTCAAGCTGCGGCAGCCGTTGCCCGAGGTGCTGGTGCGCGTCCGCAACCTGGGCGAGCTGGCCGGCGTGCGTGCGCTCGAAGACCAACTGATGGAGGAACTCAACGTCAAGTCGGTGCGCTTCCTCGAAGTCGACGACGCGTTCGTGGACTACCAGGTCAAGCCCAACCTGCCGCGCCTCGGGAAGCGTATCGGGCGCCTGATCCCCGAACTGCGGCGCACGCTCGAAGGGATCGACGGACGCGCCGTGGCCGCCAACGTGCGAGAAGGCGAGCCGACCGTCGTGACGCTGGCGGGTGAAGAGTACGCGCTGGAGCCGGAAGACCTGCTGCTCGACGCGCGCAGCCCGGAAGGGTACGCAGCCGAGGAAGACCGCGGCTACCTGGCCGCCCTCGACATCCGCGTCACGCCGGAACTGCGGCGCGAAGGGCTGGCGCGGGACGTCGTGCGGCTGGTGCAGAACGCCCGCAAGAGCGCCGGACTCGACGTCTCCGATCGCATCGCGCTCGGCCTCGAAGCGGAAGGCGACTTGGCCGACGCCGTACGCGAGCACGAAACAACGTTGGCCCGCGAGGTGCTGGCCACCACGCTGCAGCGCGAGGCGCTGCCGGACGCGGCGCATCGCGAGGAGCACCATATCGACGACATGACCCTGACGATCACGCTGCGCAAGGAGCGCTGAGCGACCGAAACACAGGTACACGCGTCCCTGGGGGGCGCGCGACGCTACGGTAGAATCGTGAAAGCGATCGCGCGCGCTCCAGGTGGCACGTCGCGCGCAGCGACTGGTACCCCGCACTTCGTCCTGCTCGTCCCAAGGAGCCAAGGAGGCGTCTTCCATGAAATTCGGCATCAACGGTTTCGGCCGCATCGGCCGCCAGATCTTCCGCATCGCCCACCAACGAGGCCACGATGTCGTGCTCGTCAACGACCTCACCGACAACACGACGTTGGCGCACCTGCTGAAGTACGACTCGAACTACGGGCCGTTCGAAGGCACCGTCACCCACGACGACGAGGCCATCTTCGTCGATGGCAAGAAGATTCTGGTGACCGACGAGCGCGACCCGTCCAAGCTACCGTGGGGCGAGCACGGAGTCGACATCGTGGTCGAGTCCACGGGGTTCTTCACCAAGCGAGCGCAGGCGGCCGCCCACCTCGAGGCCGGCGCCAAGACCGTGTTGATCAGCGCACCCTCTCCCGACAGCGACTTCGACATCATGATGGGCGTCAACGAGGACCAGTACGACCCGTCCACGCACGTCATCATCTCGAACGCGTCGTGCACCACCAACTCGTTGGCGGCGGTCATGAAGGTCATCGACGAGACGTTCGGCGTCGAGCAGGCGATGATGACGACGGTGCATAGCTATACCAACGACCAGCGCATCCTCGACGCGCCGCACGAGGACCTGCGTCGCGCACGGAACGCCGCCACCAACATCATCCCGACCACCACCGGCGCCGCCAAGGCGGTCGCCAAGGTGCTGCCGCAGTTCAAGGGAATCTTCGACGGCATGGCATTGCGCGTGCCGACCCCGACCGGCTCGATCTCCGACGTCACCGCCCTACTGAAGCGCGAGGTCACCGCCGACGAGGTCAACGGCGCCATCGAAGCAGCCGCGAACGGAGCCTTGAAGGGGGTGGTGCGCTACACCACCGACGAGTTGGTCTCCCGCGACATCGTCGGTGACCCGCACTCCGCCATCTTCGACAGCAAGCTCACGCGGACGATGGGACGCATGGCGAAGATGTTCATCTGGTACGACAACGAGTGGGGCTACTCCAACCGCATGGTGGACGTGCTGGAGTTGATGGCCGAGAACGGGTAAGGCGGCGAGCCATGTTCCGTACGTTGGACGACTTGGAGGTTCGCGGCAAGCGGGTGCTGGTACGGGTCGACTTCAACGTGCCCGTCAAGAACGGCGAGGTCGTCGACGACACCCGCATCCGTGCCGCGCTACCGACGATCGAGAACCTGCTCGAGCGTGGCGGCACGCTGGTGTTGATGAGCCACCTAGGAAGGCCGAAGGGGGCTCCGGACGAGGCCAGCCGCATGCGGCCGGTGGCCGGGCGGCTGGCACGCCTGCTCGACCGCGAGGTGCGCTACCAGCCGACCGACGGCCCCGCTTCTGCCGCCCAACAGGAGTTCGTGGCCGAGGCACCGCACGGAAGCGTGACCTTGCTCGAGAACACCCGGTTCGACGCCCGTGAGACCAAGAACGACCCCGCGCTGGCGCGGGTGCTGGCCTCGTACGCCGGTGTCTACGTGAACGACGCGTTCGGCGCGGCACACCGCGCGCACGCCAGCACCGAAGCCGTCGCCCACCTGCTTCCCAACGCCGCCGGCTTCCTGATGGAGCGTGAACTGCACGCCCTGTCGCGGCTGGTGGACGACCCGGCTCGCCCGTTCACGGTAGTGCTGGGCGGCGCCAAGGTGTCGGACAAACTCGGTGTGATCACGAAGCTGCTGGAGATGGCCGACCGTGTACTGGTGGGCGGAGCGATGGCGTACACCTTCGTCAAGGCCCGCGGCGGCCAGGTCGGTGCTTCGCTGGTCGAAGACGACATGCTCGACACCGCCCGCGACGTCCTGCGCAAGGCAGACGCGCGCGGCGCCTTGTTCGTGCTTCCGAGCGACTCGGTCTGCGCCGAAGCGATCGCGCCGGACGCCGCCACCTCCGTGCACCCCTCGGACGCCATCCCCGACGGCCTGATGGGGCTCGACATCGGACCGGACGCGGCGAAGGCGTTCGCGGAAGCGCTGCACGGCGCTCGCACCGTCTTCTGGAACGGACCGCTCGGCGTCTTCGAGACGCCGCCGTTCGACGTCGGCACGAAGGCGGTCGCGACTGCCGTGGCGTCGCTCGACGCCTACACCGTCGTCGGCGGTGGTGATTCCATCGCCGCCTTGGCCGCCACCGGGTTGGCCGACCAGATCGACCATCTCTCGACCGGCGGAGGGGCGTCGCTGGAGTTCCTGGAGGGCCGTACGCTTCCGGGCGTGGCAGCGCTCGAGCGCTCCTCTTCGTGACCGGTCGCGCCCCGAGCGCACCTCCTTTGTTCCGGCTCGACCCGGAGCGGTTCCCGGTCGCGCCCAACGGGGGGCCCGTCGTCGCGAACCTCTCGGGTGACTACGGCTACCTCTCGAGTGGCTACTACGTCTCGCTCGACGCGGAGCTCTCCGGAGCCGCGGTGATGCCCACCACCACCGAGGCGCTCGACGCCTACGTGGTGGCCATCGCCATGCAGAAGGCGCGCGCGGCCGACATCGCGGTGCCCGACCACGACATCGTCACCGACCGCTTCCCACCGCCGCCGCTGCTGGCCTACCCGCTCAACCCGTTCTCGTTGCACGGCGAGTTGGTGCTGGACCCCGAGACGCTCGAAGCGCGCCGCAAAGGGTTGACGTACACCGGCAAGTACGCGGTGCTGGTGCAGCGCCTGCCCGTCGATCACCGCATCGACGTGGTGCGCGTGGTGTTCGGCCGCACCGTGGTGGCGGAGTACGCCGACTTCGCCGCGCGCGTGTTCGACGCGTTCCGCATCCCGCTCATGAAAGCGCGTGTGGTGGTCACCCCGAAGGCGTACCTGTTGTCCGCCATCGAGCCGTTGCCGTTCGCGGAGCTCCTCGAGGAAGAGCGCGCGACGTTGGAGGGTCTGGGAACATGGCGCGCCTAGCCATCTTCACCGAGCGGTACACCATCCGCTCGTCGGTCGAACTGACCGCCTTGACGAACTTCCGGTTGGCCGCGTTCGAGCTGGGGCACGAACTCGATTTCCTGTTCAAGAGCGAACTGAAGTACCTCAAGAACTACGACGGCGTGTTCATCCGCGCGCTCACCGACCCGCTGAACACCACCTACGTCGTGGCCCGCACCGCGGAGCTGCTCGGGAAGCGGGTGCTCGACCACGCGGACGCGATCCTGATCTGCTGCGACAAGGTCAACATGTACACCCGCCTGCAGCACGCCGGCGTGCCGATTCCCGAGACGCGCTTCCTGGAAGACGCGGACCTGGGCGCCGTCACCGCTGCGCGTCTGTTCGAGGAACTGGGCACGCCGCTGGTGCTGAAGGCGCCCAACTCGAGCTTCAGCGCCTACGTCGACAAGGTCGCCACCCCGGACGCGTTCGTGAAGGTCGGACGCCGCTTCCTGCGTCGCGCCGACCGACTGGTGGTGCAGCAGTACATGCCGAGCGACTTCGACTGGCGCGTCATCACGCTCGACGGGAACGTCTTGGCGGTCGTGAAGTACGCCTTCGCGCCCGAGCAGTGGCGCTTGATGGACCGCACCGAAGGAGGCGAGTGGGCGCGCGTCATCGCCATCCCGCGCGACCAGGCCAACGCCAAGTTGGTTGAGACGGCCCTCGCCGCCGCCAACGCCATCGGCCGCAGCCTCTACGGCGTGGACCTCAAGGAGATCGACGGCGAGTACTACGTCATCGAGGTGAACGACAACCCCACCATCGCCGCCGGCGAGGAAGACCAGGCCAACCCCGAGATCTACGAGGAGATCATCCGCTACTTGGCGGGCGACGGATGACCTTGCCCCACCGCTCGATCAGCACCATGCTGCGATGGCGAGCGCGGCCGTAGCGGCTGACCGCGTCGAAGACGTCGCGCCTGAGCGCCAAGTGCACGCTGTCGGCGCGCTCGGAGTGCTCCGGCACGGTCGGATCGTGGAGATAGAGGTGATCGTCGTCGAAGCCGGTGATCACCACCCAATGCGGCACCCTCTCTTCGTACAGCCGGTAGCCCGACACCAGCACCAACGGCACGGCGCCGCGCTTCAGCGCCGCGACCACGTCGGTGTCGCGGAAGTCGCGCAGTTCCACGCGCCCGCCCAAGCCGCGCAGTTCGCGCTCGAAGGTGGTGTGCGCGATGCGCACGACGTCCTTCTTCTCGGGGTCGCGCACGCTGTCGAGGAACGGCACGCTGGCATCCTTGGTCACGACGGTGGTCTGGAACCCGCGCCGAAGCGCCGCCACCGCCAGACCGTGCGCGCTGCAACCGCCGTGGCCCGAGAGCATGAACACGGTGGTGGCTTCGCGCCACAACGCCAACTCGAGCCAGCGCTCCAGCGGTACCGGGTAGCCGTGGTACCGCATCGCCATCATCAGCGCGGAAGGCCCGCACGTGAACTCGAGCGTCTGCGGGTAGTACGGTACCCCGAGGACGGTCGCGCCACCCTTGGCGAAGCGCTTGCGCATGCGGAGCGCGGTGGAGTGGTCCTCGTAGTAATCGGCCGTGCGCCCTACCACCTCGTACCCCGCGCCCTGGTACAGCGCGATGGCGGGAGCGTTGTCCTCGCGCACCTCGAGCCGCATGACGATGCAGCCACGTTCGCGCGATCCCTCCTCGGCCGCGGCCAGGAGCGCCCGCGCGACGCCGCGCCCGCGGCGCGAAGGATGCACGACCATCGAGTACAGCCTGGCCGACTCGAAACCGCGGCGGTACAGCACGATGGCGTCGCCCACCACCGTCCCGGCTTGCTCCGCCACCCACACGTCCGCCGTCTCCCGCCCCAGCATGCGCGAGAGCGAAGCGCGCGACATGCGGTCGCCCGGGAAGCCTTCCTCCAGGCCGACCAGGGCGTCGAGGTCCCGCCGCTCGGCGCGACGCACCGTGACGGACGCGGCGGCGGTGACGCTCACGACGACCTGATCTCCTCGAGCGCGGCGCGCAGCGCAGGAACCACCTGCTGCACGTCGCCCACGATGCCGTAGTCGACGATCTTGAAGATGGGGGCGTCGGCGTCCTTGTTGACGGCGACGATGACCTTCGAGCGGTTCATGCCGGAGAGGTGCTGCACCGCGCCGGAGATGCCGAGCGCGATGTAGAGGTCCGGCGCCACCGACTTGCCGGTCTGCCCCACCTGCTCCCCGTACGGGCGCCAACCGGCGTCGACCACCGCGCGGGTCGCGCCGATCCCGGCGTTCAGCGTGTCGGCCAGCGGCTCGACCAGGTTCACGAAGCCCTGCTCGCTGCCCACGCCGCGCCCGCCGGCGACGACGACCTTCGCCTCTTCCAGCGCGACGCGTCCGCCCTTGGCGGCGGAGCGCTCGCCCACCCGCACGCGGCCGTCGCGGTCTTCGAAGGTCACGGCGAAGTCGCTCAGGCTGCCGGCGGAAGCAGCGGCGTCCGCCGCTTCGAAGACGTTGGGCTTGACGCTCACGATCACCGGCGTGCCGTTCGAGCGCACCGTCTCGGTCACGCGCGACAAGTAGCTGTAACGCTTGGCCTCGACGCCACCGTCTGCCGGCGCCAGGGCGATCACGTCCTCGAGCAGGGCGCCGCCGAGGCGAACGGCCAGGCGCGGCGTGAAGCTGAGGCCCGCGCGGGTGGCGGCCGCGAGCACCGTGGTGGCGCCGACGTGGCCGGCCAGCGCGGCCACGGCCGTGGTGGTGGGCTCGGCCCGGAACGGCTCGAGTTCCGGGGCGGTCACCACGTGCACCGTGTCGACGTACTTGGCCAGTTCTTCGGCCGCCGCTCGCGGGTCGGCGCCGAGCACGGCGCCGTGGACCGGGCCGCCCAGCGCGCGCGCGGCGCTCACCATCTCGAGCGCGTTCTTCGGCAGTCGCCCGCCTTTGGGGAAGGTGACGATCAGGTTCATGCGGGGACTCCTCGTAGCGTTGCCGAGCCGGCGACGTGGTCGCGGCTCACAGGACCTTGGCTTCTTCGTGCAGCAGGCGCGCCACTTCACGCGCGGCGTCGGCGGGGTCCCCGTCGAGCACCTGCCCGCGCCGCTCGCGGGTCTGGATCTCCTGCGCCGCGATGGCGGTGCGCGCGGCGGGGTCGCCGAACTCGCTCAGGTCGCGCTTGGCGAGTTCCTTGCGCTTCGCCTTCATGATGTTCGGGAGCGTGGGGTAGCGCGGCTCGTTCAAGCCCTGCTGGGTGGTGACGACGACGGGCAGCGGCAGTTCGAGCTTCTCGCTTCCGTCGTCGGTGTCGTGCACCACCTCGATGGCGCCGTCCTTCACCTCGAGCGCCGTGGTCCAGTCGGCATGCGGCCAGCCCAGCGCCTCGGCCAACGCCGGCCCCAGTGCGGAGGAGTCCCAGTCGGCTTGCTTGCCGCCGACGAACACCAGCTCGGCGCCCTCTTCCCGCACCAACGCCGCCAGCACGCCCGCCTGGGTGACGGGGTCGAGCGCGGTATCGGTCTCGACGTGCACGGCGCGGTCTGCGCCGAGGGCCAACGCGGTACGGATGGCCTCCTCGAACCGGGCCGGGCCGAGCGCGGCCGCGACGATCTCGACGTCATGACCGGCCTCGCGCATGCGGATGGCCTGCTCGACGCCGTACTCGTCCATGCCGTCGATGACGAACGTGACGCCGTCCAAATCGACGCCTCCGGCACCGGCGCGGATGCGCGCTTCGGCATCGGGGACCTGCTTCAAGATGCTCAGGATCTTCACGTGCTCCTCCAGATGGCCCGGTCCGGGCCGGTCGAACGTGGGAACGAACGGAGGCCCCCGGCGGCGCCGCGCGGGCGCACGAACGCGTTGCCTCCGCTCGTCATTGTAGGACGTGCCTAGCGATCACCACACGCTGGATCTCGTTGGTGCCTTCGTAGATCTGGTTCAGTTTCACGTCGCGCATGAGTTTCTCGACAGGAAAGTCGTTCATGTAGCCGTATCCGCCGAACACGTGGATCGCTTCCTGCGCCGCGTCGAACGCCATCTCGGACGCGTACGCCTTGGCGATCGCGGCGGCTTCGCCGTGCGGTCGGCCCACGTCGGCCAGCCACGCCGCTCGGTACGTCTGCCAGCGCGCCGTCTCGATACCGATCTTCATGTTCGCCAGCTTGAACTGGATCGCCTGGAACTTGGCGATGGGGCGCCCGAACGCGTGCCGCTCGAGCGCGTACGCCCGCGCTTCGTCCAGTGCGCGCCGCCCCACCCCCACCGCGCCTGCCGCCACCGGGATGCGCGTCTTGTCGAGCGTGCGCATGGCGATCTGGAACCCGTCACCGGGTTCGCCCAGGACGTTGGCGCGCGGCACGCGCACCTGGTCGTAGACCATCTCGTAGGTGGGGCTGGCGCGTTGCCCGAGCTTGCCGTGCAGCTTGTTGGCGGAGACGCCGGGCCGGTCGTTCTCGACGACCACCGCGAGCGTGCCGTGATGCTTCTTGCTCGAGTCGAAGGTGGCGAACACGACGTTGAAATCGGCTACGCCACCGTTGGAGATCCAGGTCTTGGTGCCGGTCACGATCACGTCGTCACCGTCGAACTCGGCGCGCGTCGCCATGGCGGCGGCATCGGAGCCGTTGTTCGGCTCGGACAAGGCGAACGCCGCCAGGCGCGGACCCGAGAGCAGCGGCGCCAGGAAGCGTTCGTGTTGTTCGGGCGTGCCCGCCAGCAACAACGGCGTGATGCCGAGCTCGGACGCCATCAGGATGGTGTAGATGCCCATGCAGCCGTATGCGATCTCTTCGCCGATCATCGCCTCGTCCAGCATGCCCAGCCCGAGGCCGCCCACGGCGCTGGGCACGCTCACGTTCAACAGCCCCAGCTCGTGCGCCGCGGCCACCACCTCGTCCGGGTAGCTCTCCTCGCGGTCGTGTTGCGCGGCGACCGGCATGACGTGGTCCTTGGCGAACGCGCGCGCGAGCGCCTGGATCTGCTTCTGCTCTTGGGTCGGTTCGAAGTCGATCACGCCTCAGCTCCTCGCGTAGGTCGCCGTTCGTCCGCGAAACCCGGTGGGCTCAGCGCCCCAGTTCGCGGAAGATCTGGCGGTGGATGACCATGCGCTGGATCTCACTGGTGCCCTCGTAGATCTCCGTCACCCGGGCGTCGCGGAAGTACCGCTCGACCGGGTAGTCCTTGGTGTAACCGTACCCGCCCAGCACCTGGACGGCGTCGTGCGTGACGCGCGAGGCCATCTCGGACGCGGTCAGCTTCGCCATGGCCGCTTCGCGCGTGGTGCGGAAGCCGCGGTCCTTCAGCCAGGCGGCACGCTGCGTCAACAGGCGCGCGCCCTCGATCTGGGTGATCATGTCGGCGAGCTTGAAGCCGATCGCTTGGAACTCGTGGATCGGCTTGCCGAACGCGGTGCGCTCCGCGGCGTAGTCGCGGGCGGCCTCGAACGCCGCGCGCGCCACCCCAACCGCCAGCGCGGCGATGCCGATGCGGCCGCCGTCGAGGCCCGCCATGGCGATGACGAACCCTTGCCCCTCGGGTCCGAGCCGCGCGTCGTCCGCCACGAAGCAGTCCTCGAACGTGACGGTGGTGGTCGTGGCGGCATGCTGCCCGAGCTTCTCCTCGGGCGCGCCGAAGGAGACGCCAGGCGTGTCCTTCTCGACCAGGAAGCAGGTCACCCCGCGCGGCCCGGCGTTCGGGTCGGTCTTCGCCATCACCAGGTAGAGCTGCGCCTCGCCGCCGGAGGTGATCCACGCCTTGGTTCCGTCGATGACGTAGCCGCCGTCCACCTTGACGGCACGCGTGGTGAGCGCGGCGGCGTCGGAGCCCGCCTGCGGCTCGGACAGGCAGAACGCCCCGATCCACTCGCCGGTCGCTAGGCGCGGCAAGTATCGATCGCGCTGCTCCTCGCTGCCGTGGTCACCCAGCATCCGCTGCGGTAGGCCGTTCGTGACGCTCATGATGGTGGCGTGCGCAGCGTCGGCGGCAGCGATCTCCTCGAGCAGCACCACGTAGGCGAGATGATCGAGGCCCGCGCCGCCGTACTTCTCCTCCGTCAACACCCCCAGCAGGCCCATGGCGCCCATCTTGCGCAGCGTCTCCCACGGGAACCGCGGGGCGCGGTCGAGCTCGACGGCCAGCGGCGCGATCTCGCTACGCGCGAAGTCGCGCACGGCGCGCTGCATCGCGATGAGGTCCTCGGGTAAGGCGAAGTTCACGGGGTGTCGGCTCCCAACGTCGGCCGTAGCTGCGAGTATACCGAAGGGCACGCTCCGGCCGCGCCGCGGCTAGACTGAGTACATGACCGCGAAAGACCTCCTCATGCGCGTTCCCGCCGCCGTGCGCGAAGGCGAGACCGCGCCCGACGCCATCGTCCAGTACGAGCTGTCCGAGCCGATGTACCACGTTCTCGAAGGCGGCACCGTCCGCGCGGTGGAGGGGCGCGCAGAGCGTCCCAACGTCACCATCACCGTCAGCGACGACAACCTCGTGAAGCTGTTCCGTGGCGAGATGAACCCGATGACGGCGTTCATGACCGGCAAGGTCAAGCTGAAGGGCGACATGATGCTGGCGCAGAAGCTGCTGTCGATCGTCGACCGCGACAAGCTCGAGCCCTGAGGCCGAACGAAGTCGAACCCGACCCGACGGCCCCGACGCGAACGGGCGCGACGCGAACGGCCCCGACGCGAACGGCCCCGACGCGAACGGCCGTGACGTCGCTCAGCGGTGGTAGAACGCCACCTCGTGTCCCGCGAACGCACCTCGCTCGTAGCGGAACGTTGCCGAGAACAGGCCGGGCTCGTCGAGCCATGGCAAGAACACGCGGTCGCCGGGCCATAGTGGCAGGTCGGGCACTTCGGCCGTCGGGATCCAGAACAGGTCCCCTTCCGGCCCCGCTTTGGGCGTGCCGCGGAACTTCGTGACCAGGTAGACGAAGGCGTACCAGTCGTCCTGGCCGTCGAAATCGGGGAAGGTCAGGAAGCCCTTCAGATCCGCCGACTCCACCACCAAGCCGGACTCCTCGTACACCTCGCGCGCCAGACACGCTTCGGGCGACTCGCCCGGCTCGAACTTCCCGCCGAGTCCGTTCCATCGGCCCGCGTGCAGGTGGTTCGGGTCGCCGCCTCGACGCAGCATCAACGTCCGGTCGCCGTCCCGCACGTAGGCCAACGTTGCCAGCTTCAGTCCCATGTCGCGTGCGCTCCCTTCACGGCTACGGTCCGTTCGCCGACCGGCTCGTGGCCCGCAGGAGCGCTTCGCGCAGCGCCGGCGCGTCCTCCAGGGCTCCGCCGCGCTCGCGCCGCACGCGCAAGCGCGCGGACGGCGCCAAGCCCTCGCGCTCCAAGTACCGGGCCAGGAACCGCATCGCGTCGGCCTCGTCGCCCGCCGGCGTCTGGAGCGTCACGCGCGTGCGGGCTCCGCTCGGGGCCTCGAGCACCAGCAGCAACGTGGTGCGCCCGGCGCGGGACCGGAGGAAGACTTGCTCGAGGACGTCGGCGCGCACGCTTGCTCTCAACCAGGATTCGCTTCGTCGTCGGGTCGGTCGAGTCCGAAGGCGGCGTGGACCGCGCGCAGCGCCGCCTCGGCGCGTTCGACCGGGATGAGGACGCTGATGCGCACCTCGCTGGTCGTGATCATGTCGATGTTGGCGCCGACCTTCGCCACGGCGTCGAACATCCGCCCGGCGATCCCCGGCGTCGAGCCGATAGCGATACCGACGATCGACAGCTTCGCGACCTCGGTGTCCACCTCGGCCAACGCGCCCATCTCCGTCAACACCGGCGAGAGTGCCTCGATGGCGTCCTCGACGGCGTCCTGGTTCACGATGAAGGCCATCTGCTGACGGCTGTCGGCGGCGGCGCGGACGCCCTGGATGATCATGTCGACGCTCACGCCGGCTTCGCCCAGCGCGCCGAAGATGCGCGCGGCGACGCCGGGAAGATCGGGCAGCTGGTGAAGGTCGATGCGCGCGTGGCTCAGGTCCAGCGCGACGCCGGTGACGGGTTTCTCGGTGATCATCGGACCCTCCTGCGGGCGCGGCAACTGCGTGACGATGGTGCCCTGCGTGTGATTGAACGACGAGCGCACGTGGACGCGCACCTCGTAGCGTCGCGCGTACCACACGCTACGCGGGTGCAAGACCTTGGCGCCGAGGCTGGCCAGTTCGAGCATCTCGTCGTAGTCGATGGTCGGCAGCTTGGCGGCGCGCTCGACGCGGTGCGGGTCGGTGGTGTAGACGCCGTCGGTGTCGGTGTAGATCTCGCACTCGTCGGCTTCGAGGGCAGCCGCCAGCGCCACCGCCGTGGTGTCCGACCCGCCGCGGCCGAGGGTCGTCAGGTTGCCGTGCTCGTCTGCTCCTTGGAAGCCCGCCACGACGACCACGTCGACGTCCTGCAGCGTCTCGATGATCGGGCGCGGGTCGACCTCGAGGATGCGCGCGCTACCGTGCTGGGCGTCGGTGAGGAAGCCGGCCTGTGGGCCCGTGAACGAGCGAGCGCGGACGTCCTGCGCCTGCAGCGCCAGCGCGAGCAGCGCGATCGACTGCTGCTCGCCCGTGGCCAGCAGCACGTCGAGTTCGCGTCGCGAGGGGCGCGCGGAGAGCTGCCGCCCCATGTTCAGCAGACGATCGGTGGTGTCGCCCATGGCGGACACCGTCACGACTACCTTCTCGCCTTGCTCGACGACGTGCGCGATGCGCGTGGCCACCTTGCGGATCCGCTCGAAGTCTCCGACGCTGGTTCCGCCGAACTTCTGGACGCGGATGCGGGGACGGGGGTCGGTAGCGGAGCCGCGACTCATGGCTTCGGAGCTTACCCGTTCGCCGTACCCCGCGCCAGTGGGCGCCGAGGCGCTGCCGTGGGCCCACATGCTCGGGCGCATGAACGCCACCCGCGGCCGCTTGGCAGGGTCGCGCGGGCGCCCGGCGCGAACGCACGACCGACGCCGGGTGTGGGACGTACGCCCGTTGGGAGGCGCCGCCGGGAAGTGGTAGAAGTTCGTCATGACCACGACCCAGAAGCCCCTCCGAGTCGCCGTGATCGGTGCCGGCCCGGCCGGCATGTACGCAGCCGAGGCCCTGCTCAAGGGCCGTGAAGACGTCTCCATCGACCTCTACGACCGGCTACCGACTCCCTACGGCCTGGTGCGCTACGGCGTGGCGCCGGACCACCAGAAGATCAAGTCGGTCACGCGCCTGTACGACCGCACGCTGTCCGATCCCCGCATCCGCTTCCTCGGCAACGTGGAGTTCGGTCGCGACGTCTCCATCGAAGACGTCCGCAAGCACTACCACGCCGTGGTGATCGCGGTCGGCTCGCCCACCGACCGTCGCCTCGGGATCCCTGGTGAAGACCTAGAGGGCAGTCTCTCCGCCACGGAGTTCGTGGCCTGGTACAACGGCCACCCCGACTTCGCCGACCTCGACGTGCCGCTCGATGCCCGCACCGCCGTGGTCGTGGGCGCTGGGAACGTCGCCATCGACGTCGCGCGCGTCCTCGCGAAGTCGGTCGACGAGCTCGCCACGACCGACATGGCCGACCACGCACTCGAGCAGTTGCGGCGGTCCCAGGTCGAGGAGATCGTGATGGTGGCGCGTCGCGGCCCGGCCGAAGCCAAGTTCACCACCAAGGAACTGCGCGAGCTTGGGGAACTGACGAACGCCGACATCTACGTCCGCGAGGACGAGATGGTGACGCCGGACGCGAGCCTGAAGGCCATCGAGGGCGACGTCACGGCGCAGAAGAACCTCGAGGTGTTGCACGAGTTCTCGCAGCAGCTGCCTGCAGGCAAGCGACGTAAGCTGCGCATCCGCTTCCTCTTGTCGCCCGTCGCGCTCGAAGGCGACGGCCGAGTGGAACGCGTGGTGGTCGAGCGGAACCGCCTCGAGGAGCAGAACGGCTACCTGGCTGCGGTCGGCACCGGCGAGACCGAGACGATCGAGGCGCAGTTGGTGCTCCGTTCGGTTGGCTACCGCGGCACGGCGTTGCCCAGCGTGCCGTTCGACGAGCGCCGCGGAGTCATCCCGCATTCCGACGGTCGTGTGCTCGACGCTGCCGGCGGCGCGCCGCTTCCCGGCGTCTACGTGGCAGGCTGGATCAAGCGCGGCCCCAGCGGCGTGATCGGCACGAACAAGGCGGACGCGATGGAGACCGTCGCGTCCCTCCTGGCCGACGCCCTGCCCGAAGTCGCGGCGGCGGACGCCGATCCAGCGGCGGTCGACGCGCTCCTCGCCGCGAGGGGCGTGACGCCCTTCGCGCTCGGCTCCTGGTTGGCGCTCGACCGCGCCGAGCTGGACGCGGGCGAGGCGAGCGGTCGGCCGCGCGTCAAGGCGTGCCGCATCGAGGACATGGTGGCGTGGGCCGAGAAGGCGTCGGCGACGAGCGACTGAGGTTTCGGCGGCCGCGATCGGCGCGGCGAAGTCCTGAATGCAGGTGATAGGATGCGCGGGTACCACGCGCAGCCAGCGCATCTGCGAGGTTCGAGGACGTGCCGGAACGATCGACCGAAACTGCCGACGCGCCAGGTCGGCGACCGAACGAAGCCCGCGCGGTGGAGCCGCTGCTCCGGATCCGGGGCCTGGTCAAGGACTTCGGCGGCCTGCGGGCCGTCAACCACTGCAGTTTCGACGTAGGCGAGGGCACGATCACGGGCCTGATCGGACCGAACGGAGCGGGCAAGACCACGCTGTTCGGTCTGGTGTCGGGCTTCCATCGCCCCGACGCGGGCCGCGTCTACCTGCGCGATGAGGACATCACCGGTCTCCCACCGCACGAGATCTTCCGCAAGGGGCTTTGCCGCACCTTCCAGATCCCTCGCGAACACAGGAGCATGACGGTGCTAGAGAACCTGATGCTGGTTCCCACCGGCCAGGTGGGGGAGCGCTTCTGGAACCCGATCCTGCGCCCCGGCGCGGTTCGCCGCCAAGAGCGCGCGTTGCGCGAGAAGGCGCGCGAGGTGCTCGAGTTCGTGTCGCTCACGCACCTCGAGAACGATACGGCGGGGGCCATGTCCGGCGGTCAGAAGAAGCTGCTGGAGCTGGCGCGCACCCTCATGACCGATCCGAAGATCGTGCTGCTCGACGAACCCGGCGCGGGCGTGAACCCGACGTTGATGGGCAAGCTCCGCGAGAAGATCATCCAGCTCAACGAGGAACGCGGCATCACTTTCCTGCTGATCGAACACGACATGCCGTTGGTGATGGGCCTGTGCAACCCGGTGGTGGTGATGAACCAGGGTAGCAAGCTGGTCGAGGGGCCGCCGGACCTCGTACGCACCGACCCGCGCGTCTTGGAGGCGTACCTAGGAGGACAGCATGCCGCTCTTGGCGATTGAGAACGTCGTCGCCGGGTACGGCGAGATGCAGGTCTTGAAGCGCGTGTCGCTGCGGGTCGAGGAGGGCGAGATCGTCTCCATCGTCGGCCCGAACGGCGCCGGCAAGTCGACCGTGATGAAGCTCGTCTTCGGACTGCTGAAGCCCTGGGAGGGCAGCGTGCGGTTCGACGGCGACGACATCTCCGGTATGCCGCCCGAGCGCATCGTGCGCCGCGGGCTCTGCTACGTGCCGCAGGTGGAGAACGTCTTCCCTACTCTCACCGTGGAGGAGAACCTCGAGATGGGCGCCTTCATCCTCGACGGGCCCATCACGGAGCGCAAGGAACGGGTGTTCGAGCTGTTCCCGCGCCTGGCCGAGCGCAGGCGCCAACGCGCCGGCAAGATGTCGGGCGGCGAGCGCCAGATGGTGGCGATGGGGCGCGCGTTGATGCTCGACCCGAAGCTGCTGATGCTCGACGAGCCGTCGGCCGGCCTTGCGCCGCTGTTGGTCGACATGATCTTCGAGAGAATCACCGACATCAATCGCTCGGGCGTGGCCATCTTGATGGTCGAGCAGAACGCTCGCAAGTCGCTTAACCTGGCGCACCGCGGCTACGTCCTCGCCACCGGTCAGAACCAGGTGGAGGGACCGGGCCGCGAACTCCTCGCCGACCCCGAGGTCGCGCGCCTCTATTTGGGCGGGTGACGGACGATGGCGCCTGACGAGGTGAACGAGACGATGGACGAGAACGGTGCGGCAACGGTGGACCACGGCGACGACCGCGACGGTGCGATGGTCGTGAGGCTGCGGCCCGGCGAGCGCCTCCGCGCGGTGCTGGGCAGCAGAACCGCCATGATCGTAGCGTTGGTGGCGCTGGCGGCCGTCTTCGTCATCGCCGCCGTGGCGCGAGGGCTGCCACCGGATCGTCTGCTGTCGTTGTTGGTCCGTGGTGTGCTGCTCGGCGGCATGCTGTCGCTCGGCGCCGTCGGCGTGACGCTGGTGTTCGGCGTGCTCAAGATGGCGAACTTCGCGCACGGCGACTTCATGACGCTGGGGGCCTACCTCGGGCTGATCGCCGTGACGTTCCTGCCGACGGGTGCGCCCATCGGCCCGTTCTCCTTCGGGTACGAGTTCCTGGTGGGCCTGCTGGTGGCGATGCCGCTCGTGGGCCTGGTGGCGTTCGGACTCGACCGCATCACCTTCCGGCGCCTGCGCCAGCGACGAAGCGCGCCGATCATGCACGCCATGGCGGCGCTCGGGATCGCCTTCGGCATCCGGAGCCTGATCTACATCGTGTGGGGCGCCGATTTCTCCTTCTACTACACCGGACGGGCGCGGCCGGCCTTCGAGCTGTTCGCCGGCGTGCGCGTTCGTCCCGATCAGATCTTCATCCTGGCGTTGTCGGTGGTGCTGATCGTGGCGGTCTACCTGCTACTCGAGCGCACCAAGATCGGCAAGGCGATGCGAGCTACGGCGGACAACCCCGACCTAGCGCGCGTCAGCGGCATCGACACCGACCGGGTGGTGTTCTGGACCTGGCTGATCGGCGGTTCGCTGGCGGCGGCGGGCGGGATGCTCTACGGTCTCGACGCGCAGTTACGTCCCGAGATGGGCTGGTGGCTGTTGCTCCCGCTGTTCGCCTCGGTCATCCTCGGCACCATCGGAAACCCGTACGGGGCGCTGGGTGGAGCGTTCATCATCGGGATCGTGTGGCAGATGAGCACCGCCTTCGTGAACCCGGCGTATGGCCACGGCATGGCGTTCCTCGTCATGATCCTCGTGCTTCTGGTGCGCCCGCAAGGTCTGTTCGGGAAGCGGGGAGGGTGAGCGCATGACTCCCATGATCGTCGCCAAGAGCGCCCTGCTCGCCGTTCCGCTGTGGCTGTTGTTCACCAGCGTGCTGAAGTTCTCACCTTCCGTGCTGAAGCACGTCGTGTCGATCGCGGTGGGTTTCGGTGCCGCGCTGCTGCTCAACCTGTTCGTCCCCTCCGGCGTGCTGTCGTACGTCACCACCTTCATCCTGATGGGCAGCATCTACGCCGTGCTCACGCTCGGCCTCAACGTGCAATGGGGCTACACCGGCCTGTTCAACATCGGTATCGCCGCGTTCTTCTCGCTCGGCGCCTTCACGGCCGCGCTGGTCACCACCGTCAAGCCTACCGGCATGGCAGCCACCTTCACTCAGCAGGCGTTCGGCCTGGGGCTGCCGTTCCTGATCGGGTTGCTGGCTGCGGGTCTCGCCTCTGGCGTGCTGGCGTACCTCATCGGCAAGCCCACCCTCAGGCTGCGGGACGACTACCTGGCGATCGCCACCATCGGTATCGCCGAGTTGGTCCGCTTGGTGTTCCAGAACGAGCGTTGGCTCGCGAACGGGCCCCAGCCGCTGCGGGGCATCCCCCAGCCGCTTTCCTGCATCACCTCGGAGGCGGGTTGTTCGTACTTGCCTGGGTTCGTGAACGGCTTCTTCGCGCCGCTCACGCCACGCGACTACCCGTTCGTGTACGTGGCCATCGTCGCGCTGGTGCTGTTCGTGACCTTCCGCGTGCTGGAACGCGCGATCCGCTCCCCGTGGGGGCGCGTCCTGCGCGCAGTGCGCGAGGAGGAGGCGTCGGCAGCGATGAACGGCAAGAACGTCGCGGCGTTCCGTATGCAGGCGTTCGTGGTCGGCGCCGTCATCATGGGTATCGGCGGCGCGCTCTACGCGCACTACGTCGTGTCGATCGACTACTCCCACTTCGACCCGCTGTACGGCACATTCCTGATCTGGGTGATGCTGATGCTGGGCGGCAGCGGCAACAACCGCGGCGCCATCGTGGGCGCGTTCCTGGTGTGGGCGATCTGGTCGGGCACCAGCTTCCTGGTCGATGCGCTCAGGCCCACTCTGGCAGCGATCTCGCCCGACCTACCGTCGCGCGGTCCGTACGTTCGTTTCCTGTTGATCTCGTTCCTGATGTTGTTCGTGGTGTTGTACCGTCCGCGCGGCGTGCTGCCGGAGGACAAGGTCGTCTCGCTGGAACGCGAGTAGCGGACCCGGCATGCTCTGTCTAGCGAACGGAGCCCCGGTGTTGCAAGCCGAGCCTCGCTGAAGCGAGCGGAACCTCGGTGTAGCGAGCGGAGCACCGAGCGCGGCAGGACCGGCCCATCGCGCGAACTGGGCGATCGCGGCGAGCCGAGGCATCGCGGCACGAGCACCAACGTCGAGAGGCGGGTACCTTCGCGGTACCCGCCTCTCGCTCTACGGTGCACGGCGCGCCGGGTGCGCGCCAACCTTATTGGGCCGGGATCTCGTCGGCGGTGCGCACCTCGATGGAAACGATCGACCCGCCGCTGAACTGCCAGATCTCGACCGGCGTCACGACGTCACCGAGCTCATCGAAGTCCACCGTGCCGGCGGCGCCGGTGTAGTTGATGTCCGTGCCGAGCTGCAGTAGGCGCAGCGCCTCTTCGAAGTCACCCACGCCGACGACCTCGCCGTCGGGGTTCGCTACCTGACGCAGGCGGTCACGCACGTTGGCGCTGTTCACCTCGACGTCGTCGATGATCGCCTTGGCGATGGCGAGGCCGATCACGGACATGGCGTCGTAGGCGGTGTCGATGTACGGAAGCGGCGGACGCTCCCCGTAGGCGGTCTCGTAGGCGTCGGAGAAGCGGACGTAGCCTTCCCAGCTCGGGTCGGCGCCAGGCGCCGTTCCGTACATGCCCTCGACCGTGTCGGCGCCGAGCGCTTCGATGATGTCGACCGACTTGGTGCCGTCGACGAACTGCCAGCTCTCGTAACCGTAGAGGTCCCGCGATTCCTGCAGGTAGACGGTGGCGTGGCCGGGGTAGCTCGCAGCGATCAGCACGTCGGGGTCGCTGGCAAGCGCCTGCTCGAGGAGCGCGGCATACGTCGGCTGCGGCTCCTCGGGGTGGGCCACGCGGGCGATCACCCGGCCGCCACGGGCCTCGAAGGCGGCGGCGAACGCCTCGGCCAGGCCCTGACCGTAGGGGTTGTTCACGTACAGGATGGCCGCGGTGTCGTAGCTGACGCCCTCGACGATCTCCCCACGCGCGAGCTGCGCGCCGACCACGCCTTGCAGCGCGTCGGATGACACGGTGCGGTAGATGTAGTCGTTCGCGTCCGGCAGCATCGCGACGAGCGGCGAGGTGCTGGCAGGCGAGATCATGATGACCTCGCTGGGGATGGCGACCGACTCGGCGACGGCCACCGTGCTGCTGCTGGCGAGCGCGCCCACGATGGCGATCACGCCGTCGGTGTTGACGAGCTTGCGGGCCCGGTCGACCGCCTGGGCCGGGTTCGTGCCGGTGTCCTCGCTGACGATCTCGACGATCGGCCCACCGAGCACCGCGATGGCGGCGGCGTTGAGCTGATCCGCGGCGAGCGTGGCACCGTTGTTGATGGCCGGGCCGAACTCGGCCAGGGCGCCGGTGTACGACATCAGCGTTCCGACCTTGGAGACGGGCGGCGTCTGTGCCGCGGCGATGCCGATGACGGCAGATACGAGAATCCAAACGAGGGTCTTCCTCAACACGGGGTCCTCCTTCAGGACTGGGACGTTTCCCTATGGCGGCGGTTGGGAGCATCGTATGTGGCATTCTTCGCGTTGTCAACGCGCAACGCGACGCACATGAAGACGATCGACCCACACCCCACGAGCCTAAGCCCGAGATGAACTTCGCTCGACGCCCGGCGATCCGCGCCTGGCGCTGACGGCGTGGTGTGTTCGGATGAGGCAGGAGACTCCGCCGCTGGTGCGGAGGGTGGCGCAGCCCGACGTCCGCTGCCCTGTTGTCACTACAGAAGTTGTCACACGACCTAATTGCACTTGACACTCGTTCACATCAAGACTTACGCTCATGCGCATCCGGCGTCTTCACGTGCATCGTGTCGCGTCGATTCTGCCCCTTGGAGGAGCGATGACCCCACGCGAGTTCTTCGAGTTCGCCCGCAGCCACGGAGCCACCATGATCGACCTGAAGTTCGTCGACCTGCTCGGCACGTGGCAGCATTGCACCTACCCCATCGACAGTTGGGACGAGGACACCTTCACCGAGGGCGTCGGCTTCGACGGCTCCTCCATCCGCGGCTGGCAGGCGATCGACGCCTCGGACATGCTGGCAGTGCCCGACGCCACCACTGCCGCGCTCGACCCGTTCTTCCGCGAACCGACCATCAGCGTGCTCGCCAACATCAAGGACCCGGAGACGCTGGAGGACTACACCCGCGACCCGCGCCACGTCGCGCGCAAGCTGGTCGAGCACGTCAAGTCGGTCGGGGTGGCCGACACGGTCTACATCGGACCCGAACCGGAGTTCTTCATCTTCGACGAGGTCCGCTACGAACAGAGCCAGCACAAGGGCTATTACGAGATCGACTCCGTCGAGGGCGCATGGAACACGGCGCGCTTCGAGGAGCCGAACCTCGGGTACAAGCCAAGCTACAAGGGCGGGTACTTCCCGGTATCGCCGACGGACACGTACCACGACCTGCGCGGCGAGATGGTGCAGGAGATGACCCGCTTGGGGATCAAGGTCGAAGCGCACCACCACGAGGTCGGAACGGCAGGCCAGAGCGAGATCGACATGCGGTTCGCAGACCTGCTATCCATGGCAGATCAGATGATGTGGTACAAGTACATCATCAAGAACGTTGCGAAGAAGTACGGCAAAACCGTGACGTTCATGCCGAAACCCATCTTCCAGGACAACGGCTCGGGGATGCACACGCACGTATCCTTCTGGAAGGGCGGCGAACCGCTTTTCCCCGGCGACGGCTACGCCGGCCTGTCCCCCATGGCGCTGCACGCCGCCGGAGGGCTGCTGAAGCACGCGGCCGCCGTGCTGGCGTTCGCAGCCCCTACCGAGAACTCGTATCACCGGCTGGTACCAGGCTACGAGGCGCCGGTCAACCTGGCGCTGTCGAAGCGCAACCGCTCCGCGGCCATCCGCATCCCCATGTACTCTCCGAACCCGAAGGCCAAGCGCATCGAGTTCCGATGCCCCGATCCCAGCGCCAACGGCTACCTGCTCTTCCCCGCCATCGTCATGGCCATGCTCGACGGCATCGAGAACGAGATCGACCCCGGCGCGCCGCTCGATCGCAACATCTACGAGATGCGGCCCGACGAGCTCGCTCACATCCCGTCGACGCCCGCCTCGCTCGACGAAGCGTTGCGCGCGCTCGAGGACGACCATGCCTTCCTGACCCGAGGCGGCGTGTTCACCGACGACCTCATCCGCACCTGGATCGACTACAAACGCGAGAACGAGGTCGGGCCGCTGCGCCTTCGCCCGCACCCCTACGAGTTCCACCTGTACTACGACAGCTGAGCCGTGCCGGGCGGCCGAACACCGCGTCGGACGAAACGTCCGTCGCATCGGAAGCGACACACCGTACAAGCTGCCGGCGTCACCCGGCAGCTTTGCCAGGTACACTTCGCCCGCTCGCCCCACCGACCGTGGTAGCTTCGGCGGCGTGCCGCGGCAGGAACCGCCGCCATCGAGGAGGCAACGTGGGCATCACCCGAGCAGAGATCGCCAAGCAACTGAAACAGTCGGACACCAAGTTCCTACGGCTTCAGTTCTCCGATATCCACGGTCGCAACAAGAACGTCGAGGTACCCACGTCGCAGTTCGACAAGGCGCTCGACGGCGAGATCATGTTCGACGGCTCGTCGGTGCAGGGCTTCACCCGCATCGAAGAGTCGGACATGCTCTTGCGCCCCGACTACGACACCTTCCTGCAGGTCCCGCCCATCATCGAGGGCAGCGCTCGCGGGCAGGTGGCGCGGCTCATCTGCGACGTCGCCATGCCCGACGGCAGCCCGTTCCAAGGCGACCCGCGATGGGTCCTGAAACGCCAGCTCGAGAAGCTGCGCGACATGGGCTACGACGACCTCTTCGTCGGCGTCGAGCCCGAGTTCTACCTCTTCCAGCGCGGCGCCGACGACACACCCACCACCGTCACCAACGACGGCGCAGGCTACTTCGACTTGGCGCCCGTCGACCGCGGGGAAGACGCCCGGCGCGACATGGTCAACGCGCTCGTCGACTTAGGCTTCGAGATCGAAGCAGCCCACCACGAGGTCGGCCCCGGCCAGCACGAGATCGACTTCAAGTACGCCGAGGCCCTCGCCACCGCCGACGCCATCCAGACCTTCCGCACGGTGGTCAAGCGCATCGCCCTCAACCACGGCTTGCACGCCACCTTCATGCCGAAGCCGGTGGGCGGCATCGCCGGCTCGGGCATGCACACGCATCTCAGCGTCTTCAAGGACGGTCAGAACGCCTTCTTCGACCCGAAGGCGCAGTACCAGCTCTCCAAGGCCGCGCAGCAGTGGATCGCCGGCCTGTTGGAGCACTCGCCGGGCTTCGTGGCCATCACCAACCCCACGGTGAACAGCTACAAGCGCCTAACGCCCGGGTACGAAGCGCCCACCAACATCGCCTGGTCGGTGTCGAACCGGAGCGCCATGATCCGCATCCCCGCGCGGCGCGGCAACAGCACGCGGGCGGAAGTGCGCATGCCCGACCCGTCCAGCAACCCATACCTGGCACTGGCCGCGATGGCCGCGGCGGGCATGGACGGCCTGAAGCGCAAGCTCGTGCCACCGCCTCCCATCAACCGCAACATCTACCAGATGAGCGTGCGCGACCGCCGCAAGCACAAGGTCAAGGACCTTCCCGCCACCCTGCGCGAGGCGGTCGGCAACTTCAAGCGCAACAAGGTCGTGATGGACGCGCTCGGCGAACACGTCACGCGCAACTTCCTGGAAGCCAAGACGCAGGAGTACGACGAGTACCGCATCGCGGTGCACGCCTGGGAACTGGACCGCTACCTGGCGGAGTACTGAGCAGTCGATGGGCACGCGAGGGCCAGGCGCAGCATCCGCCGGCGCGGCGGCCGAAGGTACGGCCGCTGCGTCGTCCGCCCCAGTGCGTGTCGTCGGCGTCGACCCCGGCCTGGCGAACATCGGGCTCGGGGCCATCGAAGAGGTTCGCCCAGGTGCCAAGCTGCTGGGTAGCGAATTGATCACCACCAGCTCGCGCGCACCTCAGCCCGAACGGCTGCTTCAGGTGCGCGCGGCGTTCCACGACTTCTTGAAGACGTACCGGCCCGACGCCATCGCCATCGAAGGCCAGTACTTCCACCGGCAACGCGACGTTGCCTTCCGCGTCGGTCAGGCCGTGGGCGTCGTGCTCCTCACCGCCGCCGAAGCCGGCGTGCCGGTGTTCGAGTACGGTCCGATGCAGGTCAAGCGCGCCTTGGTAGGAACCGGGAAGGCCGACAAGGCGCAGGTCGCGTACATGGTGCGGGCGCTCCTCACCCTTCCCTCCACCCCGACCAGCAACCACGTGGCAGACGCGTTGGCGTTGGCGCTCACGCACCTGCAGAGCCGCCGAATCGGGCAACTGAGCGGCGGTTAGCGCCGGCGACCGGCCACTGTGGCGCGCCGCCGCGCGCTGCGCCTGCGTCGCGCGCCGAAGCCACGCGGTCGGCACAGGACGGCGTCGCCACGCCGCCGGCTGCCGCCCGCGCGCCAGGCCGTCCCGACGACGTCGTCCTTGACTGGGGACGCCTCGCTTCGCGCCTCCGGCAAAGTGTCTCCTTGCCGGACCTCGAGGAACACCCTCGCCTGATACGGACCCAGCTCGAGCGTCAGACCCCCGCGCGTAAGCTCGTCGTACGCCACGACCACGTTCTCCCCACCGACGTACTCGGTTAGCGTGACCCACGGCCCCGCGCCGGGGCGCAACCCCAGTGCGTCGACGATCGGCTCGCTACGTAGCTCGCCGCCTCGATCCCGGTCGGTGAACGGCGCGCTGAAGCGTGCGCGCCCCCGCACGCTCCGGTGCGAGTTGTTGAACGCCACCAGGAGCGCCTCTCCTCCGGACCGGTTGGTGAACACGTAGACGTCCTCGTCGACCTGTCCGTCGTCCGTGACCAGGTCGTAGAGGCGGTAGCTCGTTGCCCCTGCGAAGCGCGCGCGCTGCCTTAGGAGGGGCGCGACCGTCTCGCGGTGCCGCCGGATCAGATCGGGGTTCGGCTGCTCGTCGAGCTTCGCCCGGCGGTACTCCATGCCGTACTTCTCGCGTAGCCCCTCGACCTGGCCGTGCCCGAACATCGGCAGACCCGGAAGCGTGGCCAGCAGGGTCGTCACCCCGAAGTACTTGTCGCCGCTGCCGAACTGGTCGGCGGCGGACTCCTCGTCGGGGTTGCTCATGAAGTTGACGAACCGTTCCAGGACGCGTGGGTCGAACGCCTGCACGCTGCGGATCAGGCGCCGGTAGGCGGCGTTCTCCTCGCCCATGAGCATGTGCATGAAGGCGCTGTTGTAGACGCGATGCATGCCCAGCGTGCGCACGAAATAGCCTTCCATCAGCCAGAACGCCTCGGCAAGGAGCAGCGTGTCGGGCGCCTCGCGCGCCATGCGCTCGACGACTTCGCGCCAGAACTCGTTCGGCATGCCCGCCTCGAACGCTTCCTCGCTCACGCCGAAGCGGCTGCGCGACGGCACGGCGCCGCCGTCACCAGGACGCGGGTGCCACAGGCGCCGCACGTGCCTGCGCGCCAGTGTCATGGCGGCGTCGAAGCGGACGATCGGGAAGCGGCGCGCCACATCGACGATGGTGTCCATCACCGCAGCGCGCACGTCGGAACGGAGGTAATCGAGCTGCGCGGTGTCGTTCCACGGCATCGCCGTGCCGTCGTTGCCGTGATACAGGTAGCGCGTCTCGCCGGTGGCGGCGTCGCGGCGTTGGAACACCACGGCAGCGTCGCTGCCGTCGAAGTAGTGGTCTTCGATGCGGATCTCCAACCGCGGGTCGGACGACAGGTCGGGGCCCCCGAACGTGTACCCGGTGTACGGCGGATGATCGAGCTGCACGAAGCGCTCGGGATGCTCCACCACCCAGCGCGCGTCGATGCCGGTGTGGTTGGGCACCATGTCGCTTGCGAGCCGGATGCCGTGCGCGGACGCCTGCTCGCGCAAGCGATCGAGCGCCTCGTCCCCTCCGAGGTCGCGCGCCACGACGTAGTCATGCACCGCGTAGGCGCTGGCTTCAGCGTCGAGTTGGCCACGCATGCGCTTGATGCGGCGGGACGCCTCGCTGCGCTCCCACACGCCGATGAGCCACAGGGCGTTGAAGCCGTTGGCGGCCAGCTCGGCCAACGCTTCGTCGGGAACCTGGTCGAGGCGGCGTACCTCCCGCCCGAACCTGCGCTCGAGCTGCTCGAGCCAAACGTAGGTGCTCTTCGCCACCAGCGTCACGTTCGGCATCCACGCCCGGTCCGGCGTGAACGCCTCGGGCTCGCTGCCGGCCTGCCCGAACCCGGGAAGCAGTTCGTTCGCGCCGGGCCCGGGTCCCGGACCTGGGCGCCCGCCCTTATGCGACTCACGCAACACGTCCGCGGCGCGCAGGACCTGCTCGAGGAGCTGCTGGAAACGCTCCCCCAACACCGGCGCCCACATCTCCAACGCGATCCGCAGCTGATCGAGCAACGAATCGGGCCGGGCCCGGAAGGGCGCGCGCAAGAGATCCAGCAGCGTCCGAGGAGGCGCGCCTTCGGCTCCAGGCCCCCCGGGTACCGCGACCTCGACCGCGCTGAGCGCGTCCTCGACCGACCGCACCGCCACCGAGTACGCCGCGTCATCATGGAGCGGGCCGAACTCGAACAGTTCGCGAAGTGGGGTCAGAGCGCGGTTCTCGTGTGCCAGCAAGAGCAGCACGAACTCCTCCAGCATCGCCTCGTCGTTCGGTTCGCCGTCGGTAGCGCCCTTCACGTACGCCGATGCGTCGACCTCGGCGTCCGCCACCGGTGGCGGCGGGAAGCGCTCGGCCAACGTGGTCAGGAACCGTGTGGCGGTGTCGGAGCCGGCGGACGCTCGGAACGACGACAGCGCCTCGGACATGGCGGCACGTCCCGTGCCGGCCGTCACCGTGGCGATGACGGCGTGCATGAGCTCGTGAAGCAGCGCGGCTGCCGGCAGAACGGCCGGTGCGACGAGCCCGTCGTCCCCGTCGTGCGCGCGCCGCGCGTTCATCGCTTCGGCCCAGCGCTCGGCCAGGTCGAAGTCCACCTGCACAACGCGACCACGCACCCCGAACGCATCCGCCGGCACGCCGTAGCGCGCGCGGGCGTCTCGCGCCACATGAAGGTCGCGACGCCGCACCGGCACGTGCTCCGGCAGCGACAGCCGGAAGCGCGTCGGAGACGGGTTGTCCGTCAGGTCATGCAAGGCTGCAGCTTACCACGCTCCCGGGTACAATCGAGCCGCGCCCTCGTCATCGGAAGGATGGTGCCCGTGCGCCAAGACTGGTACAAGGACGTCGTTCTCTACGAGCTCTACGTTCGCGCGTTCCGCGATGCGGACGGCGATGGCCACGGTGACCTGGCCGGCGTCATCGAGAACCTCGACTATCTCGTCTGGCTGGGCGTCGACGTGATCTGGCTGCTGCCGATCTACCCGTCACCGCTCCACGACGACGGGTACGATATCGCCGACTTCTACGGCGTGCATGCCGACTACGGGACCTTGGGCGACGTCCAGCGACTGTTGGAGGAAGCGCACGCCCGCGGCCTCAAGGTCATCACCGACCTGGTGCTGAACCACACCAGCTCCGACCATCCGTGGTTTCAGGAGTCCCGTCGCAGCCGCGACAACCCCCGCTCGGACTGGTACGTTTGGTCGGACGACCCCGACCGCTACGCCGGCACGCGCATCATCTTCACAGATACCGAGACATCGAACTGGAGCTACGACCCGGAGCGCGGTCAGTACTACTGGCACCGCTTCTTCCGCCACCAGCCCGACCTGAACTACGACAACCCGGCGGTGCGCGAAGAGATGAAGCGCATCGTGCGGTTCTGGCTGGACCTGGGCTTCGACGGTTTCCGGATGGACGCGATCCCCTACTTGTTCGAGCGCGAGGGCACGAACAACGAGAACCTGCCCGAGACCCACGAGTACCTCAAGGAGCTACGCTCCTACATCGATGAGATCAAGCCGGGAGCGCTGTTGATCGGCGAGGTGAACCAGTGGCCGGAGGACACGATCCCGTACTTCGGCGACGGCAACGACGAGCTCTCCCTCTTGTTCCACTTCCCCGTGATGCCCCGGCTCTACCTGGCGCTGGCGGAGGGCCGGCGCGATGCCATCGTCCGCATCCTCGACCGGACGCCGGCCATCCCGCCCGCGTGCCAGTGGGTCGTGTTCCTGCGCAACCACGACGAGCTCACGCTCGAGATGGTGACCGACGAAGAACGCGCCTGGATGTGGGAGCACTACGCGCCGGACCCGCGCATGCGCCTGAACATGGGCATCCGCCGGAGGTTGGCGCCGCTGCTCGATAACGATCGGCGCCGCATCGAGGCGATGCACGCCATCCTCATGTCGCTACCGGGTACACCGATCTTGTACTACGGAGACGAGATCGGCATGGGCGACAACATCTTCCTCGAGGACCGTGACGGCGTTCGCACGCCGATGCAGTGGGCGGACGAGCCGGGGGCCGGCTTCTCCAACGCGGCCGTGTTGTACGCGCCCGTCGTCGACGATCCCGTCTACGGACGGTCTCGCGTGAACGTGGAGGCGCAACGTGCCGACGCGGCGAGCCTCGTTCACGCCGTGCGATCACTGGTGCAGGTGCGCAAGCGCCACCCCGCGCTCGGACGCGGTCGTTTCGAAGTGGTCGACGTCGGCCCCCCCGAGGTGTTCGCCACGCTCAACACCACTGCTCCGGTACCGACGGGAGACGACTCCACCGCTCCAGGCGCGCGCCACGTCGAAGGTCGCTTCGTGGGCGGGCACGATGCCGTCGTCGGCGAGTACGACCCGAACGTGCGCGCGGACGCCGTGATCGGCCTGCACAACCTGTCCGATCGCGAGCAACGGATCGACGTCGCGCACCTGGTCGCGGCGGTGGGAACGGGCGGCGCGACCTGGGCGACCGTTGCCGCCTCCGGAAGGACGCCACGCCTCTCGGTCAGCGGCCCCGAGTTCCTCGACCGGTCGCTGAGCAGCATCACGCTCCCGCCGTACGGCTACCAGTGGTGTGTGGTGACGAAGACGCCCCCCGCCGGCGGTGAAGCATGACGCGATCGCGGCGCCTTACTCACCACCTTCTTGCGCTCGTGGCCCTCACGCTGCTCGCTGCCTGCACCAGCGAACTCGACACCCTGGGCGAACCGCTCCGCATCGTCGGCGCCACGTTGCCGAACGCCGTGCTCCGCGAACCGTACGAGCAGCCGATCCACGTCGTGGGCGGCCTGCGCCCGTACGACGTGCAGGTCGAGACGGGCGAACTCCCGCCCGGCCTCACGCTCCAGTCCGGTGTGATCCGCGGCAGCCCGGAGGAGGTCGGAGACTACGCCTTCACGCTGAAGGCGTCCGACGCCAACCTGTCGCAGGTCGTGCAAGAGTACGCCCTGCGCGTGACGTCGGCGCCGCCCGTCACGTTGCGCTTCGAGGTGCCCCAGACGGAGGTTCGCGCGCCCCTGACGCTCCGCGCGACCGTTCGCGACGCGCGCGCGCTCACCGGGCTACGCACGCAAGTGCGATGGGACGCGTCGGCGTTCCGGCTGCGAGAAGGCAGCGTCTCGGCGACGCGCGGGGACCTCGCCCTGGTGTCCCAGCCAGGCGAAGGCACGCTTCAGGTCGACCTCGTGCCGTTGGGCGACACCCTCGAGGGCAAGCGCGAGCTCTTCCGCTTCGTGCTCGAGCCGATCGATCCGCCCGAGTTCCTCCACCTCACGTACGAGACGGAGTTCCTCTCGGAGACGCCCGATCCCGACCGGCGTCACGCGTTCGAACGCGGTTCCGAAGGGCGCCAGGGCGCGCCCGACGATGCCGAACGTGACGGCGTGCCGGACGACGGTGGCGCGGAGGGCGAGCCGGACGATCGGACCCCCGACGAGGAGCTAGAGGAAGAGGGCCCGGAAGGCACGGTCCCCGGCGCTGACGCCGCCACCTCTGCACACGCCCCCACCGCGCCCGTCCTAGGAGCGCTACCAGCGACGACGGACGTCGCCGCGACGCGCGCGATGGGAACCCTATGAACCGTCCTCTCCGCGGCATCCGACTCGCTACCGTCCTGTGCGCGTTCGTTCTTGGTGGCGCCGTGACCGCTACGACCTACCTCCAGCGCGAACCGACGGCGATGCTCTTCGCCGCGTCGAGGGCGTTCCTCGGCACCGTCGCCGACATCGAAGTGAGCGACGAAGACGGCACGCCGTGGACGACGGTCACGCTCGACGTCGAACGCGCGCTCGTGCGTGGCGCCCCCGACTCGCCGGGGGCGGACGACGGGGACACGACCGAAGACACGACCGAAGACACGACCGAAGACCAGGGCGCGGACCAGGGCGCTGCCACGGGCGGCGCCGAGCGGATCACCCTGTCGTTCCTGGGCGGCGAGGTGCCGGGCGGGCCACGCCTCACCGTCGCAGGTTCTCCCCGTTGGGAACTCGGGGAGCGCGTTCTCGTGTTCGCCTACGACGACGAGGGCCTGGCCTCGCCTCTGGTCGGCGTGCGCCAAGGACTCTGGCGCTTTGGCCCCGGCGGCCTCCAGGACGACGATGGCGCCTTCTTGGCGGTCGACGCGGATGGTCGCCTGGTGCGCAGTGAGGTGGGTGCCGGCGTGGAAACCGTCCTCGATGCGGCAGAAGCGCTGTTGCGTGGCGACGCGCCGCCGGCGAACGAAACGGCGCCGGCAGGCGCGAGCGATGCCGGCGAGGAAACGGGTACCGACGCCGACACGGACCAGACCGGCGACACGGACACCGACACCGACACGGACCCGAGCGGCGACACGGACCCGAGCGGTGACACGGGCGCGGACGCACCGGAAGACGCCGACGCCGAACCCGACACGGACAGCGAATCACCCCCGGACGCGCCGGCCGCACCGGCCGACGACGAAGCCGACACCGCCGCGACCGAAGACGCATCGGCAGACGACGCATCGACCGACGGTGCCGCGGCCGACGGTGCCGCGGCCGCCGTAGCACCACCCTCCAAGACCGTGCGACTCGCGGTCGACGATCGTGACGGGCCGCTCTTGCTGTCCTCGGCCGTGGCCGAGGCCGCGGCAGCATGGTCCGCGGCCACCGACGACTTGGCACGCTTCGAGATCGTCGACGAGGCGAACCGGACCGTCCGCTACGGCGACCTCGACCTGCTCGGCCCAGATGCGTCGTCCCTGACGCTGGTGTGGTCGCTGCCCGACGGCTCGTCCAGTCTGGAGGCGCTCGTGTCGCCTACCGTCGGTGAAGCAAGGCGCGCGGTGCTGCTGCACGAACTCGGTGTGTCGTTGGGCCTGCCGGAAGGTGACGGCGGCGTCATGGCCTACGCGGTCGATGCCGCCTGGACGACGCCGACGGTCGCCGACGCGGCCGCGTTCCGGGCGCAGCAGAGCTTCGTACCGGAAGACCTCGATCGCAACGGTGTGGTCGACTTCTACGACCTCGAGGCCTTGGGGCGAGCGTACGGAAGCGAGGGCGTGAACCTTGCCGCCGACATCGACGGCGACGGTCGCGTGGACGATGCCGACCTCGAGCGCCTCACGGACGCCTACACCTTCTCGCCGCCGCGCGAGGCGCCACCCTCTCCCTGACCCTGACGGGTCCGAGCGTCAGTCGAGCGCGTCGATGGCCCGCGCGAGTTCGAGGTCACGCTCCGTGATGCCGCCGGCGTCGTGGCTGGTCAGCTCCACCACCACGCGCGAGTAGACGTTCCTCAGTTCCGGGTGGTGACCTTGCTTCTCGGCCAGGAGCGCCAGCCGCGTCATGAACGCGAACGCCTGGGAGAAGTCGGCGAACCGGTAATTGCGGCGGATGCGGTCGTGCGCGTGTTCCCACTCGGGTAGAGCTTGCAGCGCGTCCCGGATTCGCTCGACGCTCAAAGGTTCCGTCATGACGGCTCGTCTCCTCTCGTGCGCTCAGACAGCGGTGGCGCGGGTCGCGGGCAAGTGGAGCACGGCCACCTCTTGATCGCCGCGGGCGAACAACAGCGTTCCCGCTCCGTGCGGCGCCAAGAGGTAGTCGGTGAACGAACCCAGGACCTGGCCGGGAAGCATCGCTACCAGGCTCTCCTGCGATTCGCGCGAACGGCCCCGGTACTGCCGCACCGTGATCTTCAGTCCTGCCAGGTCGATCGTCAGGGGCTCGCCGGTGAGGACCTGGACGTCGTACTCCGCCGCCCCGGCGCGCTCGATCACACTGCCGAGGTCGCCCGGGTCGACGCCGACCGCGTCCATCACCCGTGTCACCAGGCCGACGACGGTCTCCTCCGGAAGCGCCACGCCGGCAGCCCGAGCAGCACCGCGAAGCAGGCCGTCGAGCGCTTTCTGCCGATCGGGCGCGCGCGCGCTGACGGCGGTGGCGCGCGTGATCGCTTGCGCCACGATCTCCTGCGGTTCGCCCCTGACGCTGTTGGCCAGTACCTTCAAGGTCGTCAACAGGTCGTCCTTGCGCTCCGCATCGAGCACGTAAGCGACCACGAGCGCCTCGGCCAGCCGAACCGGGAGGGCCCTGCCCTCGTCGTACACCCGGATGTGCACGTAGTCGCCCTCTCGGAAGATGCCGATGCGGTTGCGGCCAAGCTGGAACACGTTGGCGCTGCCGAGCTCGATCTCGCGGCCGTCGACGAACAGGCTCCGCGCGTTGCCGGCGCCGGCGATCTGGAACTCGTGGCCCTTGAGCGTCAGTCGTACCGGCCCCACCATGCGAACGGTCAACGCGGAGCACTCCGGCGGCACCTTCTCCCAGCGCAGCGCCGGGTTGATGCCGAACAGCACGCCGCCGTCCAGCTGAGGCCCGCTCGCGTGTCCGCCCACCGAGGTGGGCATGTACTCCTCGAGTCGGTCGAAGAAACTGTGCACCAGGTCCTGGAACATGGCGGCGTCACGCTGGAACGCCAGCCGCTCGTTCCGCTCCCAGGCCGTCACCTCCGCCAGCCGACGCTCCAACGCTCGGCGCTGCGCGGCCCGCTCTTCCTCCGGCAAGCGCTCCTTGGCCAGTTCCTGTATGGCCAGGCGAAGCTGCTTGCTGCTGGGCATCTGCCCGTCGATGGCGGACATCCGGCCGGCGTACGGGTTCGCCGCGACCGCCATGGCCGCCTTGCGCAGGTAGGCCAATGCGCCTCCCTCCGGAACCGCCAGGTCGGGGTACGGGCTGCCGGGCCGGCCGAGCGTCATGACGAGGTTGATCAGCTCGCGCACGATCTCGGACAAGGAATCGAGATCCGAAAGCGAGACCAGTGGGTCGCGCAATGGTGGGATCGGTTCGAACACCTGGAAGCCGCGCAGGCTCAGGTCCTGCGAGAACGTCCTTCGCTCGGCATTGCGTTGGAGGTTCTGGATCGTCGCGTACACGATGCGTGCCGTGTAGCGGTCGCGCTCGGCTCGCCATGCGGCCGCCACACGCTGGATGAGCTCGTCGACGTCGTCCCACCACACGCGTCGAGCGACGCGCTGCAACACCACGTGTTCCTGGCGCTCCTCCGGCGTCTCCTCGGCGCGCGGTGCGTCGACGTCCTCGCCGGTGAGCATCAGTTCGTCCGCCGTCTCGTCCTCGAGCACCAGGTTGGAGAGGTCGCGTGCCGTGCCGATCGGCCGTCCTCGGTCGGAGGCGACCTGCAACGTGCGCGCCACCTCCTCGTAGCGCCGGCGCTCGTCGGTCGTCAACCGTTCGCGGGCGTTCGTGAGCTGACCAAGCAAGTCCCACATGGATTCGACGCCGCCTCGCACCGCCCGCGTGGCGCGATACTCGGCGACCTTGTACTCGAGCAACTCGAGGGCGATGCTCTCGAAGCGGGGCATACCGCCGTCAGTATACGGATGCACGCGTACCCCACCGTGCCGGAATCCTCATCGCGGGAGTGGTTCGGCGCCGTCCACCGCGTCCGTGGGCCCATCGGCCGCCAGCGTCACGAGCGCGGCGGCCAACACCTCCACCGACCGGGCGTACTCCGCGAGGTGGACCCGCTCGTCCGGCGTGTGGTCGAGCGTGGCGTCGCCCGGTCCGTACGCGACCATCGGCACCTTCCAGTGAGGCGCGACGACGTTCATGTCCGACGTCCCCGTCTTGACGAGGTGCCGCGGCGTGCCACCGTGCGCACGGATCGACTGCCGAAACGCCGCCGCCAACCGCGAGGAGCGCGGCGCACGGTGCGCCGCTTCGCCCCCCTCGAAGCGCAGTTCCACGTCCGGGCCGAGGTCGAGTTCGCGCAAGGCGGCGTCGAGCCGGTCCGGCGGCAGGGCCGGCGGGAGGCGGAACTGCAACTTCGCGCGCGCTTCCTGCCTCAGGCCGTCGTTGGTGCCCGTCACGTCGAGCAACGCGAGTTGCAGCGCATCGAAGCGGGCGAGGCTCCTTTCTCCTTGGGCGTGACCGGCGTTCCAGCCACGGCAGAAGCCCCGGACGTCCTCGAACGCGTCCACCACCGTCTCGAAGGCCGTCGCCTCGTCCGTGGCGGTGTGGACGTTGGGTCGTGTCGCCACCACCGTGACCGCGGCTCGTCCTTTGTACCCGAACGTGATCGCGTCCCAGCCGCTGGGTTCGCCCACGACGACCATGTCGGGCGTCTCGTAGGCCGCGAGCGCATGCCGCGCGCCCGGGCTGCCCGGTGACTCCTCGCCCACGGCGCCGATCAAGCGCAGCCGGAGGCGCGACGCGAGCGTCGCCGGTAGCCGCGCCACGGCAGCCACCGCGGCGCAGAAGCTGCCCTTGGCGTCCACCGCGCCACGGCCGTGCAGTACGCCGTGCTCGTCGATGCGAACCGGGATGGCGCCAGGGACGGTGTCGATGTGCCCCAACAGGGTGATGCGCAACGGGCCGTCGCCCCAGCGCCCGACCGCGTTGCCGGCGTCGTCCACGAACGCTTCGTCGCAGAACCTGGCCATCACGTCCACCAGGTACGCGGCCACCTCGCCCTCCGCACCCGACGGGCTGGGCCTCCGCACCGTCTCCAGCAGGATCTGGACCGGATCGACGGTGCCGCTGGGTGTGCTCGTGGACGTGATTGCCGTCATCCCCTCGCCAGCACGGCACCGATCCGGGCAACGGCCTCGTCGACCTGCGCTTCGGTCACGATCAGCGGCGGCAACAGGCGGATCACGGTCGGCCCCCCGGCGATCGTGAGCACGCCAGCGTCCTTCAGTGCGCGGATGACGGGAGCCGCCTTCTCCTTCAACTCCACACCTACCATCAGCCCACGGCCGCGCACCTCGCGCACGCGGTCGCTCGCCAACGCTCGCAAGCCCTGCATCAGGCGTTCGCCCAGCCGCGACGCCTGCGCCAGCAGGTCGCGCTCCTCGATCTCCTGGAGCACGGCAAGGCCGGCGGCGGCGGCCAGCGGGTTGCCGCCGAAGGTGGTGCCGTGCCCGCCCTTGGGCATCGCGGCGGCCACTTCGGAGGTCATCAGCACGGCGCCGATCGGCACCCCGCCCGCCAGACCCTTGGCCAAGGTCACGACGTCGGCGCTCACGCCGGCGTGTTCACTGGCAAGGAACGTCCCCGTCCGGCCGACGCCCGACTGGATCTCGTCGAGGATCAGCAGCGCGCCCCGTTCGCGCGTGACGTCGCGGGCGCGGCGTAGGTACGCGTCGCTGGCGACGTGGATGCCGCTCTCTCCCTGGATCGGTTCCAGCAGGACCGCCGCGGTTTCCTCCGTGACGGCCGCATCGAGTTCACCTAGGTCGTCGTAGCGTACGAAGTCGACCTGCACCCCGAGCGGCTCGAACGGCTCGCGGTAGCTCGGCTCCCACGTCAGCGGCAGCACCCCCATGGTGCGCCCGGAGAAGCCACGCTTGGCGGCCACGAAACGCCGTCTGCCCGTGGCGGCACGCGCCCACTTGAGGGCGGCCTCGTTCGCCTCCGCCCCCGAGTTGGCCAGGAAGACCCGCTCCAGCGGCGGGCGAACGAACCGGAACAACGCGTCCACGAATGCCGTGCGCGTGTCGTTGCCGAGGTTCTGCGGGCAGACGATCAACCGTCTCGCCTGCTCGGCCACCGCCGCTGCCAGGCGTTCGTTGGCGTGGCCGACGCTTGCCACCGCGATACCCGCCATGAAGTCGAGGTAGGCACGGCCGTCTGCGTCGTAGAGCACGGCCCCCTCACCGCGCACGAACACCGCGTCCGGCTCCCATAGGCCGGAGCGGTGGACGGCGTCGCGCTCGAGGATCTCGGTAGTGCCAACCGGCGGTCCCGCAGCGCCCTCCTTCGGGCCAACCCAACCAGCGCCGGCCGCGGTGTCCGCCGAACCGCTTGCGCCCCTACCCGGGTGATCGTCGTTCGTACCGGTCATATCGCTCGCCTCCTGGCTTCTACGGTGTTTCCGGTGTTGCCGCCGACTCGTCACGTGCAGAGCTGCCAAACGCGTCGGGGATAGCATATCCAGCGGTCATACCGAACGGTCTTTCTAGGCGCAACGTAGTGGTCGGTCTACCTCGCACGCGGCACTCGCTCACGCGACGACCGTCCCGATCCCCGCCAACGCATCCCGCACCGGCGTGGTCCTGCGAGCGTCGCCGATGACCGCGCGCCCGACGCCTCCCTTCACGGCGTCCGCGGCGCCCATCACCTTGCGCTTCATCCGTCCCTGGGCCAAGCGTACGTGGGCCTCCGCTTCGCCAACCGGCACCGATGCGATCAGGCTCGCTTCGTCCGGGAAGTCTCGCAGCAACCCCGGCACGTTCGAGAGCAACACCAACGCGTCCGCCTCGAGGGCGACCGCGATGGCAGCCGCGGCGCGATCGCCGTCGACGTTGATGGCCTCCCCTTCGAAACTCGCCGCAGGCGGCGTCACCACCGGCAGGTACCCGGCGTCGAGCAACAGGTGCAGCAAACGCGCGTCGACGCGTTCCACGGTGCCCGTGTAGTCACCGTGGAGCAGGACCGTCTTGCCGTCCTCGACGCTCCTCACCGTAGCCTTGCGGCGACCCTCCAAGAGGCGTCCGTCGAGCCCGGACAGGCCGAGCGCGTTCGTCCCCAGCCGCTGGAGCCGCTCTACGATGCCCTTGTTCACCTTGCCGCAGTAGACCATCTCGAAGATCTCCAGCGTGCGCCGGTCGGTGAACCTGCTGGTGTGCCCCGACGGGCTCGTCACGAAGCGCGGTGGGTGCCCCAGCGCCGCGGCCAGTCGGTTCGTCTCCGCGCTGCCGCCGTGCACCAGCACGACACGCGCGTCTTCCGCGAGGGTGGCCACGTCGGCAGCCACGGCGTCCAGATCGACACCGTCCGCGCCGCCGACCTTCACCACCACCGTGCGATCCGCCGTCACGGGTGCAGTCCGGGGAAGCCGAGCCCGAGCGTCTCGTCCCATCCCATCGCGACGTTCAAGGATTGCAGGGCGTGACCCGCCGTTCCCTTCACCAAGTTGTCGAGGGCGGAAAGCACGACCAGGCGCCCGCTGTCCGGGTCCAGTTCGAAGCCGACGTCGCACCAGTTGCTGCCGTCCAGGACACGCGGATCCGGAACGCGCCAGACGCCCCGCCGCGCCTGGATCAGGCGCACGAACGGCTCGTCTTCGTAGTCCTGGCGGTACGCCGCCAGCACGTCGCGCTCGCTGGTGCCGTCGGCCAGGAACACGTGTGCCGTGACCAGGATCCCGCGAACCCGCTCGACCGCCGTCGCGGTGAGGTGCAGTCGGACGCCAGGAAGGTGCTCCTCGATCTCGGCCGTGTGCCGGTGGCGCGTGGCAGCGTAGGTGCGCACCGCGCCGGAACGCTCGGGGTGGTGGCCCGATAGGCTGGGCCGGTTCCCGGCGGCGCTGGAACCGACCTTCGCCTCGGCAACGACGTCTGCCCGAGCCACGATGCCGGCGCGGAACAGCGGCGTCAGGCCGATGAGCGTCGCCGTGGCGATGCAACCCGCGCCCGCGATGCGCGCCTGGCCCACGAGCGCGCTTCGGTTCCGTTCGGGGTTCGCGTAGGCGAACGTCCCGAGCAGGTCCGGCCGCGGATGCTCGTGGCCGTAGTACCTGCGATACCGCTCGACATCGCGAAGGCGGAAGTCGGACGACAGGTCGATGAGACGCGGCGCGTGCGCGAACAGAGTGTCGATCGCCGCTGCCGTCATGCCGTGCGGTAATGCCGACACGAGCAGGTCGGCGTCGTTCAGCTCGACCAACTGCGTGAAGCGCAGGCGCGTGACGCCGCGCAGGTTGGGATGGATCAAGCCCACGGGCATGCCGGCGTTGCGCTCGCTGGTCACCTGCGTGACCTCGAGGAACGGATGCCCCAACGCCAGACGCAAGAACTCGCCCCCGGCGTACCCCGACGCCCCCACCACCGCCACCCGCAGGCGATCCATGCGCGTCAGTCTACCCGCGCGCAGCGGCCGCGCCGTCACGCTGACGGGCCGCGCGCACGGGTACCGCGCCGCCGCTGCCAGGAACCGCTCGCATGGGCGCAGCGACCCCGCTACCGCCTCGCGCCTCGGCCACGTCGAGGGCGAAGCGCGCGATCCGACCCGGGATGTCTACGCCGGTGGTGTCGATGGAGTTGCGGAACTCCATGGTGTGGTTGACCTCGACCACCCGCAGTCCGTCCTCGGCCTCGACGAGGTCCACCGCCACCGCGCCCCCGCCTACCGCACGCGCCGCTGCCGACGACACGGCGCGCAGTTCGGGCGTGACCTCGCAGTTCGTCGCCGTGCCTCCCCTGGCGGTGTTGGTGATCCAGTGGTCGCTGTGGCGGTAGATGGACGCGATGACGTCGTCCCCGAGCACGGGATCGCTCAGCACGAACGCGCGGATGTCGCGCCCGGGCTTGCGGACGTGTTCCTGTAGGTACAAGATCCGGTGCTGAGGACCACCGAGCGCCTCCTTGTGCTCCAACACGGCCTCCAGCGCGTCGCGATCGGACAAGCGCGCGACCATCCTGCCCCAGCTTCCCATCACCGGTTTCACCACGACCGGGTACCCCAGCGACTCGGCGAGCGTGAACGCGCCCTCGCGGTCGAACGCCACCCCGGTGCGCGGCGTGGGGACGCCCGCGCGCACCATCGCGACGCTGGTCGCGAGCTTGTCGCCGCAGGTGTCGATCACGCGAGCCGGGTTGACGACGGCCGTCCCGGCTGCCTCGTACACGCGGGCGAGCGCGGCGCCGCGTGTCTGGGACACGCACCGCACCAACGCCACGTCGGGAGCGTCGAGCTCACGCGCCAGGTCGACGGCGAGCGCCGGGGCGTAGACCGCTTCCACCGGAACGCCGAGCCGCTCGAACGCCTCGAACAGCAGTCGCTCCTCGGCCCGCAGCCGGTCGTAGATCAGTGCGATGCGCGGGGTCACTCGCCCCAGTCCTCGTCCTCTTCTGGCGCCGGTTCGAAGCGCAGCGGGTCGAGGCCGACGACTTCCAGTTCGGCGCCCTCGTCGGTGACGAGCAACTCGCCGAGTCGAAGGCCGGCCGGGTCGACGTCTATGCGGCCGTATGGGGTGTCGATGGTCAGGAGCGTGGGTTGGGGCGTGGGCATGTCGGACCTCCGGAAGGAACGCGCGCTTTCGATTCGACGGCGCGGCCGTCGAGCCATTGTGGCGGCGGCACCCCGCTTGGGCGGCGCGACGGGCATCCTACGCCCGCAGCGAGTTCGTGTCAAATCGAGTTTTTATCGTCCCTGTCGGCACTTCTTACGATTGTTGCGCCGTTCGACCGACCCGCTTTCGGTGCCGGCTCCAAGCTCCGGCGAAGCGGTGGCTTCCTGCCCGACCGGTTGTCTGTGCTTTCGGTTCGAAAGTTCGCCGCGATGGTCGAAGGCGTCCTGCCCAGAATCGGGGGCCGGCGAGCGCACGCCTCACGAACCGAGCGCCACCAGGCACAGCGGGATCTCGCTGCGTCCGTCGATGTGGAGCAAGCGCGCAAGCTCGTCGTCGTAGAAGTCGGCCACGAACTGCGCCGCCAGCCCGAGCGCGCTCGCGCCGAGGACCAAGTCCTGCGCGGCCGCGCCGGCGTCGAAGAACAGGTAGCGGTACGCGCGCCCGCCTTCGGCGGCGCGGTGCCTCCCCGGGATGCCCGTGAAACAGACCACGGCCGCCTGCGCGCCAACCTCGAGGGGCGCCAGCAGCGTGTCGGCGAGGGCCTGGCTCGGGTCGCCCATCTCCAGGTGCTCGAGGCTGTGGTCGCGCGCGTTGTAGTGGTAGACGCCTGCGAACAGGTCTTGGACGTTGCGTGCCAGGACGTACGCCTCCAACGACGACACACCGTGCGCGCTGAGGTGGATCCGTTCCCGCCCGAAGGTGAAGCCGGCCGCCCCCCAAAGCAGCTGCGACAGGTGCGCCTGCTTCAGGCGCCCGCCCTCGGCCACGCCGTTTCGCGCCGCGGAGAGCGCGGTCCAGATCCCCGTTCCGCCCTTCAGTTGCGGAGACGGCAGCGCAGCTACCTCTTGCGGGTTGGCATAGACCTTGAACGGCGGCGCCACGCGCGTTCGCGCCCCCGGCAGCTGGCCGCGGCGGAACTTCGTTTGGGCGTGGAACTCCGCGCCGATGGAACGGTCTTTGCTCTGTGCCACGGGTGCTCCCGAGCGGAGTCTAGCATCCGCCTCCCCGCCCTCCCGGGTACGCTTGTCCCATGCCCGGCGACCGCGACGACTTCGCCACCCGCCTGCTGGCGCACTTCGACGCCCACCGGCGCGACCTACCGTGGCGCGTGCCCGGAGCCCGCACCAGGCGCGACCCGTACGCGGTGCTGGTGTCGGAAGCGATGCTGCAGCAGACACGCGTTCGCACGGTGCAGCGTCACTTCCCGGAGTGGCTCGCACGCTTCCCCGACCTCGCTACCCTGGCGCGCGCCGAGCGCGACGACGTCTTGCGCGCGTGGGAAGGGCTGGGCTACTACCGCCGTGCGCACGCCTTGCATCGCGCCGCCGGCGCACTTGAAGAACATCACGACGGCGAGGTCCCCGCCGACCCCGACGTGCTTCGCGCGCTGCCAGGGATCGGCCCGTACACCGCAGCCGCCATCGCCGCCTTCGCCTTCGACCGGCGCGTCGTGGCGGTGGACGCGAACGTCCGGCGCCTCGCCTGCCGGCTGAGCGGCCACCGCGACGCCCCGAACGACGGCGCACTGGCCGAGGAGCTCCTCGCCCGAGGGCCGGCGGCTCGGCACGGCGACTACGCCGAAGCGCTGGTCGAACTGGGCGCCACCGTCTGCACCGCGCGATCGCCGTCTTGCCAACGTTGCCCGGTGCGAAGTTGCTGTCGCGCCCACGCCACCGGACCCGAAGGCTTCCCACGATCGCGCCAGAAGCGAAGGCCACCGACACGAGAACGCTACGCCTGGGTGATTCGACGGGCCGACGGCGTGCTCCTCGAACGCAGGCGCGGCGGCATGCTCGAGGGCCTGTGGGGCTTCCCGCAGCACGAATGCCCACCGACGCCGACGGGCGCGTTCGACCGTGACGGTGCCCACGCACGAGACGCTGTCCACGTGGCCGCGCCAGGCGATCGGCAAGCGTGCCAACGCCTGCCGGAGATCCGGCACGCCTACACGCACTTCCGTTTGGTGCTCACCCCCTGCCTCACGGACGAACGCATGATCGCGCCGACCGAGTCACCCCGCGAGATGCCCGGCGAACACGCACCGGAACGACGGTTCGCGCCCTGGCACCAACTTCCCGCACTGGCCATGTCCGTCTTGGACCGCAAGGTCGTCGCGGCCCTGGTGCGGCACGGGCACGCCCCCGCCTGGGCCATCGCCGTCGGCGGCGCAGAGGCGGCGGCGTCACGCCACCGAGCGGCGCCGCCGGAACGAGGAGGAGCATGAGCGACACCACCATCCGCGTGAGGTTCGCCGAGACCGACCAGATGGGCATCGCGCACCACAGCGCGTACGTCGTGTGGTGCGAGGCGGGGAGGGTCGAATGGTTGCGGCGGCGCGGCCTCAGCTACCGCGCGATGGAGGACGAAGGCACGTCGTTGGCGGTGTCGCACATCGGGCTCGACTACCGGGCAGCCGCCCGCTTCGACGACGAGCTGGTCGTCGAGACGCGCCTAGAGGAGGCGCGCAGCCGCCGCGTGGCGTTCAGCTACCGCATCTCACGTCCCAGCGACGGCGCGCTGGTCGCGACCGGTAGGAGCGAGCACGTTCCCACCGACGCGGACGGGCACGCCGTGCGCCTGCCGGAACGCTGGCTGGCGCCGCTACAAGACCTGCTGGCGACCCACCCCTGAGCTGCAGCAACTGCCGGCGACTCGCCCTTGAGACACCACGCGACTCCGACGTCGGGCCGGAGGGTCCACGGCTATACTTGCCCAACGCCAGCGCCGCGGACCGGCGCCAACGGTTCGCGACGCACCACGTGGACGCCATGCACGACGCCCGCCCGCGGCTCCGAACCGACCCGAGGTGACGCATGACCCGACCCGATATCGCGACCGACCCGGCCGTTCGCAGCGGCAAGATCGTCTCCACCGCCCTGACCTTCGACGACGTGTTGTTGATGCCGGCGCACAGCGCCGTGCTGCCACGCGAGGTCGAGCTCGGGTCGCGCTTCTCGCGCAACGTCACGTTGAACCTGCCACTCGTCTCGGCCGCCATGGACACCGTCACGGAGACGCAGATGGCGATCGCCATGGCGCGGCAGGGCGGGATCGGCGTGGTCCACAAGCGCATGTCGATCGAGCACCAGGCCGAGATGGTTCGCAAGGTGAAGCGCTCGGAGTCGGGCATGATCGTCGACCCCATCACGCTCATGCGCGACGCCACCATCGGCGACGCCGAGCACCTGATGGCCGAGTACCGCATCAGCGGCGTGCCGATCGTCGACACCTCAGGCAAGCTCGTCGGCATCCTCACCAACCGCGACCTGCGCTTCGAGACCGACATGACGCGCCCGGTGGCCGAGCTGATGACGGCCGAGAACCTCGTCACGGTCCCCGTGGGCACCACGCTGGAGCATGCGCGCGACATCCTGCGCAAGCACAAGGTCGAGAAGCTCCTGGTCGTCGACGACGAGAACTACTTGCGTGGGCTCATCACCATCAAGGACATCACCAAGCGGGTCGCGTACCCGAACTCCGCCAAGGACGACCTCGGACGTCTACGCGTCGCTGCGGCGGTCGGCGTGAGCGCCGACCTCGAAGCGCGCGCGGCGGCCATGGTCGATGCGGGCGCCGACGCGCTCGTGCTCGACAGCGCCCACGGACACAGCCAAGGCATCCTCGACGCGCTGGTTTACCTCAAGGAGGCGTTCGACGTCGACGTGGTGGCGGGCAACATCGCCACTGCGGCGGCCGCCGCCGCTCTCATCGAGCGCGGCGCCGACGGCGTCAAGGTCGGCGTCGGCCCCGGCAGCATCTGCACCACGCGTGTCGTCACCGGCGTCGGCATGCCACAGCTCAGCGCGATCATGGCGGTCGCCCAGGTGACGAAGGACGCCGACGTGGCGCTGATCGCCGACGGCGGCGTGAAGTACTCGGGCGACGTGGCCAAAGCCATCGCCGCCGGTGCCGACGCGGTGATGATGGGCTCGATGTTGGCGGGCACCAGCGAGGCTCCGGGCGAGGACATCCTGCGCGACGGACGCCGCTACAAGGCGTACCGCGGCATGGGCAGCCTGGGAGCGATGTCCGGTGGCAGCGCCGACCGCTACTTCCAGGAAGGGAACCAGGCGAACCAGGAGAAACTCGTCCCGGAAGGGATCGAGGGCATGGTCGCCTACAAGGGCCCCGTCGGTGACGTGCTGTACCAACTCGCAGGTGGTCTCCGGTCGGCCATGGGCTATTGCGGCACGCCCGACGTCGTCGCGCTGCAGCGCGACGCACGCTTCGTCACCATCACGCAGGCAAGCCTTGTCGAGTCGCACCCGCACGACGTGACCATCACCAAGGACGCGCCCAACTACTCCGTCACCGACCGCCGCTGACCGTCCCCGGCACCGTAGATCCAAGCGGACGGGCGCCCACGCCAACAACGACCGGCCACTTGGCGCCACCGCAGCAAGGACCGGCCGACCGGCGCCACTCCAGCAACGACCGGCCGACCGGCGCCACCAGACCTGCGCTACAACCGTAGTTCCTGCTCGCCCTCAGGCTCCATCGCCAGGAAGAGATCGACGAGCGGCTCGGCGCCGAACTTCAGCGCGTGGCTGAACGGACTGAGCACGCGCTCCGCCGGTTGCCCCAGCGGTAGGAGGTGCGCCGTCAAGCGCTCCACCTGCCGTTTGAGGACGTCGTCGTCGCGGCTGAGGGCGGCGGCGGTCTTCTCCCGCAATCGTTCGAGACTCATGTCGAGGTGCCGACGGGCGCGGCGCACCGTGCCCTCCAGCGTCACGTCGATCCCGCGAACCTCTTTCAACAGCTCGCGGTAGCTTTGCTCGAGCGTGGCGGTGGCCTGGTGGAAGCGCGCCGCGTGGCCGTGCCGCTCGAGCAGGCGCCGCGTGAGGATCGCGTCGGGCGCGGCACGGAACTCCGCTGCGAAGACCTCTAGACCGTCCAGCAGGCGCGTCGCGACCGGCTCCAGCACCGTGGCCTGCGCCCGCGGCCAGGCCAGCGGCATGGCCACGCCGTGGAAGCGATACACGCCGCGGAGTTGGGCGACGTAGCGCAGCTCACCCGGCCCCAGCACGAAGACGGCAGTGGGAAGGAGCGCGTCCTGCACCACCGGCCGGAGGCCGGCGGCGGGCGTGATCACGGTCGGATCCTCCTGCAGCAACGCCACCAAGTCGGCGGCGCCGTAGCTGCGGCCCTCGGCGTGGAAGGTCGTTCCTTCGTGACGCAGCAGCACGCGACGCGGCAGGTCGGCGCCGCCCACCTCCAAGAAGAGGTTGGTGGCGTGCGCTCCACGCCCGAGCTGAGGTTCGTACCCCAGCTGCTTCAATCGTCTGCCTGCCTCGTTCACCGCTTCGGAGGTCGTCTCCGGCTCGGCGATCTCGCGCTCCAGCACGTCTCGGAACAGCTCCGCCACGTCCGCCTGCAGCGGGTCGACCAGCACCAAGCCCGCGTCGCCGAGGAGGCGGGTGAGGATGCCTGCGAACCAGTCGACGTAGGTCGCCGCGTTCTCGGCCGCCTCTTCGAACAGGCGCATCGACGCCTCTGCGAAGCGTGGCCTGGGCGTCTGGCGCTCGATCGCGTCGCGCACCTCGTCGAGCATGGCAGGCACGTAGGGGATGCGCCCGGCAGCCACGCCGTCGGGCAACGACACGGACACACGCCGTAGCGTTTCCGAGCCGTCGAGCAGGTAGGTGTGGTCGATCTCGGCGGCGTCGTGGTCCTGACTCGCCAGCCAGAAGACAGGCACGACCGGGCGCTCGGGGCGGTCGAGGCGCTGGGCCAAGCGCACTGCCGTGGCGGCCTTGGACAAGGTGTAGGTCGGCCCCAGCAACAAACCCGTCTGCTGGCCGGTGACGACCGCGCGCGCCTCGGGGTGCAGCAGGCGCTCGACGTTGCGGACCACGGCCGGTGGCGAGCCGATCCGCTCGGCGTACCGCCGCAAGGCGGTGGCGAGTTCCGCCCGCCGCACCGTCCTCGGCTGCGCGAGCGCGCCGGCCACGTCTCCTGGCGTCAGGTCGAAGAACGCGTCGAGCGTGCCGTTCCGGTACGCCGTTCCGAAGTCGGGATGCGGTGACGATGGCGTGTGAGGCACACGGCAGCTTACCCACAGGCGCGCGGCGGCGTGTGGCGCTGTACGACGCCTGCGCACGTGCGGCGAAGCGAACGACGAGGCCCGTGATAGACTTCCGCTCATGCCGCGACGCCGCCGCCGGCGCGGCGTTCCCGTGAGCCGACACCCTCGCCCGCCATGCTGATCCACACCGATCCCATCCCCAACGGTCCGTACACCGACGTGGTGGTGCTCGTGGACGTGCTGCGCACGTGCACCGTCGCGCCGATGCTGTTCGAAAAAGGGATCGCGGCCCTGGCGCTCACGCCGTCGCTACGACGCGCGCGGGCGGCGCGGGACGCTGGCCACCTGTTGGTCGGGGAGCGTCAGGGTGTCCCGCCGGAGGGCTTCCATCACGGCAACTCGCCCGCGCTGCTAGCCGCCGCCGACGTAGCGGGGCGCTCCGTGGTGATGGTCTCGGAGAACGCGCCTCGCTGGCTCGAACAGGTCGCGCAGGCTCGGCACGTCCTGTTGGCGTCGCTGGTGAACGCCGGCGCCGTGGCCGAACGCGCGGCCTCCGTCGCCCGAGAGCGGGTGGACCTGGTCGGCAGCGGGTTCGCCGGCGAGCCGGACATCGACGACACGTTGGCGGCCGGCCTGATCGCCGGGCTCCTCCACGCACGCCTGCCGTCGGCCCGCCCCAGCGGCGCGACGCGCTTTGCCCTGGGCCTGCTGCGCGCGCTTCCCGATCCGCTCGACGCCCTGTGGAACTCCACCGCCGGACACTACCTCCGCGCCATCGGCCTGGAGCAGGACCTTGCCGTGTCCGCCCGAGTATCGGTGCTCGACGCCGTGCCCGAGCTGACCTCCGTCGAGGCGGGCGAACCCGCAGCGCTGTACCACTTCGCGCCGGCCGCCGGCTGAACGCGTCGCATGACGACCCCCAATCCTCCCCGCAGGTACGTACTCGGCTTCCCCGTCGACGCCGTCACGCCGTCACAGGCGGCGGAGTGGATCGTGCGCGAAGCGCTGGCGCCCGCCGGAGACCAGGCCGGGCCGGGCCGCCTGGTCGTCACGCTCAACCCCGAGATCGTCGTGCAGGCACTCGCCGACGAACCCCTGGCCGTGGCCCTACGCCACGCCGACCTGAGCGTCGCCGACGGCGTCGGTATCGCTTGGGCGGCACGCCAGGGCGGCGACCCGCTTCCGGGTCGCGTACCCGGCGTCGACCTGGTGGCCGCGGCGATGCGCCTGGGCGGTCGGGAGCTGCGGGTCTACTTCTTGGGCAGCAAGCCCGGCGTCGCCGAGGCTGCTGCCGATGCGGCCAGGGAGCGGTTCGGCGTGACGGTGGCCGGCACGCACCACGGCTACTTCCGTCGCCCCGACGAGACGGGCCAGGTGTGCGCCGCGGTACGCGCGGCCGCGCCCAACCTGCTCCTCGCGGGCCTGGGGGAAGGACAGGAGCGGTTCCTGGCCGAGCACGCCGAGGAACTCGCTACACCGATCATGATCGGCGTCGGCGGCACGCTCGACGTGTTGGCGGGCACCGTGATGCGCATGCCCGCGTGGACGTCGCGCTGGGGCGTGGAGTGGGCGTTCCGGGTGGCGTCGGACCGCAGGCGCTGGCGGCGCGCGCCGCGTCTGGCGCGCTTCGTGTGGCTGGTACTACGGCACCGCGGCAACGACCCGCGGCCCTAGGCTCAGACCAGGACCTCGTATCCCAACGCGTCCTTCTCGGCTTCGTCCCCGGGATGCCCGGCCGGGTACGCTCCGTCGAAGCACGCCATGCACGCGCGCGCCAACCCCAGCGCCCGCGAGAGGCCCTCTTGGCTCAAGAAGTGCAGCGTGTCGGCGCCGATGCGCTGCCGGATCTCCTCGACGGTCATGGTGGCAGCGGCCAGTTCCTGCCGCGCAGCGGTGTCGATGCCGTAGTAGCAGGGGTAGCGGATCGGCGGACTCGACACCCGGAAGTGGACCTCGGTGGCGCCCGCTTCGCGCAGCAGTTGCACGATCCTGCCCGAGGTGGTGCCGCGCACGATGGAGTCGTCGACCAGCACCACGCGCCTGCCGCGGACGGCCACCGTGGGCGCGAGCTTCAGCTTGACCTTGAGGTCGCGCAGCCGCTGGGTCGGATTGATGAAGGTGCGGCCCGCGTACGGCGACTTGTAGAGTCCGAAGTCGAACGGGATGCCGCTGGCGCGGGCATACCCGATGGCGGCAGGGAGGCCCGAATCGGGCACGCCCACCACGACGTCGGCCTCGACAGGCGCCTCGGCCGCGAGCGCCTCCCCCATCCGTAGGCGCGCGTCGTGCACCTCGACGCCGTCGAGCCGCGAGTCGTCGCGTGCGAAGTAGATCCACTCGAAGGCGCACGGGGTCGGCTGGGGCTCGAGCACCTGCACGCTCGTCAAGCCCACCTCGCTCGCCATCACCAGCTCGCCGGGCGCGACGTCGCGCACGAACTCCGCCCCGATCACATGCAGCGCGGACGGTTCCGAGGCGAACACCCAACCGCCCTCGTAGCGGCCGATGACCAGCGGACGCACGCCGTGGCGGTCGCGCAGGCCGATGAGCCGGTGCCGGTCCATCAGCACCACCGCGAAGCCACCCTCGAGTTCGCGCATCGCGCGGGCGGTGGCCTCGACCAGGTCGAGATGGGCGTAGCGGGCGATGAGGTTGATCATCACCTCGCTGTCGTTGGTCGTCTGGAACACCGCGCCCTCGCCGAGCATCTGGTCGCGGATGGCGCGCGCGTTGGTGAAGTTGCCGTTGTGCGACAGCGCAAGCAGGCCCTTGTTCGAGCGCACCGTCAGTGGCTGAGCGTTGAAGCGCAGGCTCGAGCCGGTCGTCGAGTAGCGCGTGTGGGCGATGCCGACGCGGGCGCCTTCGAAGCGTAAGCGTTCGATGCGGTCCTCGGTGAATACCTCGCTGACGATGCCCATGTCCTTCTCGATGCGGATCTGGTCCGGCGACGCCACGCAGATCCCGCACGACTCCTGACCGCGGTGCTGCAACGCGAAGATGCCCAGGTGCGCCAGGCCGGCGATGTCGGCCTCGACCGGCGACCAGATGCCGAACACGCCGCACTCCTCGTGCGGCTTGTCGTCGTCGATGCCTTCCTCGAAGCGACGGAACACACGTGCCTCACCCTCGCCGTCACCGGAGCCATCGTCGGTGCCGCGGCGCCTTCGCTCGTCATCCATGGCCATCAGCGTAGCGCCTTCCGGTACGTCGCTTCGTACGCGGCCCGCAGTTCCTCGATGTCGGCGTCCACCACGGCGCCGCCCGCCCGCAAGGTGAAGCGCTTCCCGGTAACCTTGCCCAGCGGCGTGCACGGGACGCCGGTGGCGTTGCAGCGAGCCCGGACCTCGGGCACGCATTCGCTCTCGACCGCCACGACGATCCGGGCGGCCGCTTCGCCGAACGACAACTCGTCCGGGCGCGGAGCGCCCACGGCAGACCCACCGGCGGCGGTGCCGGGTCCCGAACCGGCGCCGGAGCCGAAGTCGATGCGCGCGTCCAACCCGAAGGTCCCTGCCAGCGCCATCTCCGCCAACGCCACCGCCAGGCCCCCCTGGCTGACGTCGTGCGCGGTCTGACACAGCCCGTCACTCACCAAGCCGCGGACGATCGCTTGGGCCTTCTCCTCGAACTCCAAGTCGAGCGGCGGAGGTGCGCCCGCCTCGATGCCGTGCACCCGGTAGAGGTACTCGCTGGCTCCCAGGTCCGCACGGGTGCTGCCGATCAGCAACAACTCGTCGCCCTCGCGCGCCAGGCCCATGCCGGCACGCCGGTTCACATCCGCCAACACGCCCACCATGCCGACGGTGGGCGTGGGGTGGATGGCGCGTTGCCCCGAGCCGGAACGGTACTGGTTGTAGAGGCTCACGTTCCCGCCGGTCACCGGCGTGCCCAGCGCCAGGCACGCTTCGCGCAGTCCTTCCACCGCCTGCTGCATCTGGTAGTACACCGTCGGTTCGGTGGGGTTGCCGAAGTTGAGGTTGTCGGTCACGCCCAGGGGCGTCGCGCCGACGCAGCTCAGGTTCCTCGCCGCTTCCGCCACCGCGTGCGCCGCGCCCAACCGCGGCTCGAGGTAGACGTAGCGCGCGTTGCAGTCGACGGTGGCCGCCACGCCCAAGTCCGTGCCCTTGACGCGCATCACGGCCGCATCGGCAGCGCCCGGTACCAGCACGGTGTTGGTCATGACCTGATGATCGAACTGCTGGTAGACGGGCCGTTTCGAGGCGATGGTGGGGCTCGCCAGCAGCGTGAGCAGGTTGGCTTTCAAGTCGTCGGGAAGCGGCACGTCGCTCAGGTCGCGTGTCCGCGCGGCCGTCACCTCGGGTGCCTCGACCCCGTCCCGGGTGTACTCCGGCGGCTCGTTGAGCGGGCCGACGGGCATGTCGGCTACCACGTCATCGCCGTCGTAGATGCGGAAGCGTCCGTGGTCGGCGACCGTTCCGACCTCCACCACGTCGAGCTCCCACCGCCTTAGCAACGCCACCAGCTCGTCTTCCTTGCCCGGCTTCGCCGTCAGGACCATGCGCTCCTGCGATTCGGACAGCATGACCTCGAGCGGCGTCATGCCGTCCTCGCGGCGCGGAACGCGGTCGACGTGGAAGTCGACGCCGAGGCTCGCGCGATGCGCCATCTCGCCGACGCTGCTGGTCAGGCCGGCGGCCCCCATGTCTTGCACGCCTGCAACGAGCCCCTGACGGATGGCGTCGAGGGTGGCTTCGAGCAGCAACTTGCCCATGAACGGGTCGCCCACCTGAACCGCCGGCCGATCCGCCCCGGAGGCCTCGGACAGGTCGGCCGACGCGAACACCGCTCCACCCAAGCCGTCTCGGCCGGTCTTGGAGCCGACGTAGAACAGCCGGTTCCCGGCGGCGCCCACGGTGCCGCGTTGCAGCTCCTCGTGCCGCAGCAGCCCGAGCGCCATCACGTTCACCAGCGGGTTCTCGGCGTAGCACGGGTTGGTCTCGATCTCGCCGCCGACGGTCGGCACGCCGATGGCGTTGCCGTACAGCGCGATGCCGTGCACCACGCCGGCGAGGAGGTAACGGTTGCGTTCGGAGTCGAGCTCGCCGAAACGAAGCGCGTCGAGCACCGCGAACGGCCTGGCGCCCATGGCGAAGATGTCGCGCAGGATGCCGCCGACTCCCGTGGCAGCGCCCTGCACCGGCTCGACCGCGCTGGGGTGGTTGTGGCTCTCCATCTTGAAGGCCACCCCCCATCCCTCGCCGATGTCGACGACGCCGGCGTTCTCACCCGGCCCCTGGAGGACCTGCGGCCCTTGCGTCGGCAAGGTGCGCAGCAGCGGCTTGGAGTTCTTGTAGCCGCAGTGCTCGCTCCACAAGGCGCCGAACATCGCCGCTTCTAGCGCGTTCGGCTCCCGCCCGAGATGACCGACCACGAGGTCGAACTCTTCCTCGCTCAGACCGAAGGTCGCGGCGCGCGCCCGTAACCCTACGCGGGCCATGCCGTGCCGCTCCGCGCCGCTCACGCCGCGGCTCCGGCGAGGGCGTCGAGCAGCGAACCGAGCACCGTCAGGCCGTCGTCCGAGCCGAGCAGCGTCTCCACGGCCCGTTCGGGGTGGGGCATCATGCCGAGCACGTTGCCGCGTTCGTTGACGATGCCGGCGATGGCGTTGCGGCTGCCGTTGACGTTGGCCGCTTCGGTCGTCTCGCCGTGCTCGTTCACGTACCGGAACGCCACCCGGCCCTGCCCTTCGATGCGCTCCAGGGTGACATCGTCGGCGTAGAACGCGCCCTCGTTGTGCGCGATCGGGAGACGCAGCACCTGCCCGACCCGTGCTCGACGGGTGAAGGGCAAGTCGACTCGTTCGACGCGCAGATGCACGTCGCGGCACTGGAAGTGCAGGCTGGGGTTGCGGGCCAGCTGACCCGGCAGGAGGCCGGACTCCGTGAGGATCTGGAAGCCGTTGCAGATGCCGAGGACGGGACCACCGCGCGCGGCGAAGCGTCGCACGGCGTCCATCACGGGGCTCTGCGCGGCCAGCGCGCCGCTGCGAAGGTAGTCGCCGAAGCTGAACCCACCGGGGATCACGACGGCGTCGACGCCTCCGCCCGCGGTGGGCCGCGCGCCGAGCTCGCGTTCGGTGTGCCACACCATGCGCACGTCGGCGCCGAGCACGTCCGCCAGGGCGTGCCGTGCGTCGTCGTCGCAGTTGCTGCCTGGGAAGGTGATGACCGCGATCGTCATGAGGGTGGTCGGCCGAGCGGCGCTCCGAACCCCGCGTTACGCGGCGTACGAGCGCGGCGTGCGCCGACGGGCGTACGCTACCACGAGGCCCCCCGGCCCTGGCCGCCTCCCATCGCCGCCGCGGGGCACTGTTGCCGAAGGCCTTGCTACGCTGCTATCATCTGCAATCGTCGATGCGCGGCCAAGAACGGCCGCGACGGCCGAGATGGCGGAACGGTAGACGCAGTCGACTCAAAATCGACCGGGGCGACCCGTGCGGGTTCGAATCCCGCTCTCGGCACCAACCCTGCTCGCGACCGGCGACCCGAGGCCCGGGAACGCCGTGGAGGAAAGCATGTTCTGGATCTTGTTCACCGTGTTCGTGATCGTCTCATTGCTGCTTACCGCCGTCATCCTGATGCAGGAGCCGAAGCAGTCTGGGCTCGGCGAAGGCATGGGCGGCACCAGCGGCGGCATGGACTTCTCCACCGCCGGCGGCACCGCTGGCGGCTTGCACCGCATGACCATCTACCTCGGCATCAGCTGGGGCGTCCTCGCGCTACTGATGCAACTGATCTCGCGCTGACCGTCCGGCACGGGTGACGGGGCGCTGAACGAACGTTCGTTCCAAGTCCCAAGACGCGTTCATCCTTCCTCGCCCCTCCTCACCCTCGTGGCCGCCACCGTGGTGGTACACCGATCGGCGACGCGACGCCGGCGGTGGAGGCTTCGTTCCGTCGCCGACGTGACGTACACGCGTTGACGGTGGGTAAGGGGGGTGGTACCTTGGCCACAAGTGGGCAACCGACGCGCATCCCACCCGGCATCACGGCGGCCGGGCCCGGCGTACGAAACGCCTTGCGGCCGTTTCGTGACCCGGGTTACCGTAGGTCGTCGCACCTTGACGGCACGAAGGGCGGGGTTGGAGGATCTCGACCCGACGTGCAGCGCGATTCCACACATGGAGGAAGCATGAAGAGACTACTCATCGGCCTGAGCTTGCTTGCGGTGTCGGCCTTCGCCTTCGCCGAGCCGTTCGTCTGGCCCAACGCCTGGTCGAACGCCACGACAGAAGAAGCCGTCATGGGCGGCACGTTCCGCATCGCCCTGATCGGTGACCCGCGTACCTTCAACCCAATCACCTCGGCCGAGTCGCAGGCTCTCAGCGACTTCCTGTTCAACAACGCGCCTTCGCTGCTGTACCGCGGTCCCGACTCCGACGAGTGGGTCCCGTACACGGCCGACTCGTACACGGTGAACGACGACGGAACCGTCGTCGACGTGGTGCTGCGCGACGGCGTGCTGTGGTCCGACGGCTCGCCTGTGACGGCGCAGGACTACTACACGACCTACCTGCTCGAGACCGATCCGGACATCGGCTCCAACGCCTACGACGGCTGGTTCATGGCCGACGACCAGATTCAGCTCGAGATGACCGGCGACATGAGCCTGCGCTTCAGCTTCCCGCGCCCCGACCGCCTCGCCTTCCCCGTGGTGGCGATGGTCCCGGTGCCGGACAAGGTCTTCGGTGAGGCGTACCGCTCCGGCGGCGTCGAGGCCGTGCAGGCGCTGTGGGGCACCGACGTCGACGTGACCGAGACCATCTGGCTGAACGCGTTCGTGCCCACGAGCTTCCAGCCCGGCGAGCGCGTCATCCTGCAGAAGAACCCCTACTTCGGCGAGTGGAACGTCGACGAGGCCGGGAACGCCCTGCCGTACCTCGACACCTACGCCATGACGATCGCCGGCGATCTCGACTCCGCCCTCAACCTCTACCTGGCGGGCGAGGTCGACCAGTTCAACCCGCGCAACCTCGACGACATCGGCACCATCAACGTCGCGGTGCAGAACCGCGACATCGACGCCATCGTGATGGAGTCGGTGAGCCCGGTGGCCTCCAGCCAGTTCATCGTGTGGAACTGGAACCTGGCGTCCAACCCGGCCAAGGAGGCGCTCTTCCGCAGCGTCAACTTCCGGCGCGGCATGGCGCACCTGATGGACAAGGAAGCCATCATCGAGCTCGTCTACTCGGGTGCCGGCTTGCCCATGTACTCGAACGTCTACCCGATCAACGACTACTGGGTGAACCACGACCTGGCCGACCGGTACCCGTACGACCCGGAGCGCGCCGCGCAGTTGCTGGCCGAGATCGGCTACG
>JAWOIL010000004.1:0-10875 GCA_046484635.1 Trueperaceae bacterium
GGCAGGTCGTCGGCTTGGTAGACCGCGGCGCGCGCCAGACGCGCGTGCGCCACGGCGTCGTCGGAGTCCTGCGCGAGCACCTCGTGGTAGGCGGCGACGGCGTCGGCGAAGTTGCCCTGGTCTACCAGGCGGTCGCCGGTGTTGACGTTGGCGCGAGCAACGGAGACGAGCAACGCGAGGACCAGGATAGAGAGCGCGGCGCGGCGGATCGGAGTTGCGACCGGCATACGGCTACCTGGCACCAGTACGTCGTAAGGCTTCGCGATGGACATCGAGGGCCTCCTGCTTGGGTTGGGCCAGACTACCCCGCCGGTCGTGCCCGCCGTGGGGGAACATGAGCCCCATGTGAGCCTCGTCAGAGAACCGTGAGTCACCGTTGCTAGCATGTCCCCTGATACGGCTTACACCGATCGGATTTCGACGTCCTGGAGGCCCGATGCAGCGGACCACTCCACCTCGCCGACGGCGCAGCGACGCGCCCGCGGAGGAACCCAGCCCGACCGCCAAGCGGAACCTGCTTGGTGGTGCGCGTCGCGCGATCGAGTGGCCCGACGGCAAGCGCTTCGCCTTCACGATCTTCGACGACACCGACTGGACCACGATGCGCAATGGGCCCCCCATATACCAGGTCCTGGATGACCTCGGGTTCCGCACCACGAAATCGGTCTGGCCCGTTTCCGGCGAGCAGAAGCCCGTGGTGGGCGGTGAAACGTGCGCCGACCCCGCCTACCGAGACTGGGTGCTGGAACTGCAGCGCAGAGGCTTCGAGATCGCACTGCATAACGTGACGTACCACTCCTCGACCCGCGACGAGATCCTGCACGGCATCGAGGAGTTCCGGCGGATCTTCGGAGCGTACCCGCGCCTTCACGCGAACCACTTCACCAACCGCGACAACCTCTACTGGGGTCCGAGTCGTCTTAGCGGCGTTCGGCGCGGCATCTACACCGCTCTGACACGCGGCAGGACGCGGGGGTTCGACGGCGGCAGCAGCGAAGGCTCACCGCACTTCTGGGGCGACGTCTGCAAGGAGCGCACCGAGTACGTCCGGAACTTCGTGTTCACCGACATCAACACCCTCAAGGCGTGCCCGCACATGCCGTACCACGACCCGGAGCGGCCGTTCGTGAACCACTGGTTCGCCTCGTCCGACGGTCACGACCTGAAAGCGTTCCTGCGAACGCTGTCACCGTCGAACCAGGACCGGCTGGAAGACGAGGGCGGTGCCTGCATCCTATACACCCACTTCGGGGCGCGCGGCTTCGTCCAGGACGGCCGCCCGAACCCCGAAGTCGTGCGCCTCTTGGAGCGCCTGGCCGCGAAAGGCGGGTGGTTCGTGCCGGTGTCGACCGTGCTCGACCGCCTTCGTGCCGGCCGCGATTCGCGCGTGATCCGCTTCCATCAGCGCTGGGGCCTCGAGTCGCGCTGGCTGTACGAGAAGGTCTTCGTCACGCGCGGAACGACCTGAAGCGGGTCCAACGCGAAGAGAAGGCGGGCGCGCTCGCGCTCCAGGTCGGCTTCCGCCGGCTCCGCCCGGCCTACGATGAGAGTCGCATCGCACCGTAGCCGATCGCCCACCACGGTTGCGGATCACCCACCGGCTGCGCGACGGGAAGGGAATACCATGGACTACCGCCACCTAGGCCGCACCGGCGTCCGCGTCTCGTCTCTCTGCTTCGGCACGATGTCGTTCGGCGGCCCCGCCGACGAGGCCGAGTCGGCGCGCATGTACGCCGCGGCGCGCGACGTCGGCATCAACTTCTTCGACACCGCCAACGTGTACAACCAGGGCCGCTCCGAGGAGATCCTCGGTCGCTTGATCGGTGACTCGCGCGACGAGCTCGTGATCGTCAGCAAGGTCACCGGCCGCATGGGCGACGACCCGAACGCCCGCGGCTCGTCCCGCCGCAACATCGTGCACGCGGTGGAGGCGTCGCTGAAGCGCCTCGGCACCGACCGCCTCGACGTCTACCTGCTGCACAGCTTCGATCACGACACGCACGTCGAGGAGACGCTGGAGGCGCTCGACGACCTGGTGCGCCGCGGCCTGGTTCTCTACGTCGGCGCCAGCAACTGGGCGGCATGGCAGGTGATGAAGGCGCTGGGGCTCTCCGCGTTGCGCGGTTGGTCGCGTTTCAGTGTGCTTCAGCCGATGTACAACCTGGCGAAGCGGCAGGCCGAGGTGGAGATCTTGCCGATGGCGCAGTCCGAGGGTCTCGGCGTGATCACCTACAGCCCGCTCGGCGGCGGGCTGCTGACCGGGAAGTACGGCGTCGACCGAAGACCCGAGCAAGGCAGGCTCGTGGAGAACCCGAACTACACCGCGCGCTACGGGGTGGACGCGTACTACCGGCTTGCCGATGACTTCTCGGCATACGCGCAACGCTTGGACGTCAGCCCGATCACCTTGGCGGTGGCGTGGGCCGGCACGCATCGCGGCGTGACGGCGCCCATCATCGGCGCGCGGGACCTAGAGCAACTGCAGCCCTCGTTGGCTGCGGCGGGGTATGAGCTCACGCCCGACACGCGGGCCGAGGTGACGGCGTTGGCGACGGCCGTGTTGGGCGAGGTGCCTTTGGCGCACGATCGGCGGGAGGAGGCGGTGGGGTGACGTCCGAATCGAGCCTTCGACCGCATTGTTGTACTCTCCCCCCATGAAGAAGCTCGTTCTTCTGCCGCTGGTGCTCGTGTTCGCGCTCCTGGCCTCCTGCTCCTCGTTCCTCGCGGTGCACGAGTTCGAGGGCACGGCGGTCGTCGATGGGGCTGCGATACCACTGCTGTTCCGGTTCACCACCTACGAACAGCTCGTGCGCGGCTCGTACTACGTGGACGGCGCAGAAGAGGCAACCGGCCTGGCGGAGGGCACCCTCTCCGGCACCACGCTGCTGATGACGCTCACCGAAGGTGACTGCCTGTACGACTTCGAGGGCACCGTGAACAGCGCGAACCTCAACGGTGCGTACTTGCCGCGCTCGAGCGGCTGCGGCCCCGGCGGCGTCTGGACGCTGCAGCGAACCGGGGACGGCTTCTGACGTAGCGCGCGCCGGCTCCCACTGGCTTGGCGCCCCGGCCCCCGACACCCCGCCGGCCGATGTCGCCCGCGACGCCCGCCGAGTCGCGGTAGGTTGAGGCCCATGACGACACGATGGCGGCGCCGTGCAACCTAGGCGCCGCCTCTCGCTGCCGCGTGGCCCGCTCCGGGCCAATGCGGACGGTACCGCGCGCCCCGTGTTCCGTGGTTGGTGGGTGCTCGCCAGCGCCGTGACGGTCCAATCGCTCCAGGCCACTTTGTTCTTCCAGGCCTACGGTGTGTACGCGCCGTTCTGGATGGCCGAGTTCGGCTGGACGCGCACCACCGTCTCGTGGATCCACTCGCTGCACCGCACCGAGACGGGGCTGCTCGGCCCCATCAACGGGTGGCTCCTGCAGCGTTTCGGTCCGCGCCGCGTGACCACGATCGGCGTGCTCGTACTTGGCCTCGGCTTTGTGGCGCTGGCCGGCACGCAGACCACCTTGCAGTTCGTCGCCGTCTTCCTGGTGATGGCGGTGGGCGGCAGCATGTGCGGCATCTTGTCGTTGATGACGGCGGTGGTGAACTGGTTCGACCGCCGCCGATCCAGCGCGCTCGCCATCCTCAACATGGGCATCAGTCTGGGCGGCTTGCTCGTTCCGATCGTCGCGTGGGGGCTGACGCGCTCGGACTGGCGAACCGTGTCGGTGTTGTCGGGCGTGGCGCTCCTGGTGATCGGCCTGCCGGCGGCGCGCTCGCTGATCGACGACCCCGAGTCGGTGGGCCTGCTGCCGGACGGAGACCCCGCCGAGGAGAACGAAACCAAGCCCGATGGCGTGGACCGAACGCCAACCCAAGCGGCGCCACGCCCCACCACCGCCGAGCGCAGCGCCGCCGCCCGGGCCGCGTTCCGCACGCGGGCATTCTGGCTCATCTCGATCGGGCACTCGAGCGCGCTCGCGATCGTGTCGGCCGTGACGGTCCACTTCGTCATCTACGTGAGCGAGACGCTGGGTTTGTCGGTGACGCTCGGGGCGGCCCTCCTGACGTTGATGACGGCGTGCGCCCTGATCGGCCAGGTGTCGGGCGGCGTGCTGGGCGACCGCTTCGACAAGCGCTTGTTGGCGGGCGGCGGCATGCTGCTGCACGCCTCGGCCATGGCCGTGCTGATCTGGGCCTCTGCGCCCGCCGCGGTGGTCGTCGCCGCCGTCCTGCACGGGCTGGGCTGGGGCGTGCGCGGACCCCTCATGGGCGCGATGCGCGCCGACTACTTCGGTCGCGCCGCGTTCGCTATGGTGATGGGAACGTCGTCGGTGATCGTCACCGTAGGCGCCGTCGGCGGACCGCTGATCGTCGGGATCCTCACCGACGCCACCGGCGGCTACGCGCTGGGGTTCGCCACGCTGGTCGTGACCGGCGTCATCGGAGCGGCCGCGTTCTTCGCTTTGCCGACTCTGCGGCGAACGGCCGGGAGTAGTGCCCGCCCCGTGCCATCGTGAGCGCGAGGGACCGGGGAGGAGCATGGGAACGGGGGGAACCACGCTCGAGAACGACGTGCTCCTCGAGCCCGTGTCGAGCGAAACCGAACTTGCCGCTTTCGATGTGAACTCCACGAGGTCGCTCGTCGCCATGACCGTCGACGCCGGCGCTGGCGTCGACATCGACTACCTGTACATGGGTGAGACGACCGTCGGGTACTACGAGACCTGCGTGCTCGACGCCAAGGCCGCGCTCGGAGGCGCGCCGCTGGTGCCGTGGGCGATCTCGCCCGACGTCGCCGTCTGCCTGTGGGCGTGCGGGGTAGTCGACTGCAGCGACGTCGACGGGCTCGACCTACGCGATTGCCATGCCAGCCAGAATCTCCCGCTCGGAGACCGGCCGCTCGACCTTCCCGGGGTGCCCCCGGGCAGGTATCTCGTGTTCGGGGATGCGTCCGCGCCCGCCACGGCTGCCGGGCCGGTACGACGCCGGATCTGCAGCCTTGACAAACCGCCGAAGCTTCCCTATGCTGCCGGCCCATAGGAGACAGAACGCTCGTTCCGCATGCCGGAACGAGGCTCGAAGCCGCGAGGAGGTTCCGTGTGCCGAGGGACGTCGCCGCTGTACCGTCGGCGGAGAAGGTGCTGCACCTGCTCGCTGCTTTCGAGCGGGAGCCGCGATGGAGCCTCCATGCCATCGCCGGCGCGGCGGGCCTTCCCAAGAGCACGGCGCATCGACTGCTAGCGTCCTTGAAGGCCCTCGACTTCGTCCGCCAGGACCAGCGTGACGGGTGCTACGTGCTTGGGCCTCGCGTCTACGTCCTGGTCAGGCGCGCCCAGGACGACGACGGTCTCGTACAGCTCGGCATGGGCGCGCTCCGGACACTCGTGGCCGACACCGGCGAGACGGCGCTCATGACCGTGCAGCGTGGGCTACTCGCCCATTGCATCGCTCGCGTTAACACCCCACAGGAGTTGGCGTTGACGATTCAGGTCGGCCACGCCAGCCCGCTCCACCTCGGCGGATCCAACACGCCATTGCTGGCGTTCCTACCCGTGGAGGAACGTAGCGGCATCCTGACGCAGACCGTACACGCGCCGGAGGAACGCCGCCGCGTCGAGCGCGAGATGCGGCAGATCGTGGCTCGCGGTTACTCATACAGCGCTTCCCAACTCACACCAGGTGCTGCGGCGATCGGTGTACCCGTTTGGGGTGTCGACGGCCGCGTGGTGGCTTGCCTCTCGATCGGTGCGCCCGCATTCCGATTCCCGCTCGAGCGCGCCCAGCAGGCGTCTCCAGCCCTGCGTCGCGCTGCCGACGCTCTTGCGCGCAGGCTCGGGTACGCCGAGGCTCACGGGGTGGGTGCATGAGCTTCGTCGGAGCTCGAGGTTCGAAGGGAGGTACGGAGCAGGGACGACACACGGCCGATCCGCCCCCTCACGCACCTATGCACGGCACCCTACTGGAGGTCCCATGAAGGTTCGCACACTAGTTCGCACCGTTGCGCTGGTCGCGGTCGCCGGCACCCTCTTCGGCACCACGGTCTTCGCCCAGGACAAGCCTTTCCAAGGGCAGACCGTCGTTGTGACCAGTTATGGCGGATCTTGGGAGGAGTTCCTTCGTTCCACGATCATTCCTCCGTTCGAGGAGATGACGGGCGCGACGGTCGAGCTCGCCGTCGGCTTGTCGCGCGACTGGATGGCCAACCTCCGCGCCGCCGGCCGCGACAATCCCCCTTACGACGTCGTCATCGCCAACGAGACCTGGATCAGCTCCGGGCGGCTCGAGAACCGCTTCGTATCGCTGCCAGAGGATCGTATCCCGAACCTGGCCAAGGTGCACCCTGCGTTGCGACTGCCGGACGACATCGGCGTCCTCGGCCTGCTGAACCCGCTCGGCATCGCCTACCGTACGGACCTCGTCACGACCGCGCCTACGTCTTGGCTCGACCTGTGGAACGACGAGTACCGCGGCAACGTAGGGATCTACAACATCGCCAACTCGGCCGCGCCGATGTTCCTGATGATGTTGGCGTTGATCGAGACCGGCGACCCGAAGCAGTACGGCGTGGGTTTCGAGATGATCCAGGACCTCGCACCGTTCAAACAGACGGACTTCTCCGGCGACATGGAGAACCTCCTCGTGCAGGGTGAGGTGCACGTTGCCATCCTCGACAGCCCGGCAGCGGCTCGCCTGAAGCAGCAGGGGATCGCCCTCGAGTTCGTGATCCCGAGCGAAGGGATGTTCATGTTCGAGCAGAACATGAACGTTGCCGCCGGCTCGGAAGTGGAAGACCTCGCCTTCGCCTTCATCGACTACATGCTCAGCACCGACGTCCAGCGCCTCTGGGCGGAGAGTTACTACGTGACACCCGCCAACGTCGACGTCGTCATCGAGGGCGAGCTCGCCGAACTCATCCCGGTGACCGCAGACAAGGTCGATCAGATCAAGCAGTGGGACTGGCTGTGGCTGAACGCCGGCCCGCGCGAGGACATGGTGGCGCGCTGGAACCGCGAGATTCGCGGGAACTGACGATCCTGTGTCCCGCATCCACATCGAGGACGTGACCAAGCGCTTCGGCGTCATCACTGCCGTCGACCGGATGCACCTCGACCTCCAGGAAGGCGAGCTCGTCGCCTTCCTGGGGCCGTCGGGGTGCGGCAAGACGACCACGCTGCGAATGGTCGCCGGGTTCGAGCGTCCCAGCGACGGTGTCATACGTCTTGGCGACACCGACGTCACGCATCTCCCTCCCGAGCGTCGGAACGTCGGCATGGTCTTCCAGAACTACGCTCTCTTCCCCCACATGTCGGTGTACCAGAACGTCGCCTACGGACTCGAGATGCGTCGAACCGAGCGCAGCGAGATTCGGCGGCGCGTCGAAGCCATGCTCCGCAAGGTGCAACTCGAGGAACTCGGCGACCGCTACCCTCGACACGTCTCGGGCGGCCAACAGCAGCGAACGGCGCTTGCACGCGCCCTCGTGATCAATCCTTCCGTGCTGCTTCTAGACGAGCCGCTGGCGAACCTCGACGCGAAGCTGCGCGAGGAGATGCGCTTCTATATTCGCGAGCTCCAGCGGGAGTTCGGGATCACGACCATCTACGTGACCCACGATCAAGCCGAGGCGTTGGTACTCGCCGACCGCATCGCGGTGATGATGCACGGCGTGCTGAAGCAGGTCGGCGCACCGAAGGACATCTACGAGCGGCCGGCCTCGGCGGTCGTCGCGGCGTTCATCGGCCTGACGAACCTGATCCCCGGGGTCTTGACGCGCGCCGATGCCGGGGCGCTCACCGTGTCCACGCGGTGGGGCGAGATGGCCGCCCGGGGCGCAATCGATCGCGTGGCCGGCCAGGAAGTGCTGCTCTGCATCCGGCCCGAAGTCCTTCGCATCCGGCCCGCCAACGCCGACGCCACCGGCGTCCGGCGTGAGGGCGAGTCGTCCGTCGTGACCGCCCGAGTCCGCGAGATCGCGTACCTGGGGAGCGTGGTCGACTATCGCTGTGAGACGGACGATGGTCTCGTCGTGCGCTGCCAGGCTTCGGGCCGCGACGAGCAGCCCGTCGGCGCCGTCGTCGACCTGCACTTCGACGCGGCACGGGCCTGGGTCGTCGACCCCGACCCGTACGCCGGCAAGGAGAGCGCCTCGTGATGCGCGGTACGTCCCGACCTCGCAGAGAGTGGCTGGCGTCGTTGCTTGCCTTGCCCGGGCTAACGATGCTGACGCTCTTCTTCGTCTTGCCGTACACCTGGATGCTGTACATCAGCTTCCTGACGCGAGCGTATGACGAGCCCTACTATCACGTCCCGACCCTGGAGAACTATGCCAAGGTCTTCGTCGACGGCTTCCACTGGGAGGTCATGGGGATCACGTTCTGGTTCGCGGTCGTCACCGCCTTGGTGACGTTACTGCTCGGCTACCCCCTGGCGTATTACATGGCACGCACCACGAGCCGCCGCAAAGGCGTGCTGCTTGCCCTGGTGCTGGCGCCCCTCCTGGTGGGCGTGGTCGTGCGCAGCTACGGCTGGATGATTCTGCTTGCCGACACGGGGCTCGTGAACCAGTTCCTGGCCTGGATCGGCATCGGCGGTCGACGCCTGATGTACAACGAGACCGGTGTATGGATTGGCCTGATCCACGTCTATCTACCCTTCATGGTCATTTCGCTCATGAACGCGATTGCCGCGATCGATCCGGAGCTCGAGAAGGCGTCGCGCAGCCTCGGCGCTTCAGGCTGGAGGACGTTCTGGCGCGTGACATGGCCACTCAGTCTGCCGGGCGTTGCAGCCGGTGCGGTGCTCGTCTTCGTGCTCTCGGTCAGCGCCTATGTCATCCCCACGCTGCTCGGCGGCTACAACGTCTTCACCTCGCCGCTGTTGGTCGTCCAGACGGTGATGGACCTGTTCAACTGGCCGCTTGGTAGCGCCATGGCGATGGTTCTGTTCGCCGTTACCATCGCGGTCATCACGATCTTCAACCGCGTCGTGGCGCGCGCGACGCGAGGGCTCGGCTGATGGGCGGAAGCTCGCGGAGCGTCTTGCCGTGGGTAGTCGGCATCGTGCTGACCTTCCTGCTCGCGCCAATCGTCATCGTGGTGCTCGCGGCTTTCAACGCTGGGGAGTACCTCACCTTTCCGCCGCAGGGCTTCTCACTGCGATGGTTCGAGAACTTCTTCGGAAGCCGCGCGTTCATGCGTGCCCTGTCGTATTCGCTGCGCCTTGCGCTCTCCGTCACGGCCGTAGCGACGGTACTCGGCACCCTCGGCAGTCTCTTCGTCGTGCGACACGCCCAGCGCACGCGCGAGTTCCTTCGCGTTCTGTTCGTCGCGCCGCTGGCGTTCCCTTCGATCCTCACGGGCATCGCGCTGCTCATCTACTTCTACGCCGTCGGCGTCGGTACCCGTGGCGGCATCGGCCTCTTCGTTGGGCACGTGCTGGTGTGCATGCCGTTCGTGTTCATCTCGGTCACGACCGTGTTGGTCCGCTTCGACACGTCACTCGAAGAGGCGTCTCGCAGCCTCGGTGGCGGCTCCGTGACGACCTTCCGGCGTGTGACGCTGCCGCTCATCAAGGGAGGAGTCGTGTCGGGCGCGGTTCTCTCGTTTATCACCAGTTTCGATCAGTTCCCCATTTCGTTGCTCCTGAAGGGGATTGGGACCACGCCGCTGCCCATCCAGCTCTTCGACTACCTACGTTTCTCGTTCGACCCGACCGCGGCCGCCGCATCGACGGTCAGTGTGCTGATAGCCGTCGTGGCGGTCGTTCTCACGGAGCGCCTGGTCGGCCTCGGCTCGATCTACGGAGACCGGCGATGAGGGGTCCGGTCGGCCTTCTGACGATCGGGCAGGCGCCGCGGCCCGACGGCCTCGCAAGCGACGTCGCGGCCGTACTCGGTGACGTGCCCGTGATCGAGCGAGGCGCGCTGGACGGCCTATCGCTCGCCGATGTCGCGGCCATGGGGCCCAAGATCGGCGACGACACCTTGGTCACGCTGCTCGCGGACGGGACCAACGTCACCATCGCCAAGCGCGCCGTGTTGGCACTCCTGCAGAACGGGATCGACGCACTCGAGCGCCACGGCGTCACGATCACGCTTCTGATGTGCACCGGTGCGTTCCCGGTCTTCCGTCACAGGCAGGTATTGCTGGCGCCACAAGCTGCGCTGTACGCGACGGTACGCGCCTTCGCGGCCGAGGGCAAGGTGGGATCGCTGACGCCACTGCCCGAGCAACTGCCGATGGCCCGGCGCAAGTGGGCGGAACTCGGCGTGGAAAACGCCGTGGTGGCCGCAGCGGACCCGTACGGTGACGACCCACTGCGCGCGGTCGCGGCTGGGGCCGCCCGGTTGCGAGACGAAGGCGCGAGCGTCTGTTTCATGGACTGCTTCGGATACGACCTCGGCATGCGCGACGTAGCGACGTCTGGGTTCGGCGGCCCCGTGGTGTTGGCGCGCTCGATGGCCGCTCGCATGGCGGCGGAGGTGGTGGCATGACGACAGGGCCGACGGGCGCGGCGCGCGGTGGCGACGATCGAGGGGGCGGGCGCGCGTCGGGAAACACGGCTGCACGTCGCTACGTCGTGGGGCTCGACATCGGCGGGACGTTCACCGACCTCGTACTACTGGATCGCGAAACCAACGCACTGCGGCTGCACAAGGTGCTTACGACGCCAGACGATCCGGCCGAGGGGGCGCTCAAGGGCTTGCGAGAGCTGCTGACGGAGGCCGACATCGGTTTCGATCAGCTCGCCGACCTGCTGCATGGCACCACCATCGTGACCAACGCTATCATCGAGCGGCGCGGCCGACCGACTGGACTACTAACGACGTGTGGCTTCCGCGACGTGCTCGAGATGGGGCACGAGCAGCGCTACGACATCTACGA
>JAWOIL010000005.1:0-4393 GCA_046484635.1 Trueperaceae bacterium
CCGGGTTGGATGCGGGCGGGACGAACGTCGAGCAGTTGGTCGCCGCTGCCGTTCGGGCCGTTTCCGAACACGTCGTTGTTCCCGGTCTCGGTGAAGCTGCCGAGGTCGACGCGGGTCGGTTCGCCTTGGACGTAGATGCCGAAGTCGGCGTTGCCGTCGATCTGCGTGGCGCGCAGGAGTAGGCTTCCACCTGTCGACCAGATGCCGGCGCTGCCGGTTCCGTCGGTACCGTTGCCGTCGAGGCGGCTGCTACGAATCTCGACCGCCGCGTCGGTGGCCTCCAGCCCGTGCATCCCGTTGCCGGACGACCGGTGGTCGGTCAGCGCGACCTCGGCGAAGCCGGTGGCGGCGACGCCGTTGCCGAGGTTGGCGCTGGTGGCGAAGCCGACGGCGGTGAGCGTCGGCGTGCCCTCCCCGACCTGCACGCCGTCTTCGGCGTTGCCGTTGGACGCGCCACCCTCGACGCTCGCCTCCGCGCCGCCCTGCAGCACCATGCCCACGCGGTTGCCGATGTACGTCGAGAGCATGCTGGTGACGCTGCCGCCGGAGGCGAAGAGGCCCACGTCGTTGCCGCCGAGCGCCGCTTCCTCGACGCCAACCTGCCCGAGCGTCACGTGGATCCCGACCGCGAAGCCGCTCACCGTCAGTAGGCTCGCCCCGCCGTCGCCGTCGAACGCCAGCGCGACGGCGGTGGTGGGCGCGGCGGGTCCTTGAAGCACGGTAGCGCCCGTGCCTGCGCCAACGACGGTCACGCCGTCGGGCACGTTGGGGCCGGGGTCGAGCGTGCCGCCCGTCAGCTGCGGCCACTGCTCGCCCGCGGTCGTGGCGTACTCGCCGGCGTGGAGACGCACCGTGTCGCCCGCTTCCGCGATGCTCAGAGCGTAGGTGAGGGTGCGGAACGGATCGTCGTCGGTGCCGCGGCCCGTGCCGTCATTGCCGCTGGGTCCGGCGGTGATCGGGTCTACGACGAGGGCGGCAGGGAAGGTGGTGGCGCCACCCGGCGCGTCGAGTACCAGGTCGTGGGCGCCGATGGCGGCGCCGTGCGGCACGGCTGCCTCGAGGACGAGGCTGGTGTCGGTGCCGCCCGGCATCTGGGTGATGGCGATGCCGCCGAGCGTGACAGCGGTGGCGCGGCCAAGGTTGGTGCCGGTGACGCTGAGCGTGACCGCGCCCCAGCCCTGGCGCACGCGCCCGTTCCCGCCGGTACCGTCGTCCACCACGACGCCGGTGGGCCGCGCGACCACGTCGTGCACGTGCACCGTGAGCGTCTCGATACGCGTGATGGTGCCGGCGGTCGCGACGACGTCGAGATGGGCGGTGCCCAAGGCGGCGCCGTCCGCCACGGCGAGAGTGAGGTCTGCGTTCGTTCCAGCGATCGTCAAGTCGAGCGCCGACATGCCCGCCGGCGGGGCGGCGAGGGTAACCGTCACCGGTTCCGCGAATCCGCCGGAACGGTTCACCTGCAGGCTCACGGCGGTCGTCTCGGCGACGTGCGCGTCGACGACGGCGTCGACGATCGTGAGGGTGAAGGTGGACGTCTCGACTTTGGGACAGGCCGTCAGGGCCGCCACGAGCAGCAGTCCGAGCGCGACGGTGGCGGGGCGAACGCCACCAGAGACGGCGCCACCGGAGACGGCGCCACCAGGCCGCGGACCGTGGGGCCCGGCAGCGGGCACGCGCGCCCTCCGAGGACGTTGATTGCCGTCCCCGCTCATCGCGGTGGCACCGGGACGACCACGACGGTGTGCGCCATGGTGGTGGGGGTAGTGCCGTCGGTGACGGTGACGTAGAACGTCCAGGTGCCCAGTTCGGGCGGCGTGTACGAGGCGTCGCCGGTGGCGTTGGTGGTCAGGGTCTTCTTGGTGTTGTCGGCGCAGTTGGAGCACTGCGCCGCGAACGTGAAGGTCACCCCGTCGGGGTCGGTCGCTCTTGCGCGCAGGAGCAGATTGGCGACCATCACCTCGCCGTACGACGCGATCGGGCCGACCTCCCAGGAGAGGTTGGTGCCGATCACCTGCAGCGGCTCGGTGACGTTCGGTGGCGGGTTGGCCGGCGGCGGCCCGACGTACACGGTGATCGACTTCGTGGTGCTGTTCGCCCCGTGCGGGTCGAAGGCCCGCAAGGTGATGGTGCGCTCGCCCTGCACGTGGAACACGGCTCGGCCGTAGCACACGTCTTCGGTGATGGGGAAGTTGGTCACCTCGTCGGGCTCGGTGCGGCCCCAGACCAACGCCGAACAGTCGAGGTCGTCGTTGTCGTCGTACGCTGCCGCGCTCACGAAGTACGGGACCGTAGCGGGCACCGAGTTCTCGCCGACGCTGAAGAAGGCCGTGGGCGGCGGGTTGCGCACGTCGACGGTGAAGCTTCCGGTGGCAACCTCACCATGGGAGTCGGTAGCGCGGACCGTTATGGTGCGCACCCCCGGCGTGGTGAAGGTGTACGGGCCGGCGGGCAGGGGACCGTCGACGTTGGAGGTGAGCGTGAACGGTGGCGTGCCTTGCTCCGGGTCTTCGACGTAGTAGATCCCCACGTAGTCCCCACCGCTCCGGAAGAACCCGAGGTTCATCGAGTCTCCTAGGACGACGAGGGTGTTCGGAGTCCGAACCACGACGCGGGGCGGTTGGTTGGGCGAGCGCGCGAACTCGGCGCGCTCCAAGAAGATCCGGCCCTTGTGATCGGCCAGGCGCCCGACGACGGGCAGATCGACGACCAATCCGAGGTACCCCTCCACCTCGCCGAAGAGCTGCCAGAACGGGTCGCGTGGGATGGCGGCGTTCACCTCGGCTCCTAAGCGCATCCCGAGCGTGGGGCCAGCAACTCCGTACAGCAGCACCCCCAGTTCGGCCTTCCCGTACGCCTTCACCGACATGCCTGCCTCGAAGGCGAAGTCGCTCTCGACGCCAACGTCGAAGGACGGCTCGGGGTTGAAGTCGCGCCAGCCGGTTGCGTCCGTCCACTTCGATCCGACCTTCGCTTCCGCCGTCTGCGCGAACCCATAGTCGAAGCTCAGGTGCACCTCGCCGGTGGCACCGACGAGCACGAAGACGGTCGGTACGAAGCACACCGGGACGACGACGATGAGGAAGCACTTGGGCGCGAAGCGGTACTCCGCGACCTTCACCTCCTTGGTGATCTCGACGCGGGCGTCGCCTTGGAAGCGCAGGCGGGCCGCCTGCTCGAACCCCACCCAGGCCTCGAAGCGGTCGACCTCGGGAAGGAGGCGGCCTTCCGAGATGTTGGGCGAGTCGATGCCGATGCCGACGTTCCAGCCGGCGTTGAAGTACAGCTCTCCCGAGACGGTGAGCGCGAGGTCGACGACGTCGCCGTCGACGTTCAGAAGCGTCTCGGCGAAGCCGACCTTGAATTTGTAGCCGTCACCGATATCGATCGCGCCTTGCGTCGCCACGTCGCGAGCTGCTTCGTCGTCTCCTGGGTGTCCGGTCGGATCGCGCGCCAGGCCGGCGGTGACGCCCGCGAGCAGCGGGGTGGCGCTCACCAGGTCGGCTTCTTCCAGCTTCGCATCGAAGGCCATGTCGCCCTCGACGAAGACGTCGGTGAGGTTCGCCTGCACGGTCTGCAGCACGTAGCCGTTCCCGTCGCGGTCGATGGCCTTGACCTTGCGCAGGAAGCCCGCCGGCGCGGCCGCGGTGGGTTCGCCGACCAGCACGTCGTCGGGTTCGAGCCCGGCGAGCAGCGCCGTTGCGGAGGCGAAGCGCATGACGCCCGTGTCGGCGTCGTACTCGGTGAGGGCGGCGCGAGTGGCGGGGTCGGCCACGCGCGCGGTGTCGCTCACCACGACGGGGCGCAACGTAGAGTCCCGTGGCGGGCACGCCGTGAGTAGCAGGAGCAGAGGCGCAACGAGCGCAGCCAGGACGGCGCGGCGGCGCCTGGGCCTGGGCCGGGGCGGGGGCAGGGGCGCGGACGCGCGTCTCACGGAGTCCACCGCTCGGCTGCTAGGGCCACCTGCCGAAGCGTTGCCCACGTGCCTGGGGTCATGGGGTGAACCGCCTAGCTCCTGGCCAGATCCAGCACCGAACCTCGGTCATGGCGCGGCACCTCCGCATTTGTCGTGGAGACAGGATGGGGCACGGAGCGACTGCTGTCAATGACCGTTGCGCCGGCGCACGCTTGGTACGATGACCGGTCATGACCGACATGTCAGCTCATCCCAGCGGCACGTTCGACGTCGGCGCGGGGCGTCCCGACGCCATCCGCGTGCACCGTCTCGGCTTCGGCGCCATGCGCATCACCGGTCCCGGCAAATAAAAGCTTTGGAACACATAGCCAATTTTTTGGTTGCGAATTTGTGCCAAATCCGTTTCGTTAATAGTATGCACAGGAATTTCGTCCAAGATATACGAGCCTGATGAAGGTTTGTCCAGGCAGCCAAGCA
>JAWOIL010000052.1:0-55605 GCA_046484635.1 Trueperaceae bacterium
CGTGGCGCTCCGCCGATGGCGAGGCTTTCCATCACGCGCGCGCGCACCTCGGCCTCCACCTCCGGATTCGCGCCCAAGAACTCCACCGCCCGCTCCTTCCCCTGACCCAACCGCGCCTCCCCGAACGAGAACCACGAACCCGACTTCTCCACCACCCCCAGATCCGACGCGATCGACACCAGATCCCCCAACCGATCGATGCCACGCCCGAACACGATGTCCACCTCCGCCTCCCGAAACGGCGGCGCCACCTTGTTCTTCGTCACCCGCACCCGCGTCCGCGACCCCACCCGCTCCCCCCCCACCTTCACATCCCCCTTACGCCGAACCTCCATCCGCACACTCGCATAGAACTTCAACGCCCGCCCCCCCGGCGTCACCTCCGGATTCCCGTACAACACCCCGATCTTCTCCCGCACCTGATTGATGAACACCGCCGTGCACCGCGACTTCGACAACGCCCCCGTCAACTTCCGCAACGCCTGACTCATGAGACGCGCCTGCAACCCCATATGCGCATCCCCCATCTCCCCCTCGATCTCCGCCCGCGGCGTCAACGCCGCCACACTATCCACCACCACCACATCCACCGCACCCGACCGCACCAACAACTCCACGATCTCCAACGCCTGCTCACCCGTATCCGGCTGCGACACCAACAACTCGTCGGTATCCACCCCCAACGCCTTGGCGTACCCCGGATCCAACGCATGCTCAGCATCCACGAACGCAGCCACCCCACCCGCACGCTGCGCCTCCGCCACGATATGCAACGCCAACGTCGTCTTTCCCCCCGACTCCGGCCCGTACACCTCCACCACCCGACCCCGCGGCACACCCCCCACCCCCAACGCCACATCCACCGACAACGACCCCGTCGAGATCACCCCCGCCGACAACACCCCCACCGGCTCCGCCCCCAACCGCATCACCGCACCCCGACCGAACTGACGCTCGATCTGCAACAAGGCGGAATCCAAGGCCTTCGCGCGTTCCTTCTCCATGGCTGCTCCCTTTCCGGTCGATCGGGGAAGACGCCGCTAGACGCGGACGGCCCTCGACACCTCGAACGTACCTCAAATACTAAGGTACGCGGCCGTCACGAGGCAAGGGATGGCGACCCAGAACGTCTCGGCTTCCGCCGAGGGTGCAGCAGGTTCCACACGGTGGGAGCGCGTTACTCCGTCAATACCTTCCGAACGGCGTCCAACACGCGCCTCGCGTCCGGCCGGTAGTGGTGCTCGACCGACGAGAACGGCGGGTAGGGGGCGTCCCATCCCGCCACGCGCAGCACCGGCGCCTCGAGGTGGTACAGCGCCTTCTCTCCGATGCGGGCAGCGATCTCGGCTCCGAAGCCGCCGGTGCGTGGCGCCTCGTACACCACCACCGCGCGACCCGTCCGCCGCACCGAGTCGAGCACCGTCTCCTCGTCGAACGGCACCAGCGTCTCGAGATCGACGACCTCGAGCTCGACCCCGTCACGCGCGGCTACCTCGGCCGCCTTCATGCACACCTCGAGCATGCCGCCGTACGCCACCAGCGTGACGGCGTCTCCGGGCCGGGCCACGCGGGCCTTGCCCAGTTCGAAGGTGTAGTGCCCCTCGGGTACCGGCTCACGATGCGAGCGGTAGAGCTTGATCGCCTCCAGGAAGAACACCGGGTCGGGATCGTCGATCGCCGCCAGCAGCAGGCCCTTGGCGCGCGCGGGCGACGACGGGATGACGACCTTCACGCCCGGCACTTGCGCCAGGATGCCCTCCGGCGAGTCCGAGTGCTGCTCGGGCGTGTGGACGCCGCCGCCGTACGGCGCGCGGACGACCAGCGGAACCGCGAAGCGCCCGCGGGTGCGGTGGCGGTAGCGCCCGACGTGCGACAAGATCTGATCGAGCGCCGGGTACAGGAAGCCCGCGAACTGGATCTCCGCGATGGGCCGCATGCCCGACAGCGCCAAGCCGATGGCGAAGCCCATGATCCCGGCCTCGGCCAGCGGCGTGTCGAACACGCGCCGCTCGCCGTACTTGTCCTGCAGCCCGTCGCTGACGCGGAACACGCCGCCCATGCCACCCACGTCCTCGCCGAACAGGAGCGTCTTGTCGTCGCGCGAGAGAGCGACGTCGAGCGCGTCCTGGATGGCCTGCACCATGGTGCGTTCGCGCACGGCGGCCTGCTCCGGCCGCGCTTTGGTGTCAGCGGGCACGTAGCACCTCCCATGCAGCGCGCTGGTCCGGCCCCATGGCGGCGAAGACGTGCTCGACGATCGATTCCGGCGTCGGCTCCGGGGCCTCGTCGGCCAGGCGGACGGCTTCGGCGACCTCGGCGACGATCTCGCCCACGAGTCCCTCTTCCTGATCGTCGTCCCACCATCCGCGGTCTTCGAGCAGCGTGCGTAGGCGCCGGACGGGCTCCTCCGCCTCCCGCTGCTTCGCCTCGTCCTCGTCGCGGTAGCGCGACGGGTCGTCGCTGGTGGTGTGGGGCGCCAAGCGGTACGTCACCGCTTCGATGAGCGTGGGCCCTTCGCCGGCGCGGGCGCGCTCGACGGCCTGGCGAGCTACGGTCCACATCGCGACCAAGTCGTTGCCGTCCACCACCACGCCGGGGATGCCGTACCCTGCCGCGCGATCGGCGACGCGCGGGTTGCGCATCTGCCGCTCGGTCGGCACGCTGATGGCCCACCCGTTGTTCTGCACGACGAACACCGCGGGGGCGTCGAACACGGCGGCGAAGTTGAGCGCCTCGTGGAAGTCGCCCTCGCTGGTTCCGCCGTCACCGATGAACGTCATGGCTACCCAGCGACGCTCCTGGTAGGTGCCGGCATGGGCGATCCCGACGGCATGCGGTAACTGGGTCGCGATGGGGATGGCGAACGGCAGCACGCGCGCGTCGTCGGGGAAGCGCCATCCGGCCGGGTGCGCGCGCCAGTAGAGCACGACCTGGTGCATCGCCAGCCCGTGCGTGAGCGCAGCGGCGGACTCGCGGTAACTGGGAACGAGCCAGTCCTCGGGCTCGAGCGCCAACGAGGCACCGACTTGCGCGGCTTCCTGCCCGCGGTACGGCGGGTAGACGCCGAGCTTCCCTTGACGTTGCAGGACGATGGCGCGCTCGTCGAAGACTCGCGCGCGGACGAGGGCGCGGTACCCGTGCAGGAGTTCCTCGCGTGTGAGGGGTAGCTCCTCCGGGGCCTCGCCGGACGGTAGGACGTAACGAACTAGTTCCATCGACACACTCCTGCGCCGAGCCGGAGCCCGTCTTGCCCCCGACCCGGAGCCTCTGCTGGTCTCGCTCGCAGCCTACCGCACCGGGTGAAAGTCGGTCCTGCACTTGCCGAACGAACGCTCGTTAGGCTAGGCTGCGTGTCGATGGGAAGCCAAGACCGGGAACGCCAGGGAGCCCAGTCGGCCACGGCACCGGCACCGGGTCGCCGGGCCGAGATCGTTGCCGCCGCCGGGTCGTTGTTCCGCGATCACGGCTACCACGCCACGAGCATGCGCGACCTCGCGAAACGACTGAACCTGCAAGGCGGCAGCCTCTACGCACACATCGGCTCCAAGGAAGAGCTGTTGTGGGAGATCGTCGATGCCGCGGCCGAGGCGTTCATGACGGCAGCCGACACCGTCGACCCCACGCTCCCCGCGCCCGAACGCCTCCGTGGTCTCGTGCGTGGGCACCTGGGGGTCGTCGTCGACGAGCTCGAGCACGCCACCGTGTTCTTCCACGAGTGGACGCACCTCCGCCCCGACCTTCGTCAACGCATCGTCGAGCGACGCGACGCCTATCAGGACCACTTCCGCCGCGCCGTGCGCGACGGCGTCCGTGACGGCAGCTTCGCGGTCGACGACGCCGATCTGGCCACGCTGCTGGTGCTGTCCACGCTCAACTGGAGCTACCAGTGGCTCGATCCCGGCGGTCGCCTCGACCTCGACGCCTTGACGCACGCCTATGCCACGTTCCTGCTCCGCGCCCTGGGGGCGAAGCAGGCCGTCGGACCCCCCGAAGCTCTTGCGTCGGCACCCCCGAACGGCGAACCGATCGCCCACTGATCCGGCCCGCCGAACGGAACGCCGATGCGCCACGCACGCGCCGCGCACAGCCGCCCACGGCCGCCCACGGTCGCCCACGGTCGCGCACAGCCGCCCACGGCCGCGCACCGAGCGTGAACCGATCCGGGCACCGAACCGGCAGAACCCCGCCAACCGTTCCCCGTTCACGACCCGAACGACCCGTACCACACGCAACACCAGCACGAGGGAGGAAACCGACCACGATGGACAGCCGCGTACCCGCCCCCACCGGAACCCCAGCACGACCGAGCACGAACGCTGCCCCTGGCGCCACGGAGGACGACGCTCGACTGGCCGCGTTCGAGGCCCGCATCGCCGCCGGCGAGAAGATCGAGCCGGGCGACTGGATGCCCGAGGCGTACCGCAAGCAGTTGATCCGCATGATCGGCCAGCACGCGCACAGCGAGGTCGTCGGCATGCTTCCCGAGGGCGCCTGGATCGACGCCGCTCCCAGCCTGCGCCGGAAGCTGATCCTCATCGCCAAGGTGCAGGACGAGGCGGGTCACGGCCAGTACCTCTATCACGCCGCCGAGACGCTCGGCGCCACGCGCGAGGAGATGGTCGAGGCGCTGCTCGAGGGACGGGCGAAGTACTCCAGCGTGTTCAACTACCCCACCCTGACCTGGGCCGACATCGGCATGATCGGCTGGTTGGTCGACGGTGCCGCCATCAAGAACCAGCTCATGCTGGCGCAGTGCTCGTACGGCCCCTACTCGCGCGCGATGGTGCGCATCTGCGCCGAGGAGACGTTCCACCACAAGCAGGGCAAGGAGATGGTGCTGCGCTACGCAAGCGGCACGCCGTACCAGCGGCGCATGGCGCAGGACGCGCTCGACCGCTGGTGGTGGCCGTCGCTCATGATGCTGGGTCCACACGACGCCGACTCGCCCAACACGCCGCTGCTGGTGCGGTGGGGCATCAAGACCAAGACCAACGACCAGGTGCGGCAGGAGTTCATCGACGAGCACGCGCCCGAGTTGATCGAAGCCGGCCTCACCATCCCCGATCCCGACCTGCGCCACGATCCCGAGACGGGTCATTGGCACCACGGGCCCATCGATTGGGACGAGTTCTGGAGCGTCGTGAAAGGGAACGGTCCGTGCAACGCGGAGCGCCTGGCCGCCCGTCGCGCCGCGCACGACGAGGGGCGCTGGGTTCGCGACGCGCTCGAGGCCTACGCCCGCCGCCAGGGCGCGGCGGCGTGAGGGAGCGGCCATGAACGACGGACGCAAGAACGAAGGCCCGCACGCCGCCGCCGGCCGCCCCACCGAGGGCCTCGCTTCCGACACCCAATGGCCCCGCTGGGAGGTGTTCAAGCAGGACGCCCCCAATCGACCGCATCAGGCCGTCGGCTCGGTGCACGCCACCGACCCGGAGCATGCGCTGGTCACCGCTCGCAACGTCTTCGCCAGGCGTCCCGCGGCCGTGAGCATGTGGGTGGCGCCGGCAGACGCGATCTTCACCCGCACGCTAGAGCAACTCGAGGCGGAAGCGGCCGAGACGGCAACCGACGATCGGCCCGGCGACGAGGCCCCGACGGCGGCGGATGGCACGAGGCGCACCTACCTGGTGTTCCGCAAGTCCAGCCACCGGCGCTCGATGACCTTCGGCGATCACGTCGGTCGGGTCGAGGCCGGCAGCCCGGAAGGCGCGCTTCGCGCCGCCATCGCCACCTTCGACGACGCCCCGGCGTTGGCGTGGTGGCTGGTCGAGGACCGCCTCGTGGCTCGCTCCGAAGAAGGCGACGTGGACACTTGGTTCGGCAGCGCCATCGACAAGACGTACAAGCAGCAGTCGGCGTACGGCACCATCGCACCGAAGCGCGCCGCTGCGCGGGGAGGCAAACCGTGAGCGCGAACACCAAGGCGAACGCCCCGGCGAGGACCCCGGCGAACACCCCGAGCGCGACCGCCCTGCGCCCCGCCGTGCGCGAAGCGCTCATCGACCGCCTTACCGCCATGGCCGACGACGAGCTCGTCCTCGGCCACCGCGACGCGGAGTGGACCGGCCACGGCCCCATCCTCGAGGAGGACATCGCGCTCGCGAACCTCGCGCAGGACGAGATCGGTCACGCCATGACGTGGTACGGCCTGCGCACCGAGCTCGACGGCAGCGACGCCGATCGGCTGGTGTACTTCCGCGACGCGCCCGCCTACCGCAACGCGTGGTTGGTCGAGCGACCGCGCGGCGACTGGGCCTTCACGATGGTGCGCCAGTTCCTCTTCGACACCTACGAAGCCGAGCTGCTGCAGCGGCTGCGGGAGAGCGGCCACGCTCCGTTGGCGGAAGCCGCGGCGAAGGTCGTGCGCGAGGAGACGTTCCACTTGCGGCACTCCGGCATGTGGCTCGAGCGCCTGGCGCGCGGTACCGACGAGTCGCGCGCGCGCTTGGAGGCGGCCATCGCCGCCTTGTGGCCCTTGATGCCGCAACTGCTAGCCCCGCTGCCGGGCGACGCGACGCTGGTGGAGGCGGGCATCTGGCCGGACCCGGGCGCGTTGGAAGACGCGGTGATGGCGCGCGTGCGCGCGGCCTTCGCCGCGGTCGACGTCACGCTGCCCGAGTTGCCGGCGTTCGAGGCGGACGCCGGACGAACGACGGACGCCACCGCAGGCCAAGCGGCCGACCCCCGTTCCACGCACCCGGGTGGCCTGGCGGACATGCTGGCGAAGATGCAGTCCGTCGCGCGCGCCGACCCCGGCGCCGAGGGGTGGTGAACGCGACGTGGTGAACCAGGCGCCGGAACCGTCGCGCCGAAGCGGCGATCCTCTCTCGGCCGCCGTCTGGCGTGCCCTCGAGGGCGTCGCCGACCCGGAGATCCCCGTGCTGAACGTGGTCGAGATGGGGCTGATCCGGCGCGTCGATGTGGCCGACGGCAGTGGCGACGTGACCGTCACCATCACCCCCACCTTCTCCGGCTGTCCCGCCCTCCACGTGATCGAAGAAGAGGTCGCGGCCGCCACCAGGAGCGCCGGCGCGCGGGCGGTGGAGGTGCGCACCACCATGGCGCCGCCCTGGTCGACCGACGACATGACCGACGAGGCGCGTCGCAAACTCGAGGAGTTCGGCATCGCGCCGCCGGCGCTGCACGGCGGGCTCTTGCAGATCGCCCTCGACGCTCCCGTGCGCTGCCCGCATTGCGGACATCCCGACACGCGCGTGCGCAACACCTTCGGCTCGACCCTGTGCCGCGAGATCCGCACCTGCACCGTCTGCCAGGAGACGTTCGAACGCTTCAAGCCGCTCTGAGCGCGCGGCGCTGCTCCGGTCAGGTCGACCGGACGAGCAGCGAGGTAGCGCGCAGCAACCCCCACGAGGTGCGCCGGCGTTCGCACGCCGGCGCCGTCGTTTGGGTCGCGTCGTCGATCAACCGAACGGGTACCCGTCGGCGTCGTACACCGCCTCGGCCACCTCGCGCCGGAGCGCGATGAGGTCTTGGCCGTGGTCGGCCAGGTAGGCGTTCGCGCGATTCATCGCCTCCATGCCCCGCGGGATGCGCCGCAACGCCTCCTGCGCCAACCCACGGGCGCGATCGACGGCGATGAAGGTGTACGCCGAAGCGAGCAACGCCGCCGTCTCGCCGTGGCGCCCACCCGCCAGGCGCTCCGCGCGGAGCAACGCCGATTCGGCCAGGTAGACCATGCCGGTCATGTCGGCCACCCGCCCCATCAGTTCCTGCTCGTGCTCGAGCGCTTGCATGTAGGCCATGGCGCCCATACCCGCCACCATGAGGGTGGCCTTCTTGAGGTTCGCGAGCGCGAGGTTCGCGTCATGCAGGGCAGACGGTCCTTCGACCTCGGTCACCGGCGAGCCAAGCATCGCCTCCTGGGCGGGCCCCAGCAGGTCGAGCTTGCCGCGCATGGTGCGCTTCAGAAGCTGGTCGACCGTCAGTTCCCGGTTGATCTCGTTGGTGCCTTCGAAGATGCGGTTGATGCGGCTGTTGCGGTACGCCAGCTCGATGGGGTAGTCAGCCGAGAAGCCGTACCCGCCGTAGATCTGCAACGCGTCGTCGACCACGGCGTCGAGGATCTCCGAGCCGAACACCTTGATGAAGGAGTACTCGACCGCGTACTCGTTCAACGCCGCCAGCTTCTCGGCCGCGGACGCAGCGCCCGCCTGCACGCCGTCCAGGCTGCCTGCCAGGCGGTACACGGCGCTCTCCAGCGCGAACGCGTCGATCGCCATGCGGCCGACCTTCTCCTGGATCAGCCCGAAGGTCGCGATGGGGGCACCGAACTGCTTGCGTTCCTTGGCGTACGCCTGTGCCAGCTGGATCAGCTGCTTCACGCCACCGCTGCAGCCGACCGCGAGCTTGAAGCGGCCGATGTTGAGGATGCCGAAGGCGACGTGGTGCCCCTTGCCGATCTCGCCGAGCAGTGCGTCCTTGGGGATGCGCACGTCGTCCAAGACGACCATGCGGGTCGACGAGCCCTTGATGCCCATCTTCTTCTCTTCCGGGCCGAAGCTCAGGCCCGGCGTGTCCCGCTCGACCAAGAAGCACGAGAACTTGTCGCCGTCGACCTTCGCGAACACCGTGAAGAGGTCGGCGAAGCCGGCGTTCGAGATCCACATCTTGGTGCCGTTGAGCACCCACTCGTCGCCGTCCAGCACGGCGCGCGCCTTTGCGGCCAGCGAGTCGGAACCCGAGCCCGGCTCGGTGAGGCAGTACGCCGCGATCCACTCGCCCGTGGCGAGCTTCGGTAGGTACCGGCGCTTCTGCTCCTCGGTGCCGAAGTACACGATCGGCAGGGTGCCGATCCCGCTGTGCGCGCTGAAGGTGACGTTGAACGAGCCCGCGGCTGCGATGGCTTCCGTCACTACCGCGGACGCGGCCTTGCTGGAGCCGAGGCCGCCGTGCTCCTCGTCGATCTCGATCGCGAGCAGGCCGAGTTCGCCGGCCTTGGCCATCTTGGCTCGCGAGAGCTCGTAATCGAGCCCCTCCAGGGCATCGAAGTCGGGCAAGATCTCGCGCTCCACGAAGGTGGCGGCGGTCTGCGCGAACATGCGCAGTTCGTCGTCGAACGCCTCCGGGATCAACACCTCGTCGGCGGCCTGTCGCTCGATCAGGAAGGCGCCACCGGTAGGCGCGCGCACGCCCGGAAGGGACGCACCAGGCGCTTCGGTCTTGCTGTCCGGAACCGTCATGCTGGCCTCCTCCACGCCGTGCATCGTCGTCACGGCTCCTGCGCGAAGCTCGAGCGCCGCGCGCCGGCCACGGACGTACGGGCGGGCTTGCTACCCGGAGTATAGTCAGAACTTGTACTCGGTACAAGTTCGTCGTCGGTCAGTAGGTGCTCCCCACCATCCCACCATCGACCACCAGCGTCTGGCCGGTGACGTACGCCGCGGGCTGCGACGCCAGGAAGGCGACCGCGGCTGCCACCTCGGCCGGTTCCGCCATGCGTTTGGCGGGGATGCGCTCGATCAGGGCGCGCTTGGAGGCCTCGTCCGGGAACAGTTCCTCGACGCGTTCCGTCGCGGTGTACCCCGGGCCGACGTTGTTCACCGTCACGCCTTCCGCCGCCACCTCGGTGGAGAGGGTCTTGGCGAACGCCGTCACGCCCGAGCGCAGCGCGTTCGACAGCGTGAGGTTGAGGATCGGCTCGCGCACCGACAGACTGGTGACGTTGACGATGCGCCCCCACTTGGCGGCACGCATGGCAGGCAACACCGCGCGGGCCAGGCGAACGGCCGACATCAGCGTGAGCTCGAATGCCTCGGCCCAGGCCGCGTCCTCGACCGCGCTGGGAACGCCAGGACGAGGCCCGCCTGCGTTCACGACCAGGATGGCGGGATCGCCGTACGCGGCACGCGTGGCGTCGAGCACGTTGCGCACCGAAGCAGCGTCGCTGACGTCGCCCGGCACCGCCACCGCCGCGCCACCGGCCGCCTGGATGGCCGCCACCGCTTGGGCCAGAACCCCTTCGTTGCGCGCGTTCATCGCCACGCGCGCGCCTTCGGCCGCCAGCGCCTCCGCGACCGCGCGTCCGATCCCTTTCGAGGCGCCCGTCACCAGCGCCGTCTTGCCTGCGATTCCAAGGTTCATGCGGCCATTCTAGCGCTGGGCCGGTGACGCGCCGACCTGGCGAAGCGCAGCAACGTCACGGGCACCGCTCGCGTGCATCGCCACCCGCACCTCGAACAGCAGGCGCCGCAGCACCGCCTCCACCGCCTCCGCCGACGCGATGGCCGGCCGCAGCAACGGCAGTGCGATGGCCGCCACGCTCGCGCCCAGCGCCACTGCCTTCGCCACGTCCACGCCGCTGCGCACCCCACCCGAGGCGATCAACGGCATCGCCGGCAGGACGCTCCGCACTTCGAGCAGCGCATCGACCGTGGGGATGCCCCACTCGGCCAGGTCCGGGTGCCGCACCTCGTCGTAGCGCGCCCACTGCTCGACCTTCGCCCACGACGTGCCGCCCGCGCCGGCGACGTCGATGGCCGCGAAGCCGACGTCCCGCACGGCGCCGGCCACCGCGCCGGCGATGCCATGCCCGACTTCCTTCAACACCACCGGTGCGCCCACCGCCGGGACCACCTCGGCCAGGCGCGCCACCAGGTCCGCGAAGTCCTCGTCACCGCCTTCTTGCATGGCCTCCTGCAACGGGTTGGTGTGCAGGGCCAGGGCATCGGCTTCCACCAGCGCGACCGCGCGTCGAAGGTCCTCGGCGCCGTAGCCACGCTTGAGCTGCGCGACGCCCACGTTGCCGACCAGCAGCACGTCGGGCGCGTACGGACGTACCTGGAACGACGGCATCGCGGCGGGGTTCTCCAGCATCACGCGCTGCGAGCCGAGCATCAGGCCCACCCCGACGCGTTGCGCGGCCAGCGCGAGGTTGCGGTTGATGGTGCCGGACAGCTCGGACCCACCCGTCATCGCGCCGATCAGCAGCGGCGCGGCCAACTCTCGCCCCAGGAAGCGCGTGCGCGTGTCGACCTGCGCCAAGTGCGACTCGGGCAGCGCGCGGTACGGCAGGTCGTAGCGCTCGAAGCCGCTGGTGCGGGTGGCGTACCCCACGTCGCGCTCCAGGCAGATCTCGACGTGCCGGTGTTTGCGCCGTTGCAGTTCGCTCACGTGCGCCGAGCATACGGTAGGAACGACGCGCGGACTCCAGTGGCGGCCACCGTTCGACGCTCCCACCGTTCGACGTTCGTCGCGCTGTCGGCACGCGTCGCAGCGCACGCGTCGCAGCGCACGCCGCTACCGTCGACTATGCTCGGGCATGCACGCAACTCGCCGCGCTCCGCCGTCGTCTCGTACCGCCCTTCCCGACACCTACGTTCCCGAAGCGTCGCGCGTTCGGCAGCGCCAAGACGGTCCCCGGCGACGCCGTCGTCTTGCCCTGTGGCTCGCCATCGCCTTCCTGGCCGTGGCCCTGTCCGGCTGCGGGTGGTTCGACGCGCCCGCCCTCCAGGTGACGCCTACGTCGTTGAGCGGCATGACGACGCTGCAGACCACCCTCACGGTGCGCAACGCCGGCGGCGGCTCGCTGGCGTGGTCCGTCGCGAGTTCCTCGCCCAGGGTGGTAGTGACGCCCTCCTCGGGAGACCTCTTCGCCGGCGGGTCGCGCGCCCTGGTGGTGACGGTCGACGCCAGCGGCCTCGACAAGGGCGAGAGCGTCTCGGCCTCGCTGTCGTTCACCTCGAGCGGCGGGACCGCCACGGTGGACGTGACGCACCAGATCCTGTCGGGGATCGGGACCTGCTCCGGCTTCACCCCGATCGAACGCACGATGGCGGCGCCTCCTGCGGCGGCCGCCGTGTCGGCCCGACCCGTCGGTACCGAGATCTTGGTGGCCTACGTCGGCGCCTTCGGCGTGAGCGTGCAGGACGCCTCGAGCGCCCGGGCCGACCTGCGTGCGCAGGTGACCGGCGCGCACGCGCTGTCCCTGCTGCGCGCCGGCGCCGACGGAGCACCGGACCTCCTGCGCGCTCCGCAGGGCACCGACGTCGACGCCCTGGTGGCCAGGCTCCGGGCCGATCCACGGGTGCGCTACGCGCAACGCAACTACTACCTCGAGAAGGCGTTCGTGCCGGACGACCCGAGCTTCGGCGAACAGTGGAACCTGTCGTCGTTCGGCCTCCCCGATGCGTGGGACGTCGAGCGGGGTGACGGGCCGGGTGACGCGGTGGTGATCGCGGTGCTCGACTCGGGCGTGCAGACCACCCATCCCGATCTCGCCGCGAAGATCTTGCCCGGCTACGACTTCTTCGACCTCGATACCAACCCGAACCCCGGCCCGCCCAACGGCGAGAGCGAGCACGGCACCCACGTGGCTGGCATCGCCGCCGCCATCGGGGACGACGCCACCGGTGTCAGCGGCGTGGCGTTCGGACCCAGGGTTCGCGTCCTGCCGGTCAAGGTGTTCGACGACACCGGTCTGCAGGGCACGGTGGCAGGGCTCGTCGACGCGGTCCGGTGGTCGGCCGGACTGAGCGTCACGGGGGCTCCTGCCAACGCCAACAAGGCCCACGTCATCAACATGAGCGTGGGCGTGCCCGGGCGGTTCCCGGCCCTCGACGCCGCCGCCGAGGACGCTTGGAACGCCGGCGTCTTCTTGGTTGCAGCCGCGGGGAACCACGGCAGCGGGGTGACGGACGCAGGTGTGCTCAGCCCGGGCAACGCGCCGTGCGTCGTCGCCGTGGCGTCGGTCGACCAGTCGTACACCGTGTCGTCGTTCTCGAACACCGGCCCCGAGGTGGAAGTAGCGGCGCCGGGCGGCCTTGGCTCGGCGTTATGCGGCGCCGTCTTCAGCACCATCCCGACCTCGACCTACGGCTGCATGGCCGGGACCTCGATGGCGTCGCCGTTCGTGGCCGGCGTGGCGGCGTTGCTCGTTGCTCAGGGCACCTACGACACGCCGGCCGCGGTGCGCTCGCGCCTGAGCCAGACGACCGAGGTCGGCGCCTGGATGACGGACACACAGGAGTACGGCAACGGCGTGGTGTGCGCGGACGCCGCGCTGGGCGCCGCCACGCGCTGCGGCCAGCCGCTGCCCTGAGCGGCCGAGCGCGCAGCCGCGGGTCGCGCGGGTCCGGGGGCGTAGTGGGGTGCCGGGCGCGCCAGGAGTCGGACCCGCGAAGCCGCTCCCAGAAGGACCACCAGGACGCCTACGGGAGCAACGGAAGCACGGTCGTGAGGGCGCTCGTCACGGCGAGCGCCAACAGGCCGATCGCCAGGAAGCCGAACGCCTGCGATGCTTGCCGCGCCGCCGTTCCGTCGGCAGGCAGTTGCCTGCGAACGAGGCCCCACGCGAGCCCGCCCACGACGCCGCCGACGTGCCCCCACAACGACACGCCGGGCACCGCGAACGAGAACAGCATCAGAAGCGCCATCCATTGCAGCAGGCTGCGCAGCAACAGGCGATCGGAGGGGTTCTTGCTCGCCAGGGCGTCGGCCAGCAACGCTCCGGCGACGCCCAGGATGCCGCCGGAAGCCCCGACCAGGATCAACGGCTGACCCGCCTGCATCAGGCTGGTCAACAGCGCGCCACCCGCGGTTCCCGCCACGAACGCCGCGATCAGGTCGGGCCAACCGCGACGTCGTTCGTAGAGCCTGCCGAGGTCGAACAACACCCACAGGTTGAAGCCGATGTGGATCAGGTTGCCGTGCACGAACGCGTAGCTGAGGTAGCGCCACCAAGCACCCACGGCCGGTACCCCCGGGAGGTTCTGCAGGTACGCCGCTACCACCGCGCTGACTTCGTACGCCTGACCGAGCGCTCGCACCACGCCGTACCAACGATCGGCCAGCACCTGCACGACGTACGCTGCAGCCAGAACGGCGCCGAGGGCGTACGTCGCGATCGGCGTCACGGCGCGCCGCTGCGCGGCAGGAGGCGTCTCGCCCAGCAGCACCAGCCTGCGCTCGAAGCGCTCGCGCAACGCCCCGCTGGAAACTCCATGCGCCGCAGTGTACGCCCGCACGCCCACGTCCGGCCGGCCGCTCTGCACGGCGGCGCGCGCCAGGATGGCGTACAGCGTGGCGGGGCGCGCCCCGGCAAGCGGCTGTTCTATCAGCTCGCGGGCGCGCTCGAAGTCGCCTTCCTCTGCCGCCACTCGCGCCTCGGACAGGATCACCGCCCGATACCCGAGCGGTCCTTGCCGGCCGGCATCGAAGCGAGAGCGCAAGGCTTGCGTCTCCATCCGGGCCTGCTCGACGTTGCCGAGTTCGACCAGCGCCTCGATGCGCGCGGCAGCGCCCAGGAAGGCGTTCTCGGGCGTGGTTCCGGTACCGGGTTGCGGCACCACGTCCAGCTTCAAGACTTCGTCCCACTCCTCGAGCAGTAGGTACGCCTGGCTGAGCAGCAGCGGGTCCTTCTTGGGCGCCAACTCCAAGGCCGCCTCGGGGTCTCCCTCCTGCAGCGCGGCCTGCGCCAACAAGCGGCCGACCGCAGCGCGGCCGTCGCGCGTCCAGTACAGCGCCTGCACTACACCACGCGCCACGCGCCAGCGCCCGGCTCGCACCAGCGCCACCAGGCCGATCGGACCGAAGACGTACAACGGCCCCACGACCGACGCGAACGTCACCAGGCCGGTCGGAGCGCGCAGCCACGTGAGCCCGGTGGCGGCCCCAAGGCCGGCCAGCACGGTGGCGATCAACGTCTTGGCCGGGAACTCGCTCCACAACGGCGCCATTCGAGCAGCCCAGCGCGTGACCGAGAGTCCGGCGACGGCAACGAGCACGAGGAAGAGACTGACGGGGGTCACTCCCCGATGGTACCGCCCGGGCGCCGTGTTCCTGCGTCGCCGCCGCGCCTCAGGCACGGCTCACCGCGGCCGGTAGAATCGAGGATGGCGACCGCCATGCGGCGCCCAGGAGGGTTCCGTGGTCCAAGTGGCCCAGGTCGTGGTCACCATCATCCTCGGGTACTTCATCGGTACCATCCCGACGGGCTACCTGGTGGCGAAGGCGCGCGGCGTGAACATCCAACAAGCCGGCTCCGGCAACATCGGCGCCACCAACGTGCTGCGGACGCTCGGCGCCCTGCCCGCGGTGATCGTCGTCATGGCGGATCCGCTCAAGGGCGCCATCGCCACGCTGATCCCGACGCTCGTGGGCGTGGGAACGTGGGGCATCGCGTTGGTCGGCCTCGCTACCGTGCTGGGGAACAACTTCAACGTGCTGCTGGGGCTTCGCGGCGGCAAGGGGATCGCGACCAGCATCGGCGTGTTCCTCATCATCGACCCCCTGATCACGGCGATGTGCGTGGGGCTCGGGGTGTTCACCATCTTGATCAGCCGCACCGTGTCGCTGGGATCGCTCGTGGGTCTGGCCTCACTGCCGCTGTTCGTGCTCGCGAAGGGCAACTTCGCCGTGGCCAACCTGGTCTTGGCGGTCGCGCTCACGTCGCTCGCGCTGGTGCGCCACCGCGACAACATCCGCCGACTGCTGAACGGCACCGAGCGTCGCTTGGGCGAACGTCCCAGGGTGAAGCACAAGACCGACTGACGTCGGGCGCGCCAGGGCGTGGCGCCTCAGGTTCCCCGCAGGGCGGTGGACGTCGCCACGCGCTTCGCGGCGCGTTGCTTGGCGACGTTCACCAGCACGATGCCGGCGATCACCACCACCCCGCCGACGACGGTGGCGCTCGACGGGATCTCGCCGATCAGCAACCACGACGCCGCCAAAGAGAACACCGGAACCAGGTACAAGAACGTGGTCACGAGCGTGACCGGCGCGCGCGACAACGCGAACGCGAACAGCGTGTACGCGATGGCAGAAGGGAACACGCCGATGTACGCCGTCGCTGCCAAGACCCGCGCGCCGGCGTCGGCGACGTCCGCAGGCAATCCGGGCAGGAAGACCAGCATGGGGACGGTGCCGGCCCAGGTGGCGAACGCCGCCACCTCGATGGGGCGGTAGCGCGCGAACATGCGCCGCTGCAGGATGGCGAAGAACGACGTCACCACCGCGGACAGCACGATCAACCACGCGAAGGCGTTGAGGCCCGGCCCGGCGGCGGCACCGCGGTCGCCCATCACGATGAGCGCGACGCCGCCGAAGGCCACGGCCGAACCGATCCAGGCCAGACGCGGCATGCGGTCGCCGACCATGAAGGTCGCCAGCAGAGCGGTGATGGCCGGCGCGGACGCGATGATCAGACTGGCCGCCCCGGCCGAGACTCGCATCTCGCCGTAGTTGAGCGACAGGTGGTACACGAAGAAGCCGAGCATCCCGAGAAGGAAGAAGTACGGCACGTCGGCGCGCGCCGGACGCAAGCGGGCGCGGAAGGCGAGCAGCAGCGGAACGAACGCGAGCGACGCCACCAGGTGCCGCAACAGCGTCAGGTGCGGAGCAGACAGCCCCTCCAGCCCCACCTTGATCAGCGGGAACGCCGAGCCCCACAGCGCGGCCAGGATCGCCAACGCCACCACCACGACCGGGGTCATGCGGCCCGCTCCGTCATCTCAGTTCGGCAGCTCCACGAGGCGTCCACACGAGCAGCGTTCGCCTTCGCGCGTCATGGTGGCTTGGCCCTGGCGGTACCACAGCGTGCCGCAATCCGGGCAACGGATCTCGCCGGCCGAGAGGCCGCGGATGGCGTCCGGTCCGACCCAGCGCCGCTCGCCGCACCAGTGGCACACGACCTCGGCGCCGCCGTCCTCGGCGATCATCGCCTGGCGCTCCTCCGGCGTGAAGTACGCCAGCGCTTCCAACGCCTTCTGGTCCGAACAGCGGCATGCGAACGCCACCGGCAGCGACGGGTCCGTGAGCAGGTGGTAGTCGAGACCCCAACACAACTCGTGCTCGACCAGATTGCGAAGCGGGGCCCGCCGCATGCCGGTCGTGAGTGCGCCGAACGCCTGTACGTTGGCCTCGAGCACGGCCAGGGCCGCCTCGTCGGCGTCGGGCAGCGCCTGCAGCAAGATGCCGCCGGCGGCGGTCACCTGCGCGTGCTCGTCGTACGCCACACCCAGCAGCACGGCGGAGCGGATCTGCTCGGACACGGCCAGGAAGGTGGCGATGTCTTCTGCCACCTCACCGCTGGCGAGGTCGATGGTGCTGCCGTACGGGTCGCCGTACGGAGCGTGCGACCGCACCACGTGGATGTCCCCGTTGTGGCCGATGGCGCCGCCGACGTCGAGCTTGCCGTCGTCGCGGCGCGGGAGGGACGCGGCCGGGTTCTGCACGTAACCGCGCACCGTGCCGTCGAGGCCGGCGTCGGCGATCACGCCGCCGAGCGGACCGTCGCCACGCAAGCGCAACGTCACGCGGTCGCGCGGACCCTTCAACAACACGTGCGACAAGAGCAGAGCGCCCGTGATGGTGCGTCCCAGGGCCGCGCCGGCCGTCGGCGTCGCGCCATGGCGCTCGACGGCCCCCTTCACCAAGTCGGTGGTGTCGGCCGCGACGACACGGATGCCGCCGTCGGCCGCCAATCCACGCATGAGGTACGACATGTTCCGATCCTTCCGCGCGAGCGCCGTCCGCGCTCGCCGCCTACGGACACGCAACCGGGCTCTTCGCCCGCTCTCGCGCAGGCGCAAGTATACGGACGCTCGCCGCCGCTCCTTGGTGCCCTGGGATGCCGGGCGCACGTGACGTCGATGCCGCGGCACCTACGGCAGGCGGCTCAGCTTCGCTTCGGTGGCCCCAGGCGCTCGTGCAGCCGGCGCAAGGTGGCGCGTGGCACTAGCTTGGCGACGTCGGCCCCGTAGCGGGCGATCTCCTTGACACGCGTGCTGGAGACGTACGACCAGCGCGTCGCCGTCATGATGAAGGTGGTCTCGGCTTCCGGGTTGAGTTGCCGGTTGAGGTGCGCCATCTGCAGCTCGTACTCGAAATCCGAGATGGCACGCAAGCCCTTCACGATGACGGTGGCGCCGATGCGGCGGGTGTAGTCGGCGAGCAAGCCGTCGAAGGTCGCGACCTCGACGCCGGCGATGTTCTCCACCACCTCACGGATGATCGCGACGCGCTCGTCGGCGTCGAACAAGCCGTTGCCCTTGTGCGGGTTGTGCAGCACGGCAACCGTCAGGCGCTCGTAGATGCGGGCGGCGCGGCGGATGATGTCGACGTGACCGTTGTGGAGCGGGTCGAAGCTGCCAGGATAGACGGCGTGCACCATGATCGCTAGTGTACTCGCGGCTCGAGCGCCGCGTTCGCCAGCAAACGGTGTACCACCTCGGCCGGCGTCACGTGCCCCTCGAGGATGGCGTCCACCGCTTCGTCCTCGCGCTCGACCAACGCCTTGCGCAGCTGTTCCCCGAGGATGGCCACCACCTCGGCGCGTACCCGCTTCCGCCCGGCGGACGCCAGCACTCCGTGCGCGCGCAGGTGCGCGCGGTGCGCCTCGACCTGGTCGAACACCTCCACCACGCCCTCGCCTTTGCTGGCGACGGCGCCGAGGATCGGTGGCCGCCAGGCGCCCTCCGGGTAGGCGCCGAGCTCCATCGCGGCGGCGATCTCGCGCTTCAACCGGTCGGCCCCCGGTAGGTCGGACTTGTTGACGCAGAACACGTCGGCGATCTCCATGATGCCGGCCTTGAAGGCCTGCACTGCGTCGCCTTGTCCCGGCGTCAACACCAGGATGGTGGAGTCCGCCGCCTGTACGATGTCGACCTCCGATTGACCTACGCCGACGGTCTCGATCAGCACGGTCTCGAACCCGGCGGCGTCGAGGAGCGCAACGACTTGCAGCGTGGCGGCCGCCAGACCGCCCAAGTGCCCGCGGGTCGCCATCGAGCGGATGAAGACGTCGGGGTCGTCGTGCCAGCGCGTCATGCGGATGCGATCACCGAGGATCGCGCCGCCGCTGTACGGGCTGGTGGGGTCGACCGCCACCACGCCGACGCGCTGTCCGCGCGCCCGCGCAACGCCGATGAGGCCGTCGGCGAGCGTGCTCTTGCCACTCCCGGGCGAACCGGTGACGCCGACGACGCGGGCGCGCCCGGTGCGTTCGCGCACCGAGCGCAGCAGTTCCTGCCCTGCCGGCGCGCCCGACTCGATCAGGCTGATGGCGCGCGCCAAGGCGCGCTCTTCCCCCGCGAGGAAGGCATCACGCAGTCGTTCCACGCCACCGAGGCTACCGCACCGCTCGCCGGTTCAAGCGAAGCTGTCCTGCATCTCGGCGGCGGCCAGCCAACTCGGCAACGACAGGAAGCCCTCCAGCGCGAGGGCGACGCCACCCATGGTGACCGACTCGACCCCGAGTGGCGAGACGGTGACCTCGCAACCGGCGATGGCCGCCTCGAGGGCGTTCTCTCGCAACCGCGCTCGCGCGGCGCCGAGCAGCGGTCCGGCGACGGCCGCTAAGTTGCCGCCCAGCACGATGCGTTCCGGGCTCAGCAGGTTGACGATGTCGGCCATGACGTCACCCAAGTACCCACCGGCGCGCGCCAGCACGGACGCGGCCACGGGGTCACCCTGCTCGGCCAACGCGCACAGCGCTTCCAGATCGGCCGCTCGCACCCCCTCCTCCGCGGCCTGCGCCAGCAGGTTCGGTTCGGACAGGTAGGCTTCGAGACAGCCCTTGCCGCCGCAACCGCAGGGCCTGCCGCCCGACACCACCTTGATGTGCCCGATCTCGCCCGCGAAGCCGTGGGGGCCCCGGTACAGCCGTCCGCCGAGGTAGAGCGCTCCGCCCACGCCCGAGTGCCCGGCGACGAACACGAAGTCGGACACGTGTTGGCAGCTGCCGAACAGCTTCTCGGCCAGCGCGGCGGCGTTGGTGTCGTTGTCGACCTGCACCGGCGCCGCGAACCTTCCTTGGAGGAGCGCCTTGATGCCCACCTCGCGCCACCCGAAGTTGGGCGCGAACCGTAGGGTGCCGTCCAGCTGCATGAGTGCCGGGATGCCCACGCCGATGCCGCGCACCAGCTTCTCGTCGATGCCGGCCTCCGCGAGCATCCGTGCCAGGCCCTCCACCAAGCGCGTGAGCGCCCGCTTCGGGTCCGTGCTCGAAGGCACCTGCAACGTCGTCCGCGGTGTTCCGACGAGACTGGTGGTGATGAGCCGGATGCTGCTCGGCTCCAGCCTGGCGCCGATCAGCACACCTGCGTCTTCGGCCACGTGGAGCGCGACCTCGGGGCGGCCCACGCGCCCTGCGCCGCGGCGCGGCCGGCGTTCGACCAAACCGTCCCGTTCCAACTGCGCCACGACGGTGGACACCGTCGCGCGGTCGATGGTGGTGATCCGCGCGAGCTCGCGCTGCGAGGCGCCGGGATGCAACCGCAGCGCGTGGAACACGCGCGCCACGTTGAGCTGACGGATGAGGGCGGGGTTGGCGCCCGTGCGTTTGGGCGGCACGGCGCATCCTCCTTCGAAACGACGGCCGCGCGATGGCCGGTGGCGCCAAGCCCTGCCTCCGGCTCGACCTACCGCCTTGACGGCCCCCTATGCCCGGACTATAGTAGCTATTAATTAGAGTGTCAACCTAATCGCCTGGACACTCCATCCTCAGCCCTCGCGACTCGCCGGAAAGGTCTCCGCGATGCCGGACACCCCGCTTCTCGCAGCCAAGGCGCTTCACCACGCCTTCGGGCCGGTGGAGGTGCTGCACGGCGTCGACATCGATTTTCGAGCAGGCGAGGTGCATGCGCTGGTGGGCGAGAACGGCGCCGGCAAGTCGACGCTGATGAAGTGCCTCAGCGGCTACTGGCAACCGGTCGCCGGGACCGTGCTGCTCGACGGCGTCGAGGCGCGCTTCCGCGACAGCGGTGAGGCCGAAGCGCGCGGCTTGGTGCTGATCCACCAGGAGTTCAACCTGGCAGACGACCTGACCGTGGAAGAGAACGTCTTCCTCGGGCGCGAGCTCGCCCACGGACCGTTCCTCGACAAGCGCGCCATGCGCGCCCGCACGGCCGAACTGCTGGCCCAACTGGACACGAACGTCGATCCGCGAGCGCGCGTCGCCGACCTGGCGGTGTCCGACAAGCAGATGGTCGAGATCGCGAAGGCGGTGTCTCGCGAGGTGCGCGTGCTGTTCATGGATGAACCGACCGACGTGCTCACCGGCGCGGAGACCGACATCCTCTTCGGCCTCATCGGGCGCCTCAAGGCCGAGGGCGTCGCGGTCGTGTACGTCTCGCACAAGCTCGACGAGGTCATGGCCATCGCCGACCGCGTCACCATCCTGCGCGACGGCCACCACATCGCCACCAAGGACATCGGTGCCACCTCCGAGCACGAGATGGCGCGCCTGATGGTGGGGCGCGAACTGGCCGACATGTACCCGCCCAAGGAGGTTCGGCCCGACGCGCCGGTGGTGCTCGAGGTGCGCGACTTCCACGTTCCGGGTTCGGTCGTGTCCGCCTCGTTCGACGTCCGCCAGGGCGAGGTGCTGGCGTTCGCCGGCCTCGTCGGCGCCGGGCGCACCGAGCTGTTCGAGGGGCTCCTCGGGCTGCGGCCCGGGCACGGCACCGTGCTGCTGCGTGGCCAGCCGCTGCGCCTGCGGCACCCGGAGGCCGCCAAGCAGGCCGGCATCGCCTACCTCACCGAGGATCGCAAAGGCAAAGGGCTGATGACCGAGATGCGGCTGCGCCCGAACCTGACGCTGCAGGCGCTCGAGCGCTACGCCAAGCCGTTCATCGACGAGAGCGCCGAGCGCGCCGCGTTGGAACGGGCGCAACGCGACTTCGACATCCGCGCCGCCCGGCTCGACGTCTTGGCCGGAACGCTCTCCGGCGGCAACCAGCAGAAGCTGGTGCTGGCGAAGATCATGCTCACCACGCCCGACATCGTGGTCCTCGACGAGCCCACCCGTGGCATCGACGTCGGCACCAAGCGGGAGATCTACTTCTACATCGCCGAGTTGGCGCGCCAGGACAAGGCCGTGGTGGTGATCTCGTCGGAACTGCCCGAGGTGATCGGCTTGGCGCACCGCGTGGTGGTGATGCGCTCGGGACGGATCACCGGCGTGCTCGACCCGGCACGCATGACCGAGGAGGAGATCGTGCAATTCGCCACCGGTCTCAAGGACGAAGGGGATGGGTATGGACGCACCCTCGGCGACGCCGTCGCCTAACGCCGTCGTGCGCGTCTTGCGGCGCATCGACTGGCAGACCTTCACGCCCCTGCTGGGCTTGGTGGCGTTGTTCGTCCTGGGCGCGCTGATCAACCCCGTGTTCTTGTCGCCCAACAACCTGCTGAACGTCCTCACCCGCTCGTCGTTCATCGGCATCATCGCCGTCGGCGCGACGTTCGTGATCATCGCGGGCGGCATCGACCTCTCGGTCGGCTCGATGGCGGCGTTCATCGCCGGCGCCATGATCCTGGCGATGAACCGCTGGAACGACGACGTCGGGTCGAACGTCCTCGTCATCCTGTTGGGGGTCGCCCTGGCGCTCGTCCTGGGGTTGGTGGCCGGCTTCCTGAACGGGTTCGCCATCACGCGCGGCCGCATCGAACCGTTCATCGTCACGCTCGGCACGCTCGGGATCTACCGGGCGCTGGTGACGTACCTGGCCGACGGCGGCACCATCTCGCTCGAGCTCGGTCTGCGCGGCACCTACCGGCCGGTCTTCTACGGCTACGTGCTCGGCATCCCTTGGCCGGTCGTCATCTTCGCGGTCGTCGCCGTCGTAGGCAGCATCCTGCTGCACCGGACGCGCTTCGGCCGCTACGTCCAAGCCATCGGCTCGAACGCCGACGTCGCGCGCTATTCGGCCATCCGTGTGAACCGCGTCAAGACGCTCACCTACGTCATCGCCGGTGCGTGTGTGGCCATCGCGGTGGTCATCTACGTCCCGCGCCTGGGCTCGGCCTCAGGGTCGACCGGTCTGCTGTGGGAACTCGAGGCCATCGCCGCCGTCATCATCGGCGGCACCGCCCTCAAGGGCGGCTCCGGCCACGTCTGGGGCACCATCGTCGGCGCGCTCTTGCTCACCACCATCGGCAACGTCCTGAACCTCACCGACGTGATCAGTCAGTACCTGAACCAGGCCGTCCAAGGCCTCATCATCATCGGCGCCGTGCTGCTGCAACGCGGCCGTCGCGGCTGAAAGGAGGGTGGGCACCGCACGCCCCGGCCGGCGTGCCACGGCATCGAAACCACCGCCTGACCGCGTGCCCGCAGTGGGCGCGCACGCGCCAAAGATGCAGGCGCGATCGCGCCACAGCGAAAGGCGCGCACGCGCCTCGGATGAAGGCGCGCACGCACCAGAAGGAGGAACCGCATGTTCCGGAGAATCGCCGTCCTCGTCGCTCTGGCAGCCCTCGTGGCCACCGGCTTCGCGCAGGACAAGACCGTCATCGGCGTATCCATCCCGTCCCCCACGCACGGCTGGACCGGCGGCGTGAACTACTGGGCGGCCGAGGCCGAGAAGCGCCTCGAAGCCCAGTACCCGAACCTCGACTTCATCATCGCCACCGCCGGCAGCTCCGAAGAACAAGCCAACGACCTGCAGGACTTGGTGGCCGTCAGCCAGATCGACGCACTCGTGATCCTGCCGTTCGAGTCCGACCCGCTCACCGCCCCCGTCGCCGAAGTGAAGGCCCAAGGCGTGTTCGTCACCGTGGTCGACCGCGGCCTGATCGAGGAAGGCATCGAGGACATCTACGTCGCAGGTGATAACCCCGGCATGGGCCGCGTCAGCTGCGAGTACATCGCAGAGCGGCTCGGCGGCCAAGGCCAGATCGTCGTGCTGCGCGGCATCCCCACCGTCATCGACGACCAGCGCTTCAACGCCTGCATGGAAGTGCTCGACGCCACCGACATCGAGGTGCTCGACAACGCCTACGCCAACTGGAACCGTGACGACGGCTTCGAGGTCATGCAGGACTTCCTGGCGCGGTTCCCCGAGATCGACGCCGTGTGGGCGCAAGACGACGACATCGCCGTCGGCGTCATCGAAGCGCTGCGGCAGGCCGGACGCGAGAACGAGATGTTCGTGGTCGGCGGCGCCGGCATGAAGGAGATGATCAAGCGCGTGCTGGACGGCGACACGTTGATCCCGGTGGACGTCCTGTACCCGCCCGGGATGATCGCTACCGCCATGGAGGTCACGGCGCTGCACTTCGTCTCCGACGCTCCGATGCTCGGCACGTACATCCTCGACGCGGTCCTCATCACGCCCGACAACGCCGAACGCTACTACTTCCCGGACTCGCCGTTCTGAGCACGTAACGAAGGTCCGCGGTCTCGGGGCGGCGGGCAGGTTCCGCCGCCCCGAGACCGCATCGAAGACCACCGCGACACGAAAGGAGACGACATGGCTAGGCCGGTCACGCTCTTCACCGGTCAATGGGCCGACATGCCCCTCGCCGAACTCGCCCCGCTGGCCAAGGAGATGGGCTACGACGGCCTCGAACTCGCGTGCTGGGGCGACCACCTCGACGTGGGCCGGGCGGTCACCCAACCCACGTACGTCAAGGAGCGCCGCGAGTTGCTGGCCGACCACGGCCTCGAGTTGCACGCCATCGCGAACCACCTCGTCGGCCAGGCGGTGTGCGACCGCATCGACGAACGGCATCAAGCCATCCTCCCGCCGCACGTGTGGGGTGACGGCGACCCGGAGGGCGTGCGTCAGCGGGCAGCGCAGGAGCTTGCCGACACCGCCCGCGCCGCCAAGGCGCTCGGTGTCGGCGTGGTCACCGGCTTCACGGGCAGCCCCATCTGGCACTCGCTCTACGCCTTCCCGCCCACCAGCCAGGAGTACTGGGAGCGCGGCTTCGAGGAGTTCGGCCGTCGCTTCGCCCCCATCCTCGAGACGTTCTCGGACGTGGACGTGAACTTCGGGCTCGAGGTGCACCCGACCGAGATCGCGTTCGACATCGCCAGCGCCGAACGCGCCATGAAGGCCGTAGGCGGGCACGCGCGCTTCGGGTTCAACTACGACCCGTCGCACCTCGCCTACCAGGGCGTCGACTACGTCGCGTTCCTTCGGCGCTTCGCCCCTCGAATCGTGCACGTCCACATGAAGGACGTCTGGTGGGGGCGCGGCGACGGAACCGCCGGCGTGTTCGGCGGCCACACCTCCTTCGGCGACCCGGGCCGCTACTGGGACTTCCGCAGCGTCGGTCGCGGCGACGTCGACTTCGAGGAGATCATCGTCGCGCTGAACGACATCGAGTACCGCGGGCCACTGTCCGTCGAGTGGGAAGACAGCCGCATGGACCGCGTGCACGGCGCAACCGAGAGCGCGGCGTACGTGCGCTCGCTCGACTTCGAGCCGCCCGCCGGCGCCTTCGACGCGGCGTTCGGAAGGGAGGAAGGCGATGCGTGAACCCGCCACCCCGCTGAAGCTCGGCATGGTGGGTGGAGGCAAGGACGCCTTCATCGGCGCGGTGCACCGCATGGCGGCCCGCCTTGACGGGGCGTGGGAGGTCGTGGCTGGGGCGCTCTCCAGCACCGCCGAGCGCTCACTCGAGAGCGGTCGCGCCATCGGCCTGCCGCGCGTCTACCCCACCTGGGAGGAGATGCTCGAGCGCGAGCGCGCGCTGCCCGAGGGTGAGCGCATCGACGCCGTCTCCGTCGTCACCCCCAACTTCCTGCACTACCCGGTGGCCAAGGCGTTCACCGAAGCCGGCTTCCACGTCGTGAGCGACAAGCCGATGGTGCTGAACTCGGAGCAAGCCGCCGACCTCGTGCGCGCCGTCGACGCCGCCGGCACCGTCTTCGCCGTGACCTACAACTACTCCGGGTACCCGCTGGTGAAGGAAGCGCGCCGGCTGGTGCAGGAGGGCGCCATCGGCGACATCCGCAAGGTGACCGTCGAGTACCACCAGGGCTGGCTCGCCACCAAGCTCGAGGACACCGGCGCCAAGCAAGCGGCCTGGCGCACGGACCCGGCGCGCTCCGGCATCGGCGGCGCCATCGGCGACATCGGCAGCCACGCCGAGAACCTCGTCGCCACCATCACCGGGCTCGAGCTCGAAGCGCTCTGCGCCGACCTCACCACCTTCGTTCCGGGCCGGCGCCTGGACGACGACGCCAACCTGCTGCTGCGCTTCCGCGGCGGCGCCAAGGGCGTGCTCATCGCCAGCCAGATCGAGGTGGGCGAGGAGAACGACCTGCGCATCCGCGTCTACGGCACCACCGGCGGCCTGGTGTGGCGCCAGGAGGAGCCCAACCACCTCGTCCACAAGACCCTCGACGGTCCTACGCGGGTCCTGACCCGCAACGGTGGCGGCTACCTCGGTGCGGCCGCGCAAGCCAACACGCGCCTGCCGTCCGGCCACCCCGAGGCCTTCATCGAAGCGTTCGCCAACGTCTACACCAACGTCGCGGCCGCCATCGCCGCGCGCCAGGGCGGCACGGCCGCCGGTGCGGCCGGCGGCGGCCTGGGTGGCGGCCCAACCGCATCCGGCGGCGCCGCCCCGGACTACCCGACGGTGCTCGACGGCGCCAGGGGGGTCGCGTTCATCGAGGCGGCGGTGGCCTCCAGCGCGTCGGACACGAAGTGGACGCCGTTCGAGGACCCCTCGCGCGGCAACGGAGGCTGATCATGGACCTACTTCCCCGGCCCGAGCACCGCTTCAGCTTCGGGCTGTGGACGGTGGGCAACGTCGGGCGCGACCCGTTCGGACTGCCTACCCGTCCGCCCCTCGACCCCGTGCGAAGCGTGGCGAAGCTCGCCGCGCTGGGCGCATGGGGCGTCAACTTCCACGACGACGACCTGGTTCCCGCGGGTAGCAGCGCGCACGAGCGCGACCGCATCGTGCGCGAGTTCCGCCAAGCCCTCGACGACCACGGCATGGTCGTGCCGATGGCGACCACCAACCTGTTCAGCGACCCGGTGTTCAAGGACGGCGCGTTCACCAGCGCCGACGCGCGCGTGCGGGCGTACGCGCTTCAGAAGACGATGCGCGCGATGGACCTCGGGGTCGACCTGGGCGCGCGTACGTACGTCTTCTGGGGCGGCCGCGAGGGCAGCGAGGTGGACGGCGCGGGCAAGCTGCTCGACGCCTTGTCCTGGTACCGCGACGCGCTCGACTTCCTGTGCGACTACGCCGTCGACCAAGGCTACGACCTGCGCTTCGCGCTCGAGCCCAAACCGAACGAGCCGCGCGGCGACGCCTTCTTGCCCACCGTCGGCTCCGCCCTCGGGTTCATCGCCACGCTTGCGAAGCCGGAGATGGTCGGCGTGAACCCGGAGTTCGCCCACGAGACGATGGCCGGCCTCAGTTTCCCGCACGCGCTGGCGCAGGCGATCGACGCCGGCAAACTGTTCCACGTCGACCTCAACGACCAGAAGATGAGTCGCTTCGACCAGGACCTGCGCTTCGGCTCCGAGAACCTCAAGGCGTCGTTGTTCACCGTCATGCTGCTCGAGAAGCATTACGAGGGTCCCAGGCACTTCGACGCGCACGCGCTCCGGACCGAGGACGTGGAGGGGGTGTGGGCGTTCGCCCGCGGCTGCATGCGCAGCTACCTGATCCTCAAGCACAAGGCCGAGGCGCTCGAGAACGACGCCGAGTTCCAAGGGCTGCTCGCCGGCTACCGCGTCGACGATCCGGGCGTGCCGCCGTACTTGCCGTACGTCCGCGAGGCAGCCGCCGAGATCAAGGCACATGCGTTCGACGTCGACGAGCTTCGCCGCCGCGGGCCACAACTGGAACGGATCGACCAGCTCGTCGTCGATCACCTCACCGGCGCGCGCTGAGGGCCACGAGCGCGGCCCCGCGGCGCCCGACAAGACGAGCGGCCGGATGCGCGAGGAGCGCCGGCCGGAGCCACGCCGACCGAGCGGACGACCGGCCGGAACCGAGAGGGAGGAACGTCATGCGCAACGGCGCAGCCCAGCGCAGCGTGATCGGACTCGACGTCGGCACCAGCGGCGCGAAAGCGACGGCGGTGACCGAACGTGCCGAGGTCTTGGCCGAACACGAGGTCGAGTATCCGCTGCTGACGCCTCGACCTGGGTGGACCGAGCAATCGGCCGACGCCTGGTGGACGGCCGCGACCACGGCTGTGGCGGAGGTCGCGCGTCGCTTGCCACGCCCGCCCGAGGCGGTGGCAATGACCGGGCAGATGCACGGCCTAGTGCCGCTCGACGACGCCGGCGCGGTGGTTCGCAACCCGATCCTGTGGAACGATCAGCGCACCGAGGACGCCGTCGCCGAGATCGAGTTGGCGGTGCCGCGCGACGACCTGGTGACGCGAGGCGGGAACCCCGCCATCACCGGCTTCCAGCTCGCCAAGCTGGTGTGGCTCCGGCGGCACGAGCCCGACGCGTTCGCGCGCACGCGCCATGTGCTGTTCCCGAAGGATTACCTCACGTACCGACTGACGGGCGAGCGAGTCGCCGAACCGACCGACGCGTCCGGATCGAACGCCTTCGACCTGCGGGCGGGACGGTGGGACGAGGCGGTGCTGACGGCCCTCGAGCTGGACATCGCTCTGTACCCGAGGCTGGTCGCTTCCGACGCCGTGGTCGGCGGACTGCACGCCGAGGCGGCCCGGGCGACCGGTCTGCCCGAGGGCGTCCCCGTGGTCGCGGGGGCTGGGGACAACGCCGCGGCCGCGACGGGGCTGGCGATCTCACGCATGGACCTGGGGCGCGGCAGCGTCTCGCTCGGCACCTCCGGCGTGCTGCAGGCGCCGCTTGCGCAGCCGACGCCGGAGCCGCGCGGGCGGGCGCACCTGTTCGCGCACGCCGACGGCGGCTACTTGCTGATGGGCGTGACGTTGTCGGCGGCAGGGAGCCTAGGTTGGCTCGAGCGGACGCTCTTCCCTTCCTTGGGCGCCGCCGCGCTGTCCGAGCTCGCGGCCACCAGTCCGACCGGGGCGCGCGGCGTCACGTTCCATCCGCACCTCGCTGGCGAGCGCACGCCCTACCTCGATCCCGACCTGCGGGGCGCCTGGCGCGGCCTGAGCCTCGCCACCACCGCAGCGGACCTCGCCCGCTCGGTGTTCGAGGGAGTGGCCTTCAGCCTGGGACACGCCTACGAGGTGATGCGCCCGTTGTGCGACCTCGAGATGCTGGTCGCCACCGGCGGCGGGAGCCGCTCGCGCTTCTGGGTGCAGACGCTGGCCGACGTGCTGCATCTCCCGGTGACGCGTCTGGAGGAGGAGCACGGCGCGGCGTACGGCGCTGCCCTGCTCGCCTGGCGCGCCCTCGGCGCCGACGTGCGGCCGCACATCCCGGTGGCGGACGCCATCGAACCGCGACACGACCCGGCGCTCGAAGAAGCGTACCGGCGCTACCGCGAACTAGCTCCCCGCGACCGGCACGCGGCCGAGCCCGCCTAGCGGGCCGGCACCGGCGTCTGGCGCCAGAAGCGCGACAGTCGCACCACGGCCGTCTCGAGCGCCAACTCGGCGTCGCCGCCGCTCTTGCCGCGCACGTCCTGCTCGAGCAGCTCGCCCAGCACGTCGCGCAGCGTGCGCTCGTCGATGCCGGCTGCGAGCTCAAGAGCGCGCGTGGCCGCCCGCGGCTTCGCGCGCAGGACCGAGGCGGCCTGGGAAGCGCCGACCTTGCGGGGACGTTCGCGCTCGAGGAGCGCCACGGCCCTGGCGACCAGTTGGAACTGCCACACCAGCGCGCCGAACACGCGCTGGGGCGCCTCGCCCTCGTCGAGCAACTGCCGCGCGATCCCGAGGGCGCCGGCTGTGTCCCCGGTGGCGATCGCTTCGATCAGGTCGAAGGCATCCTGCACCGCGGCGCGGTTCACCAACTGGCGCACGCGATCGGCGTCGTACTCCTCGTCGAGCGCCGCCAGCTTCTGGATCTCGGAGGCGATGGCGGCCGGGTCCTCGCCGAACAGGTCGGCCAACACGCTCGGCACGTCGGGTCGATGGCGAACGCCGGCGGACTTCAGCTCGGCAGCGATCCAGCGCGGCAGTTGCTCGAACCGCGGGGTGGGCAGGTGCCGGTGCTCGCCGATCTTCTGGAACGCCTTCTGCCTCGCCGGCGTGGCGTCCGGGTCGAGCACCACCACGATGGCGCTCTCCGGCACGCGCTCGAGTGCTTTCATGACCTCGTTGCGCGGCTTCACGCCCGCTTGGCCCTGGAACGCCTCGGCGAAGTCGAGCAACAACGCCGCCTGTCCGAACAGCCCTCCCTGCGAAGCGAGGTCGAGCATCTCTTCGGCACGCAGCGTCTCGCCCAGGTCGGTCACGCTAGAGAGGTCCACGTGACGCTCGCGCAAGGCAGCGCGCGCGGCGCGACGGGTGAGGTACGGATCGCCCGTGAACGCGATGACCATGGCGTCAGTTGGCTTGCAGCACGCCCTGGACCGCGCACAGCATCTCGTCGGCCGTGGCGTAACGCTCGTCGGGGTCGCGCGCGAGCGCCGTGCGCACCACCGGCTCGAAGGGTGCTGCGCCACCTGCCAGCGGTGCCAAGGGCACCCGGTCGTCGCCGGCGAGGTACCGCACGACTTGGCTGCCATACGGGGGCGCACCCGTGAGCATGTGATACAGCACCGCCGCCGCTCCGTACAAGTCGGAGCGCTGGTCGGTTCGAACGCCTTGGAACTGCTCGGGCGCCATGTAGCTCGGCGTGCCCATCAGCATGTCCTGACTGGTGATAGCGGTCAGGCCCAGGTCCTTCGCGAAACCGAAGTCGGTCAGCAGGGCGCGCTCGCCCTTGACGAGGATGTTGCCGGGCTTGACGTCGAGGTGGATCACGCCTTGCGTGTGGGCGTAGGCCAATGCCGCGAGCACGTCGGCGATGATCTTCACACTGCGACGCGGCCGCAACGGGCCGCGTTCGAGGGCTTCTTCCAGGCTCACGCCGGGGCAGTAGGCGTAGATGAGCGATCCGTCCTTCGCCCCGAGCAGCGGCACGATGTTCTCGTGCCGCAGCTTGCCAACCACCGCAGCCTCGCGCTCCAGACGCTGGCGGAACACGGGATGGAAGCCACGGAGGCTCTTCACCACGACCAGACGATCCTGCCAGCGGGCGAGCTCGACCCGTACCGGGCCCTGCTCCGATAACACCCGCACCGTCATGAGCATCGTGAACAATCTATCACGCACGTCCTTCATGGATTCCGTGGCCACGACGCCCGACCCTACCAGTCCCACGTCAAGGAACCGTGCGCTGCCGTCACCACGCGCGGGCCCCTGCGCCCGAGACCGACGCGCACGGCGCCGTGCTCGAGGGTGGTGAGCACCTTCGCGCCGTGCGCCGCGAGACGTTCGATCACCGTGGGATGGGGATGCCCGTAGCGGTTGCGGCCGACCGACACCACCGCCAACCTCGGTCCGACGGCCCGCACCAACGCTTCGGAGGTGCTGCCGCGCGAACCGTGGTGGCCCACCATCAGTACGTCCAGCGGCGGCACCGCCAGGCGCGTCTCGGTGTCGATGCCCAGGTCTCCCAGGAACACCGTCCGCGGTGAACCCTCGAGCCACAACACCAACGCCACGGAGGTCTCGTTCGGCGCCGACACGACCCGCGCGGCGGCGTCGGCGCCAGGGTTCACGACCTCGAGCACGGCATCGCTTGCCCACCGACCTTCCCGCAGACCTTCCCGCCGATCTCCCTGCAGTTCTCCCCGCCGACCTGCGCGCTTGCCCACGTGGATACGTTCGCCGCGCAGCGCCTGGTGGACCGGCACGCCCCGCGCCTGCGCCAACGCACGCAGCTGCTCGTCCAAGCGCACGCCCGGCGCCGCTGGTCCCGTCACCAACATGCCCACGGGCAGATGCTCCAGAACCGGCAGCAGCCCCTCGACGTGGTCGGCGTCCGGGTGGGTGGCCACCACCAGGTCGAGGCGATGCACGCCCAGCGCCCGCAGGGCGGGTAGCACCACGCGCGCGCCCACGTCGTAGTCGGAGAACGGCGTGCCGCCGCCGTCGATCAGCACGCGCCCGCCACCGGGCAGTCGCAAGAGCACCGCGTCGCCTTGCCCCACGTCGAGGTACCAGATGTCCGGCGGGGCCCACCGCGCCGGCACCGCCCAGGTGGTCGCGCCGGCTACGAGCGCCACGGTCAGCGCGTGGCGGGCGCGCAGGAGCCCGTGGGCCCAAGCCGCGAGCGCCACCACCGTCGCCCCCCAGCAGGCGTGGCCGAGCCACCCGACCTCGCCCCACGCCAACGACGGCAGACGCTCGCCGATCGCGGCGACGGCCAAGAGCGCCTCGGCGGTGACCGCCGTGGCGCGGTTGACCCAAGACGCCAGCGGCAGCGCGACCAGACCCGCAACCCCGGCCAGGAACCCCATCGGCACCAACAGACCCGCCAACGGCACCGCCACCACGTTGACGACGGCGGAGAAGACCGGCACGGCGCCGAACGAACCGGCGACCAGCGACAGGCTAGGGAGCTGAGCGGCCACACTGGCGGCGCCACCGACCACGGCGGCGTGCCGAACCCGCGGCCAGAACGGTGGTCTGCCCTCCTGGCGGCGCGAAGGCGATGGAGCCAGCCCGGCAGCCGAAAACCTCGCCGCCCACGGCGGCAGGAACACGAGCATGCCGGCCACTGCCAGGTACGAGAGCTGAAACGAGGCGTCGAACAGCATCTGCGGCGCGTGCAAGAGGCCCACCGTCGCCGCCAGTGCCAGCGCCGTCCACGGTTCCACCCGGCCCGAGCCGAACGCCAGGCCGACGAGCACGGCGAGCGCCATCGTGGCCGCGCGCATCACGCTGGGCGAAGGACCCACCAAGGCTACGAACCCGACGGTGACGAGCATCAGCGCCGGGTAGCGCCGGCGCCCCAACGGCGCCAACGCGCGGCCGATGGCGGCAAGCAGCACGCCCACGTGCAGCCCGGACAGGGCCAGCACGTGGGCCAGTCCGGCCGCCGCGAAGCGCTCGCGTAGCGCACCGAGGTCGCCGCGCTCGCCCAGCGTCATCGCCGCCATCAACGCCGCTGTCTGCTCAGGCAGCCCGCGCCGCACGCCTGCCAGCAGCCGCTCGCGGAGGCGCACGCCAGAGCCTGCCGTCACCACGCGCTCGACGAAGAGCTGGCCCGACACGCCGCGGCGCCGCAAGTAGGCGGCGTAGTCGAACCCGCCCGGGTTGCGCTTGCCGGCGGCAGGTTCGACCACGCCCTCGAACGTCACCTCGCCCGTCGGGAGGGAAGCGCCGTCGGCTGCGCGCAGGTCGCCGGTGGCGACCAACGCCAAGCGGGCGGGTACCGGCTCGTGCGCCACTAGCACGTCACCGTCCGAGGTGCCGCGCCATCGCGTCGACCGGCCCACCAGCGCCGCCACGGGATCGGCCCGCGCGGCTTGCAGCCAAGCGCCGTAGCGAACGGCCCCGACCAGCGCCGCCACCACGAGGACCACCACCCAAGGCGGCGCGGCCCACCGCGCGCGGCCGGCACCAGTGAAGCCCGCACCCGTCAAGCCCGCACCCGTCAAGCCCGCACCCGTCAAGCCCGCACCCGTCAAGCCCGCACCCGTCAAGCGGGCACCCGCCGTGCCGGCAGCTGCGAAGCGGGCACCCGCGGTGCCGGCAGCCAGCAAGGCGCCGGCAGCAACTACGCCAGCGGCGATCGCCCACGCCGCCGGAGCGAGTTCGACGGCCACGATGCCGAGCGCCATGCCGAGCGCGGCGGGAAGCGGCCACGGCACGAACGGCGCCGCATCGGTTGCGCCCGAGCCGACTTCCGGCTCATGGGTCACAGCGCCACCAACGGGCGGAGGCGTTCCAGCGTGCGCGGCCCGATGCCCGGCACGAGCACCAGGTCGTCGACGCGGGCGAACGGGCGGTGCGCCACGATGCGGGCGGCGATGGCCGGGCCGATGCCCGGGAGCGCCTCGAGCGCCTCGGCGCTGGCGGCGTTGAGTGACACCCGCTCGACCCCCGAAGCGGCCGTCAGGGCGGGTACCTGGACGACCTCTCCATCGGTGAGCGGATCTGCCAGGGCGACCAGCGACCGCGCCGCAGCCGGCTGGAACCCGCCGGAAGCGTCGATCAGGTCGGCGACGCGCGCACCGAACGGCAGCGTGTACGCTCCGGGCCGCGCGACTTGCCCCTCGACCGAGACGACCACGTCCGGCCGCTCGATGCGCACGACGCCGGCCCGCGGCAGGTGCCGCGGCGCCCACGCGATCAGACCGAGCACCACGCAGGCGCCGGCCAGGATCCCGGTCAGTCGGTCGGGGCGCAACGCCAGCATGACGCCACGCTAACGACACGACCGGAGCGCGACGTGCACGCTCCGGTCATGAGTGGTTCGGGTTTGGGTTAGTGCCTAGGCGAAGGCGTCGGTGAGCCGAAGCGGGCTTCGCCTATGCGCTGCGTCGCGCCAGCAAGGGGCTCAGCGCGCGGCGGCGTAGTTCTTCACGACCGCGTCCCAGTCGACGACGTTCCAGAACGCCTGGATGTAATCGGGCCGGCGGTTCTGGTAGTTCAAGTAGTACGCGTGTTCCCACACGTCCAGGCCGAGGATCGGGGTGTGGCCCTGCATGTACGGCGAGTCCTGGTTGGCGGTCGAGTAGAGCTGCAAAGTTCCGTCACCGTCGACGACCAACCACGCCCAGCCCGAGCCGAACCGGCCGGCGGCCGCGCTGGCGAACTTCTCTTTGAACGCGTCGAAGCTGCCGAACTTGGCGTCGATGGCCCCGGCCAGGTCGCCACTGGGCGCGCCTCCGCCGTTCGGGCTCATCACGGTCCAGAAGAGGCCGTGGTTGGCGAAGCCGCCGCCGTTGTTCTGCACGGCGGTGCGGATGTCCTGCGAGATCGTGTCGATGCCGCGAAGCAACTCCTCGATGCTCTTCGACGCCAACTCGGGATGCTTCTCGAGCGCGGCGTTGAGGTTGTTCGTGTACCCAGCGTGGTGCTTGCCGTGGTGGATCTCCATCGTGCGCGCATCGATGTGCGGCTCGAGGGCGTCCTTGGCGTATGGCAGATCGGGCAGCGTGAAAGCCATGCTTACGTGCTCCTTTCGCGTCGGTTCGGGGCGGACCTGGTGACCACCGGTCGCGCAGCGCCATCACGGGCGCGAGTGCGCAAAACGGATGTGCCAGGCGTCAAGGGCGAGTCTAGCAGAGGCAGCGTGCCGTTCCTGGAGCCGGGCCTACAGGCTCGCGCACGGGAACGCGTCATGACGACCCGTGCAGGCTCGCGCACGGGAACGCGTCACGACCTGCACGGCCACGTCACAACCGGACGACCACCCGGCCCGTGACGCGCCCCTCGAGGATCTCGCCGATCGGGCCCTCGAGCTCGTCGAGCGCCACCTCCCGCACCATGCCGGGAAGCGCCAGTTGCTCACGTAGCCGCCACGGGCCCGCCAAGCGCTCCCACGTGGCCAGGCGCTGCGCGCGCGGCGTGTGCTCGGTGTCGACGCCCAACAGCGCCACGCCGCGGAGGATGAACGGGAACACCGTGAGCGGAACGTTGGCGCCCCCCACCAAGCCGCAGGCCGCCACCGCTCCGCCCACCACGGTGCTTTTGACCAGGTTCGCCAACGTCGTGCCGCCGACGGTGTCGATTCCGCCGCCGTACGCCGCCCTGAGCATCGGGCGCTGCGCGGCGTCGGCGAGCTCCTCGCGGCCCATCCGGCGCGAGGCGCCCAGGGCGTGCAGCAGCGCTTCGGCGTCGGCCTTGCCCGAGCTCGCCACCACCTCGTACCCGGCGCGCGCTAGTAGCGCCACCGCCATCGTCCCCACCCCACCCGATGCCCCTGTCACCACGAACGGCCCCAGGTCGGGATCGGCGCCGGCGCTGGCGATGCGCTCCAGCGCGATCGCGGCGGTGAACGCCGCCGTGCCGAGTGCCATGGCCTCGCGCGCGTCCATTCCGTCGGGCAGCGGCACGAGCCAGTCGCCGGGAACGCGGATGAACTCGGCGAAGCCGCCGGGCGTGTTCATCCCGAGGTCGTTCCCGGTGCACAGCACCTCCTCGCCCGGCGTGAAGCGCGGGTCGCGCGAGGCCACGACCTCGCCGGCGGCGTCGATGCCAGGGGTGTGGGGGAACGTCTTCGTCACGCCGCGGTTCCCGCTGGCGGACAGCGCGTCCTTGTAGTTCAGCGCCGAGTAGCGCACCCGCACCGTCACGTCGTGGTCGGGCAACGTCTCGAACGGCACGCGCGTGACGCTCCTGCGCGCCACGTCGTCGTGGACCTCCACGCGAAGCGCGCGGTAGTCGGAAGGCAAGGAAGGAGAACTCATACGCCATGCTAGCCGCAGGTGACGTAGCAGCGCGTCTCCCTTCCGGTAGACTGCGCACCATGAACCCGCAGCGCCTCACGTTGATCACCCTCGTCATCGCCGCCCTGGTCGTTGCCGGCGTGCTGATCGCGCCTCGCATCGGCGGGGCCGCCGCAACGGGCGACATCGACTACGCCTCCCAACCCGTCGCCGGTTCGCCGGACGCGCCGGTGAAGGTCGCGGTCTTCTTCGACTTCCTGTGCCCGCACTGCGCCACGTTCAGCGAGACGGTCACCCCGATCCTCAAGCGCGAGTTCGTCGACACCGGAACCGCCAGCTTGTACTTCCTGAACTTCCCCGTCGTCGACGCGACGCGTTCGCGCTCGCTGGCCGTGCTCGGCGAGTGCGTGTACCAGCAGAGCAACGACGCATTCATCGAGCTCGAACCGATCATGTTGCGGGCCCAGAACGAGCTCGGCAACATCTCGCGCGCCATCGAGATCGCCTCGACCTACGCGCCCACGCTCGACGGGGACGCGCTGCGGACCTGCGTGAACGAGGCTCGGTCGGCCGACGCGGTGGACGCCGACGTGGCCACCACGCGAAGCTTCAACCTGACCGGCACCCCGTCGGTGGTCGTGAACGGCACCGTGGTGGCGAACCCGACCCTCGAGAACGTGCGCCGGGCGATCGAGAACGCCGTCGAGAACTGAGTTCGTGCGCGCGCCGCTGATCTACCCGGCCTGGTTGACGGCGGTGATCGCCACCGCGGGCAGCCTCTACTTCAGCGAGGTGCGGATGTTCGTTCCGTGCACGCTGTGTTGGTACCAGCGCATCCTGATGTACCCGCTCGTGATCATCCTTGCCGTCGCGAGCTACCGCCAGGACCGCGGCGTCGTGGCCTACGCGCTGCCGCTCAGCATGTTCGGGATGGTCGTGGCCGGCTACCACGTGATGGAGCAGAAGATCCCCGGCTTCGGCAGCGCGGTGCTGTGCCGTAGCGGTGTGCCGTGCACGACGGAGTACATCAACTGGCTGGGGTTCATCACGATCCCGGTGTTATCGCTGGTGGCGTTCACCATCGTCACGGTGCTGCTCATCGCCACGGCGCGTTCCCAACGGGCCTGACGCGCCCGGCGGGCCCGCGTGGCCCGTGGCGAGCGCATGCTCGTCCTCGCCGTCGCGCGTGACGAAGCCGGCCGCCCACATCCACCACAGCCACCAACCTTTGGCCGGCCGGTACGCAAGCACGACGGTGAGGAACGCGGTGCAGATCAACACCCATTCGAGCCCGCGGAACAGCCCGAAGATCGCGATGAGCACGGCCGCCACGGCCGCCACCACGACGATGGCGACGGCGTACGCGACCACCATCGCGCCCAGCCAAGAGCCGACGTCGCGCTCGAAACGCACGCCGCAACGCCGGCACGTCGGCCGCACACGGTAGTACGAGACGAACACGCCGCCTTCCCCACAAGCCGGGCAACGGCCCGCCATGGCGCGGAACATGGCGCCCATGTCACGCCAGCGCGACCGCAACGCCTCGGGCTTCGTTCGTGAACCTGGTTCCTGCCTCACGGTTCGGCCGAGACGCGCACGTCGTCAGGCCGCTCAGGCGGCCGGAAGCGCGCCTCGAAGCGATCGCGGAACTCGGCCCAATCGGCCTCGCCATGCTCCCGCCCCTGCTCCTCGCACCACATCAGGAACGGCACCATGTACGACCGTGCGTGACGTAGCTCCTCGTGGAAGATGCGCGCGCTGAGCCCGCCGCCTGCTAGGAAGCCGCTGTCGCCGTACGCTTCCAGTGCCCGCTCGAGGTCGTACGGCACCCGCCGGAACTCCGGTCTCCAAGCGCCGTCCTTCAGCTCGAGCACGAGGTAGTGCGCCCGCGCGTCGCCGTCGAACGAGGCGCCCACGGCGCCGGTGTTCAGCACGGTGTACCTGCCCCAGCGCATCAGCAGGGCGCGGTGCGTGTGCGAGCCGATCAGCACGTCGGCCGGGTGCGCTTCGGTGATCTCGGAGATGAGCTCGGGCGTGAGGTTGCGCCCGTACCCCTCACGGTAGTGCCGCGGGCTGCCATGCGAGATGAGCACCGAGGGCGCGCCGTCCAGGGTGATGCGGAGCGTCATGGGCAGGCGCTTGAGGCGGTCGAGCCAGCCGGCCTGGTCCACCTGCTCGGCGGCGATGCGGGTGCTGGCCCAGAACGGGTCGACGAACCAAGGCTCCCCGAGTTCGCTGCGCCGCTCCAACACGATCGCCATCAGGTCGTCGTGGTTGCCGAGGGTGGCGTCGTCCAGGAAGGGGCGCAGACGCTCGAGCACCTCCACGTTCGACGGCCCGCGGTTGACGCTGTCGCCGTTCACGATCACGCGGTCCGCGCCGACCCGCGCGATGTCGTCGAGCACGGCTTCGAGCGCCGGAAGGTTGGCGTGAACGTCAGCGAGAACGGCGATGCGCACGAGAGGGAGTCTACCAATCCGGCGCGCCAGAGCGCCGTTGGCGTGCGTCCCGCGCCGCCGCTAGCGTTCGTCCCGAGCCGTCGCTCGACCGTCTCCTTCGGCTGCCGCTCGTTCGTCCTGCGCCAACGCCCCCTCCACGGCACGCCGCATCGCTACGACCGGCGCGTCCCGCCCGGTCCACGCCTCGAACGCCAGAGCGCCCTGCCAAACCAACATCGCCACGCCGTTCTGGCGCCGCAGGCCGGCTGCTTCCGCCCGCGCCAGTAGCGGGGTGACGCCGGGGCGGTAGACGAGGTCGACGACCACGGCGGCGGTCGGCAGCGCGCGCACGTCGGCGCCCTCCGGCAGCGGGTCGCCGTCCGGCGCGGGCCCGCCCGCCATGCCCACCGAGGTCGTGTTCACCAGCAGGTCGCAGCCTGGCAACGACGCCGCCACGTCGCGGTTCGGGAGCCATCGTGGCGCCGTCGCCACCGCGCCGGCCGTCCCCAGATCGGCCGCCAGGTCGCGCGCCCGGTTCTCGCTACGGTTCGCGACCAGCACCTCGGCTCCTGACCGCATCAACGCCCACGTCACGGCCCGCGCGGCGCCGCCCGCCCCGAGCACGAGGCAGCGGTGGCCGGCCGGCGCGAACCCCGTCTCGCGCAGTGCCGCCAAGAACCCAGGCGCGTCGGTGTTGCGACCCACCAACCTCCCCTCGTCTTTGACGATGGTGTTCACGGCGCCGATGGCGCGCGCTTCGGTATCGAGGTCGTCGACCAAGCCCGCGACCGCCCGCTTGTGCGGCACGGTGACGTTCGCGCCGAGGAACTCCGAACCGCGGAGCGCCCGCACGGCGCCGGGCAAGGCTTCGGGTGGAACGTCCAGCGCTTCGTAGCTGGCGTCGATGCCAAGCGCCCGGAACCCGGCCGTGTGCATCGCCGGGCTCAGCGAGTGCCCGGCGGGGTGCGCCAGCAACAGGACGCGTCGACTGGCAACTGGCTCCTTCTCGCGCATCAGGCCCGCGCGGCGTCGATCTCCGTCGTCACCCGCCCGGCGGCTGCTTCGCGCCGCAACACGGTGATGGCGTGCTCGATCTGTGCGTCGTCGACCTGGTGGTGCGTCACGAGGCGCACCCCGTCGGCCGTCACGGGGTTGAACCGCACGCCCGCCGCCTCGCAGCGACGCGCGAACCCTTCCGCGTCGGGCACGCGCAGGTACACCATGTTGGTCTGCACCCGCGCCAGGTCCACCTCGATGCCGTCCGCGCCCATGAGGCCCTCGGCCAGGCGCCTCGCCCGGGCGTGGTCCTCGTGAAGACGCTGCGGCATGGTGTCGAGCGCGACGATCGCCGCCGCGGCCAGCACGCCCGCCTGACGCATGCCACCGCCGAGCATCTTGCGGTACCGGTGCGCCTCGGTCAGGAACGCCTTCGAGCCGAGCAGGACGCTGCCGACGGGCGCGCCGAGACCCTTGCTGAGGCAGATCGACACCGAGTCGAAGCCTCGGCACACCTCGTCGATCCGGGCGCCGAGCGCGGCAGCTGCGTTGAACGCGCGGGCGCCGTCGAGGTGGATGGGAAGGCCCTCTTCACGTGCCACCTGCTGGATGGCGCGCTGCGTCTCGAGCGGCACGACGGTTCCACCGGCACGGTTGTGCGTGTTCTCGAGCGAGATCAACCCGGTCGGCGACTGGTGCACGCTGCGGTGCACGGCCGCGCGCACGTCCTCGGGCCGCGGCGTGCCGGCGGGCGCGGGAACCAGCCGCGGCAGCAGGCCGCCGATCACCGCCATGGCGCCCGGCTCGTACTCGTAGACGTGGGCGCCTTCCGGGCAGATCACCTCGCTGCCGCGCTTCGCGTGCACCGCCAGCGCGACCTGATTGCTCATGGTGCCGCTCGGCACGAACAGGCCGGCTTCGAACCCGGTCATCTCGGCCAACTTCGCCTGCAACCGGTTCACGGTGGGATCTTCGAAGTACACGTCGTCGCCGACGGGCGCTGCTGCCATGGCGGCGCGCATCGCGTCGGTGGGGGTCGTGACGGTGTCGCTGCGCAGGTCGATGGGAAGCATGGCGCATTCTAGCGCCGGTACCCTACGCCAACCCTGCCCCGCCCAACCACGTCCGGAACGCCGCCAGGCCGTGCGCGTACATCGCCTCGCGCCGCTCCTTCTTGCCCTCCCCCTTACGCTTGTGGGCGTTCGGCACCAGGCCCCAGTTGGCGTTCATCGGCTGGAACCCGTCGGGGTTCGCCGTGGCCAGGTACCGCACCAGGCCGCCCAGCATGCTCGCGTCCGGCGGCACCACCGGCTCGCGCCCGAGCGCGCTCAGCGCGGCGTTCGTGCCCGCCAGCCATCCCGTGGCCGACGACTCCAGGTACCCCTCGGTGCCGGCGAGCACCCCGGCGGTGAACAGGCGCGGATGGTCGCGGAAGGCGAGCGAGGGCGAAAGCAAGCGCGGCGCCGCCAGGTAGGTGTTGCGGTGCATCACGCCGTAGCGCACCACTTCTGCCTCGGCCAGGCCGGGGATCGTCTGCACCACCGTCTTCTGATCGCCCCACTTGAGGCCCGTCTGGAACCCCACCAACGACCACATCTGACCGAGGGCGTCCTCCTGCCGCAGCTGCGCCACGGCGTGGAAACGCTCCCCGGTCTCGGGGTGCTCGAGCCCGACCGGTTTCAGCGGCCCGAATCGGGGCGTGTCGATGCCGCGCCGGGCGATCTCCTCGATCGGCATACAGCCCTCGAAGAACTCGAGGTTCTCCCAGTCGTGGGGCGTGTGCGACCGGGCCTCGCTCAGCGCCTGGTAGAAGCGCTCGTACTCGTCCTGGCGGAACGGCAGGTTGATGTAGTCCGCGGCTTGTCCATAGCGTCCCTTGCGGTACGCGATGCTCATGTCGATGCTGTCGAACGCGATCACCGGCGCGGCCGCGTCGTAGAACCCGAGGAACTCCATGCCAACCAGGGCACGGATCGAGCCGGCGAGGGCGTCCCCGGTCAGGGGGCCCGTGGCCAGCACCACGATGCCGTCGGGCACGTCCGTCACCTCGCCCTCGTGCACGCGGATGCGCGGCTCGGCCCGTACGCGCTCGGTGACGGCGCGCGCGAACGCCGCACGGTCCACCGCCAGCGCGCCGCCCGCCGGAACCCGGTTCGCCACGGCGCTGGTCATCACCACACCGCCCGCTGCCAGCATCTCCGCCTGCAGCAGACCCTTGGCGTTGCTTGCCCCCTCGCCGCCGAAGCTGTTCGAGCACACCATCTCCGCGAAGTCGCCCGAGGTGTGCGCGGGCGTCAGCTTGCGGGGGCGCATCTCGAGGAGGTCGACCTCGACGCCGAGCCTGGCGGCGGCCAAGGCGGCCTCGCTGCCCGCCATGCCGGCCCCTACGACGGTGATGCGGGGCGAACGCGCGGGAACGGCACGGTCGTCGCCGTCCTGGTCGGGGCTGGGAACGGGGCGGGAAGGCTCGTCTGGCACGCGCTACAGACTAGCACCGCGGGGCACGGGCGCCGGATCGTCCACTACCTCGCCCACCGGGCTTCCGCCGAGCCACGCCAGCGCCGCGCGGTAGAAACGGTCGTCGCGCCAATACGCGTTGTGGGCGGTGAACGGATCCAAGCGCGGCAGCGTCACCAGGCGGTTCACCCGGTAGTGCAGCAGGCGATCGCTGAGCGGGTCGGCCGGGGCATGGACGTGCAGCCAGGACATATCCGCGAACGGCAACTGGTAGGGAGCGAAGGTGTAGGGCCCGTAATCGCGCAGGTTGCGCCGCCTCCGCACGCCGTGGAGGTACGACAGCAGTTGGGTGCGCACCGCCTCCCCTTCGTCGGGTCGTTGCCGGAAGAAGTAGGCGACCTTGTCGAGCGGAGATCCGAACGTCAGCAGGCCACGGACGCGCTCGAGCGGCACCTCCCGGTGACGGGATTCGCTTGCGATGCGATCGAGCAGGTCGAGCGCGATCACGCTACCAAGCGAGTGCCCTGCGACGTAGACGGCGTCGTAGGTGTGGGCGGGGTGGGTCTCGGCGGGCTGCGCGCCGGCGGGGTGGGTGCCGGCGGGGGCCGGGCCGGCGGGCTGCGCGCCGGCGGGGGCCGGGCCGGCGGGCTGAGTTCCGGCCGGGTACGTACCGCCTCCGCGGGTCAACAGGTCCTGCAGGATCATCTGGCCCTCGTCGAGCACGGCGCGCCGCGTGCGTGCCCGGCTCGAGATGCGGTCGCTGGTCACGTACAGGGCGATGTCGCCCACGTGGCTCAGGAGCAGCGTCCGCGCCACGAGACCTGCGGCGACCACCGCCACCCCGATGGCTACCCCCGGCTCCGCCATCAGGGCCCCCACGGCTTCGGCGTACCGAGCCAGCGCCGGGCGCACCAGCCACGCCAGGCCCACGGTGGCGGCCAGTGCCAACGCGAAGGTGAGCGTGCCTGCGGGCGCCCACCGGCGCGCGGCCGCTCCGTACATGCCGCTCCACGCCCGCCCGGCACCGGCCGCCTCGCCCCGTGCCCGGAGGGCAGTGTCCGCTTCGCTCCGCGCCCGGGGGGCAGCGTGCCCTTCGTCCCCTGCCCGAGCGGCACCGGGGTGTCGCCTTCGAACCCTGGCCGCATCGAACTGCGCCAGCACCACGTCGCGGCCAAGCGCCAACGTCGCGATGGCGAAGCAGGCGAACAGGACCAACGCTGCGGCCGTAGGCAGCGAACCCAGGGGCGGCAAGAGGGCCACGGCTTCGCGCGCTGCTGCCAGCGCCGCCCCACCGCGCGCGACGGCTGCGAGACCCGCCACCACCAGCCCTGCCGCCAAGGCCGCCAGCGACGTGACCCACAGAAGTTGGCGCAGCACCGCCGGCCATGCTTTGGCGACCCCGTGGGCCAGGAGGAACGGCAACTGCCGTCGGAAATCGAGAGCCGCCAGCGCCGTGCCCAGCAACCAGGCGAACGTCGACAGCGCACCGATGCGGCCCAGAGCGTGCTCGGCCCAGTGGTACTCGAGGACGTCGACGTCGTCGAAGGGCAGCCCCAGGCCTTCGCCGTCGATCCGCACCACTGCCCGCGGCCGACCGGCCAGGTAGGCAGACGCAGGGCGCATGGCGGGCGTCACCGCTCGCGCTCTGGCGTGGGTGCCGGCTCGCGCAGCGGCCGCCCGCACCAGCCCCTGCGCGAACGCGCCGAGCGTGCGCAAAGGTGGCTGGTCGCCGATGCCGTGGATCACTACCACGGCCGCGCGGCGGCGCGGATTCCCCCCGGGCATGGCGCAGTGTACGCGGTGAGTGCAACGAACGCGCCGTACACTCGGCCCATGAGGCAAGCGAAGGTACCTGAGGTGGCATTCCAAGACGCCATCGAGCACAACCACTGCTGGGGCTGCGGGCCGAACAACCCGGCCGGGCTTCGGCTCAAGAGCAAGTGGCACGGTGACGTCGCGGTGGCGCACTTCACGCCCGCCGACCACCACACCGCCGCGCCCACGCACGTCGTGAACGGTGGCATCCTCGCCACGGCAGTCGACTGTCATGCCGTCTGCACAGCCATGGCGGACGCCTACCGACAGGAGGAGCGGCCGTTGGGTGAAGCGCCGGGCATCTGGTACGCCACCGGCAAGCTCCAGCTCGAGTACCTGCGGCCGACGCTCATCGGGCGCGACCTGCGCATCACCGCTCGCGTCGAAGCGCGCGCCGGGCGCCGGACCACCGTGCGCTGCGTCGTCGAGGCCGACGGTCTGGCGACGGTCGAGGCGGTGGTGGTCGCCGTGCGCGTGCCGCACGGCTGGATGGAGGAAACGCGGTGACGCGGCTCGTTGGCGGCGGTCGCCGCCAGGAAGGGAAGGCGAACCGAGCCCGAAGGCACGCCCCCGAGCATGCAGCGGGCAACGGACGGTGAACCGCAGCTGGACACGGGCGCGCGGGACGGCCGCGGAACCCAGCGGATCCGCCAGGGTGTTACTAGAACGACTTCCGCCGCGGCCGCACGCCGCGCAGCAGCCACAGGACCAGCGCCAGCAGCACAAGGCTCCCCGCTGCCAGTAGCACGATCACGTGGTGGCGCAGCGGCAGCGCGACGAGGTCGGCGGGTAGCTCGGCGGCGGCGTACCGGACCAGGCCGAACAGGGTGCCGAACACACCCTGCGCCTGGGCCCCGGCCGGCATGGCTGCGGTCTCGGGCAGGGTGCGGCGCAGGACGTCGAACGTCAGCGCGCCCGGCGCGGCGCCGGCAGCGATCGCGATGCCGGCGTTCACCAGGCGCAGTGCCCCGCGCGAGAACCCGACCACCAGTGCCAGCATCAGCACCGCCACGACGCCGGCAAGCCAGGTGTAGGTCCGGTACCGTTGGTGCGCGGCGGCGGTGTACCCGTCGATGAGGGGCCCGACCTGGCGCACTCGCTCGGACTGCTCGGGCCGGGTGAGTTGCGCAGCCGCCAGCGCGCTGCCGCCCTCGTAGGCGCGTTGGGCCAACGCGTCGAGAACGGCTTCGTTCGCTTGTTCGGGGGTGAGGCCGGCCAGCTGCGAAGCCGGTAGCAGACCGCTCAAGGCGTCGCCTTCGGTCTCCTCGCCGGCGAGCACCGCTTGGGCCTCCTGAAGGCGGGTGCTCATCTCGCCGGTGCGCCCCAGCAGCAGCGTGGCGAACAACTCGTGCGCCTGCGCGCGGGCGATCACGTTCACACCGCGCTCCAACCGCGTACGGAGGTTGACGTTGGTGACCAGCTCGAGCGCAGCGGCGTAGCCCTGGTCCATCACGGTCGAGGCAAGTTGCTCGACGACCGCTACGCCGATCTCGCGGTCCGACATGCGCTGGAGGTCGGCGGGCCGCTCGTACACGAACACGCCCACCACCGGCTGCACCGGCTGCCCCGGGTTGGCGGCCGCCTGCGCCGGCCAGTTGGCCAGGCGCGAGCCGTCGTCGAGGCCGGACGGCAACAACTCGGCTTCGAGCGCGCCGCGAAGCAACGAGGTCACCGGTCCGGCGAGCGCACGCTCGACCTGACTCCGCAGGTCGGGCTCGGTGACGGCGGCCAGCACGTTCTCGGCGCCGCCGGCCACGAGCCGCTCGGCGAGGACGCCGGAGATGCGCCCGATGGCCTGGTCGACGCCGAACGACGGGATCTCGCTGGCGTCGGCGACGACCTGGAGCCCCGGCAGGAGCGTCAGCGGCTGTCCGGCCTGGTACGACGCGCCCGCCCGAACGCCCAGGTTCGCGGCGTCGCCGCTCGGTAGCAGCGTCATGCGCAGGATGCCCCGCACGATGTCGACGCCGCGCGATTCCGAAGCCAGACGCGCTTGCGTGAAGGTGAGCGTGCCGAACAGCACGGCGAGCGCAAGGATCACTGCGCTGAGCCAAACCACGTCCCGCTGCCAGGCCGGTTGTCGATCGTTTCGATACATCGTTCGCCATCCTCCGGATGCGTGGCTGCGTCGAAAGCGTACCGGGCCGCCATGAGTGCTTGGCGAGGAGCGGCGCCGGTCGATTCGCCACCTTACCGCGAGAAGCAGAGCGGGCGGCGCGTACCATGGTGGCATGCCCAGCCGCCCGAGCGTCGTGGTCATTCCCCTGCTCGGGGCGTTCCACGCGCGCTACCCCCAGTACACCGTGGTCCACGTTCGCGAGTGCGTACGCGCCGCGCGGCCCGACGCCATCGCGTTGATGCCGCTCGCACCGGACGCGCTCGCCCGACCCTCGTGGCAGGATACCGACGAGGTCGCGCTGCCGCACACGGTGGTGCCGTGGGCACGCTCCGCTGCGGTGCCCGTCTACGAGACGGGGATCGACCCCGGTTCGCCCGACGTGCCCGGCGGCCCGGACGCCGCCGGCGAAGCGGAACGGTTCCGAAGCTACCTCGAGGCGTTCGATGCGGGCAGGGAACGATTGCGCCGCGTGGACGCCGCGCTCGAGCCGGTTCGCGAGATCCTCGCAGGGGCGCTCGACGCCACTGGGGTCCGAACACGGTTGCTGCCAGCGATCCGGGCGTACCAAGCGGAGCGCGCCGCAGTGTTGGAAGAGGGCCCCGGCACCGGCTGGCTAGCGGAACGCGCCGCACGCATGGCGGAGCGCATCGCCGCGCTGCCGCACGAACGGGTGGCGGTGCTCGCCGGCGTCGACCACGTGCCGGCGCTGGAAGACGTTCTGGAACGATGCTGCCGGCTCGAGCCGGCGCCGGAACTCCCCCCCGATCTCGGCCCGGAGGGCCGTGAACGGGCGCTCCTCGACACCGCCATGCGCGGCGACGTCGCCGACCCAGCAGCGCTGTTGGAGCGCTTGCGCGAGGTGCCCCGACCCGAGGCCCGGTACCACGAGGCCAACCTGCTGCTCCTCCATGGCCACCCGGCGGAAGCGCTGGACCGGCTCGAGGCGGTGTCGCGCGAGGACTTCCAGGAACCGTACTACCTGCCCGGCTTCCTGCTCGCCCGCTTGGGCCAGCTCTACGACGCAGGCGGCCAGCGAGAGGCGGCGTTGCGCGCGTACCGCGGCGTGTTGGCGCTGAGCTTCGCCCCGGCGGAGGCGGTGGAGGCCGCGCGGGCCGGCCTGCGTGAAGCCTTCCGGCTCCCGGCCGCCGACGACTGACGCATGCGGCGGCTCCCGCTGTACCGCGCCGGCCCCGTTCACGTACGCCTTCGGCCACCGTGGAGCCCGGCCCGCGCGGCGAGCGCGCGTTCCTGCCGCACGCGCGCGACGTCGTGCGTGGGCGCATCCCCCAGGACCGTCGGGTAGAATCGTTGAACCTTGCCGTGGCCATCAGCATCGCCGTGTACCGTGCGCGGCGGTCGTCGGCCACGACGTGAACCGCTGTTCGCTGGCGCGCGCACGCCCGCGGCGGAAGGGCGCACGTCCGACGTCGTAGCTCACCGACGTTCGAACGGCGCGAGAGGGTGACGTGAGGCGCAGCTCGTGGATCATCACCGGCGTCTTCGCCGTGCTCATCGGCCTGTCGCTGGCCGGGGTCGGCTTCGTGGCGTTCACGATCCCGGCGGCAGCGGTGACCCTAGCGCTGGTGATGGCCGTGCAGGCGCCGCGGCGCTTGCCGTGGTTGCTCGCCACCATCGGTTCGGGGCTGTGGGCCGTCGAGGAGATCGCCTGGGCCCTCCGCCGAAGCGCTGGCATCGTCGAAGCCTCGTTCGTGACCGAGTTCGCGTACTACGCCGGCGTTGCGGCCTGGCTGGCGGCCCTGTGGATGATGCCGGGCAGGCGCTTCACGCGCACGCTTTGGGTTCCGCTGATCCCGGCGGTGGGGATGCTCGTGTGGCTGATGCTGCTCGACCCGCCGGCGACGCTGACGCTGCAGTTCCCCATCGCCGACGGCATACTGGCACTGGCCGCCTTGTCCGCTCTGGAACCGACCCTGCGCGGCCGCGCCTCGGAAGGGCGCCTGCTGCTGGCGCTGGCGTTCTACGTCCGAGGTCTCAGCGCCGCGACGCTGTCGTGGCTGTTCGACGTGGGCGGGCTGCTTCCGGGCTTCTACGTGCTGTGGCTCTTGGGGTACGCCCTGCTGGCGCTGGGCGCGCACGTCGAGTTGGCCGACGTGCCCGGTGAGCTCTTCACCGCCACCACCGGCATCGTCACGCTGCAGTTGGCGACCGGCACGCTCCTGCTGATGCTGTTCATGTCCGACAACCTGTCGAACTCGTACGGCGTGGTCTTCCTGTCGCTGCTGGCGTACATCGAGGTCGGGGCGCTGATGCTGATCTTGGTCTCGGACCGTCGAAGGAGGATGGCCGCCGAGACGGAGCTCCGCTCCTGGGCGGCCCTGCTCGATAGGGTGTCGAGCGTCGACCCGGGCGCGCACGACTCACGACCGACCGTGTCCCGGTTGCTCGACGCCGTCACCGAGCGCATGCCGTCGTTGCGTGGTCTGGTGCTGCACGACGGGGGCGGCACCTCGGTGGGCGCGGCGGAAGGCTACGCCTACCCGTTGGTAGCGGGCGGTACCGAGATCGGACGCTTGTACTTCGCCGAGCAGCCGCAGCGCTCGAACGTGCTCGACGCCGTGGCGCCGTTCTTGGCGGCGCGGATCCAGCAGACGGCCGACCAGGAGGTGTGGCGTACGCACGCCACCACCGACCCGCTCACCGGGTTGCTCAACCGTCGCGGTCTCGAGCACCGCGCCGACGCCCTGGTCATGCGCGCGCGGTCGCGCACGGTACCCGTCAGCGTCGCGATGCTCGACCTCGACCACTTCAAGCGCGTCAACGACCTCTACGACCACGCCACCGGTGACAAGGCGCTGAAAGAACTGGCCACGCTCCTCGGCCGGCACCTCCGCCCCCACGATCTGGCAGTTCGCTGGGGCGGGGAGGAGTTCGTGGTGGTGTTGTACGACGCCGACCGCGCGACCGCCGCCGACGTGGTGCGCCGGATCCGGCAGGAGCTACGCGAGCGCGTGGTGCGCCCCATCAGTTGGACGCTCACGTTCTCCGCCGGCCTGGCGGGCGGCGGGGTACCCACGGATGAAGGAGCGGTACACGCCTGGATCGCCGAAGCGGACGCCGCGCTCAAGCAAGCCAAGGACGCAGGTCGCGACCGAGTCGAGAACGCCGCGACGTGAACCCCTCGCCAGCCGCAGCCGGACCGCGCCTTCCCCGAGGTGTCCGTGTCGGATACGGCGTGGGCGACCTCGGCGCGTCGCTGACGTTCGTGGCGATCAACACTTGGTTGCTGTACTACCTGGTGAACGTGGGCGGCCTCCGCCCGTTCACGGCGGGGCTGGTCTTCGTGATCGGGCGCGTGGTGGACGCGGCGCTCGACCCGGTGATGGGTCTGCTGTCCGATCGCCTGGCGCCACGTCTCGGTCGGAAACGGTTCGTGGCTGCCGGCGCCATCCCGCTCGGAGCGGCCTTCGCAGCGCTCTGGGCGCTGCCCGCGGCGCGGCCGGACGCGGCGTTCGCTCTCGCGCTGGGGGCGGTAATCCTCGTATCGGTGCTCTACACCGTGGTGCAGGTGCCGTACATGGCGCTGACGCCGGAACTGACGCAGGACTACGACGAGCGCACCGCGCTGTCGAGCTACCGCATCGCGTTCGGCACGTTCGCCTCGTTGGTGGCGGTGGCCCTTCCCCCGCTGCTGGTGTTGTCGGCCTCCCCCGGGGCCGAACTGGCGTCGAGCACGCCCGCCGGGTGGACGCGCATGGGGCTCGTGTTCGGGCCCATCGTGGCGCTGTCGTACCTGATCATGGCCGCGACCGTTCCCGAACCGCGGCGAGCGGCGCGCGCACCTGGCCGGTCACCCGAACGGCCCAAGCCGGCAGCGGGCGTCCGGGCCAGCCTGCGCTCCGCCTTCCAGGCCAACGGCTTCGCCGAGTTGCTGGCGCTGTTCATCGCCGTCACCATCGGCATCATGATCGTGAACTCGATGCTGCCGTTCTATTTGGAATCGGCCCTGCGCATCCCCGGACCGCAGCAGACACCGCTGCTGGGGCTGCTGTTCGGGGTCGCGATCGCGGCGTTCCCGCTGTGGAGCGCGGTATCGAACCGGTACGGCAAGCGCGCGGCGCTGGCCGCGGGCCTGGTGACGATGATCGCCGGGCTGCTGCCGCTGGTACTGCTGAGCCCTCCTGGCGCCATCGGCCCGGTGCTGCTCGCGTTCACCGTCGTCACCGGCTGCGGGCTCTCGGCCGTGATGCTCCTGCCGTGGGCGATGCTGCCGGACGTGGTCGAGTTCGACGAACTGGCATCCGGCCGTCGCCAAGAAGGACTGCTGTACGCCTTGTTCACCTTCGGCCAGAAGCTGGCGGGGTCGGTGGGGGTGTTCGCCAACGCCATCGCGGCCGGTGTGTTCGGGTACGTCGCCGGCACGGCGGTGCAAGATCCTGCCACGGTCACGGGCATCCGCGCGATGGTCGGGCCCGTTGCCGCCGTGGTGTTCGCGGTGGCGCTGGTGCTGACGTTGCGCTTCCCGATCACCCGCGCCTCGCACCGCGAAGCGCAAGCGGCGCTGGAAGGGCGCCGCGCGACGGGCTGAGTCGCACTTCGCCCCCGCTCGGCATGCCGACGCACCGCTGGCAACCACGCGGTGGGCCCCGCGCCCGACACCGCCATGCCCGCACCGGTATGATGACGCCATGCGAGAGCTGTTGTACGACGCCGCGCGCCACTTCCGGCGCGGCAAGGCGCTGGCCGAGCGCGGTGACGTGCGCGGCGCCATGGTCGCGTACGACGAGGCCCTCATCGACCTGCACGCGGTGCGGCCGCAGCGCATGCGTGACGTGCTGCTGGCGCAGGTCTACCTATCGCGCTACCCCATCGCGCGCAAGGACGACCCCGAGCGTGCCGACTCCGACCTTCGCATCGGGTACAGCTACGCCCGCACGACGCAGGAGCCGACCGTCCGGCAACTCGCCGAGACGTTATGGCGCGAACGGTTGGGGCTTCCTTGAAAGGCGGCGGTGCATGTTCTGCGTTCCGTGTGGGCGCGGCCCAGCATGAACCGCACGCCACGAGACCTGAACGGGTAGCATGAGCGCCATGAGCCGGTCCGTCATCCTCGAGCACGCTTACGCCTCCGAGGAGGCCTTCCTCTCGACCCTCGAGGCGCTCGTCACCCGCGAGAGCCCCACCAGCAGCAAGGTTCTGTGTGACGCGCTGGCGGACTACCTGCAACACGAGTTCCAGAGCGACGGTTGGACCGTCACGCGCCATGCCCGTGCCTCCGTCGGCGACATCCTCGAAGCGCACATGCCCGGCGCCGACGGCCCATCGACGCTGATCCTGACGCACTACGACACCGTGTGGCCCGAGGGCACACTCGCGGAGATGCCGTGGAAGCGCGACGGAGACCAGGTGTTCGGCCCCGGCGTCCTCGACATGAAGGCCGGCATCGCCAACGCGATCACCGCGGTGCGGTTGACGCAGGCGGCCCGCATCCCGCTGGCGGGGAACGTCACGCTGCTGGCGACCTCCGACGAGGAGACCGGCAGCCACCACTCGCAGGAGTTGATCGAGAAGCTCGCCAAAGAGCACGACCGGGTCCTGGTGCTCGAACCAGGGCGCGAGGACGGAGCGTTGAAGACCGGCCGCAAGGGCACCGGCTCGTTCCACGTCCGCTTCCGCGGACGCAGCGCCCACGCCGGCAACAACCCCGCCGACGGCGCTTCCGCGCTGCGCGAACTGGCGCACTTCCTGCTGTACGTCGAGGACCACGCCGACGAAGTGGCCGGCACCACCATCAACCTCACCGTGGCGCGTGGCGGCATCGCTACCAACGTCATCGCGGAGGAAGCCGAGGCGTTCGTCGACCTGCGCGTGTTGAAAGCCAGCGAGGCCGAGCGCGTCGAACGGGTGGTGCACGGCTACACGCCGCGGGACACGCGGGTAGCGCTGAGCATCGCCGGCGGCTTGAACCGCCCGCCGCTCGAACTCACCGCGGCCAACGAGGAACTCTTCGACGAAGCCCAGACGGCGCTCGACGAACTCGGCCTGAAGGCCGACGGCGCCGTGGTGGGCGGCGGCTCCGACGGCAACTTCACCTCCGCGCTGGGCATCGCTACCCTCGACGGGCTCGGCTCCGTTGGCGCCGGCCCCCACGCCCGGCACGAGCACATCCGCATCCGCGACACACTCGCGCGCGTCGCGCTCGTCACGGGCTTGCTCACCCGCGGCTGACCCGCGCCCGAGCCCGACGTCCGTCACCGCCACCGCGATTCCGCATCTCGTGAGCACCGACCGGACGTGCGCGTGATGCGCCCTTCGATCGTCGCGGCGCTGTCCGGGCTGCTGCTGACGTTCGCGCTGCCGCCGATCGGTTGGTGGCCGCTGGCGTTCGCCATCACGCCGCTGTTCGTGTTGGTGGCGCGCGCGCCCGGCGGACGCAACGCCTTCCGGCTGGGCGCAGCGTTCGCGTTGCCGTTCTTCGCGCTCTACATCCTGTGGTTGCCGCGTAGCTTCGCAGCCATGTTCGGCCCTAGCTTCTGGCTCGTTTTCCCGCTCCTGCTGGCGATCCTGGCCGTCTTCTGGGGCCTCACGACGTGGGCGTCGTGGCGCCTGGCCGGCGGCGCCAGCAGGGTCTCGGCCGGGCGGCGCGTGCTCCTGCTGCTGCCGGCGGCGTGGGTGCTAGTGGAATGGGCGCGCACGCAAGGCTACTTCGCATTCCCGTGGGGCACGCTCGGGTACACCTGGGTGGACACGCCAGTGGCGCAACTGGCGGACATCGTCGGCGTCTACGGCCTGAGCTTGCTGGTGACGGTTCCCGCTGCCTTGGTAGCCGCGGCGTTCGTGCAGCCGGGTATGCGATCGCCGGGCGCCGGTCGAACGCTCGACCTGCGGCCGAGCGCGCCGCGCGCCGGGCTGGTCGCGTCCGGCCCGTCCAGCCTGGTCGCCGTGCTCGCGGCCGTCGTGGTGGTGGCGGGCGCGTTCGCGTGGGGCGCCACGCGCGGCCCGGGCGTCCCCTTGGCCGAGGCGCCGCAGCCACCCCTGCGCGCGCTACTGGTGCAAGGCAACGTCGACCCGTTCGCGCGAGCTGTGAACGCGGCGCGGGAGCTGCGCATCCATCTGGACCTGACGACGGACGGTGCGCAAGTCGCCATGCCTGACGGAGACTCGGTCGCCGCGAACTCGCAAACCGTCGACTTGGTGGTGTGGCCGGAGGGCGCCGTGCTCGGCCACTCCCTCGAAGGCGCGGGCGGCGACGAGCTTCGCGCCACCATCGCCGAGACCGCCCCGGGCGCAGCGTTCTTGGTCGGTGGCAGGGCGTACGAAGGGAACCGGTCGTACAACGCGCTCTACAGCTTCGAGGAAGGCGCGCTGCACGGCCGCTACGACAAGTACTACCTGGTGCCGTTCGGCGAGCGCTGGCCGCTGATCGACCAACTCGAAGGCGCCTACCGCGCGGTCTTCGGCATGTTCGGCCTGCCCCTGCTTGCCAGCACCTCTGCGGGCGCGGGTCCGTACCCCTTGGCAACCCCGTTGGGCGACGTGGCGGCGTTCATCTGCTACGAGTCGGTGTTCCCGCAGGTGCAGCGGCGGATGGTGGCGGACGGCGGGCGCTTGCTGGTGCTGGCCACGAACGACGCCTGGTTCGGGCGCGGAAACGGCGCGCGCCAGCACTTCGACATGGGGCGCCTACGCGCCATCGAGACGCGCCGCTGGCTGCTGCGCGCCGGCAACGACGGCGTCACCGCCGCGGTCGACCCGTACGGACGCGTCACTGCCGAGCTACCTCAGGCGGTGGCAGACACGCTACTGGTGGGGTTCGCGTTGCGCGACGACATGACGATCTGGGTGCGCTACGGCGCCTGGTTGGCGCCGGCGTTGGCCCTGTGGCTGGTGTCGGCGGCGTTCCTCGTGCGTAGAATGGCCGGACGATGAACGTCGTGATCGTAGGCGGAGGCGAGATCGGTTTCCTGATCGCTGAAGCCCTGCACCGCTCCCATGGGGTCACCGTCATCGACACGGATCCCGAGCGCGAGGACGCGTTCACCACCATGGACGTGCAGTTCTTCCGGGGCAACGGCACCGACCCGGACGACCTGCGCGCCGCCGGCGTCGAGAAGGCAGCCGCCTTCGTGGCGTGCACCACCAACGATGACGTCAACGTGCTGGCGTGCCTGGCGGCCAAGGGCCTGGGGGCGAAGGACACGATGGCGTTCGTGACGCGCCAGCGCTACGTCGACGCCTTCAAGAAGCAGGGCGCCTTCGAGTCGGTGGGGTTGCTGGTGGACCGCGTGCTGTGGCCGCAGCGCATCCTTGCGCATCAGATCGCCGACATCGTGCGCGTCCCTCGCGCGGTGGACAGCGCGCGTTTCGCCGGCGGCCGCATCACCATGCTGGAGTACAGCCTGGAGGAGGACGACCCCTTCCTGGGCATCCCGCTCGGCAGCCTGAAGCTGCCGACGGGCGTGCTCGTGGTGGGCCTCATCCGCGCCGACGAGTTCACCATCCCCACCGGCGCCACCGAGCTGCGCCCGGGCGACCGCGTAGTGTTCATGGGAACGACCGACAGGATGCGCGACATCCAGCGCCGCTTCGCCCCGCGGCGGCGTTCGCAGAAGGTCGCCATCATCGGCGGCGGCAACGTGGGGTTCATGGTCGCCGAGGAGTTGGCGCACGACCGCGCCGACCTGACCATCATCGAGGAGAACGAGGAACGCTGCGAGAAGCTGGCGCAGTGGCTGCCCCACGCGCTGGTCCTGCGCGGCGACGGCACCGACTTGGAGCTCCTCGAGCAGGAGCGAATCGAAGACGCCGACGTGATGGTCGCCGTCACCGACGACGACGGCAAGAACCTGCTGGTGGCGCTGCTGAGCAAGCAGCTCGGCATCCCGAAGGTCATCACGCGCGTCGGCAGGGCGCGCAACCGCAGGCTGTTCACCCGCGTCGGCATCGACGCGCCGCTCACGCCACGCGCGGCGGCGGTGCAGGAGGTGCTGAACTGGCTGAAGGTCGACGAGGTCGAGCACCTCGCCACCATCGAGGACCGCGCCGAGGTCATGGAGGTCACGTACCCCGAGGGCTGCTTGGGTGGCAAGGTGAAAGACCTCCGCACGCCCGCTAGCATGCTCATCGGCGCCATCCAGCGCGACACGAACGTCATCGTCCCGCACGGCGACACGGCCGTGAAGCCCGGCGATCACCTCTACGTCGTCACCACGCCCGACCAGGTCGACGAGGTCGAGGCGTGGCTGGACGAGCGTAGGGCGCAGGTCCCGGTTCACTGATGCCCGACGGCAAGTCTCGCGGGAAGTTCGCGCCGTACGTCTTGGGCACGGGCATGTTGGCACTGGCCGCGAGCGCGGCGGCGTTCACCGTCTTCGCCTGGGCGCTGGGCGAAGCCAAAGCAGGCTTCCTGTTCACCATGGGGTTGGCGTTGCCGACCGGTCTGTTCTTGCGTTGGCTGGGCAGGCCCGACGCCGAACCGAGCCGGCGCGAGGCGCTGATCGCGGTGCTGCTGATGTGGCTGCTGCTGCCGGCGTTCGCTGCCACGCCGTACGTGATCGACGGCGGAATGTCCGGCTTGAACGCCATGTTCGAGTCGATGAGCGGTTTCACCACCACGGGCGCCACCGTCCTGACCGACTTCGGTGCCTTCGGCAAGGCGCTCTTCCTGTGGCGCTCCATGTCGCAATGGGTGGGCGGCATCGGCATCCTGGTGTTGTTCATCGCGGTGTTCCCGCAACTCGCCATCGCCGGCCGGCAGTTGTTCTTCGCCGAGGCGCCCGGGCCGACCGAGGAGCGCCTCACCCCACGCCTGCGCCACACGGCCGGCGCCGT
>JAWOIL010000152.1:0-4012 GCA_046484635.1 Trueperaceae bacterium
CAACAAGGTGGATGTCCAGCGCTCTCGGCTCACCCGCAATATCAGCGCCCGTATAACCTGGGCCCAACCATCTACGTGTCGTCGTCACATGACGACCTACGTTGATGCTGCCCTCCAGACTATCGCAAGGTAGCGAGTTCCGTCTTGCCGCTCGATGGGCGAATGACGTATAGCGACTTCGGAAAGCCCGCGTGTAGATCTCTTCGTCTTTGTCGTCCCCCGATAGCACTGAGCCTTGAAGCTCAGCCGGAGTCTCGCGACACATTCTCTTGATCCCCTGAACTCGTAATTGCAGAGTCAACAACCCAGAACAGAGGTTCCTTTCAGGCTGCTCGATCGCATGTCATTCAAGTCTCCGAAAGCAGTCCGAGTCGGCTCCGGACGCTATTCGGGATCCTCGGATCTGCCCTCTCGCATTACGCTCCCAAACTGCTCCGTCTCGTAGAACAGAGGCACTGCGCTGAGTGCCGTGTTCAGAGCGAGAACTGCATGATGTCGATGCGGACGGCAGTTCGTTGCATGGGCATGCCATTTGTGGTCGCTCGCGCCAGTCGGGTTTGGCGTGGGTGTCGAGGTACGTCTGTTACGGGATTTCGCGTGTTCGCCTTGACCCGCGTGCCCGCCTCGTGTTGCCTAGTACCCCACGAACTGATGTCAAACTGATGTCAACGGCCAACGAAGAAGGGCGTGCCCGCCATGGGTACGCCCCTTTTCTCGCGTCCTAGACGCTCTTCTAAGTGGTGGAGCCGAGGGGATTCGAACCCCTGACCTTCTGAATGCCATTCAGACGCGCTCCCAACTGCGCCACGGCCCCACGAAGAAGGTCGGCGAGGCGGCGGGGTCGAGCATCTGACCTTCCGCCAAGCAACGGTAAGTCTACCGAGCGGTCCCAGGGGTGTCAAGAAACGCCGTCGGCACGCGCGAACGGCGACTCATGAAGGGCGCACTTCACCGCCACAGGGAGATGCGTCCGTGGGCAGGCGCGTTCTCCAGGTCGAACCGCGATCCTGGCCTTCACGCGCCCGTAGGGTTTCTCACGCCAGTGTCAGAGTTCCGTAAGGTCCCGCGCGTCAAAGTGAGCACGTGGCTCTGGACCCGAACACCCGTCGCAACCCATCGCGGACGCGGCGGCTTCGTGGCACCAAGACGGCGGTGGCGATTCGCCAACCGTCTGCCGACGTCGCGATGCTTCCACCGCCCGCCATGCCGCAACCACGGCCCGAGCAGCTTCTGCTGTCCGAGGTCGTGTCGGCGTTGACGGTGGCGCTCGACGTCAGCGAGGGCCAGCCCGCCGGCCATGCGCTTCGCACGTGCGTGATCGGCATGCGCATCGGTGACGCCTTCCAGCTCGACGACCGCAGCCGCTCCGACCTCTACTACGCGTTGCTTCTCAAGGACCTCGGCTGCTCGAGCAACGCAGCGAAGATGCATCACCTCTTCGGCGCCGACGACCTCCACGTCAAGCGCGCCTACAAGACCGCCGACCTTCGCACCACGCGCGACGGCGTGCGCTTCGCGCTGAGCACCGCCGGCAACGGCGCGCCGCTACACCGGCGGATGAGGCACTTCGTGAACGTGGCGCTTGGCCGCGGCGGTGGCTACGGCGAGTTGATCCGCCTGCGTGCCGTGCGGGGCGCCGCGTACGCCACCGACATGGGCTTCTCGAACGCCACGGCCGACGCTATCCGCGCGCTCGACGAGCATTACGACGGCAACGGCTACCCCACGGGCCTGGCCGGCGAGGAGATCCCGCTGCTGGCCCGCATCGCATGCCTTGCGCAGACGGTCGAGATCTTCTACCGCGAAGGCGGACCCGACGCTGCCCGGGCGGTCGTAGCCGAGCGCAACGCAGTCTGGTTCGACCCGCGTGTGGTGGCGGCGTTCGACGTCGCCCAGCGCCATCCCGACTTCTGGACCTCGCTGGCGAGCGAGCACCTGGGGGGACGCGTCGTTGCACTCGAGCCCGAGGAGCGCCGCCTGATGGGCGACGACCACCTCATCGACCGCCTCGCCGTGGCGTTCGCGCGCGTCATCGACGCCAAGTCTCCCTGGACGTTCCGGCACTCCGAGCGCGTGCGCGACATCGCCCTCGGTACCGCGGGACAGATCAACGGTCAGCACGCCTTCACGCCGGACCGCCTGAAGCGTCTCTCCCGAGCGGCGCTGCTGCACGACATCGGCAAGTTGGGCGTCTCCAACGCCCTGCTCGACAAGCCCGGCCGCTTGAGCGAAGACGAGATCGCCGAGGTGCGCCGCTATCCGGCACTGGGCGAGCGCATCCTCGCGCAGGTGCAGGCGTTCCACGACCTGGCCGCGATGGCAGGCTTGCACCTCCACGGCAAGAACGGCGCCGCCGTTCACGACGCTGCCGGCCAACCCGAACCGGCCGAACTGCTGCACTTCGACGTGCGCCTGTTGGCCATGGCCGATCGCTTCGAGGCTCTCACGGCCGACCGGCCGCACCGCTCCGGCAAGAGCGTTCCCGCGGCGCTCGCGGAGCTACGCGCCGAAGCCGGCGACGGTGTCGACGCGGTGGCCGTCGCAGCGCTCGAACGCTTCCTCGCCTCGCCCGAGGCCGAACCGATCCTCGCACCGAAGCCGTTCGATGCGAACGGCATCGTCGTCGTCAGCTAACCCGAGGCCCCGGCCACGGCCCGCCGATGCCGGGTCCCCGATCCGCCATCTTGCACCAACGGGCCACACGCTCTCCTCTTCGACCCTTCTCCAACTTCCGCCCCTGAACGGAGCAGCGCCCGCTGATCGGTCGGCGGGCGCTGCTCGTGGTTTCGCTATCCGTGGGTTGGGCGTCAGCTCTTGCCGTTCTCGCGCGCGGCGCGGGCGGCGGCGCGGTCTTCTTCCTGACGACCGGTGTCGGTGCGCAGGCGGGCAGCCTTGCCGCGCAGGTTGCGCAGGTAGTAGAGCTTCGCGCGACGCGTGCGGCCACGGCGCACCACCTCGATGCCCTGGATGAGCGGCGAGTTCATCGGGAACACGCGCTCGACGCCCTCACCGAAGGACACCTTGCGGACGGTGACGGTGCTGCGGGCGCCCTTGCCGTTCTTGCGGGCGATGACCACGCCTTCGAAGGCCTGGACACGGGTGCGGTTGCCCTCGACCACCTTGTAGTCGACGCGGATGGTGTCGCCCGTGTCGAACTGAGGGAGGTCGTCGCGCAGGAAGGGTTGCTCGATCGAGCGCAGGATGGCGCCTTTGTTGTACTTCATGGTCGTCTCCAGGTGGTGGAACCGTGGGGTGGATCCGTTCGTCGCCGACCCTCGGCCAGCAGCCTCGGGCTTCCAGCAGCGGCGGGCTTCGGCCGCGTTCGCGGTTCTCGGGTTGCGTCGGTGGGCGCCGGCGATCGTGAGACGATCCCACGGCTAGCGCCTCCGCGCGTCAAGCCTTGCCATCTTAGCGGAACGAGGTGGGTGCAATCAATCCCTAGGATGCGCTCGCGGCCAACGTGCCGTTCGCCTCTCGCTCGGCCGCTCGCCTCCCGCTCAGCCGTTCGCTTCGGCCGCCGCCTCAGCCGTTCGCTTCGGCCGGCGCATCTGCCGTCGCCTCTGCCGTCGCTCCTGCACCGGCGTCTTCGTCGCCCTTCGCGTTCTGCACCAGTTCCTCGACCAGGTACTCGAGCCGCGTGCGGGCGTTGTCCTGCGAACCGTAGACGCTGCGCTGCAACACGCCCGCACCATCGAACACGAACCAGTGCGGCGTCCCGTCGACACCCCAGTCGTGCGCCAACGACGCGTCGACGTCGAGCGCCACCGGCATCGGCAGGCGCGCGAAGCCCTCCGCGAAGTGCTGCAGCGTGGGCACCACTTCATCGCGCGATAGGTCGCGGTGCCCGTACGAGGTGTGCACCAGCATGGTCCAGATACGTCCCCGGTAGTCGGACTCGAGCCGCTTCAGGAACGGGATCCCGCGAGAGATGCAACCCGAACATTCGAGGTTGAAGAACATCACCACACCGGGTCGTCCGCCGTGGTCGGTCGGCGCGGGAACCGGTTCGCCC
>JAWOIL010000147.1:0-3135 GCA_046484635.1 Trueperaceae bacterium
GTTAGGCTGGAACCCATGCGAAGCCGCCTCCTCGATGTCGTCCTCATCGTGGGCCTCGTGGCGGTCGCCGGCGGCATCATGTGGACCCTGTTCAACCTGGGTTCCAGCCCCCGCACCGACGCCCCGACGCCTTCCGCCGTGTCACCGGCGCCCTCCACGCCGGCCGGGTCGCAGGTCACGCCCGTCGACCCTGCCGGGCCGCAGGCCAATGCCGGCGACCCGGACGTCGCGGCGTTGCCGCCTACGCCGCCCGCGAACGACGGCGGGGCCGCACCCGACGACGCGACCGCGGGCACGCCGGCCGCGGCTGCGCCCCCGCCGGAGCCGCGCGTGGTGCCCGAGGGCAGCGTGGCGCTGGAGCGCATCGGCTTCAGCTACGTCACCGGCGGCCCCGGCGCCTGCGGCGTCGTGTTGGAGGCGTGGGTCCACGTCGCCGTCTCGCGCGACCTGCTCGCCGCCTACGGCTGCGGCACCGAGGTGCTGGTCACGCTCGACGACCCCGCCGGCGGCCGTAGCGAGGTCGTGGGCGTCATCGGCGACACGATGAACCCCAGCTTCGAGCGCACCGTCAACGTCTACGTCGGCGAGGACGAGGACGCGTTCGCGTACGGGCTGACGACCGGGGTGTTCGCCGCGCGGTGATCGCGGGCGCGCGGTGTGGGCGGCGCCCCGCTCGCGACGACCGATCTCACGAAGCGGGGCGGCGCGCCCCCGGCGTCACTGCAGTAGTCCGATGAGGTCCAGTGTGACGACGGTGGAACGGCTGAGACCACCCGAGTCGGTCGCCACGAGGCGGATCTCGACGTCCGCCCTGGTGCCGATCGCGGAGTACGGGATGCGCAGGTCGGCGAGGATACCCGTGGCGATCTGCACGTACGACCCACCGGAACCGACGACCCGGTAGGACCAGGCCAGTGCGGCGCCGGACAGGGTGCCGTCCTCGGGGTCCTGGCCGCCCCCGAGCGCGGGGATGATCATCGCGCTGGCGTCGCAGCCGATCTGCGGCGGCGCGGGAGACGCCGGGTTGGCGCAGCTGAACGTCGCGTCGTCTTCGGGGGCCACGATGGTCACGCTGCTGGGGGGCTGGTTGGTGCTATCGACCACCTCGAAGGTGACGACGTCCTCGGCGTCGCCGTACGCCACGTGCACGGTGTGGACGCCCACGTCCCACTTGTCGCTGGTCCACGTCAGCACGCTGGGCGCCCCGCGCAGGATGGGGCCGTCCGGGCCGCCGTCGCGCCACACGACCGGGGCGACGGGCTCGTCGGTCTCGGGGTGGTCGTCGCCGATCTCGGCGCGGAGGGTCACCGGCTGGTCGACCACGAACACGGCGCCATCGTCAGGTTCCACGATCTCGATGGAGAGCGCGCACGCGGCAGGCCGTGGGAACGCGTCGAAGACGGTGATCGGCGTGGTCGCCTCTGCCGTGCGGCCGGTGGCGCTGCTGGTCGCCCTGGCCGTCACGTCGTAGGCGCCGTCGCAGAAGCTCCAGGTCGCGGGCTGGTTGCGCTCGGTGCTGGCGAACACGAAGGGCACGCCGTCCCAGCGCAGGTACGACCAGGTGATGCTGTAGGCGTCCAGGTCGAGGTCGCGATCGTCGACCACGTCCGCGACGAAGGACACCAGGTCGCGCTCGTCGAGCGGTCCCGCCGGTGGTACCAGCACCACGTACGGCATCGGCTCCAGCGGGTAGAGCCGGTTGATCGCCTCGACGTCGAGCAAGCTCAGGCCGTTCCGCTGGCCGATCGTGACACCGGGCTGCAGCACCCGGATCGTGGTCTTCCGGTTGCCGTCTTCATCCCGAAGGCCGAAGGCGTCCGCTGGGTAGTGCATGATCGAGCCGTAGTCGTAGGGTCCGACGTCGACGGCACCGGGCTGCTGATCGAAGTTGTGCTCCTTGTCCGCCTCGATGTCCTCTTCGATGATCTCCACGTAGTCGTCGCGGTCGCTGCGCGACTGCTCGTGCCACACGCCTACCGCGTGGGCGATCTCGTGCATGATGCTCCCGATGCCACAGCCGTTTGCAAGGGTGATGACCTGCAGGCCACCCTTGCGGCCGACCCAGCTGCTGCAGCCATCGCCGGGCCTGAACTCGACGTAGTCGGCCTCACCGTCACGCGGCACCAGGATCACGTTCGTGTCCCGGTCGAAGCGGTCGATCGCGGTCTGGACGTTACCCTGACGAACCGTCGAGAACTGCGACGAGATCACGTACGGAACGGTGCGGTTCGGCCACAGCGGCTCGTCGTTGCCGATCACGATCGCCTGGGTGCCCAGCATGTCGGCCTCGCCCAAGATGATGTCGCCCTGGTAGATGGCGAGACCGTCGATCACCTCGTAGCGGATCGTCACGGGTGCGTCGGAGCCCGGCAGCAGCACTGGGCCCTCGCGCACCTCGCCGCTTCGCCCCGGCGCGTGGCTCTCCACGTCACCGGGGAGCAGGTCGCCGTCGCCACCGCCGCCGCCTCCCCCACCGTCACCGGGGTCGGACGGCGCGCAGGCGATCACGGCGAGGGCCGCAAGCACGGTCATTGCGAGCAAGCGGGCAATCTTATGCAACATGGGCGCCCCATTCCTCGTCATATGGAAACGCTCCAATTGCCCGCCGTCAGAGGATCACGGGCTTGGCGTTCTCGGACGATGCACACGTTAATACCATGCGTTGAATGAAGTTGCCATGCGCGGGTCGCCAGCGCTAGCCCTCGTGGCCGGGGCTCAGGCGCCTCTCCGACGGCATGACGCACGGCAGCTCAGGACGGCGCTGCGGTCCTGAACTGCTTGGCGCTTCTTTGGCGAGGGGCTATGCCCCTCGCCAAAGAAGCGCACGCTTGACTTCCTCGATCGCCCGCGTGATCGGGATGTCGCGCGGGCACGCCTCCGTGCAGTTGTAGGCGGTGCGGCAGCGCCACAGGCCGTTGGCCTGGTTGAGCACCCCGAGGCGCTCGGCAGCGCCCTGGTCGCGCGAGTCGAAGATGAAGCGGTGGGCGTTGACGATCGCGGCGGGCCCAAGGTAGCGGCCGTTGGTCCAGAAGACCGGGCAGCTGGTGGTGCAGGCGGCGCACAGGATGCACTTGGTGGTCTCGTCGAAGATCGCCCGGTCCTCGGCGCTCTGGTAGCGCTCGCCGGGGGGTGGCG
>JAWOIL010000195.1:0-15040 GCA_046484635.1 Trueperaceae bacterium
ACCTCTTCGTGTCTTCTTCCGCGTGGGAGGGGATGCCGTTGGTGGTGATCGAGGCCATGGCCGCCGCACGGCCCGTCGTCGTCACCGACGTAGGCGGTAGTCGCGAGGTCGTCGGCAATGACGGCTGCGGCGTGGTCGTGCCACCCTCCGATCCCGGTGCGCTCGCCCGCGCCATCCTCGCCCTGGTGAACGATCCAGAACGCCGCCGCTCGATGGGATCCGCCGCACGCGCTCGGGCACGAGCCACGTTCGACATCGAAGGACTGATCGACGCGCACCTGTCGATCTATCGCGAAGTCACGAGCCGCATGCACGCGCGTCGAAGTACCACCGAGGCGACTGCACCATGAGCACCTTGCTCGACCTCAAGGTTGCCATGCTCATCCAGGCCTACCACCCCCACGTGGGTGGCGCAGAGCGCCAGCTCATGTCGTTGACGCCGCTCCTGCGCGAGCGCGGCGCCGACGTTCGGGTCTTCACGCGAGCCATGCCCCCCGCCCCCCGCGAAGACGTCGTGGCGGGAGCGCGCGTCACGCGATTGCCGGTGCCGGGCCCCAAGGTGATCGCTTCGCTTGCTTACACCGCTGGGGCGACCGCTGCCATGCGTGCGTGGCGGCCCGACGTGATCCACGCGCACGAACTGCTATCGCCGACGACCACGGCGATGCTGGCGAGGCGCCTCTTCCGGGTCCCGATCGTTGCCAAGGTGTTGCGCGGCGGCGCGCTAGGCGACGTCACCAAACTGCAGCGCACCGCCACCGGCCGCCGCCGACTCGCGGCGGCCGTACGTGACGTCGACGCCTTCGTGGTCATAAGTCGCGAGATCGACCGCGAACTCGAAGCGCTCGGCGTGCCCGCGTCCCGTCGCCATTTCGTGCCGAACGGCGTCGACACTGCTCGCTTCGCACCTTCTCCGGTCGTCCGGAGGACCGTGCGAACCCGGATGGGGGTGGGCCTCGACGTACCCGTGGCGGTCTACTGCGGCCGCATCGCCAGCGAGAAGCGGGTGCTGGAACTCGCGCGCGAATGGACGGCAATGCGCCCGTCGGCTCCGCCGCGCGCGCTTGGAGCGGATCGCGACGCAGGGGCGGGCGAAGCGGCGGGTCCGGAGGCAGAACTGTGGGTCGTTGGCGACGGTCCGCTGCTCGACGAGGTTCGGCGCGCGGCCGCCCCCTCGGTCCGGATCTTCGGCCCGGTCGATCGTGTCGAGGAGGTGCTCGCTGCCGCCGACCTGTTCGTGCTTCCCTCCGATACCGAGGGGTTGTCGAACGCGATGCTCGAGGCGATGGCCAGCGGCCTTCCCGTCGTGGCTACCGCAGTCGGCGCAGCCGTCGAGCTCTTGGCCGACGGACGCTCCGGCGTACTCGTCCAGGTTGGCGACATCGACGGCGTCCTGGAAGCGATATCCGGACTCTTCGGGCGACCGGGCGATCGCCACGAACTCGGCACTGCCGGCCGGGAACGGGTTCGCGCCTCGTACGACCTAGCTGCCACCGCCGATGGTCTCGTGACTCTCTATCGTGCGCTACTGCGGGGAACGCACCCGCGCGCTACGAACGACCGTGCCATCCGGCGCGCGGAACGAGTCGGACCGTGACCGCACTCGACGGGGTGGCTGCGGCGGGAGCGACGCTCACCGCCGTGGGAACCCTGTTCGTTGCGTACGTGCTCGTGGGATACCCGGCGCTTCTATGGCTGGCGCTCCGCGTACGGCGCATCGGGCTCGTCCCCGCGAGGCGGGACGCGCTCGAACGGGCCGCTCCCTCGTCGGGCGACGACGATCTGCCAACGGTCACAGTACTGATCGCTGCGTACGACGAAGCCGACTTCATCGCGACGAAAGTTCGCGACACGGCGGCGCTCGAGTACCCCGCCGACCGACTGCAGCTCCTAGTGGTGGCGGACGGATCGACGGATGGAACGGCCGACATCGCTCGATCGGCGGCAGCCAGCATGACGCCCGGTGGTGGCCAGAGCCGTGGTGTGCGCATCGACGTCATGCACGAGACGGTTCGGCGAGGCAAGACCGCCGCCATAGTGCGTGCCATGCCGTTCGCTGCTGGTGACATCGTGGTGCTCTCCGACGCCAACAACCGGCTGTCACAGAACGCGCTCCGGCGGTTGGTCATGCCATTCCGCGACCCGTCGGTCGCGATCGTGGGCGGAGCGAAGACGATCGAGCGCGGCGATGGCGACCTGGGAGACTCGGAAGGCGCGTATTGGCGGTACGAAGACGCCATCAAGCGGATGGAGAGCGAGCTCGGCTCCACCGTGGCCGTGGCTGGCGAGATCCTGGCCCTTAGGCGGGCGCTCTTCCGCCCGCCGCCCACGACGGTAATCAACGACGACTTCTGGCTGGCGGCCGATCTGCTCTCCCGTGGCTACCGCGTACTCTACGCACCCGACGCGCGTTCGGTGGAGCGGGTCGCGCCTTCCCTGACCGATGAGATGGTGCGGCGCAGCCGGATCGTGGCGGGTCGATACCAGGCGCTCCTACGCACCGCGTCGGGGTTGTCGTGGCGCGAACCGGGCCTGAGCTGGATGCTCCTGTCGCACAAGTTCGCGCGCCCGCTGTTGCCATTCGCGATCATCGGCGCCTTCCTTGGTAGTGCGGCCTGGGCGCTCGGCGGTTCGGCGCTCGGCCGCGCGGCGTTCGTGCTTCAGGCGTTCGGCTACACCTTCGCGCTCGTCGGCCCTCGTCTCGCGTTACCGCGGCCGATCCGGCGCGTGGCCTCGTTCGGTTCGTACCTGATCGCCTCCAACTGGGCTGCCGTGACGGGCTTGGCGGCGTACCTCCGGGGCAGACAGACGTCGGTGTGGCAACGGGTAGCCCGGCGCCGATGATCGAGTCACACCCGCGCTAGCGCACTCCGGACTTCGTCAGCGATCGCCGTCCCAACGGCATCCCAGTTGTAGCGGTCCTCCACGATGCGGCGGCCTGCCGCCCCTTGCCGGATCCGTGCTTCCGGGTCGTCCAGCAGACGATTCAAGCGGTCGGCCAACGCGTCGACGTCTCCCGGCTCGACCAAGTACCCGTTGACTCCGTCCTCGACCATATCGGGCAGAGCGCCGACGGTCGTCGCGACGATGGGGAGACCACGCTCCATCGCCTCGACGAACACGATGCCGAACGGCTCGCGTAACGTCGGCAACGCGAACACGGCGGCCTCGGCATACAGGCGATCGAGCCGTTCGCTCCCGAGCCGACCAAGCACGCGCACACCCGGCTCGGACATTTCCGGCGCCTCCCCAACGAGCGTCAGCGTCGCATCGGGGTGGCGGTCACGCACACGTCGGAAGGCCGCCAGCAGGTCAGGACCACCTTTCCGCTCCCAATCCATCCCGACGAACAGGATGTCCTTCGACACCGCGGGGGTGCGCTCCGAGTAGGGTCGAAGCATCGGAACGTTACTGCCGGCGTACACGCATCGGATGCGTGCAGACTCGACGGCGTAGTGCTCTTCGAGGGAACGAGCGACGTGCCGGCTCCGCACCAGGACGCGCTCGGCGTGTAGGTAGATCTGCTGCTCCAATGCCTGCCAGACCGGGGGGTACAACCCTCTCCCGCCGTGGTCGCCATAGAAGAGGTTGGCGCGGTTGGTGTGATCCGTGTAGACGAAATGTGGCACGCCTGGAACGCTTGCATCGAACAGGCTCTGGATCTGGATCGAGAAGAGATACTTGCCCGGATCGATCTGCCGGCGCACCATGTCACGAATGGCACGGAAGATGTACGGCGTTCGAAAGAAGCTGTCACGCGCGCTTCGCTCACGTCGGACGATCTGAGGCCCGTAGCGCGCCATCGTGGCGAGCGCGTTGATCGCGAAGACGGCACGCTGCGAACGGATCATATCTTTGACCTCGATCACGTCGATCGCATGCTCGGGGAACGTCCTGCGAAGCTGATCGAGGATGTACTCGGCGGCGCGGGGCTCCGGCCCCGGCCGAACGTAGGCGATTCGCAGGTCTTCCGGATGCGCGCACGTCTCCATGCTCCGTGCCAGGACTCGATCGGAAGCGGCCTCCGGTACGTGGCTCACGTGCTCGCCTGGCCGTTCTGAGCCGCTACCCGAATCACTGACCGACACCGCACGAGCCTAGCCCCCTGGTGTCCGTTGCCGCGACTCAACCGTCACAAGGCCGCCGGTCGGTCGTGCGCCGCGAAGCGGCCGTTCACGCGTGACAGGTGCGCCGTAGCGGCAAGGAAGCACGTGCTATGAAGCTACAAGTGCAGTTCGATGGGCCACGTCGGTCGACGTGAGCGCTGTGCGTCGAACGGAGACGGGAGCCAACGGTGCGAACGAAGCCTGCCAAAGACTTCGCGACGACGTTCGCGTCGGGATTCGCCGATGACGAGTTCGCCCGCCGTGCCGAGCGCATCGTGGCGCCTGCCGTGCTGGATCGGCTTCCGCGCGCGGCCTTCTCGCCCTGGGCCGAGTTCACCCTGCTGTTCCGTGTCCTCGCCGCAGCGGCGCGCCATCGCACGCTGCTGCTGTTCAGTTCGCGCGGGTACCTGAAGCCCGAGTTGTTGGCCGCCGCCCTGTTCGGGCTGTTGCCCGTAGGCTGGCGACCCACGGTCGTGTTCTACGGTGAGATGTACGAGCCGAGCGGAGGTGTTCGGGGCACGTTCGAGCGTCTCGCGATGCGTATGGCGAAGCGAGGGATCGCGCGCTTCGTCCTGTTCTCGAACGACGAGCACGGGCCGTTCCAGGAAGCATGGGGAGTGAACGGCGAGCGTGTCACGACCTGCCACTGTTTCCTCCCGGAAGAACCCTCCACGAAGGCGCCCGACGAATTGCCCGTCTCCGAGGGGCCGTACGTCTTCAGTGGGGGGTCGTCGTTCCGTGAGTTCGAGCCCGTGATCGACGCAGCGCGGCTCCTCCCGAGTGTACGGTTCGTGATCGCAGCCGCTCCGTCCAGCCTGCCCCCCGACCTTCCTCCCAACGTCTCGTTGGGGTCGCTCGAGCGCGATCATTACCGTCCGCTCCTGGAGAACGCCGCGGTCGTCGTCGTTCCGTTGCGGACCGACCTACGACGTGCCGCGGGGATGTTCACCTATCTTCGGGCCATGCAGCTCGGCAAGCCGGTCATCGTGTCCGATGCGATCGCCGTTCGCGAGTACGTGGACGACGGACACACCGGCATGGTGGTCGCCCCGACGGGTGAGGGCTACGCGACCGCCATCGCGCGGGCTCTCGATCCCGCGAACGTGCTCGCCATGACGGCGATGGGCGAGGACGCTGCCCAAGATGTCGAGCGTCGCTTCACCATCCGGCCGTACGCAGCGCGCATGCTGGGCATCATCGACGACGCGCGACGGGAGGCATCGAAACGCGTTGCCGCTTCGCCCGAGGTGGAACCGAGTTGATTCGCCCAAGGCCGAACCGGGCTGACGCGCCCGAGGTCGAAGCGGGCTGACGCGCGCCGGGGGCGCGGCACCCGATTGTGCAAGACGTCTCACGGCTGACTCAGACCGCACATCTACAATCAGGCACTTGAGGGGAGACCCTCGGGAGCGATGAAACCCGTGCCGTACTTGGGCGCCTGGCACGGGTGGAGCTAGTGGCGCAACCGACCGGTCGTCACCCCACGTAGTGTCGCAGGCCGGTCCGTCGGCCTGCGATCGTCGTTGTGGGGGCCCGGTGCGGAGGTGAACGATGGGAAACCGCACCCCGTGGCCCAGGTGGCAGAGAAGCCTGTTCCGCGCACTCGTACTCTTGCTGGCGCTGTCGGCTTGCAGCGTGCCCATGGCGCCGGACGACAGCACGTTCGGCACCTTGATGGTGAGCGTTTCGTCGGACCGCAGTGCTACCTTTCCCCTCGACAGGGCGGTCGTCGACGGAGCGATCTACGTGCACTTCGTGCCGGCGACAGGACACGACGTCGTCGAAGTGCGCTTCTACCTCGACGATGCAGCAGACTCCGGTCGACCGCTTCAAGTCGAGTCGATCGCGCCGTTCGATCTCCTCGGAGGCACTGTCGGAGCGGCGAACCCGTTCGACACTTCCGACCTCGTCGACGGGCCGCATGTCCTGGCGGCGGAGTGGCGAACGGCCTCCGGTGCCATGGGTCGCGTTCTTGCGTCATTCACGGTGGCGAACGGCCGTGGGGCCGAGCCAACACGCCCGGCGCCACCGCTGCAGGCCGACTGGTACGTTTCCGCCGCGGGCGACGACGACGCCGATGGCGCGTTCGACACGCCCTTCGCCTCGATCCAGAAGGCCGTCGACGTTGCCGGCCCGGGCGACGTGATCCTCGTTCGCGGCGGCACCTACATGCTTTCTGGACCGATCCGGATCACTTCGCACGGAACGGCGGAAGCCCCCATCATCCTGGCTGCCTACCCTGGTGAACGCGCCATCATCGACGGTTCGAACATGCCGGTCGAGAAGCCACTCGTGCGGCTCACCGCCTCACACTGGCATCTCCGGGACCTCGAGATCCGCGCTGGACCGACGTTCGGCGTACTACTGATGAGCGCAGAGCACAACGTCCTCGAACGCCTCGAGACCCACGGGAACGGGCACAGTGGCGTGCACCTGGGTGAGGGCGCATCGTTCAACCTCATCGTCGACTGCATTTCGCACGACAACTTCGACCCGGCCTCCGGCGGCGAGAACGCCGACGGCTTCGCCATCAAGCACCGCACGGCCGTGGGGAACACGGTGCTTCGCAGCGCGGCGTGGAACAACTCCGACGACGGATTCGACCTGTTGGACAGCCCTCCACAGCGGATCGATCAGAGCGTCGCGTTCCGCAACGGACTGCGGCAAGACGGCACACCCTATCCGAACGGGAACGGGAACGGCTTCAAACTGGGGATCGGCGCGGGCCGCTACGAACCCGGTGGCGGCCATCTCGTGACGCGGTCGGTGGCCTGGGGCAACGAGGTGTGGGGGTTCAACTCCAACAACGGCACGATCCCCATCACACTTCACAACAACACCGCCTGGGGGAACGGGGAGTACGACTTCTTCTTCAACAAGGCTGCTCACGTTCTCGTGAACAACCTCTCGTACGACGGCAAGAACTGGACCAGTGACGACGTACGGGAAGAGCGCAACTCCTGGCAACTCGGCCTAGCGAACTCGCCCTTCCGCAGCGTCGACCCGGCCGATCCCCACTTCCTCTGGCTGGTTCCGGACGGGGTCGCCGTCGACGAAGGCCGTGACGTCGGACTGGAGTACACCGGAGACGCACCCGACCTTGGCGCGCTCGAGTCGGGCACCGAGACAGCTTGGGTTGGCGCTGGCGGTGCATCCCCCACACCGACGCTGATTGCCGCGGTTCCCGGCAGCACGATGCGCGAGTAGCGAGCTTCGTCGTCGGGTGTGACGCCTGCGCGGGGTAGGCGTGGGCCCTCCCGGATAATCGGGAGCGCGATGCTGCGCTCCGCCGGCCCCCTTGCGTCCCTAACCTCGTGCTGAACCGGGCGCCCATCTTCGTCCTCGGCTTCCAACGGGGTGGCACCAACATCCTTGTCAACCTGTTGTCCTCGCATGGCGACACGCAGCGGCTTGGCGCCGAGATCCACGAGGTGTTCTACGGGCGCCACGGTCGGCCCGTGACGGCATACCTGAAGCGCGCGCTCGCCGCACCCGTCTTCATGGCGTCTTCGCCCCACGTGCTGTGGCCGTACCGGTACCACGATCGTGCGCCCCTTCCGCGACTCGCTGCGCACTACGCAGACGCGATCTTCTACGCCAACCGCTGGACCCGCTACCGAAGCGAGGATCGGCCGGAGGGTGCGCGCGGACAACGTGATCGTGCCCGGGCGCGACTCGTGGCCAAGGGGGTCAACGGCGTCGTGTTCGCCTCCTCGTTGCTACGGGCCATGTACCCGGATGCACGATTCGTGGCGTTGATCCGTGACGGCTACGCACTCTCCGAAAGTTGGATCCGGCGTGGCTGGGACGCCGAGCGCAGCGCAACGGTCTATCAGGCCGTGTGCGACCGGATCGCCGAAGATGCCGCACGGTGGCCCAACTACCACGTCATTCGCTTCGAAGACCTCGTGCGTGACCCGCTGCGCGAACTCTCGCACGTGTACTCCGAAGTCGGCCTTGGAAGCGCGCTTCCCGCTCACTTGAAGCTGCAGGCGAAGGCCTCCATGGACGCGTCCGGAGCCCATCGCCTCCACTTCGGTTCGCGCGATCGCGAGATCGTGTGGGTGCCCACGGAGCGATTGCGCGAGTACCTGCGTGCCGACGTGAACCAGGATCAGGTGCGACGGTTGACCGACGCCCAACGCGAGGTCATCGGTAGGATCGCGGGGCGTGCCCTCCTGAACTTCGGTTATGCCTGATCCCGCGCCACCCCCCGACAGCGGCGTTCTCGCTTTGGGGATCGCTCGCTCGGCCGTGCGGGGGACGGTCTTCGCTTACGTGGCTCGGTACGGTGGCCAGGGCCTCGGTTTCATCAGCACGATCGTGCTCGCACGAACGCTCTCGCAGGAGCAGTTCGGCCTGGCCGGGTTCGCCCTGGTCGTTACCGGCTTCCTCGAGATTCTGCGAGGATTCGGCATCGGCGCCGCGGTCATCTATCTCGGAGACGAGCCCCGGCGCCGCGACACGGCCTTCTACCTCGCCATCGCGTCCGGCCTCCTCCTCTATGCGAGCACGTGGGCGATCGCCCCGCTGGCAGCGTCGTTCTTCGGCGACGACCGAGTCACCGAGATGACACGCGTCCTGGCGCTGTCGTTCCCGATCGCCGCGTTCTCGACGGTTCACCGCGCCCTTCTCGACAAGCGCCTGGCGTTCGGACGCCGTGTCGTACCGGAGCTCGGCCGTGGCGCAGGCAAGGCTGCTGTCGCCATCGCGCTTGCTCTGGCCGGGTTCGGGGCTTGGAGCATCGTCTGGGGGCAGGTCGCTGGGGTCGCACTGGAGTCTGCGTTGCTCTGGTGGTCCTTCCCGTGGCGTCCGGTCTCTCGGCCCCGTCGCGCACACGTAGGGCCACTGCTTGGATACGGCTGGCGTTCCGCGCTGGTCGACCTTTTCGGTGTGCTTCTGTTGAACGTGGACTACTTGATCGTGGGCCGCATGATGGGCGCGTCCGCTCTGGGTCTGTACACGGTGGCCTTCCGCATCCCGGAGCTGGTGGTGAAGCAACTGAGCGCGGTAGTCGGCTCGGTGACGTTTCCCGTCTACGCGGCGCTCCGGCACGACACGACGTCGTTGCGAAACGGGTACCTCCAGAGCCTGCGCTACCTTGCCATGGCCCTGACGCCGATGGCGGTCGGCCTCGTCTTGGTGGCCGAGCCGCTCGTGGTGACGCTGTTCGGAAGGCGGTGGGCCGACGCGGCGCCGGTGATGCAGGCTCTAGCGCTCTACTCTCTGGTCCGGGGCCTGACGTACGGGAGCGGCTCGCTGCTTCGCGCCAGCGGCCGGCCGGGACTGCTCACGGTGATGTCGATGTTCCAGTTGGCGCTTCTGGTTCCGGCGTTGTGGTGGTCCGCCTCGGCAACGGGCGCTCTGGTCGCGGTTGCCTGGGCGCAGGTCGTGGTCGTGACCCTGACGAGTGTCGTGCGGCTGACGATCAGTGCGGCGCCCATCGGTGTCACGCTCTGGCGGCAACTCCGGTGCCTGGTACCGGCAGTCGGGATGTCGCTCGTCATGGCGCTCGCGGTCTTGGCGGTGGGCCACGCTGTTCCGAACTGGACGGCTCAGGCTCGACTCGTGGTCCTCGTCGTCACAGGCGTCGGTTCGTACGCGCTGGCGCTTCTCGTGTTCGCCGGAAAGGACGTTCGGGCCATGGCATTGAAGGCTCGACGCGCGTTCACGCCGCCCTGAGGTTCTGTCGTTGCGCTCCGGTAGGGAGCATACTAAGTGGGATGCGCACGTCTGCCAAGCCGTCCGTATTGGTCGCTCACGGCGATCGTTTCGCCGGCAAGCGCCCCGCGCCTGCACCAGTCATCGGATCGTGGAATCAACCGGCATACGCTTCCAGACCTTGAAATCGGAACGATTCCGATTTATGCTCCTGTCATGACCGCGCCCACCCTTACTCCCTCCGAGCGCTTGATGGCCGAACTGCGCCACGAGCGCAGGGTCCTTCGCGTCAACGTCGCGCTCACGGGACTCACGCTGATCGGCCTCGTGGTGGGCATCGTGGCCGTGGCCCGCGCGGGTGATGGCGCAACGGGAACCGCCGGGTTCCTCGAGAGCTTCGTCGGCGTCGGGGGACGCGCCGGACTGGTGGCGGCCATCGGCTACGCCGTGGCGTACCTGGCTGGCGGCCTACCGGCGTTCTGGAGCGCGTTGAAGGCGCTGTTCCTGCGCGGGAAACTCGCTATCGACATGCTCATGGTGCTGGCCGCCATCGCCGCCGCCTTGGTCGGCGAGGTGCGCGACGGCGCCATCCTGCTGTTCCTCTTCAGCCTGGCAGAGACTCTCGAAGACTACGCCATGGGCAACACCAAGCGCGCCGTGGCGTCGTTGATGCAACTCAAGCCCGAGACCGCCACCCTGATGCAGAACGGCGACCACCGCGTGGTGCCGGTCGACGACGTCGACATCGGCGCGCGCATCCTGGTGCGCCCGGGCGAGCGCATCCCCCTCGACGGGACCATGGTGGCGGGCACCAGCGCCGTCGACCAGGCACCCATCACCGGAGAATCCGTGCCGGTCGACAAGGCCGTGGGGGACATGGTCTTCGCCGGCACGGTGAACGGCTACGGCGCCATCGAGGTCGAGGTCACGAAGGACGCCTCGCACTCGACCCTGGCGCGCATGATCGACCTCGTCACCATCGCGCAGTCGCAGCGTTCGCCCAGCCAGCGCTTCAGCGAGTGGTTCGGCCAGCGCTACACGCGCTTCGTGCTGCTGGGCGCCGCGGTCGCGCTCGGCGCCTTCCTGCTGTTCGGCCTGCCGCGCGCCGAGGCGTTCTACCGTGCCGCCACCTTGCTGGTGGTGGCCAGCCCGTGCGCCATCGTGATCAGCGTGCCGGCCGCGGTGCTCTCCGCGCTGGCGCGGGCGGCGCGCATCGGCGTGCTGTTCAAGGGCGGCGCCGCGCTCGAAGACCTCGGTTCGCTGGACATCGTGGCGTTCGACAAGACCGGCACCCTGACCGAAGGGAAGATGCGCCTCACCGACGTCGTGCCGCTGGCGACCGCCGAGGCGGAGGTGCTGCGCCTGGCCGCCGCCATCGAAAGCACCTCGGAACACCCCGTCGCCAAGGCCATCGTGGCGGCCGCCAACGGTGACGACGGCGAATACGACGTAAGCGACGTACAGGCGGTACCCGGCAAGGGCGTCCGCGCGGTAGTGGACGGTGTTCCCCACTGGGCGGGGACGCGCAAGCTCGCCGCCGAGCAGGGCGTGGAGGTGACCCCCGAGGCCGAAGCGGCGCTCAGCCGCCTCGAGGCCGAGGGGCGCACCGCCGTGCTGGTCGGCAACCAGGGCATCGTGGGCGTGGTGGGAGTAGCCGATACGCTTCGGCCCACCGCGGCCGCCACCATCGCGGCGCTGCGCGACGGCGGCGTTCGGAAGATCGTGATGCTCACCGGCGACCACCCGCAGGTGGCTCGCGCTATCGGTGGACAGCTCGGCATCGCCGATGACGACATCTACTCGGAACTGCTGCCGGAAGAGAAGCTCGAGATCGTGAACGAGCTTCGCAAGGGCGGCACGGTGGCGTTCGTGGGCGACGGCGTGAACGACGCCGCCGCGCTCGCCACCGCCGACGTGGGCGTGGCGATGGGGGCTGCCGGCACCGACGTGGCGCTCGAGGCCGCCGAGGTGGCGCTGCTCTCCGACGACCTGCGCAAGTTCCCGCAGGCACACCACCTGGCGCGCCGCGCGAACCGCGTCATCCGCCAGAACCTCACCTTCGCGCTGGGGATCATGATCGTGATGGTGGTCATCACGCTCGCCGGCCGCCTGCCGCTTCCGCTAGGCGTGCTCGGCCACGAGGGCGGCACCATCCTGGTGGTCATGAACGGCCTGCGCCTGCTGGCCCACCGGCCGCGCGAGGTGGCGCCAGTGGGGATCACGGCACCGTCGCGGACGCCGGAAGTGGCGCAACAGGCGTAAGCGAGGGCGCGCTGCGAAGCGCCAAGCCACAACGGCGTGGCCGATCGCGCGCCACGCTCGGCCGGCCCGGGGGAGCGCTCCGTCACCCCAACCGAACCAGTCCGACCCTGCGCCCGCCGACGCTGCTCGCGTCAGCCCGCCGGCTTCCGCCCCGCGAACAGCACCGACACGGCCGCCAGCGCGGCCATCGTCACCATCAACACCAACGACGTGGCGTAGCCCTGCGTGAGCGTCACGAGAGCGCCCACCGTCACCGGAGCAGCCGCCCGCGCGCCGGCCTGCACCATGGCCATGCGCGCGTTGATGCGCCCGAAGTGGGCGGCCCCGAAGGTGTCCGCCACCAGCGCAGCGCGCGCCGGGGTGATGGCGCCGAAGCCGAGTCCGTACACCAGCACGAACGCCCACAGCAGGGCGTCACTGGTGCCGAACAGCAACATGCTCACGCCGGCAGCCTGCGTGGTGAACAACAGCGCCGCGATCACGAAGCGCGGCACGACGTCGCCAAGCGGCGTGAAGATCACGCGCCCGGGAAGCGCCATCAGCCCCACCGCCCCGCCGATGAACGCCGCCTGGGCGGGCTCGCGCCCCGACACCAGCAACAGCGGCACGATGTGCACCGCCAACGCCGAGATGACGAAGTTCGACAAACCGAACGCCACCGTCAACCAGCGGAAGGCGGGAGTGGCGAAGGCTTCGTTGGCAGTAAGGGAAGGTTCGTCGGTGACGTGGGCGCTACGGCCCGGGCGCGTTCTCGCCGACGGGGTGAGCGTGCTCGCGACCTTCTCCGCCGCCCCGTCCGGCTGCAACCCCAGGTCCGCCGGCCGCCTGCGCAGCACCAGCGCGTGCAGTGGGATCGTGCCGACGGCCAAGATCGCCGCCAGCCAGCGCACGGCCACGCGCCAGCCGTGCACTTCGAGCAACTGCCCGGCGAGCGGGATGAAGATCACCGAAGCGAAGCCTGCCACGAACGTCAGCACCGTCAGCGCCAGACCGCGCCGCCGCCGGAACCACACCGCCAAGGCGGCGAACGCGGGATCGTAGAGCACAGCAGCCTGCGTGATGCCGAGACCGAACCACACCAGGTAGTACGCGAACAGCGTGTCGACGTACGACCACGCCAGCAGCAGCACGGCCGCGGCAACCGAGCCGACGCTCATCAGCAACCGCGGGCCGTGCGCGTCGAGCCAGCGCCCCACCGGTAACGACGCCACGCCGGACACCAGCAGCGACAGGCTGAGCGCTCCCGTGATCGTCGCCAACGACCAGCCGAACTCCGCCTGCATCGGCGCGACGAACACCGTGAAGGCGTAGGCCAGGATGCCGTACGAGATCGTCTCGGTGACGGACAGCGCCGCGACGACGCGCCACCCGTAGTAGCCGGCCCGGAGGCCCCGCCGCAGCAGCATGACCAAGGCTACGACGACAAGCGGCGTGCTACGACGCCAGTGCCTGGACGAGGAACGCCAGGAGGGTCGCTGCGACGACGAAGCCGAACGCGAGCACCGCAAGGTAGCGGCCACCGAGCAGCCGCTGCAACATCACGCCCTCGGGCACGCTGAGCCCGGTTGCGCCGATGAGGAACCCCGTCACCACGCCAAGCGGCAACCCGCTCGCCGCCAGTGTCGCGCCCACGGGCAAGAGCACCGCGGTCGAGGCGTACATCGGCGCACCGAGCAGCACGGCCACGGGAACGGCCCACGGTCCGGCGGCGGCGAGCGCCGTCTGGACGAAGGCGGGACTCACGCGGTCGTGCAACAGCGCCCCGATCGCGGCCACCAGCGCCAGAAGCGGCGCCAACTTGCGCAGGTCACGCCAGGCTCGCGCGGCCGAGGCGATCAGTCGAGTACGCCACGGCGCCACCGGACCCGCCGGGCCGACCGCGCCGAACTGCGCAGGCGCCGGCAGACGGATTCGCAATAGGCCCATCACCACGCCCAGCGTCGCGGCCAACACGGCGGAGGCCAGCACGAACGCGCCGGCGTACCAAGGCGACACCAGTGTGGCGAGCAGGGCGATGGTGGCAGGGTTCACCAGCGGCGACATGACCAGGAAGGCGGTGAGGGTCGGGACCGCGACGCCGGCACCGGCCATACCGGCCACGACCGGCACCGTAGAGCACGAGCAGAACGGTGTCACGGCGCCGAGTATCAGCGCCATGAAGGTGCCGCGGACGGGGTTCCCCGCCAGCAGCGATCGCAGCCGCTGGCGGGGGATCGAGTCGACGATCAGGTACACGACCCACGACACCGCGAAGAACAGGGCCGTGAACTCGAGCGCCAGGACGACGAAGGTGCGTAGGGTGTCGGTCATTCCAGGTGCCTTAGCAGCAGGGCTGCGCCACAACGCCGCAGCAGGTCATGGTGGTGGCTCCGCCGGAACTGCCCGAAGATGCGGGGCACGGTAGCGCGGCGCGCGAACGCCGGAGCGCCGAGACGCGCGCGGCCTCGCGGTGCAGGTCTTCGATGCGGTCACGGGCGTAACGCTGCCAAGCGATGGTCTCGAACATGCTTCTCTCCTCAGCGCCCTTGGCGCTTAGATTCCTAGGATTCTGGTTGTCTCGTGGCCAAAAAAAGAACCTGGTCTCGTTCCTGGTTCGCTCCGTCGATGGGTCACCTCCTCGTCCGAACCGTCATGGCCGTGGCGGATCGTCGCCCGTGGCGCAGCTGGCGCCCACGTGCGTCGCGTCGGAGCAACACTCGTCGTTGAGGTACCCCACCAGCGCGTCCATGGCGTCGAAGTTCGCTGTGTTGATCACCGTCGCGCCCTCCTTGGACTGCGCCACCAGGCCGGCCTGGACCAGCATGCCTAGGTGATGCGCGAGCGTGGACCTGGGCATGCCCCCGAGCCGCTCCTGCACCTCGTGCACCGCCAGTCCGCGGCGACCGGCGCGCATCAATGCGCGGTAGATCTCCAAGCGCGCCTCGTGCCCGAGCGCCGCCAACGCGGCCGCGGCCGACGCGACGTCGAACGCTGCGGCCGGAGGCGCGGCGAACGCTGAGGCCGGGGACGCG
>JAWOIL010000003.1:0-40450 GCA_046484635.1 Trueperaceae bacterium
ACCGGCGGAGGAGGCCGAGCAAACCGGGCGAGACCTCGTGCTCCCGGTACGCCACCAACGTGCGGGTCCGTCCACGCTCGACCAACGTGGCGATCAACGCCAACGTCCCGTCGTCGGCCCACTGGGGATCGTCCACCACCAAGTCGATCGCCGATCCGTTCCCGCCGCCCTCCTCGAACATCCGCGCCAAGGCAAGCAGCAAGCGCGCGCGGGCCGAGGCTTCGAGGGGCGGGCCAGCCGGCCCGGAGGGCGCTTCCGGTAACAGCGGCGCGAGATCGTCGCCTACGGCCTGGAGCTCGGACGTGGCAGCGAGGTGGTCTTGCACCAGCGGCGCCAGCGCCCCGAACGCCACGCCCTGCCACGCCTCTCGACACCCGACCCGAGGGACCCCCGGGGCTGCGGCACCGAGGAACGACGTCTTCCCCACCCCTGCCTCGCCCACGACCCAGACCAGCGGGCCCGTGGCGGCACGCAGCGTCGCGAAGGCGCCTTCACGAGCGATCAACCGGGCCGGCACGAGGTCGGGCACCTGCGTCGTCTTCGGACCCGTCCATGCCACCTCGACGTCGGGCTCCTCGTGTGGCCGCCCGTCGCCCGGCTCGCGGTCGAGGGCGTCGGCCAGCGCGAGCGTCTCGGGCAACGGCTCGAGGCCGAGCTCGTCTTGCAGGCGGCGCGCGAAGCGCGCGAAGACGCGGAGCGCCGTCACGCGCCGGCCGGCCGCTCCGGCGCAGCGCAGGTACGCCTGCATCACGTCCTCTGCCAACGGATCGTCGTCCAGCAACCGTTGCAGCGTGTCGACCGCCCGACCGGCTTCGCCACGGTCGACCCACGCCTGCGCGCTCCGGTAGGCGGCATCGCGCCACGCATCGCGGAGCGCCTCGCGCTCCAACGCGATCCAGTCCTCGAAGCCGCCACAGTCCGGCGGCGGCAGACCGTCCAGAGCCGCCCCCTGGTAGAGCCCGGCGGCTGCGATCCAATCGCCGCCTGCGTACGCCCGCCGGAACGCCTCGACGTCTGACGTCACGGACCAGCGCACGCGGGTCGATTCCACCTCGAGCTCGTCAGCGAGCCCCGTTCGCCGCGCACGCTGGAGCAACTGACGCAGGTTGCGGCGCGCCGCGGCGCTGTCGGCCTCCGGCCAGAACAACACGGCCAAGCGCTCGCGCAGCACCCAATCGCCGGCGAACGCGAGGTACCCCAGCAGACACACGGTCTTCTGCGGTGGTGGACGAACCCAGTCACCATCGACCCGCACCTGCATCGGTCCGAGAAGCCGCACCTGCGTCGGCATGGGCAGATTCTAGGCGAAGCGCTGCCCTCGGTGGGGCGAACGTGCACTCGCGTATCGCCAGGCAGAGCACCGGCCGAAGGGCGCCTGGGCGCTTGGGCCGCTACCCGTCGAGCACGGCGATTTCGTGTGCCGATGCCAAGTCCGACACGCGACCAGGCCATACACTGGGGTTCGTGCCGGCGACATCGCTGTCTCCGACCCGAACGCGAACCCGATGATGCGACGCCTCGAGCTGCCTTCCCCGCAACGGACCTTAGGCCGAACGGCCCGGGGTCTCGCCGGCGTGGCGCTCGCCACGATCCTCGGCTCGGTCGCGTTCGCCGAACCGCTGTCGTACGCGGAGGCCGTCCGGCGGGTCGACCAAGCGCCTCCCGTCGTCATCGCCGAGCGCGCCGTGGCGCTCGCGCGCAGGCAGCTCGAGGTGACGGGCAGCCCGCTGCGTGCCGAGCTCGGCGGTGGGTACACGCGCACCTGGGGTGAACGGGTCGCGGCAGAAGGCGCACCACCCACCGACCTGGCAGACGGCAACTTCGACCCGATCCGGTTGGTCCTCACGCTGCCGCACCTGGGCGCGGGCCCGAGTGCCGACGCGGAGGCGCGCGCTCGGTCGGATCTGGCGCGCGCGGAAGCGGAACTGGAGGCCGTCCGCCGTGGCCAGCGCATCGAGGTCACGGCGGCCTACTCAGGAGCCTTGCGTGCGACACGTTCGGCCGACCTGGCGCGGGCGGAAGCGGCGCTGGCGGCGCTCGAGCTCGAGGCGGCGCAGGCACGTTTCGAGGCCGGCGCGGCGACGGCGACGGATGTCGCCAGGGTCGAGGCGGCCGTCGCGCGGGCCGAAAGCGCCGTCCACGCTGCCGATCGCGAAGCGGCGCTGGCGTTGGCGCGCTTGGAACTGGCGTCGGGGGCGCCCGGTGTGACGCCGGCGGGGGCCCTGCCTACGCCGGAGGTCTTGGTTCGGCCGACCTCGTCCGTTTCGACGGGAGCCGCCGCAACGCTAGCAGCCGCGGACCTGACCGTCTTGGATCTCGCCACCCTTCGGGCACTGGCAGATGGTGTCGCCGCTCCCGACGCCAGCGCGATGCTGTCGCGGCCCGACGTGTTCGCGGCCGCGTTGGCGGTGGCGGAGAGCGAGCGCACGGCCGCCGCGACGCTGCGCGACAGCCTCCCGAGCGGGAGCCTGAACGCCTCGTTCGCCCGTGGCAACGACCGGAACGCCCTGACCCTGGGCGCTGCGCTCGACAGTCGCAGCCTGACGCCGTCCGTATCGGCTTCCTACGACCCGGACGACGGCTTTCCCGGGCTGCTGGAAGGCGGCAGCAACACCGCGTTCAGCCTCGGTATCAGCGTCCGCATCCCGTTGGACGTGAGCGTCTCCGCCGCCATCGACGCCGCCCGACTCGCTCGCGAACGCGCTGCGGTTCAGTTCGAGCTGACCATCGCCCGTGCCGAGCTCGACCTGCGACGGCTCGCCCACGACGTCATCACCGCCTGGGAATCGATGACCGCCGCAGAGCGGGCGGCGACCCTGGCCGCAGACGACGCCGAGATGACGCAACGTCGGTTCGTCGCCGGGACGCTGTCCGAGCTGGCGGCTCGACGAAGTGGGCTGGAAGCCGAGCGCGCGCTTCTCGACGCGGAGCGCGCGGGCGACGCCATGCACGTCGCGTGGCTCCGTTACCTCGACGGCTTGGCGGCCGTTCCCGCCGCGATGGAGTGACATGGACCGTGACAGGAACCGAGACATGAGTCGTGATGTGCACCGTGGCACGCACCCTGACACGCACCGTGATCCCCACCGTGACCCGCACCGTGACACGCATCGTGATCCCCACCGTGAGATGAGCGACGGGCAGCGCAGGATCGTACGCTCCGCCTTGCCCTCGCTCGCCTTCGCGCTGGTGTTCGGGCTCGTGTTCGCGCCGGTTTTCGCGCCGGCGTTCGCACAGGAGGCTGCCCCGGCTCCCGTGCCCACGCTTCCGTTCGAAGAGGCGCTGGACCGGGCCGCGGAGGCCAACGCGTCGGTCCGCGCCGCGCGCCTCGACTTGGCGACGGCCGAGCGCGACCTCGAACGTGTGCGCGCCGACCCGACCACCCTCCGGATCGCGCGCCTCCAAGCCGAACAATCCCATCAGCGGGCCGTCGCTGCCCTGGCAGCAGCCACGGAGTCTGCCCGTGACGCCGCCGCCACCGCCTACGAGAACGCGTTGCAGGCCGACGACCGCGTCGCCATCGCCGAAGCGGCCTTGGCGATCGCCGCGAGCTTGCACGACGCCGCGCGGATCCGCTTCGAGGCGGGCGCGGCCACGCGCCTCGACCTCGAGCGCGCCGCGAACGACGTCCAAGCTGCCGCCCGCGACCTGGACGACGCGCGCCAGACACGCGACCTTGCCTACCAGCGTCTCGCCAGCCAGGTGGGGGACGCCGAGGCCCCCATCGCCTTGACACCCGCCCCGCCACCAGGGCCGGTGCCCGACCTCGACCAGGTTCGCACCTGGGCCGAGGAGAACCGGACCGTACTCGCCGCCGCGCACCAGCTCGCGTTGGCGGAGGCACAACTGACCGCCATCGACGTGCCGCTCACCACGCCGCGGGCCGACATCGAAGCCGCCCGCGACCGGGTGGACACGGCGCGCCTGCAACTCGACGAACAGCGCCGCGTGTTGGACCTCGAGTTGCAGCAGGCGCGGAACGCCGCCGTCGCTGCGGCCGCGCGGTTGCAGAGCGCCGACGAGGCCGTAGTCACGGCCGAAGAAGACGTCCGCGTCCAACGCTTGCGCTTCGAAGCAGGCACGGTGGCGCAACTGACGCTGGCGCAGAGCGAACTGCAGGCCAGTCGCCAACGTGCCGCGCGTACGACGGCGGAACACACGCTAGCCGCGTCCCTGCGGCGGTTGTCCCTGCTGGCCCTGGGCGCCGGCCCGGGTACGGGCCCGTGAGCCGTCCCGAGACCACGCGCCCTCGTCGCGCACGCGGGCGGATCGCCTGGACCTTGGTCGCACTCGTCGTGCTGGGCGCCGTGGCCGCGGCGTTGCTGCTGCCGGGCCGCGGGGCCGCGGAGCTGCGGACGCTGGTAGAGCCGCTCGAGCGGGGCGCGTTCGTGCGCGAGGTCACCGGCACGGGTGTCGTCATCGCCGAACAGGAGCGCCACCTCTCCTTCCGCGGTGCCGGCACGGTGCTCGAGGTGCCCGTCACAGTCGGCGACGAGGTCGTTGCCGGTACGCTGTTGGCGCGTCTCGACACCGCATCGTTGGAACGCGACATCGCCTCGATCCGCGCCTCCTTGGCTTCGGCGCGGGCCGACCAGACCCGTATCGACGCGCAACGCGCCGTCGACACGCTCGACGCTCGCAGTGCCGTGGCGGCGGCCGAAGACCAGCGCGAGCGTGCCGCCACGGCCCTGACCCGCGCGCAAGACGACCTACGCATCGCGCGCGAGTTGTTCGGGGTGGGCGCGGCGTCGGCCGACGAAGTACGTGCTGCCGATACGGCCGTCGCTTCCGCCGAGCGCACTCTGGCACAGGCCGACATCACGCTCGACACCGCGGTCGCCCGTCAAGACAACTTGACGCAGCTGGCCGAGGCGCAAAGGTCCGGCGCCCAAGCGCAGGTCGCGCAACTCGCGACGCAACTGGGGAACGCCGAGTCGCGCCTCGCGGACGCGGAGCTGGTGGCGCCGTTCGACGGCGTGGTCACGGCGCTCGCCATCGAGGCGGGCGACGCGGTGGGTCAGCAATCCGCGGTGACGGTGGCCGACGTGACCAGCCTGCACGTCGAGGCGCGCTTCGACGAGAACCGAGCCGCCGAACTCACGCTCGGGCAGCCCGCCACCATCGTGCCGGATGCCGACGCCAGTCGCACCCTGGCGGCGCGCGTCACGCGCTTGAGCCCGATCGCGGGCCGCGAGACGGGCGCCGCGCAAGTGGTGGCCGAGCTCGGGTTCGTGACGGAGCAGGCCGCACCCGAGACGACGGCGTGGCTTCGCCCCGGCTACACCGTCACCGTGCGCGTTCGCGTGCGCGAGTTGGCCGACGCGCTGCTGATGCCGCTCGAAGCCATCACGGAGGGCGCGGATGGTGCCTACGTTCATCGCGTCGTTCCTACCGGCGAAGACCGCGGAACCGTCGAGCGCGTCCCGGTGACGGTGCTGGAGCGCAACCCGACCGTCGCGGCCGTCGACGGCGAACTCCGTGACGGTGATCTCATCGCCGTCATCGACCTCGACACGCTGCGAGACGGAGCCGGCGTGACCTTCCCGCCCGTCGAATGACCCCCGACCCGGTCATCCGCGCGCGCGATCTGCGCAAGGTCTACACCTTGGGCGAAGGGGTCGAGGTGCATGCGCTGCGCGGTCTCGACCTCGACGTGGGGCGCGGCGAGTACGCCGCCATCATGGGACCTTCCGGCTCGGGCAAGAGCACGCTGCTGCAGATCCTCGGTTGCCTCGACGTGCCCACGTCGGGTTCGTACCGGCTCGCGGGAGAAGAGGTCGGCAGCCTCGACGAAGAGGCGCTGTCCTCCATCCGCAACCGCCGCATCGGCTTCGTGTTCCAGGCGTACAACCTCCTGGCGCGTGCCACGGCCCTCGACAACGTCGCGTTGCCGTTGCTCTACCGCGGTATCCCGGCGGTCGAGCGCAGGCAGGTCGCTTTGCGGGCTTTGGAGCGCGTCGGGTTGGGCGACCGCACCAGCCACCGACCCAACGAGCTTTCCGGCGGGCAGAAGCAACGCGTGGCCATCGCCCGGGCGCTCGCGGCCGATCCCGACATCCTCTTGGCCGACGAACCGACCGGCAACCTCGACTCCCGCACCGGTACCGAGATCCTGGAGCTGTTCGACGCGCTACACCGCGAAGGACGCACCATCGTGATGGTGACGCACGAGGAGTACGTCGCCGAGCACTGCCAGCGCATCATCCGCATCCGCGACGGGCGCGTGGACGTATCTCAGGTCGTCGAGCAACGCCGTCGAGCGGGGACGCCGGTGTGACCATGCTGATCGAGAACCTGAGAACGGCGTTGGAGGCCTTGTTCGGCAACCGCCTACGTTCGGTGCTGACGCTCTTGGGCGTGGTCATCGGCGTGTTCGCCGTCACCACGACCATCAGCCTGGGCGAGATCGCCACGGCCGGCATCACTTCCGAGATCCGCGCGTTCGGCGCCCAGACGCTGTTCGTTTCGCGCGTGCCGAACGAGCCCACCTCGGTGCGGTTCACCGACGACGACATCGAGGCCCTAAGCCGGCTGCCGATCGCCATCCTGCGGCAGAAGAGCGTGAACGTCACGGCCAGCTCCGGCAGCGAGCGGGTGCGCATGACGCTCAACGGCACCACCGCCAACGCCCCCGAGATCGACCGCAGCCTGGAGATGGCGCGCGGCAGGTTCTTCGGCCAGGACGACGCCGTGCGGGGCGCGGCCGTGATCGTGCTGTCGGCCGACGCTGCCGAGGAGCTGTTCGACGGGCCCGACGCCGCGCTGGGGCAGGAGCTGGTGGTGGAGACGAGCGGCGGGAACCGCAGCTTCTACACCGTCATCGGCGTCAAACAGGCCATCTCGGGCACCCTGGGAGCGTTCGCCAACGACGTATCGGGCGACATCCCACTCGAGACGTTCTACGGCGACGTGCCTGGGGTCGTTCGCGGCGAGTACGACTTCCTTCCGATCACCATCGAGCTCGACCGCGACGCATCCGCCATCGAACGCCAGGTGCGGGCGATCCTCGACCGGCGCCGCTCGCCGGAGAGCTACAACCTGCAATCGATCGAAGGGGCGCTCTCCCTGTTCAACACCATCACCGTCATCTTGCAGGCACTTCTCGGCGGCATCGGAGCCATCAGCCTCCTCGTCGGCGGCATCGGCATCCTGAACATCATGTTGGTGAGCGTCACGGAACGCACACGCGAGATCGGCCTGCGCAAGGCGCTCGGCGCCAAACCACGCACCATCTTGCAGCAGTTCCTGATCGAGGCGGTGGTACTCACCGTCATCGGCGGAACGATCGGCGTGATCCTGTCGATCGCGTCGCTGTGGCTGGTGGTGCGGCTGGTTCCCTTCCTGGACGTGTTCGTGCTGAACCCGTGGGTGGTGCTCCTGGCGTTCGGCGTCAGCGTCGCTACCGGCGTGATCTTCGGTGTGTGGCCGGCACGCCGCGCCGCAGCGCTCAGCCCGATCGAGGCCTTGCGCTACGAGTGATCGCCCGCGCCCCGGCTCGTCCTGGCCGGCACCCCATCCGTTCGCTCCACCTCGGTATGCGTCTCCTCGGTTCGGGCCGTCTCGGTCCGCCTCTCCTCGGTTCGCGCCGCCTCTGTCCGCGCCGCCTCGTCACCCCTCAGCAGCGCGACTTCGGCCCGTAGCGAGTCGCGTTCGTCCGTCAACGACGTGATGGTCGAGCGGGCGACGCTCAACGCGCTCTTCGCGCTGGTGAGCGCCTTCTCGGCCGCCGCTATGGCGTGCAGCGGTCCTCCCTCGCCTGCCAGCTTGGCGCGCGCCCGACGGCGGTCCCGCCGCAGCATGGCGGCGGCCGGCGCCCCGAGCACGATGCCGACGAGCGCGGTGGCGGAGAACAGCGCCGCCACGACGTTGTAGCTCGTCGCCTGCCATGGCGCTCCGCCGAGGTAGAAGTCGAACACCGGCGTGAGGACCGGCCACCTCTCGATCACGCCGACGTCGACGACCGCGAAGTGCAGGCGCAAGAGCCCGAGCGCCAACACGGCCGTACCCAGTCCCCAGAACGCCAAGGCGCGCAATCGAGTCGGAGGCGCCGTTGTGCCCGCGGAGCCCTTCCCGTCGCGTTCCTTGGCCGCGCGCTCGATGGCGGTTGGTTCCTCGCGATCGCGCCCCTCGGCGCCCTGCCCCGCCGCGTGGCGCCACTCCGCGGTGCGTGCCTCGGCTGTGCGATCGACCCGCAGCAAGCGGCGCATCGTGAGCGCGAAGACGGCTGCGCCCACCACCGACCCCACGATCACGCCGGCCAGCACCCAGCGCCGCAACGTCAGCGACAGCCACGCCGTCGGCGACAGCGTGACCGCTAGTAGCGCGACCAACGCGGGGATCAGCTGTGCGAGCGTGACGGCGGTCCCGTAGAACCCGAGTGCCTTGCGCACCCACTCGTACGCGCGCCCACCGGCGTTCAGGATGCCGCCGCGGCCCGGCTGCGTGCTCACGGTGTCAAGCGCTCAGTCTCCCGCGCCAGGAACGAACGCAGGCATGGGGATGATCAGCAGCGCCGTCTGCGGATCGCCCGCTTCGACGACGCGCAGCACGAGGTCGGGCGTGTAGTGGAACCGGTCGACCGGGACGAGGAGGGCGATGGTGTCGCCCGCGCGCTGCACGCGGGGCGTCCCGGCCAGGGCGCCTTCCGCGCTGCCGTCCGGCGCCGCTCCGGGTCCCGATCGCTCCGGCACCAGGAACGGCGTGGTCTCTCGGTCCAGCAGGCGCTCCACGGCAGACGGAGTGGACGCGAAGGCGTCCCATACGAAGCGAACCGACGACCCGTCCAGCGTGCCCGGGTCTTGCGATGTCACGTCATAGATCAGCACGAGCCCGTCGCGGCCCCGTTCGAACCGGGACTTGACGATCACGTGCAGGTCGAAGTCGCTCCCGTCAGCCAGCGCCAGGCGTGCGACGATCTCGCTCCCCACCGACGCCGAAGCCGCGCCGACGTCGGGCTCGGTCGCCGCGACCAGTCCTTCGCTGGTGTGGTGGAAGCTGTCGGCGTTGAGGCCGAACGACAGCCGCGTCTCGCCCACCTGGACCGTGCCGTCGAAGTAGCGCGCGATCTCGAGCCAGGCGCACGTCGATGCGTCGGCGCAGCGCGCCAGGCGCGCCGCTTCCACCAACACCGTCTCGCCAGCGTTCCATCGCACCGGGGTGGGAGGTCGGCCCGGCAGGTTGCGAAGGCGATAGACGGTGCATCTGCGGCCGTCGTCGAGCTCGCCGGCGACGCTCTGGTAGGCGAACGCGAAGCCGCCTTCCTCGACTTCGGCTTCCGCTTGCGGCACGCGATCGATGACGCGGCACAGAAGCACGGCGTCATCGGGCGTGGCGGAAGGGTCGGTGGCGGGGTCGGCGCCCTGGCCGAGCGCGGCGGCAAGAAGGAGAAAGGACGGGAGCGCCCACGCAAACGCCCCGATCCGCAACGGGCGCGGTCGATGGTGGGTCATGCGGCATTGTAGGGGCGCGGCTGGCTCGGGACAACGGGGCGAAGCAGCGCGCCGCTCCACACAGGTCGCGATCCGTCCGCTCCGGCCATGCGCCATCCAGACCGCGAGCCGGACCCGGGGTGGCCTCGGGCCGCCACGCCCGAGCCGGCAGCGTTCCTCCTTGGGCTGTCGCTGGCATTCGTGGTGCTGGGCTACGGTGCCGGCCTTCTCGGCGAGTTGTTCTTCGTCTACGACCGCGCGTTACGCATCGTGGCCGGTCTTCTTCTGATCGTGTTCGGCCTGGCCGTGGCGAACGTGGTCCGACTGCCGTTCCTCCACCGGGAACTTCGAGTACGCCTCACCCGTCACCCCGGGGGGGCTCCTAGGGTCGGCCGTCGTGGGAATGGCGTTCGGCGTCTGCTGGACACCGTGCGTCGGCCCCGTCCTCGCTGGCGTACTGGCACTCGCCGGTAGCGCTGGCGACGCGGGGCGGTCAGCTCACGCCATCAGTAGGCACGCACCCCGACGCGTGCCCGCGGCGCGCTCAGCGCGAGCCATACGAGCACGAGGATCATGAACACCTGGAACTCCATGCCGCCCATCGGATGCGTGGGCGACGCGGTGAAGGCCCACTGGCCCCAATGGACGGTGCCCACGGCCCCGGCCATCACCATCGCCAAGATCGCGGCCCCGGCCTGCGTCACCCAGGCACGGGCCAGGCCGCCCGCGAGGATCAGCGCGCCTCCGACGATCTCCATCATGCCGAGCATGACGATGAGGGCCGCGGGCATGTTCATCATCTGAGACAACTCCGCGGCCTGCGGGAACTTCGTGATCCCGTGGAACAGGAAGATGCTCGCGATGCCGATTCGCGGCAGCCAATGCGCGTGCGCTGCGAGCCCGATCGCTGCCCCAGCGGACCGAAGAGCAGGCGAGCGAATCTGTTCTGAAACCATGGCGGATTCTCCCTTCGCGCACCCGGTCGACGTTCACGGGGCGCTTCGACGCTCATTACAAGGAGCGGCGCGCCGGGAGTACGTCAGCATCTTTACGCGGAGAGGCGCGGGTGCGTTGGCGAGCGCGAGGATCGGGGCAGGCATTCACGCGTGCCGGGCATCGTAGAGGGCTGGCGGTATCATCACGCCATGCCCGTCGATCGCCCGTTCGTCCTCCGCAGCACGCGCTTCTCCGAGGTCATGGCGGACGAAGATCTCGCCGTGTTCATGCGCGTGTGCCCCGAACGTCCAGTTCCGAGGGGGAGTTCCGTCTTCCGGGCCGGCGATCCTGCGTCCGAGATGCACGTCATCGCCAAGGGCCAAGTGAAGGTGGTCGTGCCGACGCCCGAGGGAGACGAGCGGATCCTGGCGATCTGTGGACCTGACGATTTCGTCGGCGAGGCGTTCATCGGTGAAGGCGCCAGGTATCGCGCCGACGCCATCGCGTTGACCGACGCGGTGACGTGCCCCATCTCTCGCCAGCAGTTCCTTCGGATGGCGCTCGAGGCCCCACGGTTCGTGCTCGGGTTCACGGAGATCCTGGCCGATCACCTCTTCGAGTGCCGCCAACAACTCGCGAACGGCTTCGACGCGGTCATCGTGCGCGTCGCGAAGGTGCTGCTCGATCAGGCGGGACGTTTCGGGGCTCCGGAGGACGAAGCTTGGGTCGCTCTCGAGACGAACCTCAAGCACGAAGACCTCGGCGCCATGGTTTCGGCCACCCGTGTGGCGGTGTCGATGGCCATCGGGGAGTTGCGGGCGGCCGGCCTCGTCCTGGGCAGCCGGGGTCGATATCGGATCCACGTGCCGGCGCTGTCCGCGATGGCGGAGTCGGCGGGCGACCGCACCGGTCCGTAGATCCGCACGCTACGAATGCAAGGCGCTCGATAGGCGCCACTCCAAGTTCGTGCCGGGACCGGCGGACAACATGCGCTGCGCTCTAGATTCGAGGCTTGACACTCGTCTCGCGACGGACCTATCCTGACACCTGACTCACTCGTCAGGTTCTGCCGCCGCCAAGCGCTACCGCGTACCGGCGAGAACCGGGAAGGTCCTCGTTGACCCCGCTACCCCGACCCAGCACGGCTCGCGGCGAGGCGACGCGTCGGCGGCTCTTGGACGCCGCGGAGGCCGAGTTCGGCGAACAGGGCTTCGCTCGTACGCCGATCTCCGCCATCACCCAGCGCGCCGGTGTCGCCCAAGGGACCTTCTACCTCTACTTCCCCAGCAAGGGCGACGCGCTCCGCGAGCTGGTGCGCGACATGGGGCGGCAGTTGCGGCAGGCGCTGTCGGAAGCGACGGTAGGCGCCGGGCGCCGCCTCGACGTCGAACGCCAGGGCCTCGAGGCGTTCATACGCTTCGCGCTGGCGCACCAGAACCTCTACAAGGTCGTGATGGAGTCGCAGTTCGTCGACGAGTCCATCTACCGGGAGTACTACCAGACGCTGGCCGACGCATACGCCGCCAACCTCGCGCGCGCGCAAGACGACGAGCAGGTCCGTAAGGGCGACCCTTCTGCGCAGGCTTGGGCCTTGATGGGCATCGCCCACTTCCTCGGACTGCGCTACGCCATCTGGCAGCACGAAGCGCCACCGGCCGAGGTCCTGGAAACCACCTTCGACCTGATCGCGCACGGAATCGGCCCAACCGGCGCCGCCGAGATCGCGATCGGCACCCGCGCCGCCGCCGCCGACCGTACCGGCAACACCACCCCGACCGCGGAGCCTCGCACGCCGCCTCGCACGCAACGGAGACGGTCATGAGCCCGAACCCCGACCACCCCATCGTCGGCGTCACCGGACTCGGGACCTACGTCCCCACGGGACGCCTCTCGGCTGCCGACCTAGCGGGCGCCAGCGGCCTGCCGGAATGGGTCGTTCGCGACAAACTCGGCATCATCGAGCGCGTTCTGCCTGGACCCGACGATCACCCTGTAGCGATGGGAGTGCGCGCGGCCGAAGCCGCGCTCGCCGACGCCGGCGTCACACCCGGGCAGGTCGACGTCGTCGTCTCCATCACCGAGGAGTACAAGGAGTACCCGGTGTGGACCGCGGGCATCAAGCTCGCTTACGACGTCGGCGCCCGCAACGCCTACGCCTACGACTTGGGCCAGAAGTGCGGCACAGCGGTCCTGGCTTTGAAGCAGGCGAAAGACCTGCTGCTGGCCGACCCGAACGTCGACGTGGTGCTGGTCGCCGGCGGGTACCGCAACTGCGACCTGATCGACCTGAAGGACCCGGACGTGCGCTTCATGTACAACCTGGGCGCCGGCGGTGCCGCCGCGGTGGTCCAGCGCGACCGGGGTCACGCCTTGCTCGGCTCCAGCATCGTCACGGACGGAAGCTTCTCCCTCGATGTTCTGGTACCAGTTGGTGGTACCGTCTCGCCCCTCCGCCCGGACAACGTGTCCGAGTACCGCCTGCGCGTCCCCGACCCCGCCGGCATGAAGGAGCGGCTCGAACGAACCAGCCTCGAGAACTTCGTGCAGGTGGTACGGGAGGCCGTGGCGCGCTCGGGCGCGGAGCTCGAGGACGTCGCCTACCTCGCCATGCTGCACGTCAAGCGAAGCGCGCACGCCTACTTGCTCGACCGCCTCGGCTTGCGCCCGTCACAGTCGATCTACCTGGAGCGGTACGGGCACCTGGGCCAAGTCGACCAGATCCTATCGCTCGACCTCGCCCGGCGCGAGGGTCTCCTCCGCCGCGGCGACCTCGCGGTGGCCGTCGCTGCCGGCGTCGGATACGTGTGGAACGCGCTAGCGCTGCGCTGGTCGAGCGAGGAGGCGACGGCGTGATCCTCGACGTCGCCCAGCGCCGCGCCGACCTGACGCCCGACCGGCCCGCCCTGTGGTGGGACGGGCGGTGGCTCGACTACGCGGAGCTGAACCGTCGCGCGGCCCATGCCGCTGCGTACCTGGTTTCCCGCGGCATCACCAAGGGCGACCGCGTGGCCATCTTGGCGCACAACCACGTCGCCCACATCGACCTGATCCTGGCCACCGCGAAACTGGGCTTCGTCTACGCTCCGCTGAACGTGCGCCTATCCGCCAAGGAACAGGCCGCCATCGGCACGTACCTGAAGCCAACCCTGGTCCTGCACGACGAAGACCACCGCGAGGCGGCCGAGTTCGCGGCGAACGCGGCCGCCGCCCCGATGCTGAATGTCGACGACTACGAGACCGCTCTGGAGAGCCCGGTGGCGGCATCGACCGTCCTCGATCCCGACCTCGGACCGGACGACGTGCAGATGATCCTGCTCACGGGCGGCACCACCGGCGTCCCCAAGGGCGCCATGTTGCCGTACAGACAAGGCTTCTACAACGCGGTCAACACGGTGCTCTCGTGGGGCCTGCGCGATGACGACGTCGTCATCCAAGCCACCCCCTGCTACCACGCTGCCGTCAACGCGCTCACCGTGCCGCTCCTGCACCTCGGCGCGCGCGTGGTGCTGCAGCACGCGTTCGACGCCCGTGAGTACCTCGAACTGGTGCAGCAGCAGGGCGTCACGGCCCTCTTCCTGGTGCCAACCATGTACCGCATGCTGGCCGAGCACCCCGACTTCCAGCGTGCCGACCTGAGCGGCGTGCGTTGGGCGATCTCGGGCGGCGCACCTTGTCCCGAACCGGTTCGCGCCACCTTCGCGGCGCGCGGCGTGCGGTTCCGTCAGGGCTATGGCCTCACCGAGGCGGGCGTGAACTGCTTCGCGATCACCCTGGACCAAGCCGAGCGCAAGCCCGCATCCGTGGGCAAGCCGATGCTCCACGCCGCAGCGGCCGTCCGGCGCGCCGACGCGTCGCTCTGCGACGTCGGCGAGGTCGGCGAGTTGACGCTGAAGGGGCCCCACGTCTTCCTCGGCTACTTCGACCGGCCAGACGCCACCGACGAGGCGCTCCGAGGCGACTGGCTGTGGACGGGCGACCTCGCCACCGTCGACGAGGAGGGCTTCTTCACGATCGTCGGCCGGCGTAAGGAGATGTTCATCTCCGGTGGCGAGAACGTCTTCCCTATCGAGATCGAGACCGCCCTCTACGACCACCCTGCCGTGGCCGAGTGCGCCGTGCTCGGCGTTCCGGACGAACGCTGGGGCGAAGTCGGCCTGGCGGTGGTGGTCCTGCGCCCAGACGCGAGCATCGATCAGAATGCCCTGGTAGCGTTCCTGCGCGAGCGCGTGGCGCGCTACAAGGTTCCGAAGCACCTCATCCTTACTACCGACCTTCCGAAGAGCGGTGCCGGCAAGATCCTCAAGTCGGTGCTGCTGGAGCGCTTCCTCGCGCAGGACCGGGCCGAAGGGAGCGGGTGATGACGCAACGCCTGGAGCGCGCCGCCGCGCCGCTGCCCGACCTCCGCGACTTCAGCCTGTGGACCGACGATGGCGTCCTCCTTCGTGGCGTCGTGCGCGACGTCCACGGCGACTCCGCCACGTACGACCAGGCCACGTCGATACCGACAGCGGCCGGCAGCACGGGCCGCCCGGCGCCCGTCGCACTGGTCAACGGCCTGACCATGTCCGTAGCCGCATGGGACGGGCTCGAGCGCCTGCTGGCCACGGAACGTACCGTCGTGCGCTACGACATGCGCGGGCAAGGCGCGTCGGACGCGCCCGAGGGGCCGTACCCACCGTCGCGCCACGCTGCCGACCTCGAGCAGGTCCTCACCGCCCTGCGGCTCCCCCGCGTGCACCTGGTGGCGCTGTCGAACGGTGGGCTGGTCGCCCAACGCGTCGCTGCGAGCCTCGCCGCGGGAAACTCCAAGGGAGCCGGCGCGGCCACGGGAGCACGTCCGGCCGCGGCAGCCGGTACAGCCGCAGGACCCGGCATCCACCTCGTGAGCCTTGCCCTGCTGGACAGCTTCGCGACGGTGGACGCCCATCTCCGAGCGGTGCTCCGGTCTTGGCTCCAGGCGCTGCGCGACGGCGGCCCGGAGGCGCGCTTCGACGCGGCGCTTCCCTGGGTCTGGGGTCCGGATTTCCTCGAAGCCAACGCGACCGCGATCGCCGACGCGCGCAGCAGCGCCGCTGCCGCATCCGACCACGCCGTGCGCGGACTCATCGAAGGCTTGTTGGCGGACGAGACGCGCGAACCCACCCCGGGCTTGGCGAACGTCGACACGCCGTTGCTGGTGGCCGTCGGGGAGCACGACGTCCTCACGCCGCCCCGCGCCGGCGCCGCCATCACCGCCGCCTTCGGCCGCGGCGACGTGACGGTCGTTCCTGGTGTCGGGCACGCCGGGCCGATCGAGAACCCAAGCGCCATCGCGCGGCTGCTGCTGCCCTTCCTGACAGCGGCGGACTCGGAGGCCGCGTGAGCAGATCCGTCCAACTCGCCCCCGTTCGCATCGTCTCGCCGGAACCGGCTTCGGGTCCGCCGACGACGCTGCGCATGGCCTACGAGCGCGCCGGCGGAGGTCGGCCCGTTCTGCTGATCCATGGCAACTTCGCAAGCCGCCGGTGGTGGACCGAGCAGCTCGACGATCCTGCTCCTGGGCTCGACCTGATCGCGCCCGATCTGCCCGGCTTCGGCCGCTCCGATCCGTTGCCGGACAGCCTGCCGGAAGCGTCGTGGGTCGCCGCGTGGTCCGACGCCCTGGCGGGCCTGCTGGATGCGCTCGGCATCGAACGCGCCGGCGTCGTCGGGCACAGCCTCGGAGGCGCGGCGGCGCAGGCGCTCGCCATCCGGCATCCGCAGCGCGTCAGCGCCCTGCTGTTGGTCGACGCCGCCCCGCCCGGCGGGTTCCCCACGCCCGAGGCGCACTACCCGGTGCTGGAAGCGATGAAGACCGACCGGAACCTCCTGCACGCCAGCCTCGCCGCCATCTCCCCCACCCGGATTCCGCCCTACTTCGACGCTCTCGTCGACGACGCCATGGCGATGCAACCACGCGCCTTCCAGGGCAACGCGCGCGCGTTGGCCGCGTACGACTTGAGCGCCGACACAGGGGCGGTGACGGCTCCCGTCACGGTGCTCCACGGCGCCAAGGACGCGCTCGTATCCCGAGCCGTGGCCGACGCCACCGTCGCAGCGTACGCAGGCGCCCGGTTGGTCGCGTGGCCCGACGTCGGCCACTCACCGCAACTGGAGGCTCCAGAAGCATTCCGAGATCTCCTCGCGACGACCTTCGCAAGGGGGCCGACATGAGATGAGATCCGCGCCCTCACCCCGATCGAACCTCGATCACGGGCCGCGCCCAGATGGGGCCGGCAGCAAGACGTTCACGAAGGAGGAAGCATGAAGCGCATCATCGCCGTACTCGCCCTCGCCGCTCTCGCCTTGGGCTCGGCCCAAGGCGTCACGATCGGCGTCCTGTCGCCCCTCTCGGGCGGCGCCGCCGGCACCGGTCAGGCCCAGAAGGCCGGCTTCGAACTCGCCCTGGACGAGATCAACGCCGCCGGTGGCGTGCTCGGACAACCGCTCACGTTGGTCATGGAAGACACCAAGGCCGACCCGGCCACCGCCGTCGCCGCGTTCGAGAAGCTCATGACCGAGGACGGCGTCGAGTTCATCGCCGGCGGCTACTCCTCCGGCGTGACCCTGGCCCTGGCAGAGTCGTTCAAGACCTTCCAGCCGATCGTCAGTTGGATCGGCGGCGCCGTGTCGGGGATCGGCATCGACGGCTTCGACGGCATCGAGGAACTGCTCGGCGCCGAAGCGTGGTTCTTCCACGTTCACCCGTGGGACTACCAGAACACCGAGGCCTCCACCGGCTTCATGGCCAGCCTCGGCGTGCCGACCGTGGCGCTGCTTCACGAAGACTCCGCCTTCGGCGGTCCTGGCGCGTTCGCGGCCGAGGGCTTGCTCGAGAACGCCGGCATGAACGTGGTGCTGCGCGAGGCGTTCAAGTCCACGCTCCTCGGCGGAACCGGCGACTACCGCGCCACCATCGCCAAGGCGGCAGCATCCGACGCCGAAGCGCTGTTCTGGATCGGCTACGACAGCGACGTGGTGCCGCTCACCAGCCAGATCCGCGAACTCAACTTCACGCCGCAGTACATCTTCGGCGCCCCTCCGGGATGGCCCAGCGAGTTCGACGCCGCGCCGGAAGCGCAGTGCGTGACCGGCCTGATCGGTTACCTGCCCAACCTGCCCAACCCCGAAGCGAAGACGTTCCTCGACGCGTACGTCGACATGCACGGCCGCGCCCCGGACAACTACATGGCCGCGCTCGCCTACGCTCAGTTGTGGAGCTACGCCGACGCCATCAACGCCGCCGGCACCACCGACCAAGAAGCGGTGATCGCTGCGATGCAAGAGGGCACGTTCCGCTCCCCCATGGGCGAGTGGAGCTTCCAGCCGTCCGAGATCGCGCTGCATCAAGGCTTCGGCGCCGACATGTGGTTCGTCTTCCAGTTCCAGAACGGCGTGCGCGAGATCGTCTGGCCCGCCGACCGCGCTACCGCTCCGTTGGTGAGCTGCCGCTGAGGCAGCGCCTCACCTGACCACGGCCGGGGGAGGGGCGACACCGCCCCTCCCCGCCGCCGCAGGAACGCCACCCCATGGACCTATCGCTGCTGCCCCAAGCCATCGTCTCCGGCGTGCTCGCCGCCGGCCTCTACGCTCTCGTGTCGGTCGGGCTGGCGCTCGCCATCGGCGTCATCGGTATCGTCAACTTCGCCCACGGTGAGTTCTTCATGGTGGGCGCGTTCCTGGCGTACCAGCTCTTCGTGAGCTTCGGCTTCGACCCGCTGTTATCTCTGCTGTTCGTGGCGCCCGCGCTCGCCATCATCGGCGCGGCGATCTACCTATCTTCCATCCGCTACGTCCTGAAGGCGCCCGAGCTGAACCAGATGCTCCTCACCTTCGGCATCGGGATCATCCTGCAGAACCTCGCGCTCCTCATCTGGGGCGGCGACCCCCGCACCATCGCCAACGTCCCCTACCGCTCCATCGGCTACCAGTTCGCGGGCGTCAGCATCGGCATGGTCCCGCTCGGCAGCTTCCTGATCTCGCTGATCCTGGTCGGCGCGCTGTACTGGATGCTGGCCTCCACCCCGCTGGGCCGCGCCATGCGCGCGGTGGCGCAGAACCGCGTGGGGGCCGGCCTCGTAGGCCTCGAGGTGAACCGCGTGTACCTGATGGCGTTCGCGCTCTCGGCGTTGCTCGCGGGGGTGGGGGGCGTGATGATCGCCGTGATCCAGTCCCCGACGCCGACGGTCGGGTTCGCGTTCACGCTCAAGGCGTTCGCCATCGTCGTACTGGCGGGCCTCGGCAACGTCCGCGGCATCGTCGCCGCCTCGCTCACCGTCGCCTTGGCCGAGTCGTTGGTAGCCACCATGGTGCCGAACGGCGACGCGCTACGCAACATGGTCTTCTTCGCCATCATCTTCGTCGCGCTGGTGGTGCGCTCCCGGAGGACGGCATGATCGCGCGCCATTCGCACGCGCGCCACTCGCGCACGCGCCCTTCGCGCACGCGCCACTCGCGCACGCGCCCGTCCGAGCAAGGGGCCGCATGAGTCGCCTCGGCCGCGACCTGCTAGTCACCGCCGTCTTCGCCATCCTGCTGGCGTTCCTGCCCGGTATCCTGCGCGACGCCTTCGGTCAGGCATCGGTGAGCTACTTGTCGCTCGCCACCAACGCCATCGTCCTGGCAACCCTGGCACTGTCGTGGGACGTGCTGGCGCGCACCGGGCAGCTGTCGTTGGCGCACGCCGCCTTCACCGGCGCGGGTGCGTACACGACGGCGGTCCTGCTCAAACTCGCCGACGTGCCCTTGTGGCTCGGCATCCCGCTCGGCGGCGTGGTGGCGGCGGTGCTGGCGTTCGGACTCGGGTCGGTGACGCTGCGCTTGTTCGGCATCTACTTCGCCATCGCCACGCTGGCGTTCACCGAGGTGCTGAAGTCTGCCGTGCAGCAGTTGCCGACCGCCGTCGCTGGTGGCGCCGCCGGCATCAACGTGCAGACGTTGTTCCGGCCGACGTTCGTGCCAGGGGACATGGAGCGCTGGGAGGTCGCGTTCCTGCGCAACCAGAGCTACTTCTGGGTCTACGCCGGGCTCCTTGTCGTGGCAGTGGTGATCTCGGTGATCGTGCAGCGCTCGCGCTTGCGCTCGGCGTTCACCGCCATCCGCACCAACGAGCAGGTGGCAGGCGTGATGGGCGTGAACCCGGCAAGCATGAAGTTGCTGGCATTCGTGCTCTCGAGCTTCGTCGCCGGCCTGCTGGGCGCGGTCGAAGCGCACCGCTTGGGAAGTGTCAGTCCCGACGGCGCCTTCTCGGTGCACACCACGGTGCTCGCGTTGGTCACGCCCATCTTCGGCGGGCTCTACACCACTGTCGGCCCGATCCTCGGAGCGGTGGTACTGGCGAGTCTCGAGGAGACGCTGAAGCGCACCTTCTCCGAGGGCTACCTGATCGGGTACGGCATCGTGCTGGTGGCGTCGATCCTGTTCATGCCGCGCGGCTTGGTGGGACTGCTGTCTCGCATCGGCCGAAAGGCACCACGCCGCGACCGCCTCTCCCAGGGGCCGTCGGGAACGATTACGCCTGGCGCGCCCGAACCGGGCGACGGCGCGCGCATGGCAGAACGAGCCCCACCCGAGGCGGAGGGTCGGCCATGACCGTGAACGCGACCCCGCTCCTGCGCGCCCGCGGCCTGAGCAAGCACTTCGGTGGCCTGGCCGCCGTCAGCGGCGTGTCCTTCGACGTACATGCCGGCGAGATCTTCGCCATCATCGGCCCGAACGGCGCTGGCAAGACCACTACCCTCAACCTCGTGTCCGGCCTGCTGGCACCCACCAGCGGGACGCTCGAACTGCAGGGTGTGGACATCACCACCCTCACGACCCACGCCCGCTGCCACCTGGGTCTCGGTCGTGCCTTCCAAGTGGTGCAGCCGTTCCCCGAGATGAGCGTCGAAGAGAACGTGCTGGTGGGTGCGCAGTTCGGCTCACGGCGCGTGTCGTCGGCCGATGCCCGCAAGCGCGCGGAGGCGGCCCTGGAACGTACGGGCCTCACCGTCATGCGCGACCATCCGGTGGAGGACCTGAACTTGCTCCAGGAGAAGCGGCTCGAGATCGCGCGCGCCCTCGCCACGCAACCGAGCGTGCTGCTGCTCGACGAGGTGATGGCGGGCCTGCGCCCGGCCGAGGCGCGGCTCGCTGTCGAGTTGGTGAAGAGCGTGCGGGACGAAGGCGTCACGGTCGTGTTCATCGAGCACGTCATGCCGGTCGTGCGCGACCTGGCCGACCGAGTGTTGGTGATGGACCACGGCGCCGAACTGGCGAGCGGCAGCTACGCCGAAGTGACCGCAGACCCGCGCGTCATCGAGGCGTACCTCGGCGTGGACGAGGACGAGGACGGTGACGACGGCGACGGCGACGAGGACGGCGCCACCGAGGTAAGCGGCGCGGCACCGCACGAGGAGGCGCCATGAGCAGCGCTCTGGAGGTCCGCGGCCTGCGCGCCGGGTACGGCAAGATCACCGTGTTGTGGGACGTCGATCTCGACGTCGCAGAAGGCGAGTTCGTCACCATCATCGGCGCGAACGGTGCCGGCAAGACGACCCTGTTGCGCGCCGTGAGCGGACTCGTTCCGGTGCGCGCCGGGACCGTCCGGGCGTTCGGGAAGGTGTCGTTGGCCGGCTTGTCGCCCGCGCGAATCGTGCGGGAAGGCATCGGCCACGTGCCGGAAGGGCGGCAACTCTTCCCGCTCATGACGGTGCACGAGAACCTCGAGAGCGGCGCCGAGTACCTCGCCCGCGCCCGCCCGCGGGCGAACCGCAACCGCGCCTTCGTGTACGAGCTCTTCCCGCGCCTCGCAGAGCGCGAACGCCAGATCGCCGGCACGCTTTCAGGCGGCGAGCGTCAGATGCTGGCGATCGGTCGCGCGCTCATGAGCGACCCGAAGCTCCTGTTGGTCGACGAGCCCAGCCTCGGCCTCTCCCCTGCCCTCGCCAGAACCGTCTTCCGCGCCCTACGCCAGATCGCCCACGACGGCGTCACCATCGTGCTGGTCGAGCAGAACGTGCAGCAGTCGCTGCGCATCGCCGACCGCGCGTACGTCCTGGAGAACGGTGAGGTGCGCAAAGAGGGTACGGGCCAGGAACTGCTGGGGGACCCGCAGGTGCGGGAAGCGTACCTGTCGATGTGAGGGGGACGGCGGCCTGCGGCGGAATGCGTGGCAGCTTGCGCCGGCGGGCGGGTACGTGCGGGCGCCTAGAGCCGCGCGGCTGGCGTCCGGCAGCGTCGTCGCGCTCGCCGCCTGCGCCGCCTCACTCGGCTACCATCGAGACACGGAGGTGGCCTTCATGACCGAACCGCGTAACGCCAGCGACACCTTCCTGATCGGTGGCGCCATCGAGGTCCATCGACTGGGCTTCGGCGCCATGCGCCTCACCGGGCCGGGAGTGTGGGGCCCCCCTGCCGACCGCGCCGAGGCCGTGCGCGTGCTGCAGCGCGCGGTCGACCTCGGCATCGACTTCATCGACACGGCGGACTCGTACGGGCCGCACGTGAACGAGGAGACGGTCGCCGAGGCGCTTCACCCATACCCGCACCACGTGCTGATCGCCACCAAGGGCGGCCAGGTGCGGCCAGGGCCGGGGCAGTGGACGCCGGTGGGAAGGCCCGAGCACCTGCGCGCGGCGCTGAAAGGCAGCCTGAAGCGCCTCCGCGTCGACCGCATCGACCTCTACCAGCACCACAAACCGGACCCCGACGTGCCGTACGCCGAGACCATCGGCGCGTTGGCGGAGATGCAGCGCGAAGGGTCGATCCGCTTCATCGGCGTGTCGAACGTAAGCGTCGAGCAGCTCGAGATCGCGCGGGGCATCGTCGACGTCGTGTCGCTGCAGAACCGCTACAACCTGCACGACCGCTCATCGCAAGCGGTCCTCGACCGTTGCGCCGAGCTAGGCATCGCCTTCATCCCTTGGGCGCCGGTGGAGGCGGGCAAGCTCGATGACCCACTCGTCCGCGCCATCGCGGAGAAGCACGACGCCACGCCGATGCAGGTCGCGCTCGCCTGGTTGTTGGCCCGCTCACCGGTGATCCTTCCGATCCCCGGCACGTCGAGCATCGCTCATCTGGAGGAGAACGTCGCTGCCTCGGCACTGGAACTGGCGCCGGAGGACATCGAGAGCTTGACGAACCTGGCGAACTGATGCGGTAGGGCGAACCTGACGCCCTTCGAACGATCCGAGGAGGCCGAGTGCACCGGAGCCCCCCAGGGGCCGGGAGACGCGGCACGATCCGGACCGTCGTAGCGGGCGAGAACGTTTCGAAGTGACGGATTCGCTGATGTCCCCGTGCAGGATGCAGTACGGTTTCCCATCCTCGCTCGAAGGGACACCTGCATGCCCATTTCACGCAGAACGGCCATGTCGTGGTTTTTCCTCGCCCTGGTCACGGCGTCGCTCGCGGCCTGTGACTCGATTCCCATCCTCGGCAACCAGAAACCCGTCGCCAGCTTCACGGCCACGCCGACGAGCGGCTTCGACCCGCTCTCGGTCGACCTCGACGCCAGTGCCAGTAGCGACCCCGACGGGTCGATCGTGTCGTACGACTGGACCATCGGCGCTACCAACCTGGCCGGCGCGACCGCCAACGTCGTCCTGAACCAGGGCACGCACACCGTCGTCTTGGTGGTCACCGACGACGACGGCGCCACCGGCACGACGCAACGCACCGTCACGGTGCAGGCGGCGGCGCCCGAGGTGGTCGATCCGTTGCCATCGCATCTGACGATGGCGGCGAACGTCGACGAGTTCGACGTCGATGCGTTCGACGTTGGGAACATCGGCACCATGCCGCTGACCCTCTCCCTCACCACCGACGGCGCGTGGCTCGACGTCACGCCGACCAACGCGGTCGTCCCCGCCAGCGGGCTTCAGCAGTTCGTCGTCACGGCGACGTGCGGACCCGCCGAAGAGACCCGCAACGGAACCATCACCATCGCCACCGACGACCCGGACGAACCCAGCAAGAGCGTCACGGTCGAACTCGATTGCACGGCGCCACCCCCCACCTCCTTCACGGTGGACCTGGTCTTCAGCGGCGCCGGCTTCGACGCTTCGCGCCAAGCCGTGTTCCAGCAAGCGGCGAACCGCTGGGCCGAGATCATCACCGGCGACCTGCCCGACGTGGTCGTCAACCAGACCCAGGTAGACGCCTTCTGTCCTGGCAACACCTTCTCCGGCAACATCGACGACGTGCTGATCTTCGCCACCATCGAACCGATCGACGGCCCGGGCAACATCGTCGGCCAAGCGGGAGCGTGCGCCGTCCGTGGCGCCGCCCAGGGCTCCACTCCCCTGATGGGCCAGATGCGCTTCGACAGCGCCGACATCGCCAACATGGAATCGAACGGGACGTTCCTTGGTGTGATCCTCCACGAGATGGGGCACGTGCTCGACCTGAACGGATACGTCTGGGACAACGCGGGCTTCCTGACGTACAACGTGCCGGGCGATTGCCTCGCCTCGAACGTGGTGGAGTTCACCGGGCCGAAGGCGGTTACCGAGTGGGCGACGCTCGGCGGCAGCGGCAACGTCCCGGTGGAGAACAACGGCATTCCCGGCACCGCCTGCAGCCACTGGGACGAGGAGACGTTCGGCAACGAGCTCATGACCGGCTACGTGTCGCTCGGCATGGCCCTGTCGCGCCTGACGGTGGCGGCGCTCGACGACCTGGCGTACCAGGTGAACTACGCGGCCGCCGACGCCTACACGCTGCCGCCCGCCGCGCCGCTGCGAACCGAATCGTTCACACTGTTGCGCGAGGAGATCCTCAGTCCGCGTGGCGCCATCGAGCCCGACGGAACCATGAGGCCGTTCACGCCCGCGGCGCCGTATCAGTTGGATCTGCACTTCCGCTGAAGCCCTTCACGGGCCGGTAGCGCTGGCAGCCGGCAGCGCCGGCACCCGAGAACGCAGCGACCGCCGCGCATCGATCGCGCGGCGGTCGCATCTCGTGCGGTGTGGGCGTGGCGTCAACTCCAGTCCAAGATCACCTTCCCCGACTGCCCGGTGCGCATCACGTCGAAGCCTTCCTGGAAGCGCTCCATCGGGAAGTGGTGGGTGATGACGGGCGTGACGTCCAGGCCGGAAAGGAGCAGGTTCTTCATCTTGTACCAGGTCTCGAACATCTGCCGGCCGTAGATCCCTTGCAGCGTCAGGCCCTTGAAGATCACCTGGTTCCAGTCGATGGCGAACTCCTTGCTGGGGATCCCGAGTAGCGCGACCTTGCCGCCGTTGATGACGACCTCCAGGAACTGGTGGAAGGCGGCCGGCGCTCCCGACATCTCCAGCACCACGTCGAAACCCTCGGTCATGCCGAGGTCGCGCATCACGTCCTTCAGGTCGACGTCGGGGTCCGCGACGTTCACGGCGCGCGTGACGCCCATCGCCGGCGCCATCTTGAGGCGCTCCTCGTTCACGTCGGTGATCACCACGTTGCGCGCGCCCACGAAACGCGCGATGGCAGCGGCCATCAAGCCGATCGGCCCGGCCCCCGTGATCAGCACGTCCTCCGCCACCAGGTCGAACGCCAACGCCGTATGAACGGCGTTGCCGAGCGGGTCGAGGATCGCCGCCACGTCGTCCGGGATGGCGTCTGGGATCTTGAAGGCGTTGAACGCGGGCAGCACGAGGTACTCGGCGAACGCGCCTTGGCGTTGCACGCCCACCCCGAGGGTGTTGGGGCAGAGGTGACGGCGACCGGCGCGGCAGTTGCGGCAGTGGCCGCAGGTGATGTGCCCCTCGCCGGAAACGCGGTCTCCCACCGCGAACCCGCTGACCTCGGAACCGACCTCCTCGACCACGCCGACGTACTCGTGCCCGGTCACCAACGGCACCGGCACGGTGCGCTGCGACCAGGCGTCCCAGTTGTAGATGTGCACGTCGGTGCCGCAGATACTCGTCTTGCGGATGCGGATGAGCAGGTCGTTCGGGCCGGGCTTGGGTTTCGGGACGTCCGTGCGCCAGATGCCCTCGCGCGGTTCGAGTTTGGCCAGCGCCCTCACCCGATCACCCCGAGCTCGCTGCCGACGCGTCGGAACGCGTCGACGGCCCGCTCCAGTTGTTCGCGCGTGTGCGCGGCCGACATCTGCGTGCGGATGCGCGCCTGCCCCTTCGGCACCACTGGGAACGAGAAGCCGATGACGTACACGCCCTCTTCGAGCAGGCGGTCGGCCATCGTCGTGGCCAGCGCGGCGTCACCGATCATCACCGGGATGATCGGGTGCCCCCCGCCCGCCAGGGTGAATCCGGCGTCGGTCATGGCTTCGCGGAAGTAGGCGGCGTTGTCGCGTAGACGCTCTCGCAGCTCGTCGCCTTCCTCGAGCAGGTCGAGCACCGCCAACGACGCCGCCACCACGGCAGGCGCCACCGAGTTCGAGAACAGGTACGGGCGGCTGCGTTGCCGGAGCCACGCCACCATCTCCTTGCGGCCGCTGGTGAAGCCGCCCGACGCGCCGCCGAGGGCCTTGCCGAGCGTGCTGGTGATGATGTCGACGCGCCCCATCACGCCCTTGGCCTCGTGCGACCCGCGTCCTTGCGCGCCCACGAAGCCGGTGGCGTGGCTATCGTCGACCATCACCATGGCGCCGTGACGCTCGGCCAAGTCGCAGATCGCCTCCAGGTCGGCCACGATGCCGTCCATGGAGAACACGCCGTCGGTGGCGACGAGCTTGTAGCGCGCGTCCTTGGCCGCCTCGAGTTGCCGTTCGAGGTCGGCCATGTCGTTGTTGGCGTAGCGGAAGCGCTGCGCCTTGCAGAGCCGGATCCCGTCGATGATGCTGGCGTGGTTCAGCGCGTCCGAGATGACGGCGTCCTGCTCGCCGAGAAGCGTCTCGAACAGGCCCCCATTGGCGTCGAAGCACGACGAGTACAGGATGGTGTCCTCGGTTCCGAGGAAGCGGCTGACGCGCTCCTCGAGTTCCTTGTGGATGTCCTGCGTGCCGCAGATGAAGCGCACCGACGCCATGCCGAAGCCGCGCCGCCGGATGCCATCGATGGCCGCCTCCATGATGCGCGGGTGGTTGGCGAGGCCGAGGTAGTTGTTCGCGCACAGGTTCAAGACCTCGCGCTCGCCATCCGGCCTGCCGGGTTGCACGTCGCGCACGCGGATCATCGCCTGCTGCTGCGAAGCGATGACGCGCTCTGCCTTGAACAGCCCCTCGCGCTTCAGCGCGTCGAGTTCGTCCGTCAGGAAGCGTAGGAAGTCGGCGCGGTCATTCTCCATAGGGCACCCAGATGTTCTTCACGCGCGTGGCGCGCCGAAGGTACTCGCGGCCCTCGCCTTGGGTCGCGTCGAACCAGTCACGCTTCTTGCCGAAGTTGACCCACGTCGCCTTGAGGTTCCCGACGCTCTCCCGCTCGACCACGGCGCTGCCTTCGGCCGAGCCGACGTACCACATGGCCCGTACCGCGTCGTGCTTGGCGAGTACCGCGGCCAACTCGTCCCGTACGCCGGTGACGATGTTCACCGCGCCCGCCGGCACGTCGGAGGTGTCGAGCACCTGGTAGAGGTCGGTGGCAGCCAGCGGCCAGCGCGCCGACGGCACCGCCACCACGCGGTTCCCCATCGCCAGCGCCGGCGCGACCAGCGATACGAACGCCAGCAGCGGGGCTTCGTCCGGGCAGACGATCGCCATCACGTCCCACGGCTCGTTCATCGCCAGCGTGACGTTGCGATACGGCGTGGGATGCACCTGGCCGTCGTACTTGTCGGCGTAGGCGGCGTAGCTGAACAGGCGCCGCACGCTGGTCTCCACCTCGCGCGCGACCTGGCGCTTCGTTCCGCCGGTCATGGCGCGGATGCGCTCCTCGAACTCGGGCGCGCGTAACGACAGGTTCTCGGCCAGGTAGTAGAGCACCTGCGCCCGTCCGTGCGCCGTGGCCTTGGTCCATGCGCTGCCCTTGTCGGCGGCCTCGACGGCGTCGCGAACGTCCTTGCGGTTCCCGAGCGGCGCGTCGCCGACGCGCGTGCCGCCCTCGCCCAGCACCGGGTAGACGTAGTTGCCGTCCGGGCGCTTCTGCTTGCCGCCGACGTACAACTTGGGCGTGCGGTCGATGGCCGGGAACGGAGCCGACGCGCCGTCTTCGTCCCAGGCGCTCACGCCTTCCGCGAGCGCTTCGGCGCCGGCCGCCGGCGCCAGGTCGTCGGCGCCGTAAGCAGGCAGGCCCTTGGCCCAAGCCGGCTCGAGGTACTCGTACATGCCCTCGCGGCCGCCTTCACGACCGAACCCGCTCTCGCGGTAGCCGCCGAACCCGGAGGCCGCATCGAAGACGTTGGTGCAGTTCACCCACACCACACCGGCCTTCAGTTTCGGCGCGACGTCGAGCGCGAGATTGACGTTCTCGGTCCAGACGCTGGCCGCCAGGCCGTAGCGGCTGTCGTTCGCCAGTTCCACCGCCTCGGCCGGGGTGCGGAACGTCATCGACACGATCACCGGGCCGAAGATCTCCTCCTGCGCGATGGTGGCGGCCGAGGCGACGTTCGTGAACAGCGTCGGCGGGTAGTACCAACCCTGCTGCGGCACGGCCCAGCTCGGCTGGTAGCACTGCGCCCCCTCGGCCTTGCCTTGGGCGACCAGGCGCTCGATCTTCTCGAGCTGCACCGGAGCGATGATGGCGCCGATGTCGATGCCTTTGTCGAGCGCCGGTCCTTCGCGCAGCGTCTCCATGCGCTCGCGTAGCTTGTGCTCGACCTTGGCCGCCACGCTCTCCTGTACCAGCAGCCGGCTGCCCGCGCAACAGACCTGGCCCTGGTTGAACCAGATGGCGTCGACGACGCCCTCCACGGCGCTGTCGAGATCGGCGTCGTCGAAGACGATGAACGGCGACTTGCCGCCCAGCTCGAGCGAGAGCTTCACGCCGCGGCCGGCGGTAGCGCCGCGGATGATCCGCCCCACCTCGGTGGAGCCGGTGAACGCCACCTTGTCGAGCCCGACGTGCCCGACGAGCGCTGCGCCGGTGCGGCCGTCGCCGGTGACTACGTTCAACACGCCCGACGGCAGACCGACCTCGGCCGCCAGCTCCGCGAACGCCAACGCGGTGAGCGGGGTGAATTCGGCCGGCTTCAGCACCACGGTGTTCCCGGCAGCGAGCGCCGGCGCGACCTTCCACGCCAGCATCAGGAGCGGGAAGTTCCACGGGATCACCTGGCCGCACACGCCCGCCGCCTCGTAGCCGGGGAACTCCTGCTCGAGCAGTTGCGCCCAGCCGGCGTGGTGGTAGAAGTGCCGCGCCACCAACGGGACGTCGATGTCGCGCGTCTCGCGGATCGGCTTGCCGTTGTCGAGGGACTCGAGCACCGCCAAGAGCCGCGCGTGCTTCTGGACGTGCCGCGCCAGTGCGTAGAGGTAGCGCGCGCGCCCATGTCCGCCCAACGCCTGCCAGTCGGGAAGAGCGTCCCGCGCTGCCTCGACCGCCTTGGCGACGTCCTTGTCGCCCCCCTGCGACACCTGGGCGAGTTCGCTGCCGTCGCCCGGGTGGAACGTCGCGAAGGTGGCCGCCGGCCTGGAGAAGCGGCCGCCGACGAAGTGGCCGAAGCGACGCCCGTGGCGTTCGAGCCAGGCGATGGCGACGTCGTCCGCCTCGGGCGCGGGGCCGTAGTCCATGGTCTCGAAGATGTCTCGTACGCTCATGCGGTCCGCTCCTGGGTTCGCCAGACGTTGCGACGGTCCTTGCGCCGGCCGATGCGCCGGCCGATGCGCCGGCCGATGCGCCGGCCGATGCGCCGGCCGATGCGCCGGCCGATGGGTCCGAAGGCTCGCGCGCCCGTGCGCCTACTCCGCGTCATCCGAGCGGGTGCCGGTAGCTTGCCGAGTACCGCCCGGTGACGTGATGCTCGAGTTGGCGTTCGATGTCGGCCAGCAGAGAACTGGCGCCGAGCCGGAAGAGGTCGGGCTCGAGCCAGCGCCTGCCGAGCTCCTCCTTCATCAGCGTCAGCCACGCCAGCGCGTCCTTGGCGGTTCGGATGCCGCCGGCGGGCTTGAAGCCCACCTTCAGACCGGAGCGCTCGTGGTACGCCCGGATGGCGCGCGCCATGACCAGGCTGACGGGCAAAGTGGCGTTCTCGCTCTCCTTGCCGGTCGACGTCTTGATGAAGTCGGCGCCCGCCATCATCGCCACCAGGCTGGCGCGGTAGACGTTGCGCAACGTGCCGAGTTCGCCGGTGGCGAGGATGGTCTTCAGGTGGGCGTCACCTGCTGCTTCCCGGAAGGTACGCACCTCGTCGTAGAGCGCCTGCCAGTCTTGTGTCAGCACGTGCCGGCGTGAGATGACGATGTCGATCTCGCCGGCGCCGGCGGCGACCGAGCGATGGATCTCCTCGACGCGGGTGGCGAACGGCGAGAGGCCGGCAGGGAACCCGGCCGAGACGGCGGCCACGGGTACGCTCGTGCCCCGCAGCGCCTCCACCGCCGTGGGCACCATGTCGTGGTACACGCACACGGCGGCCGTGGTGATGCCAAGGTCGTCGACGCCCAGGGACTGCAGTACGTCTCCGCGTACCGGTCGAATCGCCTTGGCACACAAACGCCGCACGCGGCCCGGCGTGTCGTCGCCGGCCAGCGTAGTGAGGTCGATGAGCGTCACGGCCCGAAGCAACCAAGCCGCCTGCCAGTCCTTCTTCACGCTCCTGCGGGTGGTCAGGGTGGCGGCGCGGCGCTCCACGGCGCTACGATTCACGCGCGCGTCACGCACCCAGTCGAGTTCCAGCTCCATGCCATCGTTGCGCTCCAGTGGCGCGGCACCGAACCTCGGCGCGTGGTGCAAGGTGAACGGTGCGTCAGCCGGGATGGTCATGCGGCCTCTCCTCGGTGCCTCGCGCGGGGGCGATGACTCCCCACGGATGCGGCGACGGCCGCGGGCGGAGCCGCGGACCCGAAGGCGGTGGGCTACGCGGAACCTCGCGGACGACGCGCGTGCACCAAGCATACACGCCGATATGATGGTCTCCGTCGGGGTAACGCCCGCCAGGAGGATGTCATGCAGCTCACGCGATTCCCTCGCCGCAGGTACACGCCGGCGCCCACGCCGCTGGAACGTCTGGAGCGCCTCGGCGACCACCTCGGCGGGCCGCAGTTGTGGATCAAGCGCGACGACCTACTCGGTTTGGCGGCGGGCGGGAACAAGACCCGCAAGCTGGAGTTCCTCGTGGCCGACGCGCTCGAGCAGGGCGCGGACACGCTGATCACGACGGGCGCGGTGCAATCGAACCACTGCCGCTTGACGCTGGCTGCCGCGGTGAAAGAGGGCCTTTCCTGTCGCCTGGTGCTCGAGGAGCGCGTGCCGGGCAGCTACGACGAGAACGCCAGCGGGAACGCCTTCCTCTACCGTCTGCTGGGTGCAGAGAAGATGGTGGTCGTGCCGGCCGGAACCGACCTGGCCGCTGCCATGCAAGCGGAAGCCGATGCGCTGGCGCAGGGAGGTCGGAAAGGGTACGTCATCCCCGGCGGCGGGTCGAACCCCCTTGGCGCGCTCGGCTACGTGGCCTGCGCGCAGGAGACCTTGGCGCAAGCGTTCGACATGGGCCTCCGCATCGATCGCCTGGTGGTGGCGAGCGGCTCGGGCGGAACGCACGCCGGGATCGTGGCCGGTATCACCGGCGCCAACGCCGGCGTGGCCATCACCGGCATCAGCGTGCGCGCCGAGGCCGGGCCCCAGGAACGCAAGATCCTCGACCTGGCGCGTGCCACGGCCGAGCTGGCAGGATCGCGGCACGAGGTGAAGCCCGCCGAGGTGACGGTGAACGACGCCTACGTCGGCCCCGGCTACTCGCTTCCCACCGACGAGATGGTCGAGGCGGTGCAGCTCTTCGCCCGGCTCGAGGGGATCCTGCTCGACCCCGTCTACACCGGCAAGACCGCCGCCGGCCTGATCGACCTGGTGCGCCAAGGCACGTTCGCCCGCGACGAGACCGTGGTCTTCCTACACACCGGCGGATCGCCGGCGCTCTATGCCTACCAGGACGTCGTGCTCGGGTGAGGGCGCAGGGGAGCACACACGTGAACGAAGAGATGCGCGCGTCGGCGACCAAGGCCAGGCCCGTGATCGGGGTGTTGGGCGGCATGGGGCCGGAGGCGACGCTCGACTTCTACGCCAAGCTGATCGCCGCCACGCCCGCCTCCACCGACCAGGACCATCTCCACGTCATCATCGACGCCGACCCGAGCGTGCCGGACCGCAGCGCGGCCATCGCCGGCACCGGCCCCTCGCCCGGGCCGCAGTTGGCCGCCATGGCGCGCCGGCTAGAAGCGGCGGGCGCCGACGTGCTGGTCATGACGTGTAACTCCGCCCACGCCTTCCAGGACGAGGTGACGGCGGCGGTCGGCATCCCGTTCGTGAGCATCGTCGAGGAGAGCGTCGCGCTAGCACTGGCCGCCGCGCCGGGCGCGCGTCGAGTTGGGGTGCTCGCGACCACGGGCACACGCGACGCCCGGCTGTACGCGGACGCATTCGCGCTCCACGGGGTCGAGACGCTCGAGCCCGCCGGTGCGGGCCACGACACGCTCATGCGCCTGATCTACCGCGTCAAGGCGGGCGACAAGAGCGACGAACTGAAGAGCGCCATGCGCGCCTTGGCCGACGACTTGGTCTCGGCGGGCGCACAAGCCGTGGTGGCCGGCTGCACCGAGGTGCCGCTGGTGCTCGAGCAGCACGACGTGCGCGTGCCGTTCGTCTCCTCGACCGACGCTCTGGTGGCTGCGGCGGTGGCGATCGGGACAGGGGCACGGTCGCTCCGGTAACGGGGTACGGGACACGTGAACCTGGAGCGCCCAGCGGGCGCAATGCGTCCTGAGCCCAAGGGACGCATTGCGTCCTGAAGTTTGACGGATTGGACGCAATTCGTCTATCATCCCAGGGTCCGACCTTCGCGAAGCCGCGCGTCCTCCTCGGAGACGCGTCCCGAAAGGGGACCGATGCGCCCAGGCACGTACCACCAACTCGACGCCGTCGACCAACGGATCGTCGACTTGCTGCGGCAGGACGGACGCATGCCGTACCGGGAGATCGCCCGGCGCCTCGGCGTATCCGAGTCGATGGTGCGCAAGCGCGCCACCAAGCTGCTCGATTCCGGTTGGATGCGCGTGCTGGCGATCAGCGACCCGCTCAAGCTCGGCGTCGCCATCGTCGCCACCACCTACGCCACGGTCAGCCCCCACGCGCTCGAGCGCGTCACCGACGAGCTCGCGCGGCACGACGCGGTGCGCTACCTGGCCATCGGGGTGGGCAGCCACAACGTGGTGCTGGAATCGTTGCACGCCAGTGACGAAGACCTACACGACTTCATCCAGCGCGAGCTGGGCAAGGAGGGGATCATCCGGAGCGAGACCATCCACGTCGTCAAGATCAAGAAGAGCGTGTGGGACTGGCCCATGCCGCCCGCGCCGAACGACACGGCCGAACGCGACTTGCAGGAACGCGACGTGAACGAACGCCACGCCCGAGAACGGAGCCAAACCGCATGAGACGAACCCTGACGACCTTCGCGTTCGCAGCAGCCCTGCTGCTCGGAACCACGGGCCTCGCCCAGACCAGCGGCGGCACGCTCGTCGCCGCCTGGGCCCAGGACCCGGTGGGCCTCGACCCGCACATCACCAGCGCCTACTCCAGCTTCCAGATCCTCGAGAACGTGCTCGACACGCTCGTGACGCTCGACGAGGAGCAGAACGTCGTGCCGTCCTTGGCCGCGTCGTGGGAGGTGTCCGGCGACGGCCTGGTGTGGACTTTCCACCTTCGTGACGGCGTGATGTTCAGCAACGGCCGCGCCCTCACCGCCGACGACGTGGTGTACACCTACGACCGCATGCTCGACCCCGACACCGGGTCCGGCAACGCCTACCTGCTGGCCGGCGTCGTCGACGTGGCGGCGGTGGACGAGGGCACCGTGACGATCACGCTCGACGAGCCCAACGTCGCGCTGCTCGGGCACTTGGCCGTCAACAAGTCCGTCGGCATCATCGCGCGCGAGAGCGTCGAGGACGGCACCATCAACACCCAGCCGATCGGTACCGGGCCGTTCATGATCACCGACTTCCAGCCCGGCACGCGCGTGATGCTCGAGCGCAACCCGCACTACTGGGAAGACGGCCTGCCCTACCTCGACGCCATCGACGTGCGCATCATCCCCGACGAGTCGGTGCGTCGCACCGCGCTGGTGTCCGGTGACGTCGACTGGGCCATCTCCGTCCCGCCCCAGGCCCTCGACCAACTTCGCGCCCAGGACGGCATCGTGGTCGACGAGACCACCGCGGGCGCCTACTGGTACATCGGCGTGAACCTAGAGCGCGAACCGCTGAACGACCCGCGCGTACGGCAGGCGCTCGCGTTCGCCGTGAACCGCGAGAACATCGCCGTGGCCTCGAGCTTCGGCACGGCCGAGCCGACCAACGGACCGATCCCGTCGTCCAGCGCATGGGCGATGGACCACGAGCCGTACGCCTACGACCCGGAGCGCGCCCGCGCGCTGCTGGCCGAGGCGGGTCTCGAAGACGGTTTCGACATGGAGATCATGCCCACGACCCAGTACGAGGAGTCCATCCGCGCGGCCCAGGTCATCCAAGCGGACCTGGCGGCGGTGGGCATCCGCGCCAGCATCCGCACGCTCGAGTGGGCGGAGTGGCTGCAGGAAGAGGGCGACGGCAACTACGACACCTACGTGTGCTCGTGGAACGGCCTGGTCGACCCGGACGACTTCTTCTACGCCCAGCACAAGACCGGCGAGGTCTTCAACTTCACCGGCTACAGCAACGCCACGGTCGACGAACTGCTCGACCAGGGCCGCAGCACGCAAGGCTTCGACGAGCGCTACGCGATCTACCAGAGGATCAACCAGACGATCGTGGACGATGCGCCCTACGTCTACCTCTACAACCCCCTGAACATCAACGCCTACGCCGACCACGTGCACGGTTACCAGGCGCGTGGCGACCAGGCGATCCGCTTCGCGGGAACCTGGCTCGAGCGTTGACCCAGTGACCGGGGCCGCAGTCACGCGGCCCCGGTCCACCCGGACGCCGTTCCGAGTCCGACTCCCGCACGGAACCGCTACCGGTGGGGGCGCGAAACGCCCCCACCACCCCTATCTCCTCGACCCCCGCTGGCACGATCTCGAGCGCGCACGAGGACGCGCCCGCCCCATCTTCCGCGGACCATCTTCCCGAGCCTCGCTCGGATCCCTCCATCACCCTAGGAGGAACCGTTGAGCCTCCGATATCTTCTGCAACGCCTCTCGACGCTGCTACTCGTGCTGTTCGGCGTCTCGATCCTGACGTTCGCCATCCAACCGTTGGTGCCCGGTTCGCCCGCACGCGTGATGCTCGGCGTGCAAGCCACCGACGAGGCGGTCGCGGCCCTCGAGCGCGAGCTCGGCCTCGACCGGCCGCTACCCGCGCAGTACTGGGACTGGCTGTCCGGCATCGTGCTCCGGGGCGACTTCGGCACCAGCCTCATCTCCGGCAAGTCGATCGCGGGCGAGATCGGCCGTCGCCTTCCCGCCACCGTCACGTTGGCCTTCGCGGCGCTGGTGGTCGCCCTGCTCATCGCCCTCCCGAGCGGCATCCTATCGGCGCTCAAGCCGGGGAGCGCGCGCGACCTCGGCATCTCGGTCATGTCGCAGTTGGGCGTGTCGGTGCCGGACTTCTGGCTCGGCATCCTGCTGGTGCTGTTGTTCGCCGAGCAATGGGACGTGCTGCCCTCGAGCGGCTACGCGCCGCTGGCCGACGGCCTCGGTCCGTTCCTGTCACACCTGGTCCTGCCCGCCGTGACCGTAGGGGTGATCGGCGGTTCGATCATGGCGCGCTTCGTGCGCAGCGCCATGATGGAGGTCCTGAACCACGACTACGTCCGCACGGCGCGCGCCAAGGGGCTCGATCCACGCCGCGTGATCGTCAAGCACGTGCTCCGGAACGCCTCCATCGCCATCGTTACCATCGTCGGGCTGCAGATGGCGACCATGATGTCGGCGGTGGTGGTGACAGAGATCATCTTCGCCTGGCCGGGTCTGGGCTCGCTGGCGCTGACGGCCACGCTGCAGCGCGACTACCCGGTGCTGCAGGCGGCCGTGCTGATGACGTCTGTCATCTTCACGGTGGTGAACCTGGTCACCGACCTCTCCTACGTGGTGCTCGACCCGAGCGTGGAGTACGCATGAACCGCCTCACGCGCCGATTGCTTCGCCACCGCCTGATCCTCGGCGGCGGCGCCATCGTGATCCTGTTCGCGCTACTGGCCGCGGCGGGGTCGCGCCTCGCGCCGTACGACCCGAACATGATGGACTTCACCGCCCGCTTCGCCTCGCCCTCGGTCGCGCACCCGTTCGGCACCGACGAGTTCGGCCGCGACATCTTCTCGCGCGTGCTGCACGGCGCGGCCGTGTCGTTCCGAGTGGCGTTCATCGCGGTCGGCATCTCGGCCAGCGTCGGAGTTCTCCTCGGCATGCTGGCCGGCTACGTGGGACGCTGGCTCGACGAGCTGATCATGCGCTTCATGGACGTGCTGTTCGCGTTCCCCGCCGTGCTGCTCGCCATCACCGTCATGGCCATCCTGGGCCGTGGGGTCGGGAACGCCATGATCGCCATCGCCATCGTGTACGTGCCGATCTTCGCGCGCGTCACGCGCGGGGCGGTCATCTCGTTGCGCGGGCGCGAGTACGTGACCGCCGCCCGGGCGCTAGGCGAAGGCAACGCGCGCATCATGTTGCGCCACATCATGCCGAACGCCCTCGGCCCCGTGATCGTCCAGACGTCGCTGAGCCTCGCTTTCGCGATCCTGGCCGAGGCGGCGCTGAGCTTCTTCGGCCTCGGCACGCAACCGCCGCAGCCGAGTTGGGGCCGGATGCTGTCCGAGGGCCGGGCGTTCCTGCAACAGGCGTGGTGGATGGGCGTGTTCCCCGGCATCGCGATCATGGTGACGGTGCTCGGCTTCAACCTGCTGGGCGACGGGCTGCGCGACGTCCTGGACCCGCGGGCGCAGCGGACCACGTGACGACCGTCGACCGCGCAGGCCGCGTCGTGCCCGTTCACCAGGGCGAACCTGTTGGCTCGCCACCGAATCGGGAACGCACATGACGTACGTCGCCACCTTCGCGCTGGCGTTCGGCGGGCTACTGCTCGAGATCGCGTTCACGCGCTTGGCGTCGCTCCTGTACTTCAGCCCGTTCGTGTACGTGCTGCTGTCGGTTGCGGTGCTCGGGGCCGGGCTCGGCGCCGCCGTCGCGGCCGCCTGGCCTCGCAGCCGCACGCTCCGGGCCGCTGCTACGTCGGCTGCCCTCGCTTCACTCACGGGCCTGCTCGTGGCGATCGCGACGACGCTGCTCGCCACCGGTCCATGGCGCGCGTTCGCGATGGCGCTCTTGGCGCTGCCGTTCGCGTTCGTCGGCCACGCGCTCGCCACACTCTTCGCGCGGCGCTCGAACGACGCACCGCGCCTGTACCTGGCCGACCTGCTCGGCGCCGGCTTGGGCGCGCTGGCAGTCGTTCCGCTCGCCAACCTCGCCGGACCGTACGGCGCCATCGCTGCCGCCGCGCTCGCCTTGGCACTGGCGGGTTCTGCCCTGACGCCGCTCGCCGGTGGGCGGCGCGAAGCGGATCCCCCGGGAACGCGTGCGGCGTCCTCGCGTCCCATCGTCATGCTGGCGCTCGTGGCGGCCGTGGCGGCCGCACTCGTCGCCATCGGCTCCGGCCGCGACGGTGCGCTGGGTCTCCGGATCGCCGACCTCCACGCGCCGAAGCCGTTGACGTTAGCGCTTCGGGCCGGTGCGGAGCCGCTCGCCCATCGGTGGGACGCGTTGGGCCGTACCGACCTCGTACGGCGCCCAGGTGACGGCGTGCACGTGCTGTACCTCGATGGTGGTGCGGGCTCCGTGGTGCCGGAGGCTGCCCGGCCCGAGATCGTGGCGTCGGACGTGGCGGCGTTCCCGTTCGCGGCCCTCACGCCCACTTCTACCTTCGTGATCGGGCCGGGCGCTGGCCTCGACGTCGCGCTCGCCCGCGCGTTCGATGTCGACACCATCGTCGCCGTCGAGCTCAACCGTGCGGCCGTCACGCTCACGAACGATCTCGCCACGCTCACCGGCGACGTCTACGGCGCCGGTGTCGAACTCCTCGTGGACGACGGCCGAACCGCGCTCGCGCGCGAGCACAGGAGGTTCGACCTGATCCTTCTGTCGCACGTCGTGACGGACGCGGCCGAGGCGCGCAACTACGCGCTGGCCGAGAACGGCCTCTACACCGTCGAAGCGTTCCGGACGATGCTCGAGCGACTCGCCCCGGGTGGGGCGATCGCGTTCAAGCTCTACGACGAGCTCACCCTCACCCGCGCGCTGCTCACGGCCGTCCGCGCGCTCGCCACCAACGGCGTCGACGAAGCCACCGCCGCCCGGCACGTGATGGCCGTGCTGGACGCCCGCGGGCTAAGCAGCGGGCAGGACCCCGTGCCGCTGCTGCTGGTCTTCGACCGTCCGCTGGAGCGCGAGCGAGCGGTCGCCCTGGCGCGCGCGGCCGAAGCCCGGCAACTGGGCCTGCTGTACGTGCCCGGACTGCTGGTCGGTCCTCCCCTCGAAGCCTTGCTCGCCGGTGATACCGACGTGGCGGCCATCGCGGACGCCGCGGCCGAAGTCGACATCGCCCCGGTCACCGACGCCAGACCGTACTTCTTCGACTTCGAGCCCGGACTCCCGCGCGCGCTGCGCCCCCTCGTCTGGGCGTTGCTGGCGTTGTCTGCCATGACCGTCGTCGTCTTGGCGGTTCGCCCGCCACCGCGCGCAGCCTTGCCGGCCCACGCCGGGCCGGTCCTCGCCGCGACGCTGGGGGTGGGCTTCATGACGCTCGAGATCGCCGCGCTGCACCACACGCGGCTGGTGCTCGGGCACCCGACGATGGCGCTGGCGGTCACGTTGTCGGCGCTGCTGGTGGGGGCCGGCCTCGGCTCCGGCGTGGTGGGCACGCGCGTGGCGGCGGGCGTTCGTCCGGCCCTGCGCGCCGCGAGCCTTGCTGCCTTGGCCAGCGCCGCTGGCATGACGGCCTGGTGGCTGGCGTTCCCGCTGCTGGCGGACGCGATCGTGACGAGCACGGTCTTCCTGCGCTCGCTCGCGGTGGCGCTGAGCCTGGCCGTTCCTGCCGCGCTCATGGGGATCGCCTTCCCGCTCGCGCTGCGGGCGCTGGGTCGAGACGCGGTACATGACTCCGAACCCACCGACCGTACCGGGGGCGCCTCGGCGCCCCGCCCGGCCGACACCGTGGTGGCCGTGACGTGGGCCGTGAACGGGATCGCCAGCGTCGTTGGCGCCGTCACCGCGACGGTGGTCGCTTCCACGTGGGGAGCGCCGGCCGTGGCCGCACTAGGAGTCGCCGCCTACCTTGCGGCCGCCACCGTCCTGCACGCGCTCCGACGCAGCGCACTGGCGCCGTGAGGCACCCACGAATGTGAGAATCACCACATGCTACGCTTGTCGTCGCATCGGGAGGAGCCCCCGGGTGGTCCGGGCCGGGCTCGCCCCGCAAGCGCCACGTACTCAGGAGGACGATTTCGTGAAGCGACTGTTCACCACCGCCATCGCTACCGTGCTCGCCGCCACGCTCTTCGTGGGCTTCGCCCAAGAGGGCGACATCCCCGACCGCCTCGTACTCGGCATGGTGCCGAGCCGGGAAGCCGAAGCCATCGTCGACAGCCTCGACCCGCTGGCCGAGCTTCTTTCCGACGCGCTCCTCATCCCGGTCGACACCTTCATCAGCACGAACTACGTCGGCTTGGTGGAGGCCATGGGCACCGGTCGCGTGGACATCGGTCTCTTCGGGCCGGCGGCGCTCGTGCAGGCGATGGACGCCTACGGCGCCGAGGTGATCGTGGCTTCCGTCCGCCGAGGCAGCACCACGTACCGCTCGCAGTTCAACATCCGCTGCGACTCCGGCATCGACGCGTTCGAGGACTTGCGCGGCAAGACCATCGCGTTCGTCGACCCGGGTTCGGCGTCCGGCTACCAGTTCCCCTACGTCACCCTGAAGAACACCTACGGGATCGACCCGGACAGCGAGATGACCTCGATCTTCGCCGGCTCGCACGACGCCGCCGCGCTCGCCGTCTACAACGGTGACGTCGACGTCAGCGTGACGTTCGGGGGCTCGCCCGGCTCCGACGGCCGCGAGACCATCGAGGCCGAGTACCCCGACGTCAAGGACGTCGTCTGCATCCTCGGGTACTCCGAGGACATCCCCAACGACGGAGCCGTGGTGCGCGCCGGTCTGGATCCGCAGCTGAAGGACCAGATCGCCCAGGCGCTCATCGACATCGCGGCCACGGAGGAGGGCAAGGCCCTGACCGAGGAGCTCTTCAACGTCACCGAGTTCGCTCGCGTCGACGCGTCGGCGTACGACGTTGTGCGCGAGGTCTCGAAGGAGTTCCAGCGCTGACGACCGCGCGCCGTGAGGCCGCCGCGTTCGAAGCGCGGTAGGCCCACGGCCGGCTCGAGCATGGCCAACGCGGCGGTGCAGGGATTCCCCTCGCCGCCGCGTTGCCTGTACGCTACCTGGCATCGTGTCCCACATCCGCTTCGCAGACGTCGAGGTCACCTACCCCACCGGCCTGAAGGCGCTCAAAGGGGTGACGCTCGACATCCCCCGCGGCCAGTTCGTGGTGGTGGTGGGCCTCTCGGGCGCAGGCAAGTCGACGCTGATCCGGACCGTCAACAGCCTCGTCGTCCCGTCGCGGGGAACCGTGACCGTCGATGACAGGAACGTGACGACCGCGCGCGGCGGCCGCCTACGGCGCATCCGCTCCGACATCGGCATGATCTTCCAGACCTTCAACCTGGTGAAGCGTTCTAGCGTGCTGCGCAACGTGATGGCGGGGCGCCTCGGGAAACTGCCTGCATGGCGCGGGGTGTTCGGTGTGTTCCCACGCTCGGACCTGGACCTGGCGTTCGATTGCCTCCAGCGCGTCGGCATCCCCGAGAAGGCGTACGTGCGCGCCGACGCGCTCTCCGGTGGCCAGCAGCAACGCGTGGGCATCGCGCGCGCGCTGGCGCAGCGTCCGTCGGTGATGCTGGCCGACGAACCGGTGGCGAGCCTCGACCCCCCCACCTCCCACGCGGTG
>JAWOIL010000058.1:0-3264 GCA_046484635.1 Trueperaceae bacterium
GTCGTGGTCCTGGAGCACGTGCAGCCGGACGTCGTCCGTCCCCCCGACCCCGCCGAACTCCGCGGTCATGCGCGGCAGGGCCAGCAGGGGCGCCCCGTCGGGCGGGAACCAGGCGCCCTCGAGCCAAGCGCCTGGGTGCAGTACCGCTCCGAAGTTGGGGATGTCGCGTGGCACGCCCGTGAGGTACTGCAAGTCGGCGGAGCGGGGGAAGAAGGCCAGGTCGGCTACCCCCACCAAACGCTCCTGGAAGCCCATCCGTCGCTGCTTGTGCGTCAAGGGAATCCACCACCGTTTCGTGCTATCTTCACTGCTGCACTCGCAAGTATACGTTCGTCGTGCCCGTCCCGCTCGCCGACGCCATGACCCGAGGAGAACCGAGATGAAGCTGAAGCCCGCCGCATCCACGCGCGCCGTCGGGGCGCTCTTCCTGGGGGCCGTCCTCGCGCTGGCCCTCGTGGGCACGAGCCACGCCCAGGAGACCATCGTCATCGGCCACGCCGAGATCACCGAGGCCTACGATCCTGCGCACGCCTTCAATCCGACCAGCGGCATGGTCAACCGCATCGCGTACGACACCCTGGTGACCTTCCCCGACGCCGACGCCAGCGCGATCGAGCCGCTGCTCGCGACGTCGTGGACGATCTCCGACGACGGCCTCACCTACACCTTCACGCTGCGCGACGACGTCACCTTCGTCGACGGCAGCCCGCTGACGGCCGAGGACGTGGTGTTCTCGTTCGACCGCCTCAAGAACGTCAAGGCCCAGCCGTCGTTCCTGGCCGACCCCATCGCCTCGCTCGAGGCCATCGATGCGCGCAACGTCGCCATCACGCTGACCGCCGTGCGACCCTCGTTCCTGGCCGAGCTGGCCAACACGGCCTTCTCCGTGACGCACGCCGCCACCGTCCGCGCGAACGGCGGCACCGACGCCGCGGACGCCGCCGAGACCGACACGGCCCAGGCGTACCTCAACCAGACCTCCGCCGGCACCGGCCCGTACGTCCTGGAGAGCTGGTCGCCGCAGGACCGGACCGTGCTGGTCCGAAACCCCGACTACTGGGGCGAGGCGCCTTTCTTCGACCGCGTCATCATCGTCAACATCCCCGAGGCCGCCACCCAGCGCGTGGCGCTGGTCGCCGGCAACGTCGACCTCGCGACGGACCTCACGCCTGACCAGGTGGTCGCGCTCGAGGGCAACGACGACATCGGCATCTTCCTCGGCCCCGGCCGCTGGACCCACTTCCTCCTCATGAACCGCGATCCCGAGGTCGGCGGCCCGATGGCGAACCCGGTCGTCGCCCAGGCCGTGCGCCACGCTCTCGACTACCAGGGCTACCGCGACCTGTGGGCGGGCAGCGTGACACCCGGCAGCAACATGTGGGTCGGCCTGGCCGGCGCTTACGGCCAGGACCAGGCGATGGAGCGCGACCTCGATCGCGCCCGCGCCCTGATGGCCGAGGCCGGCTACGCCGACGGCTTCGAGGTCACGATGCACTACGCGGACCTCACCTGGGCCGGCGTCAGCCTCAGCACCAACGCGCAGAAGATCCAGTCGGACCTGGCCGACATCGGCATCACCGTCCGCCTGCTGCCCAGCGAGGTGCAGGTGGCGCTCGAGGGCTACCGCAACGGCACACAGGGCTTCGGCTACTGGTTCTGGGGCCCCGACAAGCTCGACCCGGTGGACTTCCTCGAGTTCCTCCCCGGCGGCAAGGTCGCCGGCGAGCGCGCCCGCTGGACGCCGGAGATGATCGACGAGGCGACCCGCGCCCTGATCGCGCAGGCCGGCGTGGAGACCGACGCCGACGAGCGGATGGCGATCTTCGCGCAACTGCAGGACTTCGCCCAGCAGGACAGCGCCTTCGCGCCGTTCAGCGTGCCGGCCGTGCAGACGGCCTACCGCGCCGACATCGAGGGTTACCTCTGGCACCCGCAGTGGGGCCTCGACATCGCCCTGCTGAGCAGGAAGTAAGGCCCGAACGTAGCGACTGGGGAGCGGGCCACGTACCCGCTCCCCCCTCCCGCGTCCCCACGACGGATCCCCGATGCCCCTGTACCAGTACATCGTTCGGCGCGTCCTCTTCGCCATCCCGCTGGTGCTCGGGATCACCGTCGTCGCCTTCCTCATCGCCAACGCAATCCCGGCGGACCCGATCAACGCGAACCTGCCGCAGAGCGCGCTCAACAATGAGCGGCTGGTGCAGGCCTTCCGCGAGAAGTGGGGGCTCGATCAGCCCCTCCACGTCCAGTACCTCACCTACCTCGGCAACCTGCTGCGGGGTGACATGGGCGTCTCCATCCGCACGAACCAGCCCGTGCTCGACGACATCCGGCAGTTCCTCCCGGCCACCGTCGAGCTCGCAACCACCTCGATCCTCGTGGGGCTGCTGCTAGGCGTGAGCTTCGGCATCGTGTCCGCGGTGTGGCGCAACTCGCCGGTCGACTACCTGGTGCGCGTCCTCGCGCTGATCGGCGTCAGCTTTCCCGTGTTCCTGCTGGCGCTCATCGGCCTCTCGGTGCTCCACGCGCAACTCGGCTGGACGGCCGGACCGGGGCGGCTCGGATTCCTGGTGAGCCGGCCGCCGCACGTCACCGGGCTCTACACCGTCGACGCGCTGCTGGCCGGCCAGTGGGCCACCCTGCGTGACGCCCTGTGGCACCTCGTGCTCCCGAGCCTGGTGCTCGGCATGTACGTCTCCGGCATCATCGCGCGCATCACCCGCTCGTCGCTGCTGGAGGTCCTGAGCAGCGACTACATCCGGACCGCGCGAGCGAAGGGGCAGCGGGAGACCTTCGTCATCCTGCGCCACGGGCTCTCGAACGCCCTCATCCCCGTCGTCACCCTGCTCGGCGTGCTGTACGGCAACCTGCTCGCCGGCGCGGTGCTGACCGAGGCGATCTTCGCCTGGCCCGGCATCGGGCGTTACGCCTACCGGGCGTCAACCTCGCAGGACTTCCCCGCCATCATGGGCGTGAGCATGCTCATCGCCTTCATCTACGTGGTGGCGAACTTCATCGTCGACTTCCTGTACTTCTTCATCGACCCCAGGATCCGGTACGCGTGATCGCACCCGTCGCCACGCCCAGGGTCGTCTCCAACTCCGGTGTCCGCCGGCGCCTGCGGCAACTCCGGCGCCAGCCCGCGGTGATCGCTGGGCTCGTGGTCATCGCCGCCTGGTTCGCGCTCGCGGCGCTCGCGCCGGTGCTCGCGCCCTACGAGCCGCTCGAGCAGAACATCCAGCAGCGCCTGCAACCGCCGAACCC
>JAWOIL010000061.1:0-9533 GCA_046484635.1 Trueperaceae bacterium
CAGCGCCTGAACGACGAACCGAACGAGGTACTGGATCGACTTCGTGCCGACCTTCCCGACATCTTCCACGCCATCGTCGCATCCCTCGAGGCGAACGAGACCGAACGCGCGATCGCCATGACGCACGCGCTGGTCGTCGACGCCGACTACCTCCAGGCTCGTGGCGGAGGTACGTGGCTGATCGACCTGACGCGACGCGTCGCGCGAGCGGCCGAAGCAGACGACCGCCTCGACGTCGCCGAGCGTCTCTGGGTCAAGGCCGCCAACGCGGTGCGTTCGGTGCTGAACGACATGGACGAGACCGTGAGGATCTACCGGCACGCGCTCGGATTGGCGGAGCGTACCGGCGACGACGCGCGCCAGGTGATGCTGCACGCGATCCTCGGAGCGGCTCTGAACACCCGTTCGCCGGTCCTGGCGGACGAGCACCTTGCCACCGCACGCGCCCTCGCCGAGGCAGCCGACGACGACGCGATGCGGTGCGAAGTCCTGCAGCGTGCAGCGTATGTCGCCGCCACGAGGAACGACCACGCCAACGCGCGAGACCTGAACGAGGCGGCCGTCGCGATCGCCGAGCGGGTGCTACGAGACGGCGCGAGGGACAGGGCCCGCGCGAACAGTCTGCTGTTCTACTCGTTGTTCAACCTGGGTGCGGCGCTCGACGAACTCGGTGCCGTGGCGGCGTCGGTGCCGTTCCGCCTGCGCGCACTCGAGGTAGCGAAGTCGCGCGGCCAACAGCTTTGGGCGGCGCACGCCCACCAAGACCTCGCTATCGCGCACCGAGCACTCGGGGAACTCGACGAGGCCCTCGAGCACGCGACCGAGGCGTGCCGCATCTACGGACATCAGAGCGCGACCGCCAACCGCGAACGCACCGAGCGGCTGTTGGCGGAGCTGAAAGCGGCCGCCGCATCACGGTGAGCTCACGGGCAGGCCCGTATCAAGGAATGACGATGCGACCCGCATCTGCCCCAGTCCCTGGGGCATCGACTCAGAAGGAGGAGGAGAGCGATGGACGTACGACGTTTCGCATGCGTAGCGGTGGTCGTTGCCGCACTCTTCACCGGTCAAGCCGTGGCGCAGGACGAGGACCATGAATCCGTCCTGCGCCGGGAATGGGCGGCCGTCGCGTACGCAACGATGGTCTCCGAATTCGCGCAGTCCTTTGCCGTCGCACAGCACGTGAGAACCGTAGTGTACGAAGCACTGGACATGAACTTCGCCGGTATGGCCGGCGACCCACCGATCTGCGCCTACCCCATCGGATCGGGTGGCAATCCTCGCTGGGACGGCGGCGGGAGCCTCGTGGCGCCGTTGTCTCCCAACTTCCCCGACAGGAAGCGCGCCTCCGACATCACGGTGAGTTTGGCGGATCTCCGCACGGACCTCGTACCAACGATGGAGATCATCATCATCGACGAGTTCCACGTCCCGGCGCTGGAGGGTGCCGTCAGGGAGCGGCTGAGAGCGTATGGGCAACTGCACGTCGGCCCGAACGCCGCTGCCGACTTGTGGTCCATCTTCTACGACGCTCCCTATCCAAGGGTGAAGCACGGGCATCTCGTGGCGTTCCACGCGCTGGCGCAGGTCGGGTCGGCGGGGGACCTGTCCGCGGCAATCATCGATCTTCAGCCGACCGAAAGGGGCCTCGAGTTGATCCTCGGCTCCGCGAACGGCGATGCCTGGACGATTCGGGTCCAACTCGTGGACATCTCGTTCAACGACACGCGGACCATCCAGGACGCTTTGGAGCCGGGCGAGGGCCAAGACGACGCAGTCGTCATCCTGAGCTGGAGCCTGGTCGACTGCGCCGTCCGCTACGGGTACGCCTCAGTTCCCGCCACGGCCGGTGACGCACGTGACGTGACCCTGGCTGATTACCTCGAAGCCCTGATGTCAGGTCCCGACTTGGTGAAACGCGTTCAAGAGACATGCGAGATCCTCCAGGCATGGGGGATCGCGAACGAAGTTGACTGCAGCGAGCCCGACGCGGCCGGGTTCGTTGCGCTCGCGGCCATGGCTGAGATGGACGCTCGAGCATCGAGGCATGTCCTTGGAGCAAGCGGAATGCCGGACTTCGGGGGCGCCCGCGTGTTCTTCGCAGCCGCAGGCAACGACAACCTGCCATTCCCCATGCCACCCGCCGGATGGCCGGGCATCGTGGGTGTGGAGGCGTGTACGTGGAATGTCGCGGACCGCGCCGGGTTCTCGAACGCCGGCGCGATCCCGGAACTCGCTTCGTCGCTCGCCGTGCGCGCGCTTGGCGCGTGGTTCATGGCGCCCGTTCAGCGCCTCGCCGATCGGGACGACCCGCTCGGGTACTTCGGTACCTCGTTCGCAACACCGGCTGCCGCGGTCGAGTACGCCGCCGGGCCGTTCGTGTTGGAGGGCCAGGCCGGCCCTGTGATCCTAGAACCGTGCCAGTGACCGTCCTTGCCGGAACACGCCGCCGCGGGTCGTCAACCGCGACCCTGAGGCGATTCCGAGACCGTAACCTAGTGCCGCGCGACGCCTAATCGGCCCTTGATCGGAGCGTGAACGGAGCCACCTCCGCATCCTGTCGCAACCCCGGGAACGAACCCGGATGCCACCAGGATGCGGAGGTCGCTCATGCTCGTGCGGAACCGGAACGAATCGTGGAGACGAGACGCTCGCGTGAGGAGCGGGCAGCGGCGCCCCGTCACCTGGCGAGGCGCGGGGCGGGCTCCCTGGCGAAGGGCGAGCGCCCACTTCTCTTTCGTGGGTTCGATCCGGCGCGGAAGTGCCGGCGAGCAGCCAACACTGGGGCTCCTGGGGGCACCGCGCGTTCGCATCGATGGCGATTGGCGCGACCTTCCGCCCACCCGCTGGGTAGCACTCCTCGCGTACGTGGCGCGAAGCGGCGCCTGGGTCCGGCGCGAAGCCCTGGCGGCCATGTTCTGGCCCGATCACGACAAGGACCGCGCCAACTGGAACCTCCGGCAATCGCTCCAGACGATCGCGCGCTCGCACGTGTCAGCGGCGTTCGAACGCGAGCCGACGCGCGTGCGTTGGAACGGCACTTCCGACGTCGCGACGTTCGAGACCCACGTGCAGGCGCAGGCCTGGCGCAAGGTGGTTGGCGTCTACGGCGGGACGTTCCTAGAAGGGTTGGAGGAAACGCAAGCGTCGTCGGTCCAAGAGTGGCTGGCGTTCGAGCGGACCACCCTCGCGGACCGTTGGCGGACGGGTGTCTTGTCCCTGGCAGAGCAGCGCCTGAACGATGGACACGCCCTCGAAGCGCTGGACTTCGCCGAACGACTGCTCGCGTGCGACCCGTTGGACGAAACCGTCACCCGTATGGCGATGCGTGCCGCGGTAGCGGCCGGCGATCGGCACCGCGCGGCGCGCGTCTACCGTTCGTTACGAACGGTACTGGAGGCCGAGCTTGGGGTCGAGCCGGAACCCGCGACCGAAGCGTTGGCGGAGGCGCACGGGATCTCGGCGGATTCGCGCAGAGGCCCGCACAGAAACGGCGTAGAACGTGGCCTCACCGACTAAATACGACGCGCGCCATGCTCACACTCCGGCGGACGTGAGGCCGGACGCCGCTTCTCACACACGGCGCCGCTGCGCCACCAACCACGCCCGCAGTTCCGGATCGCCGTACGCCCGGTCCCACGAGTCGTGCCCCACGCCGGCGTAGATGGTCAACCGCGGGTTCCCGCCCAGCGCTCGCACCTTCTCGACCAGCGCCAGCGAGTCTTCGACCGGTACCACCGTGTCCGCGTCGCCATGGAACACCCACATCGGCAAGCGCGCCACGTCCGGCGTGACCATATCCCGCCCTGTTCTCCCCCACCACCGCGGCATAGCATGGTGCTGAAGGGGTGGCCGCTCGGCAGCCCCCGGGGCCGCCCGGGTTGGAGGAGGTTCCCATGGGATCGGAAGCACCCGCTACGTCCACGCCGCCAACCGCTCCATCGTTCGACGTTGTCAGCGACGGCGGCCTGGACCCCTTCCCGGGGTTACTGAACGACGTGCCCGTCGCGCCGTTCACGCTGAACTTCGGGACCAAGAGCTTCCTCGCGAACGACCTCCCGCGGGCGGAGTTCTTCGCCAAGTTGCGTCAGGGCAGTCCCCACCCCACCACCAGCCAGCCGTCCCCTGAGCAGTTCGCAACGATCTACCGAGGCGCGACCCACCCTGTCCTCGCCATCACGATCTCCGCTGGCCTGTCGGGCAGTTTCAACGCAGGCGATCAAGCCAAGGCGCTCGTGCCCGACACGCCCGTCACGTTGCACGATTCCGGCACGTTGTCGGCCGCCCAGGCGTTCCAGGTGCACGTCGCGATGACCGCACGCGGACGCGGCCTCGGGATCGACACGGCGATCGACTGGATGCGGGCCGTCCATGAAGAGACGGAGTTGTACTTCACCATCGACACCCTCGAGTACCTGCGCCGCGGCGGTCGGATCGGACGCGTCCAGGCAACCTTGGGCACCGCGCTGCGACTGAAGCCCGTCGTCACGGTCGACAAGACCGTTGGCGCTTACGCGAACGTCGGTCGGGCACGCACGTGGTCGAACGCCATGGAAGCGCTGGTACAGCAAGTCTCGACCCGCTACGGAGCCGGTACGCCCGTTCGCGTCGGGCTCGTGTACGGCGAGGAGCCAGGCGACGCGGACGAACTCCTGACGCGACTGCGGGAGCGACACCCCGTTCTGTGGTCCGCTGCTGCACCCGTGGGCGTTGCGTTGGCCGTGCACACGGGCCCCAAAGCCGTCGGGCTCGCCGTGGCGCCGGGACCGTGGCCGTGGGAGCGTGCCGGTACAGGCACTGGCTGACCGCAGGCGCGGCCGCTAGGTCCTGTCGGATTGCGCGTGCTTGCCTTCGTCGACGAGCGACCGGCCGTAGATGAGGCACGGCCCGAACTCGTCGACGTAGTGGCGTTCGAACGTCATGCCGACCTTCGCCGCCACGCGTACCGATGCCTCGTTGCCCTCCGTGATCAGACAGATGAGGCGCCGCAACCCCAACGTGTCGCGCGCATGGTCCACGATAGCGTGCACTGCCTCGGTCGCAAGGCCCTCACCCCATCGCGCCTTGTCGATCAGGTAGGCGAGTTCCACCTCGAGCGCGCCGTCGATCGTCCACGGCAGCAGCCCGCAGCGCCCGAGGAAGGCACCGGTGGCCCGCTCGACGGTCGCCCACAATCCAAGCTCAGGGTGCCGAGGATGGCCCCGGCGGAACCACTCGATCTCCTCGCGCGTCTGCTCGAGCGTGCGCGTGCCGTCGGGAAAGTACTGGCGCATCTCCGGGTCGCGATACAGGGCGAACAGGGGCATCAGGTCATCGTCTTCGAGGTGACGCAGGAGCAAGCGCTCGGTTTCGAGGATCACCATGGTCATGGGCCTCGGCGCTGACTTCGACCGCGGAACCAGAGCGCCATCACCGCGTCACCGATGGCAGCGGCCAACACCGCGACCGCGGCGATCTGTTGGCCTTGGCGGTAGAGCACGACGGCGACGACTAGGAGGACGAGGGCGGAGAGTTGCAGGATAGGGACGACGCGGTCCATGGCGAATGGTACTCGAGACGCCCACGGCGCCGACCCCGAACCCCCGCCCGAGAGGAACCCGACGCATGAGCCGAACCCTCCGCACCCTGGCTCCACTCTGGTGGTCACGTTGGCCGTCGCCTTCGTCGCCGGCCTGGCCTTCGCTCAACCTGGCCCCGTCGGCAACTGGAATGGTCTGCTAGGCCCAGGCGTCATCGACCTCGAGATCCGCGTCAGCTTCACGTTCGAGCTGCTCATCGAGCGCACGTTACGCGGCCAAGGGGCGCCCGACGACGTCATCGCGGCGGCGGTGGCCAAGCAGGTGGCCTTCCTGAACGCCCTCCGGCCGCTGCTGGCCGCCGAGGACTTCGACGCTGCCGCCACCCTTGTGCGCGAACGCATCGAAGCCGAGCTCGCGACCATCCCGCCCGCGCAGCGGCCCTCCCCCGAACAGCCCGAAGAGATCGTCGCGGCGCAGAGCCAGAGCACCATCTCGCCGGTGTTCCGCGCCTTCCTCGACTTCGACCCGCAGCCCTGGCTGCGTCAGCTGACGGTGCCCACCTTCGCCTTCTTCGGCGGACTCGACTTTCAGGTGCCGCCGGACCAGAACGAGGGTCCGCTGCGCGAGGCGCTAGCGGCGGCCGGCAATTCCGATGCCACCGTCGTGACCTTCGACGGCCTCAACCACTTGATGCAGCCTGCCGCCACCGGCCTCATCGACGAGTACGGCGTCATCGAGACGACGATCGACGAGGCGGTGCTCGAAGCGGTAGTCGACTGGGTGAAGGCGCGCGTCGGATTGCGCTGAGGCGCCGGCGCCACGAGCAGTACCCACGAGATACGACTCCGTGCCTGGACGACGCTCAGCGCGCCAACTGATGGGAGGAAAGTCCTGGGCGGCGCGACGACCGCGCTTCGAACAGCTTCCCCATGCCGAGCTTGCGCATGGCAACGAGCACCGCGTCCACCTGCCGCTGCGCCCTCGTCAGGGACGAGCCAACAACGTCAGACAACAGTCCAATGGGCTAGGAGCATCAGCCTATAGTGCGCGCATGCGGCTCCGAACGCTCGGCAGGCTCGCGCTCGAGGGGGTCGACTTCCGACGACCCAAGCCACTGCTCCTGCTTGCCTACCTAGCGCTCGAGGGACCGCGGGACCGCCGGTTCCTGAGCGCGCTCTTCTGGAGCGCCGCGGCCGAGCCGATGACGAGCCTGCGCGTTGCGCTCGGGCAGCTTCGTCGAGGAGCGCCGGGGGCGATCGCGACCGACGGCGCGATGGTGGCCACCTCCATCCCGAGCGACGCCGGCGAGCTGCTGAGCGGCCTCGGCGGAGACGAGCTCGCCGACCCGCGTCGGCTCTACGCGGGCCCGTTCCTCGACGCCGTCCCCTTGCGAGACCTGGGTGTCGAGCTGGAGGAGTGGGTCTATCGGACCCGCGAGTACATCGCTCAGCGTCTGCGGCACCATCTGCTGCGGCGCGCGGAGCTCGACGCGGTCGAAGGGAACGTGCGCCGAGCGGCGGACATCGCGGTCGAGGCGCTCGACCTGCCAGGCGCGCCCGAACTCGATCCGGAGGAGCTCGAGCGACTCCACCGCGTGCTCATCACCTGCGACAGCCCACGCGCGGCCGAGGTCAGGCGCGAGGCCGCGGAGCTCGGCATCGCACTCGAGCATCGGATGGACGAGGCGCGCGCAATGCTGCGCCGCGTAGTTCGTGGGCAGCGGGCGGCGCCTCGCTTCCGGCTCCCGCAGCCTCCCACGTCGTTCGTCGGTCGCGACGCGGAGCTGCTCGCGCTCGCCGCGCTGATTCGGCGTGACGACGTGCGCCTGGTCACGATCACGGGCCTCGGCGGCATCGGCAAGTCGCGCCTCGCCGCGAGCGTCGCCGCCGAGGAGATCGGTCGCGACCCGTTCGGTGACGCCGTCGGCTTCGTCCGCCTGGACACGGTGACCGACTCCGAGCGGATCGCTGACGCCGTAGCCGACCAGCTCGCCCTGCGGCGCGACGACGGCGAGGGACCGCTGGCGGCGCTGGCCCGCGAGCTCGGCGACGCACCGCTCCTCCTGGTGCTCGACAACGTAGAGCACCTGGTCGCCGGCGCCGGTAGGGTCGCCGACCTCCTGGAAACCTGCCCTCGCGCGACGCTGCTGGTCACCTCCCGGGTGCGACTCGGCCTCACGGACGAGCAGCTCTTCCCGATAGAGGGCCTCCCCTTCGCCACCGACGGGCCCCCCGCCGACGCCATGTACTCCGACGCGCTGCAGCTGTTCGTGCAGCGCGCGAAGCGTGTCCACCGCGATTTCGCCGTCGAGCCGGCCGACCTCCCGCACGTCCGGGAGATATGCCGACGCGTCGAGGGCTCACCCCTGGCGATCGAGCTCGCCGCCCCCTGGGTGAGGGCGATCCCCGTCGAGGCGATCGCCGAGGAGATCGGTCGTCACCTTGACTTCCTGACCGCGTCCTCGCGCGACGTCCCCTATCGGCAGCGCAGCCTCCGCGCCACCTTCGAGCACTCCTGGGAGCTCTTGACGCCGGCCGAGCGTCGCGCGCTCGAGCGCCTCTCGGTGTTCGTCGACGGCTTCGACCGACTCGGGGCGACGCGCGTTGCCGGCGCCTCGATCCCGCTCCTCGCGGCGCTCGTCGACTCCTCGCTCATCAGGCACCTTCCCGACGGACGCTATACCCAGCACCCGCTGGCACACTCGTTCGCGCGGGAGAAGCTGGCGCGCGAGTCAGAGAACGAGCGGGACGCTCGGAGTGCCCACGCGGCGTACCACCGCACCCTGGTCGAGGAGGAGGAGCACGCACTGAAGGGAGCCGGTCAGGCGCAAGCGCTGGCTCGGCTCGACCTCGCTTATCTCGACGTGCGGGCGACCCTCGAATGGTTCGTGTCGGAGGGCAGGGCCCAACGTGCCCAGGGCACGGCCGGGGCGCTCTGGCAGTACTGGTCGATCCGCGGGCGCCTGACCGAGGGCCGTCAATGGTACCGGGCAGCACTGGAGCTCGGCGACGCCGACGCCGCGACGACCGAGCGGGGCAAGGCCCTCTCAGGTGCTGGCGTCCTCGCCTTCATGCAGGCCGACTACGACGAGGCGCGGCGGCTGCATGAGGCGGCCGCAGACGTCCGTCGTCAGCTCGGAGAAGATTGGGGCGTGGCCGCGTCGCTCTACAACCTGGCCAGCGTGCACGCTGTGCTGGGCGATCTCGACACCGCCGCGCCGATCTTCGAGAAGTGCGTGACCGCCTTCCGCGCGCTCGGCAACGCCTGGAGCGTTGCGCTCGCGCTCGGCAACCTCGGCGTGCTGCGCTCGGCAAGGGGGGATCTCGACGCCGCAGCCGCGTGCTACGAGGAGAGCCTCGAATTACGCCGCGCCGCTGGCGATACGCTCGGGGTCGCCGAGACGCTGGTCCACCTGGGCAACCTCTCGAGGCGACGCGGCGATGAGGGAGCCGCGCTCGTCCAGCTTCGCAGTGCCCTCGCGCTGGCGGTCGATGCGGGCGAGCGCAGCGCCCTGCCGCCGGTGCTCGAGGCGTTCGCCTCTCTCTTCCTAGCGTCCGGCGACCCGCTACGGGCGGTCCGGATCTGGGGCGCGGTCACCCGAGAGCGCGAAACGCTCGAGCTCCCGCTCCAGGCCGACAAGGTCGAGGCGCACGCACGCTTGCGGGCAGATGCCCGCGACGCCGTCGGCGCCGCGGCCTACGCGCGGGCCTGGGGCGAAGGCGAGTCGCTCCCCTTCGATGCGATCGTTCACGAGGTGCTCGATGCGCCCGATCGTGGGGCGGAAGCGTTTACGCCTCGTTCACGGCGCCCGCCGTAGACATGGACGAGTCTTGCCGGTCGGCGGCCTCGGCGCGACGAACGTGCATCCGCGCGGGAGCCGATCTCTCGCTGCAGGCCGGCAGGCACCGACGATGGGCGCACGAGCGCCGGAGGAGACCATGACGCGACGACTGGCACGCCTGCACCGATCGACCGAGCGACGACGCCTCACCTCCGGGATCGCCTGGATCGTGT
>JAWOIL010000099.1:0-17098 GCA_046484635.1 Trueperaceae bacterium
GACGTAGGGGCTGCGCCCCGGCCGCTCGAGCTCGAAGCGCGCATTCTCACGGTTGTAGTACCCGGTGGACCGCGCCGCCGTCGGCTCGTTCACGAGATCGATGTAGCGCTCGCGATCCGTCGATGAGGACGAGGTCGATCCGATGCTCTTCGAGCGCAGCTACTTCCTGGCGCCGGACCGGGAAGCTCTCAAGGCCTATCGCCTGCTGGCCAAGACGATGGAAGAGGCCGGCCGGGTGGGGATCGCGACCTTCGTGATGCGCGACACCGAGTACCTGGTCGCGATCATCGCCGAGGACGGCATCCTGCGCGCCCAGACGCTGCGCTTCCACGACGAGTTGCGCTCGCCCGACGACGTGGGCCTACCCGAACTCGGCGAGGCCGACGCCGCTCTGCGCAAGGAGGCCGAACGCGCGATGAAGCGCCTGTCGGCCCAGGACCTCGACCGTGCGCAGCTCCGCGATCGCGCCACGCGGCGCCTGCTCGACCTGGTCGCGCGCAAGCGCGCAGCCGGCGAGGGCGTCATCGAGCTGGCGCACGACTCGGGCGAGGCGCCCGTCGACGATGTCGACCTGATGCAGGTGCTCAAGCAGAGCCTGGCGCAGGCCGAGGACGGCGGCGGGGACGGGAGCGGGAAGCGCGGCGGCAGCGGCAAGAAGGCAACGGACGCGGCCGATCTCGAGCGGCGCACCAAGAGCGAACTCTATGAACGCGCCCAGGCGCTCGACATCGAGGGCCGCAGCAGCATGACCAAGCAGGAGCTCGTCGACGCCATCCGCGCGGCGTCGTGAGGCGACGCGGGCATTCCGGTTGACACCGTCGCCGTTCCGCCTTAGGATTTCACCACTCAGTGATTCACCGATTGGTGAGTCACTCTTTGGTGAAAGCGAGCGGCGGCCATGGCAGCGACCACGTCCAACAACCCCTTCCGAATCGGTGAACGTGTCTCCGGCTACCACTTCGCCGATCGCGAGGAGGAGGTCGATCGGATCCGGACCGCGATGCTGTCGGCTTCGTCGCTGCTGGTGTACGGCCCGCGCCGGATGGGGAAGAGTTCGACCATCTGGAACGCGGCGGAGTCGGCTCGCAACGCGCGCCCCAAGCCGGTCGTCGTCACCGCGGACGTGGCCACGGCGACGAACCTGTTCGACGTGTCGGCCCGCTTGTTGCGCTCCCTCTACCTGGAAACCCGTTGGCTGAAACTCCGGCTCGAGGACCTTCTGGGTGGCCTCGCCCCGCGCGTGACGGTGAAGCTCGACGAGCGCGGCGGACCACCGGCCATCACGTTCGGCATCGATCGTCGTACGGCGAGCGAGGAGGAACGGCGGCGGGCGTTCGAGGGCGTGTTCGAGCGTCTCGACCAGATCCGCGCCGACACCAAGCGGCCGGTGGCGGTGGTGCTGGACGAGTTCCAGGCGGTTCGGTCGTTCGCCGGCGAGAGCTCCGAGTGGCATCTTCGCGACGTGATGCAGCGTCACGGCGACCTGGCGTTCGTCTGCGCCGGTTCGCAGGAGTCGTTGATCCACGGCATGATCGGCCCGAAGCGGGCGTTCTACAAGATGTTCGAGTTGCTGCCGTTGGGGCCTATCGACGCCAAGCGCTTCGCCCAGTGGATCGACGAACGGCTCGCTCGTGGCAGCGGTGTCACCGCTGGGGTCGGTTTGGAGTTGGTCCGCTTGGCCGGGCCTCGCACCCAGGACGTGATCCAGGTCGCGAGGCAACTCTACTTCCGCGGGATGGCGGGCGGTCGCAAGGTCGAGGTTGCCGACGTCCTACCGACGCTCGATGACGTGGTGCGCAGCGAGACGCCGCTTCTTCGCAGCCTCTGGAACGAGCTCTCGGCGCAGCAGCAGGACGTGCTGCGGGTGGTGGCGCTCGGCGTCGACCAGCTGTACTCCGCCCAGGTGCGTGACCAGTACGGCCTTCCGGGAGGCTCGTCGGTGCACAAGGCGGTGGAGGCGCTGATCGGACGCGGGTTGCTGGTGCGGGATGACGACAGGGTCGGGTTCGACAGCCCGTTCTTCTTGCGCTGGGTGCGCACCGAGGTGGCGTCCGATCTGGGTTGACGGCGGAGATCTTCTGGGTCGTGGCGGTCGTGGCGGTCGTGGCACGGACGCCCCTAGTAGTTCCGGTACGTGATCTCCACGTACGGCAGAAGCGTTGTCCCGGGAGAGTTCTCCGCGAGGAACGTCGCCCGATCGGCTTGGCCGTCGCCGTCGGTCGCGGCGCCGAACTGCAGTGCCAACTGCAACCGCTCGCCGCGAGTGACGCGGTTCTCCCAAGCGTCCTGCATCGCGGCCGTGACGTCGAAGGTCATGGCGCCGAAGGTGGAAGAGCCGTCGAACGGCAAAGTGGCAGCCCCCGGGAGGGGCGTGTAGCCCACGTAGTCGGCCGCATCGAGGGTGTCGCCATAGTCGGCGTGGAACGCCCTCAGCTCGTTGAGCACGGCGTACGGGGTGCCTTCCACCCCGTCCAGGAAGATCGTCACCTGCGCGCCCTCGATCACCGCCAGATCGCTTGGAAGGTTCCAGACGAACGTCAGGAACGAGCGGTAGCCGTGGTCGAAGGCGTCGTCCCCGACGTACAGCACGTTGCCGGATGCTGCCGTCCCGGCCTTGCCGTTGGAATTCACCCAGCCGCTTGCGGTTCGGTCAGCATGGAACAGTCGGGTCTCGATCGCGCGGGCGCAGCTGATCGGCACGACGTCCTTGGCCTCCAGGCCGCGGGATGTGTCGCGCGCCGCGGCCGTGACGATGAGGTCGTCACACGGCAGGTTCGCCGTGAACACCTCGCCGCTCGACGAGGTGGCGAAGACGGTGCTGGACCCGCCGGCACCGACCTGGTAGCTCCACTCGATGCTCACGGCGCCGGGATCGACGAACCCCGCCACCGTTGCCCCCAGGTCGATCGCGCCGTCTTCGCGGAGGGTGCCGACGTGATCGATCTCGACGCCGGGCTCGTCGCCCACGCGCACGATGGCGATCCCGGCCGCGTGGCCGCCGTACGTGATGGTGCCCGATGCGGTGCCAGGGTCACCGTTGTGGAGGTGCGCCGTGACGCTACCGGTGATCCCGCTCGCGTCGGCCAAGTCGAAGGTGATCGTCTCGCTACCGAGGTCGAGCATCCCGCTCACGGAAGCGGCATCGTGGGTCGACACACCGGAGAACACACCGGTGGGCAGGACGTCGTCGACCACCAGATGGCCGTCCGTCCCGAGCCCCAGGATGCGCCACGTCCCTCGGTACGAAGCCGGTTCGTTCCCCGGCCCAGGGAACACACTCGCAACCGGGCCGTCCTTGTGAGCGTAGAACCCGAACGTGCCTGGCGCGGTGGGGTGCTGGAAGGTGCCGGCCATGAACGACGGCTCGTTCTCGGTGACGTAGCCGGTGAAGTGCACGCCCGAGAGCGTCTCGTAGTCGAGGGCAGGATCGGCGAAGTCGACGTGGAAGTCGACATCGATGGCAGCACCGCTCGCTCCGACGTTCGCGGCGCCGTTCACGCGGTACGCGTTCGCCGACGCCCCGAACAGGGTTCCCAGGCGCCGGTCCTGCAACCCACCGATGCTGGACGGTTGGTAGAAGTCCGAAAGCCGGTTGATGTCGAGCGTGGCGAGGTTGCCGTCGTACACCAGATCCCAGCGGCCAAGCGCGACCTGGGGGTGGACGTTGCCGCGCCCGGGATCGGTAACGCCACCGAGGACGTGGGCCGAGAGGAAGCTATCGGGGTCGGTGACGTACGCGTACTCCATCAACTGGAAAGCCGTGCCGCCCCAGGAGTTCTTGGCGATGAACACGGGGTCGTCCGGGTCGGTGCGGTCGTAGCCGATGAGCAGGACGGCGTGGCCGCCGCAGCCCTCATCGTCACCCGTGCGCCACACGCCGTCGCCGTCGCTTCCGCCGCCATTGAAGCAGAACCCCAAGGCGATCTCGTGGCCGCTCACGAGCACCTGCTCGTACCAGGTAGGGTCGTGGCGACTGGGGCTGGGCACCTTCGAGAACCCCGTGATGCCGTACTCGGCTTCGACCAGCGCCTCGCGTGGGAACGGTGTGTGTGTCAGGGTCGCGGGGATCTGGTAGCTGGTGGGTTCGTCCTGGAGGTTCCATTCGTTGTAGATCGCTTGCGCCACGGTCTCGTCGCCCGGGTCGATGCGCGGCACGTCTCCGTCCTGGTTGGGGTTCTCGAAGCTGCTCGCGCCGACGTAGGGGTCCAAGGTATCGAGCGGGATCCGGTACCTCATCAGACGCCCGAAGACGCCGGCCGTCGACCCGCCGCCGCGCATGCCGAGCGTGTTCTCCCGCGCTTCGGCGTTGGTCGGGGCCGGGTCGCGCAAGGTCGTGATGCGGTAGAGGTGGCTAGCGAACTGCTCCGAGAGGTCGCGCGAACCGAACCCGAGGTGCCGGTACGCCGCCTCCATCGCGGCAACTACGGTGAACGTCTGGCACGTACCGCGGCGCTCCTGGTGACGGATGGGCGTCTGGAAAGCGGACAGCGTGAAGGTGTCGGGCAAGGGAGCGTCCGAGGTCCCCAGCGCTGCCGCGGCTAGGCCACCTGGGCGGACCGCTACCGAGCCCAATTCGAAGTCGGGCGGCTCGGGGCCGTCCGTCGCAGTCATCTCCTCACGGGTGTGCAGGCGGAATCGCGACCCGTCGACCAGGACCGCGACCGCCCCTTCCGCGTCGCTCTCGAAGCCGGCGATCGGCACGGCATCCACCGAGAAGGGCGCGCCCCACACGGGCTCCGAGGGATCCGATTCGCCGCCCGCCGTGACGGTGCGGACCGTGAAGCGGTACGGCGTGAAGTTCGTCAGACCCGAGATCGTCGCCGTATGGGTGTTGGCGTCGACCTCGGACATCATCTCGAACGGCGCCTGGGACGACTCACCCTCCGCCAGGAACACCTGGTACGCCGTCACCCCAGCTGTCGCAACGGGGAGCCAGTGAACGTCGATGGCGCCATCATGCTCGACCAGGCGCACGCCTTCGGGCGCAGGAACGAGCGCGGAGGGATCGATGGAACAAGCGGTCAGCGCCAGAACGAGAGCCAAGGCGACGACGAGGCAGAACCGGCCTCGGCGGATCGAGAACGGGGCAGCGTGCATTCCGCCCTCCTTCCCTGGGTCCGTCTACCTTAGCCGAGTATCCGCCATCGCCTTCCGGATCGCGGCGACCTGCGACATGTGATGCTGCATGTGGTAGCGCAGGAACTCCAGCCGCTGCCGCATCGTGAGCGGCCCCGACAGGAAGTGCGGGTAGATGACGTCGTCGAGTTCGTCGGCGCGGATCTCCTCGGCCACGCGCTCCACGACCTGCTGACTGGCGCGGAAGAGCGCCACCCAGTAGGGTAGCGGCCCGCCCATCTTCGGTTCCGCGCCAAGTGGGGCCGTCTCCTTCGCCCGCCACGTGCGCTGGACGATCTCCTCGATGTGCTTGCCCCGGTTCGGGTTCTCCGCGGTCCACACGGGTTCGCCGCGTCGCGACGCTTCCATCGCGACCATCATGCTGTTCAGTCCGTTAAGTTCGGCCCACACGAGGTGCTCGATCACCTCGGTGATGGACCATGTGTCCGGGGTCGGTTGGTGTGCCCCTTGCTCGGCCGTCAGGTGCTCGACCCTACGCACGAGATCCGTGCGCGCGGCGTCGATCTCGTTCACGAGTTGCTGGACTTCGGGCAGCATGGTTCTCCTCCTGGAATCGTGCGGCGTCATCGGGGTCATCGCTGGCCCGATTCCGCCCGAGCTCAGCAACCCTCCTGCTGAGTGCTCACCTTACCTGTAGGGAACGCCTCCTCGTACGCCATCCGGTCCGCCATCGCCCACGGGGGCCGGAGGAACCCGAGGGCCTTGACGTCCTGCGCCCAGAAGCCGAACGGCGCGTGTCGAGCGTACGATCCGCCGCCCATCACCCGGCACAGGCGGGTGGTGACCGACTCCGCCAGTTCCGCGACGGCGGTCTTGGCGAGCGTGACGTTTCGGCCGTTCTCTTGCTCCGTCGCGCGGAGCATGCCCTCGAACGCCTGATCGATCAGCCAGGCTTCCCGTAGGGCTCGTAGCCACTCGACGCGCTCGAACGCTTCCAGCGCGTCTCGGCGGGGCGCGAGTTTGCTGCGCGCTTCCTCGATGGCCGCGTCGACGATGCCGACGATCACCGACGTGAACAGCGTCGTCACGAAGCCCGGGTTGATCGGCGTGTCCCGTTCGAAGGCCCCGGGCCAGGCGCATCGCACGGCGGGTACCTCGTCGAAGCGCATGGCGTGGCTTTGAGTGGCGATCATCCCGTGACCGTCCCACTCGGATAGCAGCGTCATCCCGCGGCTCCCGTCCCACGGCACGCCGCGCACGTCCAACACGAACACGTCGGGTTTGTCCTCGCCGTCGGGTACTGCTGTGGTGAGCATGAACGAGGTGATCCCCGAACCGCTGCCGAAGTGCTTCTGGCCGCTCACACGGTAGGCACCGTTGCCCTCCAGCGTCGCGCCGGAACGGGTCTTCATGGGGTCGCCGCCGCTGCCGGGCTCGGAGGTGATGGTGCCCCACCAGTGTCCCGCCATCACGGTATCGAAGACGAAACGGCGTTGCTCGTCCCATGCTTCCGTGTACGGCGCGGGCGCGGTCGGGTAGGCCAGCCAGCCGCCGACGTAGATGATAGTCGGATGCATGCTCGCGACCAGCGCGACCGAGGCGTCGCCGGCCGCGAGCGTGCGGAGGATCTCCGCGATCGGTCGGGTGGACTCGGCGACGCCGCGGAAGGCGCCGCCGTGCTCCACCGGAACCCCGAGCTGGAGGAAGCCCGCTTCGGCCAAGCGGTCGAAGTCCGCCTTGTCGAGCGATCGACGTCGTTGACGATCGTGGCGCTGCGTTGCCCAGTCGCTTGCGATCCGTCGTGCTGATGCCAGCAGTGCATCGGTACTCGGGGCGTGCTTCGGTGCATTCGCCATCGACCGCTCCTTCGTGCTCGCGTCGGAACCGCGGGTCGGTTCTTGGCCCGAACGCCGGCCGCCGCGCGCCTGGACTGGCCATGTGTAGCACGTTCCTTACCACCTGCGGACGCTTCGGTCGACGCCTCGATGGGGACATCGTCGTACTTGCCGTCCGAACCAGACGGTCACGCGGTGCCGCTACCCTTCGACGGGCTTCACCCGCAACTCCACGCCGCGTCTCAAGGTCATGGTCACGCCGACCAGTACCGCCAGGGCCGCGACGCCGCCGATCAGGAAGGCGCGATCGGGTGCCCGCGTGCCAAGCACACTCGCGAGCGGGTAGGCGAACGCCCACCAGAGATGGCTCCAGGCGAAGTGCGCGCCGTACACGCGGCCCTGTGCGCGCTCCTCGGTGCGTTCGGCGAGGAGTGTCTCGGTGGGGAGGTTGACCCAGTTCTGGCCGACCCCCGCGATCAGCCAAAAGGCCATGAGCGGCGCGAGCGCCGCGTTGTCGGCCGGCAAGATGGCGGCGGACGTCAGCGCTGCGCCCACCAGCACGAAGAGCGTTCGCGGTACGCGTCTGCCAAGGGACCCGAACGCCAGAGAGCCGGCGGCGGCGCCGAGGCCGTAGAGCGCCATGACCCAGCCGTACTCGAGGTCGCCGAGGCCGAGTCCGGCCTTGACGCGCAACACCGTGACCACGAGGATCAGCGCCCCGGCGATGGCAGCGACCAACTCCATCAACAGCGCGAATCGTACCGGCGGGTCGCGCCAGAGCCGCGCGGTGCCGTCGCGTACGTCGCGCCAACGGCCGGCATCGATCCCGCCTCCGACGTTGGCGCGGAGGCTGGGCAGCGTCATCACGAGCAGGCCGGCCGAGACCAACGTGAAGGCGTCGACGAAGAACAAGGACCGACCGCCCACCCACACCGCCAGCACGCCCGCGAGCCCAGGGCCGACGATGCCCAGGACCTCGGTGGTCGCGCTCGACAATGCGAACGCGCGACCGGCGTCCTGGCGGCCAACGAGCAGTGGCACGGTGGCTTGGTTGACCGGTGTGAAGAACGCCGTGAGGGCGTTGTGGACGAACACCAGGGCATACACCTGCCACACGTCGGTGGTCAGCGGCATCAACCCGATGATGACCGCCCGCCCGAAGTGCGCCGCGATGAGGAGCTTCTTGCGCTCCATCCGGTCGGCCAAAACGCCTGCAAGTGGCGAGAACAGCACGAACGCACCGACCCGCAGGGTGAGTGCCGCGCCGAGGACCGCCGCGGCGTCGGCCCCGGCAAGTTCGTACGCAAGCAACGCCAGCGCGACCCAGGTGAGGGCGTCGCCGACCTGGCTGATGGTCTGCGCGGCGTAGAGCCGCGCGAAGTGGCGGTTGTGCAACACGCCGAATATGGCGAACGTCGTCACCTTGTCGACTTGGGACGATGGGCGGCAGCGTGGTCGGCGATGCCGAGCCGCTCGTGCTCGGCGTGCGCGAAGGCCTCCAGCAGCAGGGACCGCAGGTGCGAGTCCGCCATGCGGTACATCGAGCTTGCGCCGCGACGCTCGCTCACGACGAGCCGCGCGCCACGCAGCACGCTCAGGTGACGCGAGACGGTGCTCTGTGGCAGGTCGAGCGCTCGCACCAGGTTGGTCACGTTGCAGGGCTCATGGCTGAGCCGGAGCACCAGTCGAAGGCGGGTCGGGTCGGACAGGGCCCGGAAGAGGGTCACGATCCGTTCGGCGTCCTCGGAGGCGAGGGTCTGGGGGAGGACGTGGCGCTCCACTTCATCATCCTACTATCCGGATGAGCGGATGCATATTCGGCCGAGAGGGATACGGGTGTCGCGAGGACGCTCGGCTTCGACGTCCGACCGTCGTTCGCGATTCCCTGCCGTCGCGCGACCTTCAAGGGTTCGCTCGAGACACCTCCGCCTGGAACGTGCGCTGCTGCGGCGACCACCACTGCTTCACGTACGCCAACACGGCCGTGATGTCCTCGTCCGACCAATCCGGTCCCACGGCGGGCATCTGGATCCCTCCACGGCGGATCAGCCCGGCGATCTGGCTGTCGGGGTGATGCCACGCGTGCATGCTGCCGTTCAGGGCGGGAACCCCGGCAGCGGCGTCACCACGTCCGTCAGGACCGTGGCAGGTGGCGCAGTTCGCCTCGAACGCCTGCTGGCCGCGCGCCACCAGTTCCGCCGAGTACTCCGGGTAATCGGCCGCGGGACTCGCGGCAGGGCGCGACCACACGACGACGTTCGCGATGACGCCGATGCCCAACAGCACACCGATGACGCTCCACGGCGGGGATCGGCGCTTGCGGGCTGCTTGCCTATCGCGGCGCCGTTGGGGCTTCGCGCGACGGCGACTCATGTTGCCCGCCTTGTCGAAGTGCTGTCGTGCTTCACCTGCTGCCCACCGCGGGAACCGGCAAGAGCCTTACGACGACCGGCTTCCGGCAGTGTGAACGCATCCCGCATCATGAATTGCACGGTATCCGACGGTGGGCGAGCTTGGCTAGAAGACACCGAACTCCGTCACGCCGACTGGGCCGAAGCTCAGGACTTCGAGACCTGCCGCGGGTGCGGTGCCGGGCATCCCGGGCGATCCTGCGGGCATTCCTGGTAGGGCGATGCCGGTAACCGCCGGCCCCGTTGCAAGCAGCCTCGCGATCGCGCTGAGCGGCACGTGCCCTTCGACCACGTAATCGTCGATCTTGAGGGTGTGGCAGCTCCATAGCTGCGTCGGTACTCCCGCCGCGTGCTTGTGCTGGGCGATGTCGTCGACGACTTCGATGGTCACGCCGGCTCCGGCCTGTCGCAGGACGTCTGCGTAGGCGTCGCAACAGGAGCAGGTTGGGGACTTGGTCAACGTCATCGTCGTCCCGCGGAAGTCGGGTGGCGGTGCGTCGGCCAAGGCGTGGCCGAGGGTGAGCGCCAGTGCGGTGGCGACGATCATCGCCGAGAGCGAGCCGGCCGTTCGACCCGCACGCCGATGCTCGCGGTGCGTCGCCCTTGAGCGAGGGCCCGTCATCGCGGGGCGCCTTCGTCGCGCAGCGCCGAGGCGAACGCGCGGACCTCGGCGCTCTGCGCCGCGATGATGTCGCGCGCCAGGTCGAGGATCTCGCTTCGACCCGAGCGCTCGAGCGCCAGTTGCGCCATGTCGATGGCCTGTTGGTGGTGCCGGATCATGTCCGCCAAGAACGCGGCGTCCGGCGTCGTCGGCGACTGGGCGGCCGACGGAACGCCCATGTCCATCGGTCCGGATCCCATCGTTGCGGGCGCTGCTCCACCCGATGCTCCGCCGAACCAAGCTTGCGACCATGCGTTCATCTGGTCGATCTCGGCCTGCTGCGTCGCGAGGATCGACTCGGCTGCCTCGCGCACGAACGGATCTTCGGTGGTGACGAGGATTGCGTCGGCGGCAGCGATCGCGCCTTCATGATGCGCGATCATGGCGCTCAGGAACCTGGCATCGAAGGCTTCGCCCGATAACGAGACGAGCCCGGCCATCGCGCCGTCCATCCCGAAGGACATGCCCGGTGTCATGGCGCCGTGCATGCCGGGCCCCATGGCGCCGTGCATGCCGGGCCCCATAACACCGTGCATGCCGGGCCCCATCCCGGCGTGCCCCGGTTCGTGGCCGAAGCCATGCGCCATCATCATGTCGTGCATGGCCGGGTGCGGGAGTGGGCTGCCGAAGCCCGCCCCTTGCCCCGGTTGGGCATGGTGACCGCCGTCGGCCGAGGCCAGCGAGAAGGATGCCGCCACTACGACGGCGACGATGAGGGGGAGTGCTCTCGATCTCATGGTGCCTCCATCGAGAGCAGCATGCGACCGCGCTGCAAACCTCGGATAAGCGTGATGTGAAGTCGGTGTAAGCGTTGCGAGGAGCGCCTCCGAGACGGAAATCCGCGCGTCCTGCCGCTTGCGATCGCGGTCCTTGGCGGCCCGTCGTCCTACTGCGGGGACGGGCCTGCCCCCGGCAGGACGAACCAGAACGTGCTTCCCCCGTCTTCGGCGCAGTCGACGCCGATCTCGCCGTCCTGCCGTTCGATGAGCTCCTTCGCCAGGGTGAGTCCGATGCCGCTGCCGCCGCCGTCATCGCGTCCACGTGAGGTGTCGCCGCGGTAGAAGCGACGGAAGATCGCCTCGCGCTCGCCGGATGGGATCCCCGGGCCGTCGTCCTGGACTTCGAAGCGTATGGAAGGCCGCTTCGCTTGGTCGCGGCGCATGCCCTCGGCCCGGTGCGCGCGCAGCTGCACGCGTCCCCGCGGGGGGCTGAAGCGCAAGGCGTTCGCCAGCAGGTTTCCCAGTACCTGATGGACGCGTTCGCGGTCGGCCAGGACGGTCAGGCCCGGGTCGACGGGGTCGATGACGAGCTCGACCGCGTGGGTGTCGAACCTGGGCAGGAAGGCCTCGGCCGCGGCGTCCAGGATCTCGGCGGCGGCCACGGGTTCGATGACGAGCGGCACCTGGCCGGTCTCCACCCGAGAAAGCAGACTCAAGTCGTCCACCAGATGCTCGAGCCGCGCGATCTGCCTGCGCGTGGGCTCGGACACCTCTCCCGGGCCGAACACGCCGTCTTCCAGGCCCTCGAGGTACCCCCTGAGATTCGAGAGCGGGGTGCGGAACTCGTGCGCCACGTCCGATAGCAGCTTCACGCGTTGCTCCTCGGAGTGTTGAAGCGTCTCCGCCATGCGGTTGAACGCCGCGGCGAGCTCACCGATCTCGCCGGGAGCGCCGGCGTCGAGGCGCTGCGCGTAGCGGCCGCCCGCGATACGCCGACTGGCGAGCGTGAGCGAACGCAGCGGTTTCACGATGCGCCGCGTTACGAACCAGGCCACCGCCACACCGGCGACCGCGGCGAGCGCCACCGACCAACCGATGGACTGCGTCAGCGCGCGCCGGTACGACACCTCGAGGTCGTGGGACAGTGCCGCGATCGGCCGATCCATATGGGTGTGCAAGAACGTCACCATCTGCTTCACGTGGCGATCGATGACCAACGGCGCCAGCGCCTCGCCGGCAAGGAAGATCCCGCCGGCGCCCACCGCGACCACCAGCAGGTGCGACGCCAGGAGGCGAAGGAAGATGCTGTCCCGGCGCTTCATCCTTCGAGTTTGTACCCGACGCCGCGCACCGTCACCAGCAGAGCGTCGGCGCCGACGGTCGCCAACTTCTGGCGCAAGTTGGAGACGTGCACGTCGACGACGCGGTCGACGCCAGTGAAGTCGGCGCCCCACACGCGCTCGAGCAACTCGTTGCGGCGGAAGACGCGGCCCGGAGCTCCTGTCAAGGTGAGCAACAGGTCGAACTCCATCGTCGTGAGCGGAAGCTCGGCGCCAGCGAAGGACACGCTGCGACGCGCGGGGTCGACCATCAAGCCTGCATGTTCCACCGGCCGTCCGGCGGGGTCCTGTCGTGGCGACGTGCGCCGCAGGACGGCGCGAACGCGCGCCACCAGTTCACGCGGGCTGAACGGCTTGGTGACGTAGTCGTCGGCGCCCAACTCGAGGCCGACCACGCGGTCGCTCTCCTCGCCGCGCGCGGTGAGCATGATGACGGGCGTGCGGTGCTCGCGTCGCAGATGCCTGAGGAACTCCGCGCCGCTCTGGCCAGGGAGCATCCAATCGAGCACGATCAAAGCCGGCGGCCGCGCAAACGCCGCTGCCAACCCGGCGACGCCGTCGCGCTCGACGGACACCTCGTACCCCTCACGTTCGAGGTACGCCCGCACCACCTCGGCCGCATCGCGGTCGTCCTCGACGACGAGGATGCGCTCGCTCATGAAGGCACACTACTCCGCTGGCATTGCGCTCTGAACGCCGTGGCCGATTCGACCGGTGGCCTCCTGATTGCCGTGCCGCTTCAAGTCAGGTCGCGCTTCATCTTCTCGAACTGCTCTGCGTCGATCTCGCCCTTGGCGTAGCGCTCGCGCAAGATCTCGAGCGAGCGGTCGGCGTTCCGTGACGGCGAGTCCTCGCCGGTGCTGCCACCGCGCCACGTTCGAGATAGGTCGAGGCTGCGCCAAAGCCACACGATGCCCAACGCGATCAGGATCCAAAAGAGCACCATGCCGATCCAACCGAACGACGTCATATGCCCATACCCAGAACCCCAGGGAGCCATGATGGACCTCCTTCCACACCCTCACCCTACGGGGCGCAGGTTGCCTCCGCGTGAACCGTTCGTCTGGTCCGTGTAAAGGCGCGGCCGTGCCCGGTTGCTAGTGAAAGTCCAAGAACCGCCCCACCACCCCAGCCCACAGTTCCTTGGCGTCGAGGTTGCGATCAAACGACGGCAACCCCGTCTGGGTCGCCACGATGGTGGCGGTGCCGTTCTTCTTCGGTTCGCTCGTGACGACGATGGAGGAACCGTCGGCGGCCCTTACGCGCCAGGTGATGCGCTTCTCCGTGCCGCTCACGCGCGGTTCGTCCGCGATCATGTTGGTGACGGTCGGGTCGGCCTTGGCGAACTCCACCCAGGCGTTCATCAACTCCTGCATGCCGAGGTCCGTGGACTTGCTGACGCTGGTCTGGAAGGTGCCGTCGGGCCGTTGACCGGGCAGGCGGCGGCCGATGTGTTGCTCGTACGCCACCGTGACGGCCTGCGCCCACCAGGCGTGGCTCTCGATCGCACCATCGAGCTCCTCGAAGACCTTCAGGGCGATCTCGTGATGATCGAGGCTCTTGGCGTCGATCCTCTCCATGAACGCGAGCCACCAGTCCCACGCGCGGTTGGTGGCGCGCTCGATAGGCCCGATCCGGGAAGCCTTGACCATGGGATACCGTCCGATCTGCTTCTCGTGCGTGATGACCGCGTTCGCTTTCGGCGCGGGCGACGTACTTAGCAGTCGTCCTATCGACGATGGCCCTCAACGATGCCGCACCGTGAGGATCGCGATCTTCGTCGCGTGCGCGAACGGTGCAGGGTCAGCCACCGGTTCTCCGCGACGGGTCGTGGCGTACCCGGTCACGTCCTCGGGCACGTCCACCAATTGCGCGATCTCCATCCAACCGCCGGAGCACAGCGCTTCGAGCTGCCCAAGGAACTCCGCGCCGCTGACGAACAGCGCGTTGTTCACGACCACCAGGTTGCCGCCGCTCGTCACCAGCGGTCGGACCTTGTTCACGAGACGGGCTGCGTCCTGGTTCAGGTCGACCGTCCCGCCGCGCGTGCTGGAGAAGAACGGCGGGTCGAGGATGACGGTGTCGAAGCGCTCACCCCGTAGCTTCAGGCCGCGCACGATGGAGAAGAAGTCCTGCGCCTGGAAGTCGCGCTTGTCGACGGGGAAGCCGTTCAGCGCGTACGACGCCTTGGCGACGTTTAGGAAGCGGTGGTTCATGTCGGTGTGGAGCACGCGGGAGGCGCCGCCTGCCCGCGCGGCCACCCCGAGGCTCCCGGTGTAGGCGAACGTGTTCAGGACGCTCTTGCCTTCACTATGGTCGATGAGCCAGCGGCGCAGGATGCGCGTGTCGAGGTAGAAACTGGCGTCTTGGTTCATGAGCAGGTCGATGGCGTAGCGCACGCCGTGCTCGCGGATGCGGGTGTCGATGGTCGGGGTGCCACCCTGCCAGAAGACCCGCCCACGACGCGCCTCGTCCGTCGCGCCTTCGCGCTCCTTGACGATGGCGGCGCGGATCCACGGCAGCCGATCGCGCAAGACCGCGAGGATCGTATCGAGTTCGTCGTCCAGTTCCCGTGGCGGCGCGTGGTGGAAGACCACTGCCGTCCTGCCGTACACGTCGATGACGTACCTTGGGTCGCCCTCGAGGTGGCCGTGGAAGAGCCGGAACGCGCTCTCGTGCACCTCGTCGACGAGCGCCGCGCGCGCGAGGATTGTGCTTCGGAGCAGCTCCGTTAAGGTCGGTTCGACCGTCACGAGGCCGCTGCCGCCCTGCGCGTGAGCCACTCGCGCTGCAGGATCGCCCACACCACATCGTCGGACCATTCGCCCTCGATCCACTCGTTCTCGACCAGGTGCGCCTCGCGGCGCATGGGGAAGCTCAAGGCAGGCACGCACGCATCGTCGCATGTCTGGCGTGAATGCCGCCCTCGAGGTCATGCCGCCTTCTCCATCGACGTCGCACTCGCCATCCGGGCCGCGGGAGGAAGAGACTGCACGGCGGTTGGTCTCGGTTGGTCTCGGTTGGTCTCGGCGTCGCGGCGCCGTCGCGGCGTCGTCGCGGCGTCGTCGAGGCTACGAGCTCTCGTCGGACCCGTGCGTGCCGCCGTCTGGCACCCGGGGGTGTTCGGAGCGGCCGTCGACGACCTCCGCGCCGCCGCGGAGCATCGGCTCGTCCCCCGAGCGGATCCGCAGGTCGAACACGTCGGGGCGTCCGTAGTGGCCGGCGACGTCGAGCTGGAAGCGCGAGCCGCGGAGCATGCCGAGGTCGAGGTCGGCGTAGAGGATCTCCTCGCGCTCGGTCACCGGCTCGACCAAGAAGCGCCCGTCGGGATCGACGATCGCACTTCCGCCCGGGTTGATCCAGGGCGCGTCCGGCAGGTGCTCGGTCTTGAAGGCGTATCGGTCCGGCACGTCGTCGCGGTGAACCGGCGAGCAACAGCCGATCACGAAGGCGCGTCCTTCCTTGGCGATGTGACGTAGCGTCGAGTTCCAGGGCTCGCCGCGGTCCCAGGTGGGCGCGACGTAGATCTGGACGCCGCGCGCGTACAGTGCCCAGCGCGCGAGCGGCATGTAGTTCTCCCAGCAGATCAATCCGCCCAGGCGACCGATGTCGAGGTCATAGACGGCGAGTGTGCTCCCGTCACCGCGTCCGTGGACCAGTCGCTCCGCCACGGTCGGCACCAGCTTGCGGTGCCGACCCAGCAGGCGCCCGTCGGGGCCTATGAACAGCAGCGAGTTGTAGAGCGTGGTCCCGCTCGCCTCCGCATTGCGTTCGTTGACACCCATGACGACGGTCACCCCGGCGTCGCGCGCCGCCTCCCCCAGCCGGTCGACCGTCGGGCCGGGCACCGTCACCGACTGCTGCAGCAGCTCGTCGTACAGCACGCGCGCGTCCTTCGTCCGGTAGGGCGGGATGAACCAGGCCCACAGCGGGTAGGCGGGCACGAACCCCTCCGGGAACACGGCCAGCCGTGCACCTTGGCTGCCAGCTTCTCCGATGAGCGCGCAGGCCTTGTCGACGGTCGCTTCGCGGTCGAGGAACACCGGCGTCGCCTGGACCGCGGCGACTCGAACGGTGTCGAGCGGGTTGGCGCTCATCCCGCGCCGGCTTCGTCGAGGGTCGTTCGTGCGCCGCAGGCGTTTCGAGATTCGAGCTTAGGCATGGCGTTGAACCGGTCCTGGGCGCCCTCGACGTGCCGTGGTGAGGTCGGTTCGTCGGCAGCGTGGCGCCGCGGCCACTGCCCGTGCATGTAGGTACGTGTGCGCCCGAAGCATACCCTTCGGGTTCGCGTCACGCGAGGCGGTGCTCGGGCCGAGATGCCAGGCGCCAAGGCGAGCGGCGTGTGCAAGAACAGATCGAAGTCCTCGGTCCTCGCGCTCGATCCGCCCCGCCAAGATGGCGCTCGCGAGGAGCTCTGGCAGGCTCGGTTCGACCGTCACTCGTCCGCGGCCGCCCTGTGAGCGTGCCACTCGCGCTGCAGGATGGCCCACGCCTCCTCGTTGGTCCATTCGCCCTTGATCCACTCGTTCTCGACCAGGTGGGCTTCGCGGCGCATGCCGAGCCGGGCCATCAGCCTGCCGGAGGCGCGGTTCCGCGCGTCGCAGCGGCCGAACACGCGGTGCAGGTCGAGCCGATCGAACGCCAGATCGAGCATGGCGCCGGCGGCCTCGGTCGCGTAGCCCTTGCCTTGGAAGTCGGGATGGAACGCGAAGCCGAACTCGCCCTGGCGATGGACGAGGCTGCGCCAGACGAGCAAGACCTCGCCGACGATGCTGGGTACGGGCGCGCCGTCCACCGCGTCGTGCATCGCGACCCCCACTTCGTCGCCCATCGCGCCGCCCGAGGCGCCGTCCCCAGCGTCGATCGGCTCGACCGCCAGCGTAAGGACGTCGCCTTCCTCCGCCAGCCGCGTCCGCGTGAGGTACTTCTCCAGCCGGGCCCGGTGCGCCGCTTCGTCATGCGGCTCCCAGTACATGTAGCGCACCACGTCCGGTCGCGAGGCGTAGGCGAGGTAGGCATCCCAGTCGCGTCGTTCGAACGGGCGCAAGCGCAAGCG
>JAWOIL010000113.1:0-3180 GCA_046484635.1 Trueperaceae bacterium
GCAGGAAGCGCTCCCAGAACGCCGAAGTCGTGGTCCGTTTCGGGGTACGATTTGTCAGGCTGTCGAGACGAAGCCCACTGTACAGCAGCGGATACAATCGGAACAATGGCTGCAATGCTGTGTCACCAACCGATCGCGGTTCGAGAGAATCGAGGGCAAGAAGGCCGTCGCGATACCCGCCCTGATAGGCAAACGGGAGATACAGCGCGCGGCGTTTGAGATATTGCCGCTTCAGCGATACCGACCCTTCGAAGCTGTACGCGCCGAGCACTTCCAGGGCGTCGGTGAATTGCCGGTTTTCCGCGAGCACATCCGCTGCCTGAAGCTTTGCCTCGATGCTTTGATGCGCGATCAGTTCGCTCACCAGTGTGTCGCGCAAATCCGAGAGATCTTCGCGTCGCAGCGCGGTATACCGGATGAAATCTACCGTTTCCCGGTCGAGCGGTGTGAGCCGCATTGCATGCAGTCTCGCGGAGAGCATCGAGCGAAGCAATACGTGGTTGCTGTCCCGGTACGCCTGCATGAGCGCACGTTTCGTGTTGTTCGGTGGCGGCGGTGTCATGGATTTCGACAGTTGCCTTGCGCCCGTCTCTCCCGTGAACGGGATGCCGCACACCAGGCGCGTCGCACCGATGTTGTAGGTACCTGAGAGGTTGAGCTGTTGCGATCCCCAGTAGCTGTCGACGGTATTAACGCCATGCCCGTCTCCCCACCGTCAGGAAGAGCGCCAGCAGGCGGACGACCGTGAAGCGAGCCACCCGCGCCAGCGAGCCGGACCCCCCGCGACGCCGTCGCGGGGCGACCCCACCCGTGCCTGTCAGGGGCACCGACGTGTCAGCCATCGAGCGCCTCGCGCCGTTCCCGCATCCGGCTGGCGGACCCGACGCTGGGGTCCCCGACCGACCCGGGATCCGCGGCCGCGCGCTCCCGGAACCCACCTTCGTTGAACATCATGCTCCCGTCTGGACGAACCCCTTCGCGACCCGAACGCAGCGTGCCCGCTCGCGAGGACCGAGGTCGTCGATGTGGTTGTGGCGCACCATCGGCCCGGCCCGGGGGGCCGGGTCGGTGACCGCCGTGTCGACCCTGGCATCACGCTACACGGCCGTGGCGCGGTGGGGTGATCCCACCGCGCCACGGCTCCGGGGCGGCCGGTCAGGCCGGCCGCCCCAGGCTCGTGTGTCAGCGCACGGTGACGAACTCCAGGGAGTCGAACGCGGGCAGCGCCACGACCTTGGAGGTCACGGCGATCTCGAGCCGGTTCGAGCCGACCGCCAGGGCGCCGGTCACGCTGGCGTCCAGGTCGAACTCATAGACGCCCTCGGCCACCAGCATCGCTTCGCCGCTCGTGGCGAGCGCGCCGGTGCCGTCGAAGACGAGGTACGTGACCAAGTCGATGTCCTCAGAGGGGTAGGCCTCGTCGGCGAAGCTCACGAACACCTCGAAGGTCGCCGTATCGCCGATGGTGACGCGCGCGGGTCCGTCGACCTCGACCTCGGCGATCCTGGCCACGCCGAAGCCGGCCCAACGGTCGGCGGGATCGGGGTGGTTGGGGTAGCGGGTGAGCTGCACGACGGACTCGGTCGGGAAGGCGCGCTCCAGGTAGAAGACGCCCGAGCCGACCCAGTAGTGGCCCTGCTGGGCCTTCCAGGCGGCCAGGTTGCCGTAGCGCTCCGCGACCTCGCCGTCGGCGAGGTAGGGGGCCATGGCATCAGCGTAGGGCACGTAGCCGGACGCCGTCGCCTGCGCGAGGTAGGTGTCGAGCATGGCGACCGTGGGGCCGGCGATGTAGCTGATCTGCTCGACCTCGAGCTCATCGGACTTCGCGGAGCTGAACGCGAAGGCGCCTTCGGACTCGCCGAGGATGCCGACGGCCAGCTTGTGCCACGGGCCGGGGCCCCGCAGGTAGTAGGGGTACCAGGTGGTGACGCTGTTCTCCGCGTCGAGCTGGTAGAAGTCGGAGTAGGTGTCGATGACCAGCGGGTCGACGCTGATGATCTCCACGCCGCGGAACGACGACAGGAACGAGCGCAGGGTCGGCGCCGCCGACGCGTCGTAGATGAAGGAGCCCTCATTGCCGCGGTCGAAGGTGAGGATCATGTTGAGGACGAAGTCGGCGGCCGAGATCGGGCTGCCGTCGTGCCAGGTGACGCTGGTGTAGAGGTCGGCCGGGTAGTACACCGTGCTCTTGCGCAGCGCGGTGACGCCCTCGGGGTACTTCTCGCCCACGGTGATCCAGCGCTGCTCGGCCGCGTCCCAGTCGGCCCAGGCGTCGGCCGGCACGGCGATCTCGGGCGCGGTGCTCAGCGTGACCCAGTCGTAGCTGCTGCCGACGGGCAGGTCGTCGCGCACGACGACGTCGGCGCGCTCGATGCGGTGCGGCCGGTTCAGGCCGGTGTACGGATCGGCGACGGTACCGAAGTCCGCGGTCGCGCGGTACAGCGCCGTGTCGAAGATCCAGTTGCTGCCGTCGATCGGGTTCCACGGGTTCGTCAGCATCGAGGGCTGCGCGATGTCGATACGCCCCCCGACCTCGTCGCCACGGCGGATGGTCGAGGCCCACAGGAACGATCCGGCGATGCCACCGAACAGGTCACTCGAGATCGAGATCTCGGACCGCTTCGGGTAGAGCGACAGCCGATCGACCAGCCACAACCGCACGCTGTCCTTCATCGAGAGACGCAGCGCCGTCTCGATCAGCTCGTCGCGCTGCTCGAGGCTGGTGAAGTCGCTGTTGTTGAGCGCCTCGGCGACCTCGTAGAACGCGGGATCGTTGACGTACGCCTGCCACAGCGGGGAGGCGAGGCCCATGTCGGTGTAGAAGAACGCGAAGTTGTCGCCCAGGTCGCGCGGGATCACGGTGGTGATCCAGCCGCCGGTGTAGATGTGGAAGAGGCCGTCGGCCGGGTTGCCGTTGATCCAGATCGGGCTCGCCTCGGCCGCGGTGCGCAGGTTCTGCTCGGTCTCGAAGCCGATCGCCTCGAGCTGCGCGGCGACGTAGTTGCCGATCTCGATGCGCTCCTGGCTGTCGCTGCGGATGAGCAGCTTGATGACCACCGGCGCGCCGTCGTAGTTCCACACCCCGCCGACCTTGGTCGCGCCCAGGCGCTCCATCTCCTCGGAGATGACGGCCTCGGCCCTGGCGAGGTCGTAGGCGTACTCGAGCTCGATCGCGCGGTT
>JAWOIL010000165.1:0-3535 GCA_046484635.1 Trueperaceae bacterium
TTCGAGGGCGCAGCGCTGATGACCGGCGCCCGGCTCGAGGTCGGCGACGCGTCACCCGCCTACCTCGAGATGACCATCAACGAGCCGCTGGAGGCCGCTTTTGCGCGCCACGCCGAGCGTCGCGGCCGCACCGTCACGCCGTACGACCCGAACGCCCGCGCCGGCTCGACGGACATGGGCAACGTTTCGCAAGTGATGCCGGCGCTGCATGGAATGCTGGCGATCGATGACACGGCGATGCCGCACACGTCGGCGTTCGCCGTGGCAGCCCGGTCGCCCCGCGGCGACCAGACCGTGCTCGACGGCGCAAGCGTGCTGGCGAACGTGGCGGCCGAACTGCTCACGGTTCCCGAAATGCTGGAGCGGGCGCGGGAGGCGTTCCAAGTCGCAACCGGGCGTGAACCGGGCAGGAAGAAGGCGTCGGGCTGACGTAGCCGCCCGTCTACTGCGACCTCCGGACCATGGCACGTGTCCCGCCGCAGACTACTCAATCGCTGGTAAGGCTACTGAATTGCCGTTAGGGCTACTACATTCTCAGTAGCCCTACTCGTGAACGAGTTGGGTTTTGAACACGCCCCTGACGTCCGCGACCGGCACATACCGAGCCGATGCGGGACATATGCCCAGTCGGACCGCAGCCTGTGCACCCAGCGCGTGCACCCAGTGCACCCAGCCTGTGCACCCAGTCAGTGCACGCAGCCAGTGCACCCAGCCAGTGCACCGAGCCGGCGCCCGACCACGACGACCACGACGACCACGCGCCCCTACCGTCAGTACTCCACCCGCGCTTCGAACGCTGCCCAGGCCCGGAACGGCTCGTCCGACGTGGCCACGCGCACGTGCTCCACCGGCATCAGCGAACGGTCGCCTCTGCCGTGGAAGTAGTCGTAGAAGCGTGCATCGTCGAAACCGGCGCGCGCGGCATCGTGGCGGTCGGCGGCGAAGTACACGTGGTCCACCCGTGCCCACAATGACGACGCCAAGCACATCGGACACGGCTCGCAACTGGCGTACAACACGCACCCCGACAGGTCGAAGGTGCCCAGCGCCCGGCAGGCGGCACGGATGGCGACGACCTCGGCGTGCGCGGTGGGATCGTTGTCGATGGTGACGCGGTTGACGCCTTCGAACACACGCCCGTCCGGCGTCACCACGAGGGCGCCGAACGGTCCGCCGCCTTGGGCGACGTTCCGCGCGGCGAGTTCGATCGCCTGCGTCAAGCGGTCAGTGGGATCCTCGGACATGCTACGAGCATATGCGGGACGGGCCACCCTGCGCCGGAAGCAACGGCGTCACGGCGCGACGTCGATGCGCCGCATCGCGCATGATGGGGCACCGTGCCGCCATCCTGCCAGACCGATCCGCTGCATCCTCGCCATACCGAGCCTCGACGCCGCCCCATGGTGATCCCACGCCTCGAAGACGAGCGCGTGTACCTGAGGCCACCGACGCCATCTGACGTCGCCGACATCCGCGAGATCTCGTTCTACGACGGGCACGCTGCCGAGTCCACCGAGGAGGCGCTGGCGATGCTCGAGCGCATCGAAGAGGACGTCGCGCGTGGCGAATCCGTGCATTGGGGCGTGTTCCTGCAAGGCACGGACACCTGCGTCGGCACGTGCGGGTTCTACCGCGGCTTCGCCGAAGGAACCGGGGAGATCGGCTACGTCATGCGCGAGCGCTTCCGGGGGCAAGGCATCATGACGGCCGCCGTAACGCTCGTGGTGGCGCACGGATTCCGCGGCATGGGTCTCGAGCGCATCGTGGCGGACGTGGCGCCCGACAACGAGGCCTCGACCCGACTCCTCGAACGCCTCGGCTTCCGCCTGGAGCGCGAAGTCGACGGTCACCGCCGCTACACCCTGGCGCCACCTTCCGCACCCTGACGCCCGCGTCATGACGGGCGCCCACGACACGCTCCCACGACACGCGCATCATCACGCCCGGATGCTGCATCATGGGGCCCTCCGTCGCCATACCACGGAGCCGAAGGGAGTACGCATGGCGAAGCTCGAAGGACGCCGCCCGCAAGGACATCCATGCTGGATGGACCTCACCGTCCCCGACGTGAAGCGCGCCGCGAAGTTCTATGCAGACGTGTTCGGTTGGGATTACGCCGTCAGCGGCCCCGAGCTCGGCCATTACCACCAGGCGAAGGTCGACGGAGGCGTGGTCGCGGGCCTGGGGCAGCCGATGGGCGGCGAAGCCACGCCGGCCGTCTGGACGATCTACTTCGCCGCCGACGACGTCGACGCCATGACGACACACGCCAAGGATCTTGGCGGCAACGTGCTGGTGCCCGTCATGGAGGTCCCGGGCCAGGGCCGCATGTCGATCGTGAGCGACCCCACTGGCGCGGCGTTCGGCCTGTGGCAAGCGATCGCGCACGAAGGCTTCGGCATCGACGACGTAGCCGGCGCGCTCACGTGGGTCGAGGTGACCACGCCCGACGCCCACGCCGCGAAAGCGTTCTACCAGGCCTTGCTCGACGCGGATGCGGAGCCGTTCGACCGGCCTGGCACCACGTACCTCAGCTTGCAGAAGGACGGCGAGTGGATCGGCGGCATCCTCCAGATGACCGACGAGACGCAAGGGATGCCGGCGCACTGGATGCCGTACATCCGCGTCGATGATGCTGACGCCGTCATCGCGGCCATCCAGGCCGGTGGTGGCGCGGTGGCGCACGGGCCGTTCGACACGTCGTTCGGCCGTGTCGCCGTTGCCGCCGACCCGTTCGGGGCGCACTTCTCCGTGCTGCAGCCACCTGCGGAGTGACGTGACGATCGTTCGCCCGCTCACGCCCGAACGCTGGCCCGACCTCGAAGCTCTGTTCGGCGCCAAGGGCTGCAGCGTCGCGCGGGGATGCTGGTGCATGTACTACCGCGTCAGCGGCGCGATCCCGCGAGAAGCAGGCGAGCGCGCCGCCGACGCGTCGAAGCGCGCCATGCACGCGTTGGTCGACGGTGGGACGGTCACAGGGCTGATCGGTTACGAGACGAGCGATGGGAATGGAGGTTCCGGCGAGTTGCCGGTCGGTTGGGTGTCGCTCGGACCGCGAGAGCAGTACGACAAGCTTCTTCGCTCACCCGTCATGCGCACCGTCGACGACCAACCGGTGTGGTCGCGTTGGCGATCCTGCCGGCGTTCATGTGGCTGGGCCGCGCGGCGACCGGCGGCGGAACCGACCCGGCGCTGACGTTGGCGGCGTTCCACACGCTGTTCAACCTGGTCGGCGTCGCCCTCGTGCTGCCGTGGTTGGGCGGCTTCGCGCGCATGGTGTCTCGCTTGGTCCCCGACCAGGGCGCGGCGCTGACCCGCCCGCTCACCGTCACGCACAGATACCGCGTTTTGGCTACGCTAATCCCAGACACCTCCGCCACAGACGGATTTTCCCCCACAGAACGAATTTGCAGTCCCAGGCTGGTGCGGTTGAGCACAAACCAGATGATGCCCGCCAAAAGCAGCCCAATGAAGAAAAATGGCGACAATCCAAAAATGGTGGGGATACGCTCCATGCCCAGCGGGCCGGTGAACG
>JAWOIL010000091.1:0-61303 GCA_046484635.1 Trueperaceae bacterium
CCCAGGCGTTCACCGAACAGCACCGCAGCCAGCACGGCCGCCGCGACCGGTTCGATGGTCGCCACCAGCACGGCGCGCGACGCCTCGGTGCGGCGCAGGCCGGTGTAGTAGACGAGGTAGGCGAGGTAGGTCGAGAGGAACGCCATCAGCGCCAGGTCGAGCCACATCGCCGGGGTCGCGAGGCGCACCGCCTCGAAGCGCACCAACGGCGCCAGCCCGAGCGCGCCCAGGGGCATGACGACGGCGTAGATGGTGACCGGTGCGTAGCGCGCCAGGATCCACTTCCCGAACAGGTAGTAACTTGCGTACGACAGGCCGGCCGTGAGCCCCCACGCGACCGCGGCGGTTCCGACGCGCGCGTCCCCGCCGCCGGCGCGCGCCACGAGCACGACGCCGACGATGGAAAGGGCCACCAGTGCGCTCTTGCGTACCGTCAGGCGCTCCCCCAGGAGGAGCGCTGCCAGCACGGCCACGAACGCGGGCGCGCTGTAGAGCAGCACGAACGCCAGGCTCACGCCACCCGCGTCGATGGCCAGGTTGAGCGCGGCGTAGAACAGCGTTACGCCGACGGCGGCGAAGGCGGCTAGCGCCGCGAGGTCGGAGCCGCTGCGGATGCGCAGCCGGCCGCGCACGGAGGCGTGCAGCACGAACAACGACCCGCCCAGCGCAGCGCGCCAGAAGGCGATCTCGGTCGGTGGCACGCCCGCGGCCAGCAAGCGCTTGGAGAACACCCCGAGCAGCGCCCACAAGACCGCCGCCAGGGCGACCAGCAGGTAGCCGTTCCGCTCGGACGCGAGCGAACTCGCGCCCGAGCGGGTCGTGCCGGGTGGCGGCGCGCCGGCACCCGGTGCGCCCGCGCGTGGTGTGCCCGCGCGTGGTGTGCCCGCGCGTGGTGTGCCGGCGCGCCGCGACGTCGCCGGCGCGTCGTCCGTCACGTCCGGGGCTGGGCCTCCGGCACGCGCATGCCGTATGCCAACGCCGTCTCCGGATGCTGGCGCTTCAGTTCCTGCATACGCCTACGGTACGAGGCGAACTCGAGCACGAACGCCACCAGGTTGAGCGCGTACAGCACGCCCAGCGCGATGAGGTCGCCGCGCAGCAGCATGGTCGGCTCGACACCGAGCGGAAGGAGGTGGAACAGCACGTCCAAGCCGAAGATGGCCCATGGCACGAGCAGCAGCACGCCCCATAGCTCGTCGGCGAGGCCGGTGCCTGGCAGAAGCAACGCCAGCAGGTGGTAGGCGATAGTGCGCGGTGCGTTGCGCGCCAGTTGCGGACGCGGCACCACCAACCACAGGATGCTCGCCGCGGCCCAGGCCAGGAACAGCACCAGCAACACCAGCCAGGTCCAGTGCGGCATGTTCACGCCGGGTGCCTCGACCAACGTCCGCCACGGGTTTCGGAACGCACCGCCGAGGTTCGACTGGAAGGTGCCCGCGAGCGCGGTCTGCAGCCGGCCCTCGTCGACGGGGGCGAGCACCGGAGCGTCGGGGGCGTAGCGCGCCAGCAACGGCGACGGGTTGTCGCCCCCCTCCAGGTTGAAGCTGGCTTGCACATGGCGCGGCTCCAGGGTGAGCGCCCGTTCGTAAAGCGAACGATCGTCCGTGAGCACGCCGAGGTTGTTGAGGGCGTCGGCGTCGTTCTCGATGCGCTGGTAGTGATCGCGCGCATCGCCTTCGTCACCGGCGGTCTGGGCGGCGTAGCCGCGCACGAACCAGGTGTCCGGTCGCTGGTCGTCGAGTTGCGCCAGGGCCTCGCGTGCCGGGGCCGATGCCAACGTGCCCGAGCCCCAGGCGCCCGGCATCTCCTCGGCGGAGCGAACCCAGCCGAACACCCCGATCAGCGCCAGGGCAGCGGCGAACAGCAGCACCACGACCACCTTCTCGGTGATGGTGGCGTAGCGCATGAAGAACACCCGCGGAGCGGCACCGGCCTTGGTGCCGGCTTCACGACGTTGCCGCAGCGTCAACGATTGTGGTCGCCAGTACTTCGCCAGCAGCGTGAGGTGCATGGCCAGGATGGCCACCAAGAGCGCGGCGACGCCGTACCAGCCGGTCTTGCCGAGGGCCGTTGCGCCGTTGCGGACGGTGGCAGGCAGGTCGAATCGGCCGCCTTCGTCGGCGCGGGCGCGCCACAGAGTGGCCTCGTCCGGGCGACCGGCCGCGCGCAACGACCGCGCCAACTCGCGCAGCGCGTCCTGGGTGCGGGGCACGGACGGCGTGGCGATCAGGTGCGTCCACTCGGCCCAGAACGCTGCTTCGTCCAGGTCGCCGCGGGCGAGCGCGCCTTCGAGCGCCCCGAGCGGGAAGCCGTAGGCCTCCGCCAAGTCCTGATCGAACAGCAGCGAGGGATCGTAGCCGCGGGCGGTGAAGTCTTCCAGCGCGCCGTCCATCGCTTCGGCAGCGAGGTCGGTCCGGGGTTCGGGCAAGCGCAGGAACGCCCTGGCCAGCTGGGCACGTTCGTAGAAGGTGACGGCGCGGGCCTGCGCGCCGCTCAGGTAGGTGCGCGCGCGGGCAGGGTCCGCCAGCGCGGCCTCGTAGTACAGCCACGGGTTGGTGGGGTCCTGCTCGAGCTTGGCGAGCGGGTCGGCGACGACGGCCTCGGCGCGGAGCCAGCCGTACAGATCGAGATTCGGATCGAAGGCGACGACACCGACGGGGCCGTCGTCGCCAACTTCGATGCGCTCGACCGCGCCGGCCTCGTGCCGCACCGTGGCATCGATCACGGGGTCGGTGGCGGTCGGGTCGTCCAGACGCAACGAGGTCACGGCGGCGGGCAGCCGGTGCCGCGCCCGCACCAAGCCGGAGATGGCGTCGATCTCGAGGAGATGGTTCCCGTGGCCGACGAAGACGGTACCGTCGTGCTCGAGGAGCGCGGCGGTGTCACCGCTATCAGCTGGGAACGTCAGGCGCCATGTCTCGATGCCGGCCAGCGTGGCGACGACGTCGCCGTCCACGATGGCCACGCGCGGCTCCTCGCCGGTGCTGGGCAGAAGGTCGCTCTCCACCCCGACGGGTGGTGTGACGGGCACGCCGTCCGGCGTCTCCTCCGAGGGGGCGGCGCCATCGGGAGGCAGGGCCCCTTCACGTGGCTCGGCTTCCATGGGTTCCTGGGCGGGCTCCTGTTCCGAGGGTTCTTGGCTGGGCTCCGGTTCGGTGGGCTCCGGTTCGGTGGGCTCCGGTTCGGTGGGCTCCGGTTCGGTGGGCTCCGGTTCGGTGGGCTCCGGCTCTGCGGGCCCGGGTTCGGTGGACTCCGGCTCGGTGCTTTCCGGCTCGGTGCTCTCGGGTGCATCGCCCTCGGGTTCCGTCGGGTCCGCGTCGCTCACGTCCGGCGCCGCCGACTCCGGTGGGACCGTGTCGGCCTCGGGGGTCTCGGGTGCCGGCACGACACTCTCGCCGTCCGCCGTTCGTACGTTGACGTTCATCGACACGTCGAGCCGCTCGCCTGCGAGCGTGAGCCCCCAGCGACCCGGTTCGTCGAGTTCGGCCTGGAACTGCAACGATCCACCGTCGTCGGCGTTCACGACCGTCACGAGCGGGGGACCGGACGCTGCTTCACCGGTCGGCGGCGTCAGTTCGATACGGTACGGTGCGTCCGGTGCAAGGTTCTCGCCTTGCAGGGTGAGCGTGTCGCCGACGACGTAGTCGTAGGTGTCGAGGGAGATGGTGGGCGCGCCCTGCGCCAGTGCCGGCGCGAAGGCCAGCAGCACGACGAGGAGCGCAAGGGGAACGCGCGAGCGCGCCACGCGGCGCCGCGGGCGCGAGTGCGAGCGAGCTTGGGTTGCGCGAGATCGGGACATGGCACCAGCTTACCGCAACGGCCCGTCGCTCCGAGGCGATGTCCCCGTGCTGACCGAAGCGTTCTGCGAAGTCTCTGGCGCCCTTCGGCAACCGACGTTGCTATAGTGGCTCGATGCCGCGCGATCCGTGGGCACGTCTTGCTTCGCCGTTCTCCCCCGATGCCCTCGCCTGGCGCGTCGCCGAAGTGGACGAAGGTGGCGCTCTGGCGCGTCTGGCGCCAGTGGTCGGGGCTGCCGCAGTGGTGGCGCGTCTCGACGAGGTCGTGGGCGCCGCCGGTTGGTCGTTCCATCTGGCTCCCATGGGACCGGACGTGCTCGTCGGCAACCTGATGGTGCAAGGCGTCACGCGCGTCTCGCTGGTGCGTGTCGACCATCGCGAGGGCGCCGATCCGAGTCGTCACGCCGACGAGGCCCTGTCGACCGCTGCGCTCGGCTTCGGCATGCGCCCACCGATCGACGCGGAAGCCGCGTACTGGGTCGACTACGACCCCGATGCGGGGGAACCCCTGCACCTGCCCGACATCGAAGCGAGCATCCGCGCAGGATTGCGCGCAGGCATGCGCGCGGGTAGCGACTCCGGTAGCGATTCCGGTAGCGACTTCGGCAGCGACGCGGGTAGCGACTCCGGTATCGGCGCCGACGTGCGTGCCGACGGCCGCACCGAAGCGCCCGCCGAACACAGCGACACCGCCACTGCTGCCGCATCTGCCGCCGCCACTGCCGCCGCCACTGCCGCCGCATCTGCCGCCGCATCTGCCGCCGCACCTGCCGCCGCACCTGCTGGGGCACATGCCGAAGCCCCTGCCGAAGATCCTGCCGGCGCCGATGCCCGCCCAGAAGCCCGGACCGACACCCGATCGGCTGGAGCGCACGAAGTCATCGAGCGCCTCATCGAACGGTTGCGGGAAGAGGGGCTCGGCAAAGAAGCGGCTCTGCTGGTGGTGCGCTACCAGGGGTACGGCCGCACGCCCGAGGAGTCGCGCGAGCTGTATGGCCGGCTGCGCTCGTTGTTGCTGGAGAAGGGTGCGACCGTGCCATGAGCGCAAGGGACCGGCTCGCATGATCAAGGTCATCGCCGTCGGTGACGTGCACGGCCAGTGGCCGGAACTGTGGCGCGTGCTGAAGGCTGCGGCCGCATGCACGCCGGCGTTGGAGCCCACCCCGGCGGTGGTGGAGGGGCGCTATCAGGTGGTGTGCGTCGGTGACCTGGTGCACTACAAGGACGAACGTGCCTACGCCAACGCCGTCGGCGAGGAGCCGTACGACGCCACCAACCCCGACCACCTGCGGCGCGCCGCCAAGGCGCAGATCCGTGAGCTGTACCGCTTCAAGCGCTACGTCGACCAGGCGGGCGGCAACGTGCGCGTCATCCTTGGCAACCACGACGAGGCCGCTCTCGACCACCGGTACGAGTTGGCCACCCGCGGCGGTTTGCAGCACGTCGAGTTCGACGAGGCGAAGGGCGGCGTGGCCATCCCGGAAGACCTCCGCGCGTGGTTCGGGGCCATGCCGCGAGAGGTCGTGTTCCACGGGGTGCAATTCGCCCACGCTGGTCCGCTTCCCGGCATGCAGGTGTTCGACGACTTCTTCTATCACGACCCCGACACGAAGAAGTGGTGGTACACGAAGCCGGAGTTGGTGCATCAAGCCGGTCATCGGTTCGGGGTGTACGGGCACACGGTCATGAAGGAGGGCATCTACCTCGACCGCGAGCACGCCCTGGCGATGATCGACGCGCTGGGCAAACTGCAGTTCCTCGAGATGCTCCTCGACGAGGACCGGCTCGACTACAGCATCATGCAGCTCTGAGGAGCGGTAGCGCGATTCCGCTGATTGGAAGCACGGCGCTCACGTGAGGCGCGCTCGGTCAGAGGGAGTATCCGCCGAGGCCGTCGTCGCGCACCAGTTCACCGTTGCGAAGCACGAGCGTGCGCCGCTTGAAACGATCGACCAACTCGCGCGCGTGCGTCGCCACCATCACGGTGGTGCCGCGCAGGTTGATGTCGTTCAGTAGTTCGAGGATCTCCATCGCCGTGTCCGGGTCGAGGTTCCCCGTGGGCTCGTCGGCCAGGAGCAGCGGAGCGTCGGTGACGAGCGCGCGGGCGATGGCCACGCGCTGTTGCTCGCCCAAGCTGAGCTCGATGGGGTAGGCCTTGCGCTTGTGCGCCAGGCCGACCTGGCGCAGCGCCTGCAGCGCGCGCTGCTCGTGGTTGCCGCGGATGCCGACGGCGCGCAGCGCGAACGTCAGGTTCTCCATCGCCGAGAGGTGCCCGAGTAGGCGGTGGTCTTGGAACACCATGCCGATGCTGCGCCGGAGGGCCGGCAAGCGCGACTCTCGCAGGCGCGCCACGTCGTGACCCGCCACGTGGACGGTTCCTTCGGTGGCCACGATGCGCCTGAGCATCAACGCCAGCAGGGTCGACTTGCCTGCGCCCGAGTGGCCGGTGACGTACACGAACTCGCCTTTGTCGATGCGGAAGTCGACGTCCTTGAGGGCGTGCGTGTGCGTGCGCGGGTACGTCTTCGTGACGTGGTGGAACTCGATCATCACGGCGGAACCTCCTTGCGCGGGCCCAATTCGGCGTCGTTCACGTCACCATCAAGGCGTCGAGCACGGCTTCGAAGGCCGCCGCGTCGTCGATGCTCGTGAGCACTCTAGCGTTGGCCGCCTCCCCGCGTCCGCCACCGCGCCGGTCCACCACCGTCATGCCGCGCGTGTGCGTGCCGGCGAGCTCGACGGCCACGTGCCGTTCTTCCCAGGCGAACATGTCCGGATCGGTCACCGCGAGGACGGCGCAGGGATCGTGCAGCGGTCCGTCGATCGCGCCGCCGAACACCCGCTGGTAGGCGCTGCGGTAGAAGGTCAGCAGGTCGGCGGAGAACGTCGCGGGCGCAGTGCCTAAGTCGCGGATCCGCGCGATGCGCGTCTCGTCGATCCGGAACTGATGGGTGAGGTCAAGGCCCGCCATGACGACGTGCGCTCCCGAATCGAACACGATGGCGGCGGCCTCCGGGTCGGCCCAGACGTTGAACTCGGCGGCCGCGGTGACGTTGCCGGGTCCGAAGCTTCCGCCCATCAAGCTGATGCCGCGCAGGCGCTGTGCCAGGCCGGGCACCTGCCGCAACGCGAGCGCCACGTTGGTGAGCGGTCCGGTCGCAACCAGCCAGAGGTCGTCGCGGCGCTCGGCGGCGTCGAGGATGGCGCGCACGGCGGGCGTGGACGAAGGTTCCGTGCGGAGCGGCGGCAGGGTGGGCCCGTCCAGCCCGCTCTCGCCGTGGATGAAGGCGGCGTGCCGCGGCTCCCGCACCAGCGGCCGTTCGGCGCCCGCGTGCACCGGGACGGCGATCTCGGCGACCTGGAGCGTCAGCAGCGCGTTGCGAAGCGTGCTCTTCAGCGGTGCGTTGCCGCTGACCGCGGTGACGGCGACCAACTCGGAACGTCGCAGGGCCACGAAGATCGCCAACGCGTCGTCGTGACCCGGGTCGCAATCCAACAGGATGGGAACGGGCACCTCGGCATGATACCAAGGTGCCCGTCCCGCCGGAGGCGCGCTCAGCGCTCCGCCAACTGCTCCTCGCTGGGCATGACCATCGCGGCCACCACCCGGTCGCCCTCGCCGATGCGCATCACGTTCACGCCTTGTGAGGCACGGCCGTAGCTGCTGACCTGGTCGACTGCGGTACGGATCAGGATGCCGTGTTCGGACAACACGAACAGCTCTTCTGCCCCGAGCATCGGACTCAAGTTCACCATCGCGCCCGTGCGATCGGTCAGGCGGTGCCCGATGACGCCTTGGCCCCCGCGCCCCTGACGCGGGAACTCGCGCACCGGCGTGCGCTTGCCGAGGCCGCTCTCGGTGACGCTCAACAGCTCGGCCACGTCCTGGTCGGCGGCAGGGATGACGGCCAGGCTGACGACGACGTCGCCCTTGCGCAAGCGGATGCCGATCACGCCCTGCGTCGCGCGCCCGGTGTCACGTACCTCGCCCTCGGCGAAGCGAATCGACTGACCTTTGCGCGTGCCGAGCACGATGTCGGCGTTGCCATCGGTGATGCGTACGGCCACCAGCTCGTCGCCGTCGAGCAGGTTGATCGCCACCAGACCGGCAGCGTTGATGTTCCCGTACTCCCGGATCACGGTGCGCTTGATGAGGCCCTTGCGCGTGGCGAACACGAAGGTGCCGTTCTGGTCGAAGCCCTTCAGTGCCAGGACGGTCTGGACGTTCTCGTTCTCCACGAGCGGCAGGATGTTGCGGATGTGGTTGCCGCGAGCAGCACGATCGGCTTCCGGCAGGTCGTAGATCTTCTCGCGGTAAACGCGGCCGCGATCGGTGAAGAAGAGCAGGTAGTCGTGGGTGCTGCCGACCAGCAGGATCGAGTTGACGTCGTCGTCCTTGGCCCGCTGCGCGGTGGCCCCCCGCCCGCCGCGCGCCTGGGCGCGATAGCTGGTGAGTGGCGTGCGCTTGATGTACCCGCCGCGGGTGAGCGTGACCGCGACGTTCTCCTCGGCGATGAGGTCTTCCTTGCCGATGTCGTCGGTCAGATCCGTGACCTGCGTGCGGCGGGCGTCGCCGAACTGCTTCTTCACGGCGAGCAACTCGCCGCGGATGACGCGCCACAACTCGGTCTCCTCGCCCAAGATGAGCTGGAGACGGGCGATCTCTTCTTGCAGGTCGCGGTACTCGTCCTGGATCTTCTCGCGCTCGAGGCCGGTCAGGCGCTGTAAGCGCAGGTCCAGGACGGCTTGCGCCTGGGGATCGCTCAGGCCGAACTCGCGCATGAGCGCGGTGCGAGCTTCGGGTCCGTCCTTCGATGCCCGGATGAGCGCGATGACCGCGTCGAGGTTGTCGAGCGCGATGAGGTAGCCCTCGAGGATGTGCGCGCGCTCCTGCGCCTTACGCAGTTCGTACTCGCTGCGGCGCCGAACCACCTCGGCGCGGTGGTCGAGGTAGAGGCGTAGCATCTCGCGCATCGACAGCAGGCGCGGCGCCTGGTCGACGATGACCACGTTGTTGACCGAGAAGGTGGTCTGCAACTGGGTGTACTTGTAGAGCTGGTTCAGCACCAGTTCCGGCATGCTGCCACGTTTCAGTTCGAAGACGATCCGCATGCCTTGGCGGTCGGACTCGTCGCGGATGTTCGAGATGTCCTCGATCTTCTTCGCGCGCACCAACTGCGCCACGGTCTGGATCAAGGAGGTCTTGTTGACCTGGTACGGGATCTCGGTGACGACGATGGAAGCGCGTTGGTTCCGGTCCTCGATGCGCGCGCGACCGCGCACGCGGATGCTGCCGCGACCGGTCTCGAGCGCCGAGCGGATGCCCTCGCGCCCGATGATGCCGCCGGTGGGGAAGTCGGGGCCCTGGATGTGGCGCAGGAGCTCGTCGGAAGGGACGTCGGCATCGTCGATCATGGCCACGAGACCGTCCACGATCTCGGAGAGGTTGTGCGGCGCCAAGTTCGTGGCCATGCCCACCGCGATGCCGGCCGCCCCGTTCACCAGGAGGTTGGGCACGGCGGAGGGAAGCACCGTCGGCTCCTGGATGGTGCCGTCGAAGTTCTCCTTGAAGTCGGCCGTCTCCTTGTCGATGTCGGCCAGCATCGCCTCGGCCACGCTCGTGAGCCGCGCCTCGGTGTACCGATAGGCCGCGGCCGGGTCGCCATCGATGGAGCCGAAGTTGCCCTGGCCGTCGACCAAGGGGTAGCGCAGGTTCCAAGGCTGCGCCAGGCGCACCATGGCGTCGTAGATGGCTTGGTCGCCGTGCGGGTGGTACTTCCCGATGACCTCGCCGACGACGCCGGCGCTCTTGGAGTGCCTGCGGTTCGACGCCAGCCCCATCTGGTGCATGGCGAACAGGATGCGCCGCTGCACCGGCTTGAGGCCGTCGCGCACGTCGGGCAGAGCGCGGTCGACGATGACCGACATGGCGTAGTTGATGAAACTCGTCTTGATCTCGTCCGTGATGGCGACCGGGACGACCTGACCTTCGTTCAACGTGACCTCCTGGGCCCACGACCGGCCGCGGCGGGCGAGGCGGCCCGCCCGCAACCGCAAGCGGCGACTCGATGGAACGCTGGCCGCGAACCGTGCGCGAGCCTGACGGATGAGTCTACCATCCGAGAAGGGCTCGTTCTGGTCGTGGCGGGGCCCGTGCCGAGGGCGCCGCGGCCGTGGTTCCGGCCGCTGCCGAGACGTTCCGGGGTGCGTGGTAGCGTCCGGCCATGATCGAGCGTTACGGCACTCCGGAGTTGCTTCGACTGTGGAGCGAGGCCGAACGGTACCGGACCTGGCTGGAAGTCGAACTCGCCGCCACGGAGGCGTGGGAGCGTCTGGGCGAGATCCCCGTCGGCACCGCTGCCGGGTTGCGCGCGGCCGCTGCCGAGCGGCCGCTGGACGACGCCTTCGCCGAGCGTGTCGCCGCCATCGAGGCCGAGACGCGCCACGACATCGTGGCCTTCACGCGCGCCCTGACCGAGCGCTTGGGCGAGGGCGCCCGCTTCATCCACTACGGCCTCACCAGTACCGACGTGGTCGACACGGCCCAGAACCTGCTGCTCGTCCGCGCCGTCGACATCGTCGTCGGCGACCTGAAGGGCGTGCGCGCGGCCCTGCAGGAAATCGCCTGGCGCTACCGCCACACGCCGTGCATCGGACGCACCCACGGCATCCACGCCGAGCCGATGACGTTCGGGCTCAAGTTCCTGAACTTCGACGCCGCCTTCGCCCGTGACGAGACGCGTTTGCTGCGCGCACGCGAGGCCATCGGCGTGGCGATGCTGTCCGGTTCCGTGGGCACCTACGCGCACGTACCGCCCGCGGTCGAGGAGCAGGTGGCCGCGCGCCTGGGGCTGGTCGTCGATCCCATCACCAACCAGACGGTGGCGCGCGACCGCCACGCCGAACTGCTCGCTGCGTTGGCCATCGTGGGCACCAGCATCGAGCGGGTCGCGCTGGAGATCCGCCATCTGCAGCGCAGCGAGGTCCGCGAGGCGCAGGAGGGGTTCGCGAAAGGCCAGACCGGCTCGTCGTCGATGCCGCACAAGAAGAACCCCATCGCCAGCGAGAACTTGGCGGGCATCGCGCGCTTGATGCGCAGCAACCTCCAGGCCGCGCTCGAGAACGTGGCGCTATGGCACGAGCGCGACATCAGCCACTCGTCGGTCGAGCGCGTCATCCTGCCCGACACCACCACGCTCGCAAGCTACGCACTGCGCAGGTTGCGCGGCGTGTTGGCGACCTTGGTCGTGAACGAGGCCCGGATGGCCGAGAACATGGATGCCCTGCACGGCCTGGTGTACTCGCAGCGCGTGCTTCACAAGCTCATCGAGGCGGGTCTCGCGCGCGAAGCCGCGTACGAGGTGGTGCAACGCGCCAGCCTGCGCTGCTGGGAGACGGGCGTGCCGCTGCGCGACCTGGTGCGGCAGGACCCCGGCAACGTGCTCGACGACGCTGCCTTGGACGAAGCGTTCGACCCGGCCTGGTACCTGCGGCACGTCGACGCCATCTTCGCGCGCTTCGAACGCCTGCTATCATTCCCGGCGTGAACGCTCCCCAACGCGGCGACATGCGCTACGAAGGCAAGGCCAAGAAGGTCTACGCCACCGACGAACCTGGGCTGTACGTGGTCGAGTACAAGGACGACGCCACCGCCTTCAACGCCCAGAAGCGCGGCACCATCGAAGGCAAAGGGGTGGTGAACAACACCGTCTCGTCGCGGCTCTTCCCCTTCCTCGAGACAGCCGGCGTGCCGACGCACTTCGTGCGCAAGCTCTCCGACCGCGAGCAACTCGTGCGCGCCGTCGAGATCGTTCCCCTCGAGGTGATCGTCCGAAACCGCGCTGCCGGCAGTTTCGCCAAGCGGTACGGCGTCGAGGAAGGCGGCGACCTCGATCCGATCGTCATCGAGTGGTGCTACAAGAACGACGCGTTGAACGACCCGCCCATCAACGACGCGGCGGCGGTGGCGCTGGGCTTCGCCACGCCCGACGAGTTGGAGACGATGTTCGAGTTGTCGACGCAGGTCAACGACGCGCTCATGCCGTTCTTCGAGGCGCGCGGGCTCGAGTTGGTCGACTTCAAGCTCGAGTTCGGGCGCACGACCGACGGCGCGTTGGTGCTCGCCGACGAGATCAGCCCCGACACCTGCCGGCTGTGGGACCTCGCCAGCGGCGAGCGTCTCGACAAGGACCGCTTCCGGCGCGACCTGGGCGGGGTGGAGGAGGCGTACCAGGAGGTGATGCGGCGCGTCCTCGAGGAGCATCCTGAGGGGAACGATACGAGTGACGCCCACGAGCATGGCGCCCACGCGCACGCAGCCGACCAGCATGCTGCCTACGTCGCGCACTCCGCGGACGAGCACGGTACGAGCAGCCTCCGGGCCCGCCCGACCGGCGACGGCCCCCACCACGCGGTCGTGGAGGTCATGCTCAAGCGTTCCATCCTCGACCCGCAGGGTCGCGCGGTGGAAGCAACGCTGAAGCGCCTGGGGCACGACAACGTCTCCGGGCTTCGCATCGGCAAGCGCATCGAGCTGACACTGGACGGTGCGGCCGCGGCCGTCGAAGCGCAACTGGCCGACATCGCGGAGCACGTGCTGTCCAACCCGGTGATGGAAGACGTCATGGTTCGCTACGTGAGCGACGAAGAAGACCGGCACGACTGACGCCCGCATGGACGTGCAGCCGCAACCCCAGACCCTAGAACGACCGGACGGCGCACGCCTCGCGGCGTACCGCTGGCGGGCGGAGCACCCGCGTGGCGCGATGGTCCTGGTGCACGGCTACGCCGAACATGCCCAGCGGCACGCGGCGATCGCCGGCGAGGCCGTGCGCCGGGGCATCGACGTGTGGGCGCTCGACCTGCGCGGACACGGTCGCAGCAGCGGGGCGCGAGCGCTGGTGCGCGGGTACGACGACGTCGTCGAGGACGTTCGCGCGCTGATCGGCCGTGTGCACGACGAGCAACCCGGTGCGGGCATCGCGATGTTCGGCCACAGCATGGGTGGGGCGGTGACGCTGCGTCTCGCGCTCGACCATGCCCACGAGGTCGATGCACTCGTGTTGAGCGCACCGTTCCTGCTGGACGCCGCGGGTCATCCCGACTGGCTGCGCGCGGTCGCCCGCGGCATCGCCCGCCTGGCGCCCCGCGTTCCGGTGGTGGGGGTGGATGCGCGCGAGATCTCCCGTGACGAGGGGGAGGTCGCGCGCTACAGGGAGGATCCTCTGGTCCACCACAAAGGGGTGCCTGCCGCCACCGCCGTCACGCTCGACGCCGAAGGCCGGGCGCTGCTGCAACGGGCGCCCGAACTGCGCGTCCCGACGCTGGTGATCCACGGCGAGGGCGACAAGATCGCCGATGTGGAAGGAAGCCGGACGCTGGCCGAAGCGGCAGCTTGCGTACGGCTGGTGACCATGCCGGAGGCGTACCACGAGCTGCACCACGAGCCGCCGCACACCGGCGTGCCGGAGCGGGCGCGGAGCGAGGCGCTCGACTGGATCGAACGGCACGTCACCGACGAGGACGATTAGGCAGGCAGGAGCCGCAGCAGCACGAACTTCAGGTAGCGCCCTTCCGGGAAGGCGAGCGGAACCGGGTGGTCCATGGCGTGCCCGCGCTCCGCGACGATCTGGGCGCGCACGCCGGCAGCCCGCGCGGCATCGGCCAGCATCTCCTTGAACGCCTCCGGCGTGACCTGCGCCGTGCACGAGGCGGTGGCCAGCAAGCCTCCCGGTTCTACCAGACGCATCGCATCTCGGTTCAGGCGCAGGTAGGCGCGAAGCGCGCGGCGTCGCTGCGCTGCGGCGTTCGCCAGCGACGGTGGGTCGAGCACGACCATGTCGTAGCGGTCGCGGGATCCCACCCACGTCGGCAACGCCGCGAAGAGATCGGCCTCCTCGGTGACGTGCTTGTCCGGGTCCAAGCCGTTGGCATGCACGTTCCGTTCGGCCGCCTCGAGAGCCCCGGCGGACACGTCGACACTCGTCACCGACCGCGCCCCACCAGCCAAGGCGTAGACGCTGAAGCCGCCGTTGTAGGCGAACAGGTTGAGCACCTTCCGGTCACGGCTCACGGCGCCCACCAGAGCACGGTTCTCTCGCTGGTCGAGGAACAACCCGGTCTTCTGTCCGCGGCGCAGGTCGGCCACGAAGACCATGCCGTTCTCGCGCACCGTCACCTCGGGCGGGGGGAGCTCGCCCCACAGCGGCGTGAGCGGATCGGCGTCCGAACCCGGCTCGGCATCGCGCCCGCCGTCGGGATCGGCAACGGGATCGCCCGGGGTTTCGTCGGCCCTTCCACGCAGCGCTACGCCTTTCAGGCGCAAGCGCGTGCCGACCTGGCGCGCCACCACCGGCAAGAGTCGGCGCATGGCGGTGCTGTAGCTCTTCACCACGGCGTAGCGCCCGTAGCGATCCACGACGATGCCGGGCAGGTAGTCGCCTTCGCCGTTCACCAGGCGGTAGGCGTCGTGATCACCGGAGAGGAGGCTCGCGCGCGCCGCCAGCGCCTCGTCCACTCGGTGCGCCACGAGAGCGTCGTCGGGCAGGGCGGTGCCGAACAGGCGTACGGCGATGGCGCCATGATCGTCGTAGATGCCGTAGCTTGCAGAGCGCCCGGCCTCGAGGCGCACCACGTCACCGGTTCGCAGTGCGTGACTTGGCAGGTGGTTGCGGTACACCCACGGATGTCCCGATGCCAACGGACCCTCCAGCGTGGACGCCAGGCGCAAGGTCGCGATCGTCATCGTCGGTTCTTCCGGCCGCTCGTATGCAGGCGGCTGCCAGGCGCTCGCGTGCTCACTCGAGCGCCGACGACCAGCGCTCGCGTGCTCACACGAGCGCCGACGCCAGGCGCTCGAGTGCTTCGTCGAGCACCGCCCGCGTCGTGGCGAAGTTGAGCCGCACGAAGCCGGCGCCGCCGAGCCCGAAGTCGGCGCCTTCGTTGAGGCCCAGTTTGGCGCGCTCCACCAGCGCCTTCCCCGGCGCCTCGCCGATTTCGGTGGCGCGCATGTCCAGCCACGCCAGGTAGGTGCCCTGGGGCGGGTGGTAGCCGACGTTCGGCAGACTCGCGACGGCCTCCGTGACGCGCGCGCGGTTCGCCGCGAGGTACGCCAGGGTGTCCTCGAGCCAAGCGTGTCCGGCACGGTAGGCGCCCAACGTGGCGGCTTGCGCGGCGACGTTCGGCCCCACCGCCAATCCCGCCCCGGCCTTCGCCATGCGCTCGAGCATGGCTGGGTTGGCGCTGAGCGCGAAGGAGATCTTCAGACCGGGGACGTTGAACGCCTTGGTGGGGCCGTACAGCGTGACGGTGCGCTGCGCGATCGCGTCGCCGACTCCGGCGATCGGTCGATGGCGCCCCTCGAAGATCAGGTCGGCGTGCAGGTCGTCGGACACGACCCAGAGGTTGTGGCGCAGGGCGAACGACGCCAAGCCCTCGACCTCGTCTTGCGTGAAGACGCGGCCGACCGGGTTGTGCGGGTTGCATAGCATCAACATGCGCGTTGCCGGCGTGACGGCGGCCTCCAACGCGTCGAAGTCGATGGTGTACCCGCCCGGCCCGAGCAACAGTTCGACCTCCACCGCCGTACGTCCGGCGGTCTCGACGGCACGCTTGAACGGGGGGTAGAGCGGCGTCAGCAAGAGCACTTCGTCGCCGGGACCGGCGAACGCGCGCGCCGCAAGAGCGAGCGACGTTCCGGTGGTGCCGACCAGCGCCACCTGCTCGGGCGCGAACGCCACGTCGAAGCGCTCGGCGAAGCGCTCGACCACGGCTTCCCGCAATCCGGGTACGCCGTCGGGCATGGCGTACCCGAGGTCGTCCGCGTCCAGTCGCTCGCGTACGGCGTCCTTGATCGCTTCTGCCAACGGGAAGTCCATCTCCGCCACCCACAGCGGCAGGACGTCTTCCGGGTAGTACTTCCACTTCGCACCGGGCCGGGCGCGAAGACGTTCGAGTGGGACGCGATCGTACGGGTGGCTGGCCATGAGGAGGAGGATACCAGGCACCCACGGGCCGGCCCATGGAGCGCGCATGGACGTCGGCGTTCTTCGGAAGGCCCGCCACGGCGCAGGGGAAGGCGCCCGGGCGCAGGTAGACTCGCGTCATGGACCTCCGTATCCTCGTGCCGGACTGGGCGCGGCATGTGGTCTCGGACCTGACCGACATGGACCGCAGCCCGGTGCGTGTCGATGCGAGCAAGGTGAGTGCGATCACCCTCGACCTCCCGGACGACGTCTACTTCGAGTACGCCTTCCTCGACGCGAACGGGCGCATGCGCGCCGATCCCGACAACGATCAACGTGCCGACAACCCGTGGTACCCCGAGGCGAGCGCGACGCACGGACCCCGCTACCGGGCCGATCCGTTGGCGTTCCCGGACGACGATCTCGAGGGCGGCACGGTGGACCGCGGGCGGATGCCGAGCGCGGCCCTCGGTGGCCAGCCGCGGCGCTGGGTGGTGTACACGCCGGCGGGCCATGAAGGCAGCGAGTTGCCGTGGGTCATCGTGCAGGACGGTATCGCCTACTACCGCATGGCGAAGCTGCACCTGGTTCTGGAAGCGCTGTTGCAGCAGAGCGAGGCGCGGCCGGCGCGCTTCGTGTTCGTGGAGCCCATCGACCGCCGCGCAGAGTACGGCTTCTCCGCCGGGTTCCGAGCGTTCCTTACCGACGAGCTGCTGCCGGAGCTGGAGAAGCGTTACGGCGGCACGGGCGAGCGCATCTGGGTCGGCGCGAGCCTCGGGGGCCTGCTCTCCGCCACCGTCGGGCTGGAGCGGCCGGACCTCGTTTCGACGGTGGTGACGTTCTCGGGGGCGTACCTGGGCACGCCGGAGAACCGCGACTTCTACGACGCCGAGCGCTCCTGGGTGCTCGAGCAACTTCGAGCCGGCGGCGCCGTGCCCGCCCGCTGGTACCTCGAGGTGGGCACCATCGAGTGGCTCACCGACGCGAACCGTCAGGTCTTAGCGGCGCTGGCCGACCGCGGCGTCGAACACGAGTTCCGCGAGCGCAACGCGGGGCACAACTGGACCAACTGGCGCAACGGCATGTCCTCGGCACTGCGCTTCGCGCTGCGACCTTGACGTGCTCCGCCGGGACGTGCTCCGCCGGGACGATGCTCCGCCGGGACAACGCTCCGCGGTGACGGCGGCGCCAAGTAGCATGAGGACGAGCAGGCGGCCCGGCACGAACCGGCGCCAAGACGGAGGAGCCATGGAGTACCGCATCGAGAAGGACACGCTGGGCGAAGTCCAGGTGCCGTCCGACCGCTACTGGGGAGCGCAGACCCAGCGCTCGCTGGAGAACTTCCGCATCGGTGGACAGCGCATGCCGGTCGAGATCATCCGTGCTTTCGCGGTCCTCAAGAAGGCGGCGGCGCTGACCAACACCGAGTTGACCGACTTCCCCAAGGACAAGGCCGACATCATCGCGCGCGTGTGCGACGAGATCCTCGCGGGCGAACTCGACGATCACTTCCCGCTGGTGGTGTGGCAAACAGGTTCGGGCACGCAGTCGAACATGAACGTGAACGAGGTGGTGTCGAACCGCGCCATCGAACTGCTGGGGGGCGAACTCGGGAGCAAGACGCCGATCCACCCGAACGACGACGTGAACAAGAGCCAGTCGTCGAACGACACGTTCCCGACGGCGATGCACATCGCGGCCTACGCGGCGATCTTCGAGCGCACCCTTCCCGCCATGCGCGCGTTGCAGGCGGCGCTGGAGGCGAAGTCCCGCGAGTTCGCCCAGGTCGTGAAGATCGGGCGCACCCACCTGATGGACGCCACGCCGCTCACGCTCGGCCAGGAGTTCGGCGGGTACGCCTCGCAGGTACGCAAGAGCATCGAGACGGTGCAGGCCGCGCTGATCCACCTGCGGGAACTCGCGCTGGGCGGCACCGCCGTCGGCACCGGCCTGAACGCGCCGAGCGGCTTCGCCGAGGCGGTGGCGGCCAAGATCGCCGATCTCACAGGCCACCCGTTCGAGACCGCAGACGACAAGTTCGAAGCGCTGTCGGCGCACGACGCCGTGGTAGAGGCCTCGGGCGCGTTGAAGCGCGCGGCGGTGGCGCTGATGGCGGTTGCGAACAACGTCCGCCTACTGGCGTCGGGTCCCCGCTGCGGGATCGGGGAGATCCGCCTACCGGAGAACGAGCCGGGCTCGAGCATCATGCCTGGCAAGGTGAACCCGACCCAGGCCGAAGCGCTCACCATGGTGTGCGCGCAGGTGATCGGCAACGACGCCGCCGTCTCGGTGGCGGGCACGCACGGCCACTTCCAGCTGAACGTGTTCAAGCCGGTGATGATCTTCAACGTGTTGATGTCGGCCAACCTGTTGGCCGACGCCTGCAACAGCTTCCGCGAGAACTGCGTCGTGGGCATCGAAGCCGACGAGCGCCGCGTCCGGATGCACCTCGACAACTCGTTGATGCTGGTCACCGCGCTCAACACCCGGATCGGCTACTACAACGCCGCGGAGATCGCCCAGACCGCTCACCGCGAGGGGCTGACACTCAAGGAGGCCACCGTCAAGCTCGGCCACCTCACTGCCGAAGAGTTCGACGAGGCGGTGGTGCCGGAGCGGATGGTGGGCCACTAGAGCGGCGCCTCGCCGCCATCACCACGGGGCCGGTAGCGGCACACCGATTCCTGCGCCGCTCGCGACCGTACGCGTCGAGGCCGCGGCCGCGGGGGTGCGCACCAGGTTCCTGGCTGCCCGGGCGCGCCCCAAGAGCCCGGGCGCGCCCCAAGAGCCCGGGCGCGCCCCAAGAGCAGGTCCGCGACGAACGAGACGGCCGCTAGTTGCCGCGGTTGTCGATGATCTCTGCGTCCTCCGGCAGGTACCGGACGTCCGCCGGGTCGAGTCCGGCGTCGACCTGCATGTTCTCGGCGTTGAGTTCGGCGAGCAGCGTGCCGTCCGACTGCAGGAACTGCAGTTGGCGCGGCAGCCAGTCGTCGCTCGGGACCAGTGCCATCACGTCCAGCACCAGCGCGTCGGGATCGCGGTTGGCGAAGTGGATGCGGTACGTGGGGCCGTGATCGCCTTCGAACAACTCTTCGACGGAAGCGACGTAGCCTTCGAAGATGGCGCCGAGGTCGAAGCTGATGGAGGCGCTGGAGCCGTCCTCGCCCGCGGGCAAGAACCCGCCGAGGGCATCGGGATCGTTAGCGTCGAACACCGTGATCTGATTCGTCAGGAAGGTGTAGTTGTAGACCGCTTCGCCGTCCAGGACGATCTGGTTGTCGGCCAAGGCATCCGGTTGGATGATGTACGCGCTGGCGACCGGCAGACCCGGCACCACGCGGATCTCGATCTCGAGCGCGATGGCGGTGCCGTCGGGGTCTACGAGGCGGCCCGTGAGGAGGAAGCTGACGTCCTCGAGCGCTTCCGCGGCTTGCGCGATGTTGTCGAGCACGGTGTCGACATCGAGCGCAGCCGCTTCCGATTGCGCTCCGGCCGCCGGCGCCAACGCGATGACCAGAAGTGCCGCGCGCAGGAAGCGGGCGAGCGGGCGGACGCGGTGCGTGCGCCGGGGGCCGCGCGACCGTTGGGGCACGTGGGGACGGGGGGACTCGTGGGAACGGGGGGACTCGTGGGACCGGTAAGGCGATTGCTCGGGCATGACGATTCTCTCCTAGAGCGCGGAAGGCACGGCGGCGGTGCGGCTCGTGCCGCAATTGCGTCGATGGCGCCAGGTGGGCACGGGTTCTCGACGGCATGCAGCAGGCGCGCGCGCGCCGGGGTGAGCTGGTTCACGGTCGTTCACGACGCCGGTTCCGTCGCCAGCGTCACCAGTACCGCCTCAACGATACCGGAGAGGAGGTGGCGAACGCGTCCTTCTGCATGAAGGAGGGTTTAAGTCCGCCATCACGTGCCGGCAAGGTCCGGTGCTACGCTTTCGGCAAGAAAGGGGCAGACCATGAAACGACTTCTGATGCTCATCGCGTTCCTCCTCCCGGTCGCCTACGCCCAGGGGTTCGTCGTGAGCCCCCAAGCAATCGTCGTCAACCCGCGTCCCAGCTTCGGTGTCGAGGTTTGGCTCGACCGCGATTCGTCCGGCGACGTCACTCCCGAGTACCAGATCGGTGAAGAGGTCAGCATCTCGGTGCGGCCGGCGGAAGCCAGCTACGTCTACCTGTTCGACGTGAAGTCGACCGGCGAGATCACCCAGATCTTCCCGAACCGCTTCGACACGGACAACCACCTAGGTGCCGGCGAGACCCGTACCTTCCCCCCCTCCGGCGCACGGTACGTGTTCAACATCGCCCCACCGCGTGGCCTGTCGAAGGTGATCGCGGTGGCCAGCAAGACGGAGCTCGACACCCGCACGCTGGCAGCCTTCCGGTCCGAGTCCGACATGTTCCCGCAGAGCAACATCGGTGAGTCGGGCTTCATCGAGAGCTTCGCCATCATCGTGCGCCCCGTGCCGCAGCAGGATTGGGTCACCGACACTGCCCTCTACTACGTCGGCAACCGCCCGGCGCAGGCCGAGTTCGGCACGCTGCGCTTCACCTCGACGCCGGACGGCGCCGACGTCTACCTCGACGGGGAGTTCATCGGTTACACCCCGCTGCGCTTCGGCACGCGCCCCGGCACCCATCGCGTTCGCATCGAGTTCGACGGCTACGAGCCGTTCAGCACCAGCGTGAACCTGCGTGGCGGTGAGGTGCTCGATGTCAACGCGCGTCTCCAGAGCCAAGCGCGACCTGGCACGGTGGCGTTCACCAGTTCGCCCGGCGGCGCCGACGTTTACGTCGACGGCCGCTACGTCGGCACCACGCCGACGGGAGCCATCCGTTTCGACGACGGCACCTACACCGCGCGCTTCGAGCTTGCCGGCCACCAGACCACGACGGTGACGTTCCGCGCCCGTGCCGGTGAGAACCGCAGCGTGGCGGCAAGTATGCAGGCGCAACTTGGCTCGATCCTGGTCCAGGGCAACGTCGGCGGGGCGTTGGTCTTCGTCGATGGCCGACAGGTCGGGACGCTCGCCACCGGTAGCGGCCGCTTCGAGCTGCGCGAAGTCAGCTCGGGCATGCACGAGGTCGTCGTCATGGCGCCCGGGTACGCTACGTACGTCACCACCGTCAGCGTTCAACCCGGCCGAAGCTCCGAGGTGAACTTGCGTCAGTCGCGCTTCTGACCGATCATGGTTCCGGTCCGCTCAGGCGTCGCGTCCACCTTGGCGCTCGAGCGGACCGGGGCCGCGGAAGCGTGTCGCAGCGGGCCCATCCGAGCAGTTCGGGTGGGCCCGCTGGCGTCGGGACCGTCGGGATCCCACGGTAGAATCGGGCCATGAACGCGATACCGGCGGTCGACGCCGACACCTTGGCGCGGAGCGGCGACACCGTCACCGCCGTGGTGTTGGCCGGCGGCGACGCGAGCGACCGCATCGCCCGCGAAGCCGGCGTTGACGCGAAGGCGCTCCTGCCGATCGGCGACCGGCCCATGGGGGCGTACGTCTTGGCGGCGCTTCGGGATTGTGGTGCGGTGCGCACCATCGTCTACGTCGGGGCGGCGTCGGCGCGACTGGCACCGACCTACGACGTCCGCGTCGAGGCAGGTGCGCGCTTCGTCGACTCGTTGGCCCTCGGGCTCGGGGCGGCGATGGCCGTCACGGACGGCGATCCTCGCGCGCGATTCCTTCTGCTCGGCGCCGACGTTCCGTGGGTGACGGGCGCGATGCTCGACCGCTTCTTGGCGGCGGCTTCCACGTTGGCGACAGCGCATGCGGAGTCGCGGACCGGCCCCGACCTGGTGTACCCGGTCGTGCCGCGGGACGCAGCAGAAGCGCAGTTCCCGCACCAGCGGCGGACGTTCGTGCGCTTGCGAGACGGTAGCTTCACGGGCGGCAACGTTGTGCTCGTTCGGGCGTCCGTCGTGGCGCGGCTCTTGCCGCTGATCGATCGCGTCCACCGCGCCCGCAAGAACCCGGCGGCGCTCGCTGCCATCGTCGGCTGGGACGTGCTGTTCTCGCTGTTGCTCGGGACCGCTTCGATCGCTGCGCTCGAGCGGCGCGTGAGTAGGCTGCTGGATGCGCCGGCCCGCGCGCTCGTCACCACCGACGCGGCCATCGCGGCCGACGTCGATCGCCCCGCCCACGTGCCTGGCACGGCGCAGGACGCCATGCCAGGACCCGCAGGCTCGTCCGGTCCGGCGTCGGTTTCGCCCTGGAGGACATCATGAGACGCCCCTCGCAGCTCCGCATCGCCGCGCTGCTCGGCGCCGCGGCGGCGGTCGTGTTCGCCCTGTTGATCACCTTGCTGGGGTCGTACCTGTTCGGCAGTAGCGGGCGGTTGGGCTTCGCCGACTTCAACCTGCTCGGCCTCGTCGAGGGCGCGCTGTTCGTCGTGGCGTACTCGGGTGCGCTGATCTACGTGCGCAGCGCGCTGCGGTTGCCGAGCCCCACGCTCCTGAGCTTCGGCCTCTTGGCGCCGCCGACGGCGGGTGGGGCGGCCGGGGCGGTTCCGTTGGTGGAGGCCTCGCACGTGGTCCAGACCCTGGCCGAGAACCGCGTGGTGATCGTGCAGGAGGCGGGCGTGCCGGTCGGCGTGACCGGCCTGCACTTCGACCGCATCACGTCGTGGGAGGAACTCGTCAAGGTGCCCTCCGACGTCGCCGTCACCGATCTGCGGCGGGTGCTCGCCCACGAGCAACTCGTGGTGGTGGTCGACGGTCAGGACGTCCGCGGCGTGGTCACGCAGGAGATGTACCTAGCGGGCCTGTGGGGCAGCGTGCGCTGAGTCGCGTACGCGTTCAGGCATGCACGCGCTCCAGCAGACGCGGCACCTGGTCCCGTAACACCTCGGGCTCGCTGCGCCAGTCGAACACCGGGCCGACTCCGCCGTACTCGAATGCCACCACGTCGGGCGGCGCCCACGCGCCTGCCGCGATGCGGGCGAGTGCTCCTTCGAAGAAGCGCCAGTCGTCGTCCAGGAGCGGCAAGTGGTCCTTGGATTCGTCACCGATGCGGTGCACGCCCGTCATGTGCAGCTCGCGCAGCGCGGCGACGGGCATGGCGTCGAGGTAGCGCCACGGGTCCACGCCCAACGCTTCTGCGCTGATGCGGGCATGCGACAGGTCGAGCACCAGAGCGCAACCGGTGGCGTCGATGACGGCGTGCAGAACGTCCGGTTCGACGCCGGCCCGCAACAGCGAGCGGTCCGGGCCGCGGTAGATCAGGTTCTCGATGGCGACCGCCGGCACCTCCGGCAGTGTCGCCCCGGCGGCGACCGCCGGCACCTCCGGCAGTGTCGCCCCCGCGGCTCCCGTCGGTTCCTCCGCCTGGTTCGAACCTGCCGCCAACGCTGCCTTGGCGACCTCGACGTCTTGCACCAACGCGTCGACCACGGCGCGTTTGGCGGCCGGGCTCACGTCGTCCACGGCGATCTCCGGGAACCGCTCGCGCGACGGCGCGACGTGGAGGTTGAGTAGGCGCGTGCCGGTCTCTCGGAGCAGGCGCGCGGCGCGCTCCGGCTCGACCGTCTCGATGGTCGCGCCGGCCTGGTACGGGAAGTGCACGTAGATGGGGCGTAGCGCGGACGCCGCGGTGATCAGCTCTTCCCAATCCGGCACCTTGATGCGGTCGACTTCGACGTCACCGGCTTCTAGCAACCGCGCGAGGGCGGGGGAGAAGTTGACGGCCAGTTCCACGTTCGGGTTCTACCACGCGTTGTGCTAGCGCGCGGCTTCGCTTCCCAACGGCAGGTACGGGGCCGCGTCGGACGCGAGAGCGTCGCCCTGGTCGGGCGCGTTGCCTGCACGCAGGCGCAGCGTTGCCGCCAGGCCGATCATGGCACCGTTGTCCGTCGCCAGGGCCGGCGGCGGGAAGTGCACCTCCACGCCCGAGGTGTCGAAGGCAGCGCGTAGACGTCGGTTGGCCGCCACGCCGCCGGCCACGACCAGTCGGCGGATCCCGGTGCGCTCCACGGCGCGCAGCGTGACCTCGGTCAGCGAGCCGATGGCGACGCGCTGGAACGTGGCCGCCACGTCGGCCGGGGTGGCGTCAGGTTGGCGCTGCAGCAGCAACGCGACCGCGGTCTTCAGGCCGCTGAACGAGAACTCGAGACCGTCCGAGCCTTGCATCGGCCAAGGCAGGTCGACGCCGTGGTCGTCGCCTTCCTCTGCCAGCCGTGCGAGCGCGGGACCCCCCGGGTAACCAAGTCCGAGCAGGCGTGCCACCTTGTCGAACGCCTCACCGGCCGCGTCGTCGCGGCTGCGCCCCAGCACCTCGACGTGGTCCCAGCCATCGACGCGGAACAAGGCGGTGTGGCCACCCGAGGCAATGAGCGCGACGAACGGCGGTTTCACCGACGCGGCCGCTGCCAGATGCCCCTCGAGGTGATGCACCGGCACGAACGGAACGCTCAAGCCCCAGGCCAGCGCCTTGCCGTACGACAGCCCCACCAACAGCGCCCCCACCAGGCCGGGTCCGCGCGTGGCGGCCACGGCCGTGACGGCGTCGAGGGTGACGCCTGCCTCTGCCAGCGCCCGCGTGACGACCTCGTCGATGACCTCGAGATGCTCGCGGCTGGCGGCCTCCGGGACGACCCCACCGAAGCGGGCGTGGAGCGCCGTCTGCGACACCACCACGTTGGCGGCCACGCGACCGTCGATCACGACGCCGACGCCGGTGTCGTCGCACGAGGTGTCGATGCCGAGGACGATGTCGCTGCCGCCGCGCGTCACGTCGGGGATGCTAGCACCGCTCGGTCCGGTAGCCGGTCGCGGCTTCCAGCGCGAGCACCGCGCCGTCGTCGCCCACGAAGGAACGCAGGGCGGCGCTGCAGGCCTCCAGGTGGTCGGCGACGGTGACCACGCCGATGGTGGGCCCGGCGCCCGACAGGAAGGCAGCGGCGGCGCCGGCGGCGCGCAGGCGGTGGGTGATCTCGAGCAGGCCGGGAACGAGCGGCGCGCGGAACGGCTGGTGGAGGACGTCGAGCGCGGCGGTACGTAACAGGTCGGAGTCGCCGGTGGCGACCGCCGCGACCCATAGCGCGGTGCGCGACGACGTGAGGATCACGTCGGCCCGGTCGTAGCGCTCGGGAAGGGCCGCGCGAGCCGCGGCCGTGCCGAGCTCGAACGGCGGCACGCCGAACACCAGGCGCCAGGCGGCGGGCACGGCGAGCGAGACGGTGCGGTACTCCCCGTCGTCGTCGGCGGCCGAGACGGTGAAGCCGCCGAACACGGCCGGAGCGACGTTGTCGGGGTGGCCTTCCAAGCGCGCCGCAACGCGGAAGACGCCGTCCTTGCCGAGTGGCTCGCCGAGCATCGCGTCCGCCAGCGCCGCCCCTGCCACCAAGGCGGCCGACGACGAGCCGAGGCCGCGCGCGAGCGGGATGGGGTTGTCGACCTCGAAGCGCACCGGTGGCGCCGCCCGACCGACCGCCTGGTGCACGGCGCGGAACCCGCGATGCACGAGGTTGTCCGGGTCGTCGCCGACGCTGCCGCTACCGCGGTACACGAAGGCGTCGCGTGCCGCGGGCGTCAGGTGGACGTCGAGGTGCAGGTCGAGGGCCATGCCGAGCGTGTCGAACCCGGGCCCGAGGTTCGCGCTGGTGGCAGGGACGCGGGCGCGCAGCATGGCAGGCAGGCTACCACCCGAGGCTGTGCATGGCGCCTGGGATCTCGTCGATCAGGTCGCTGGCGACGAGACCGTTCCCGAGGCGGGCGGCGGCCCGTTCCCCGGCGACGCCGTGCAGCCACACCGCCAGGCAGGCGCGCTGGAACGGTGTGACGCTGGGCTCGTCCGGGGCTACCCGAGTCTGCTCGCGGTTCGCGCGCGACTGGCCGCCGGGCGCCGCCAACAGGGCGCCGAGCAGGCCGGCCAAGGCGTCGCCGGTTCCGCCCGAAGCCATGCCCGGGTGACCACGAAGCGACACGGCTTCCGCGCCGTCCGGCGCGCGCACGACCGTCGTGGCGCCTTTCAGCACCACGACCGCGCCGAACCGTTCGGACAACGTCGCCGCCGACCCCAACGGGTCGCGACGGACGGCGGACGACGCGACGTCGAGCAGTCGTGCCGCCTCCCCGGCGTGCGGCGTGAGGACCGCGTCGCCGCGGAGAGCCAGCGACGTGCGGCGCGCCTCGGTCCAGACCGAAGGGTCGAGCGCGGTGGCGTCGAGCACCACCGGGCCCGGCGCCCACGCCAGCACCGCGTCGAGCGCGGCCAGGCCGGCGCGGTCGAGGCCGGGACCGATCACGCAGGCGCCGGCCCGACGCGGCTCCAAGCCGGTCGGCGGCCACAGGTGCGGGAGTGCCGCCGTACGAGCGCCGTGGGCCGACGCGGCGGTGAGGTCGTGCGGTTCCAGGATGGTCTCCGGCCAGGCACTCGGGTGACGCGCGGGCGCCACCAGGGTCACCATGCCGGCGCCGCCACGCCACGCCCCGCGACAGGCGAGTTCGGCGGCGCCCAGGTACCGCTCGGACCCCGCCACGATGGTCACGGTTCCGGCAGCGTACTTGTGGGCGTCTACGGCGCGTGCCGGCAGCGCAGAGCGCAGCGCCGCGTCGTCGAGCAGCAGCGTGTCGGATGCTTCGTCGAGCACGTGCGCCGGGGTGCCGATGTCGGCCACCACGCGCTCGCCGTAGGCCGCGCGGGCGGTGTGGAACGCTCCTGCCACTTTCGGGCCGGCCATCTCGACCGTCACGGCTGCCTGCACGTGGGGTCCGGGGGGAACGGCCACGTCGGCATCGACGCCGGTGGGAACGTCGACCGCCACTACGGACACGCCGGCGTCGTTCACCTTCTGCACGATGTCTGCCAGCGCGCCGCTCAATGGCCGGTCGAGGCCGCAGCCCAAGAGGGCGTCGATCACCACGTCGGCCCAGGCCAGGGCGTCATCGAGCACGGCGGGGGTCAGCAACGCCGGCGCGCCGCCCGCGGCCACGAGGGCGGCGCGGGCGCCGCGAGCATCGTCGGTGGACGGCTCGGCGGCGAGCTCGAGGACGCGCGCTTCGACACCGGCTTCCGTCAGCGCCGCCGCCGCGACGTAGCCGTCACCGCCGTTGTTGCCCTTCCCGCACAGCAGGAGGGCGCGCCTGGCGAGCGGGAAGCGCTGGCGCAGCACCCGCGCGACGGCCCTGCCGGCAGCGTCCATCAGCTGCGGGCCGGGCACGCCCGCGGCGGCGGCGCGCGCATCGGCTTCGCGCATCTGCGCGGCGCGGTAGAGCTTCACGTCGCCGTTACCAGCGGCCTCGGCGGGACACCGGGCTCACACTTCTTCCTGGTCCCCGCCCAGCACGCCGTCGATCTTGGCGAGCACTTCCTCGCTGAGTTCGACCTCCGCCGCCCGGACGTTGTCCTCGAGTTGCTCGACGCGGGTGGCGCCGGTGATCACGCTCGCCACCGCAGGCTCGCGCAGCACCCAGGCCAGCGCCAGTTGCGCGCGGGTGATGCCGAGACCCTCGGCGATGGGCGCCAGGGCACGGACCTTCTCCACGTTCTCGTCCGTCAAGAAGCGATCCTTGAACTGCTCGAAGTTGGCGAAACGGCTGCCTTCCGGCACGCCGTCGTCGTACTTCCCGGTCAGCATCCCTTGCGCCAGCGGACTCCACACCACCAGACCGATGCCGTTCGTCCGCACCACCGGCAAGACGTGCTCCTCGACGCGGCTGCGGCGCAGCATGGAGTACTCGGGTTGCTCCGTCACCGGCGCGACCAGCCCGTTCGCCTTGGCGAAGGTGTGGGCTTCGGCGATCTGCGCGGGCGACCACATGCTCGTGCCCCAGTAGAGCGCGCGGCCGGAACGCACGACGTCGGAGAACGCCTCCACGATCTCTTCCATCGGCGTCTCGACGTCGTAGCGGTGCGCGAAGTAGATGTCGAGGTAGTCGACCTGCATGCGCTCGAGCGAGCGGTCGATCGACTCCATGACGTGCTTGCGGCTGAGGCCGCGGTCGTTGATGTCGTCCGATTGCGGCCAGTAGACCTTGCTGGAGAGCACCAGCTGATGCCGCGGGACGCCGATGTCGACCAGCGCCTCGCCCATCATCGTCTCGGCCTTCCCGCGGGCGTAGGCGTCGGCGTTGTCGAGGAAGTTGACGCCGAGCTCGACGGCGCGCGCGAGGATGTCGCGCACGGTGCGGTGCTCCTCGACCGTCTGGCCGAAGGTCGTCCACGCACCGAGGCTGACCGCGCTCACCTTGAGCCCGGAGTTCCCGAGTCTGCGGTAGTTCATGACGTTCCTCCTCACCCGAGCGTACCGCTTGAACGCGCGCGCGCCGCGTCGCCACCGGCACGCGCTTCCGTATGATGTCCGCATGGAGCCGATCTACGACGCGCCTCCGCCGCGGCTGACCGAGAAGCTCGGCCGGCCGGGCGAGTTCCCGTTCACGCGCGGCGTGTACCCCACCATGTACGTGGGCGGGCGCCACTGGACCATGCGGCAGTACGCGGGCTTCGGCTCCGCCGAGGAATCGAACGAGCGCTACCGCTTCCTGCTCGAGCAGGGCGTCACCGGTCTCTCGGTGGCCTTCGACCTGCCGACGCAGTTGGGCCTCGACCCGGACGACCCGCTGGCGCGCGGCGAGGTCGGGCGCGTGGGGGTCTCGATCGCGACCATCGACGACATGCGCCGCTTGTTCGACGGCATCCCGCTCGACCGGGTCACCACCTCGATGACGATCAACGCGCCCGCCACCATGTTGCTGGCGCTGTACGCACTGGTGGGCGAAGAGCAAGGCGTGCGCCCCGACCAACTCGGTGGCACCGTGCAGAACGACATCCTCAAGGAGTACGTGGCACGCGGCACGTACATCTTCCCGACCGGGCCGAGCATGCGCCTGGTCACCGACCTGTTCGCATACTGCGCGCGCGAGATGCCGTCGTTCAACACCATCAGCATCTCCGGCTACCACATCCGCGAGGCGGGTGCCACGGCGGCGCAGGAGCTCGCGTTCACGCTGTCGAACGCGCGCGCGTACGTGCGCGCCGCACTGGAGGCCGGTCTCGAGGTCGACCGCTTCGCCCCGCGCCTATCGTTCTTCTTCGCCTGTCATAGCCGACTCCTCGAAGAGGTCGCGAAGTTCCGCGCGGCGCGCCGGATGTGGGCGCGCATCATGCGCGACGAGTTCGGCGCGACCGACCCGAAGGCGATGATGCTGCGCTTCCACACGCAGACAGGTGGCAGCACCTTGACGGCGCAACAACCGGACAACAACGTCGTGCGCACCGCCTACCAGGCGCTGGCGGCGGTGCTGGGCGGCACCCAGAGCCTGCACACGAACGCCCTGGACGAGGCGCTCGGGCTGCCGACGCCGTCCTCGGCGCGCCTGGCCCTGCGAACGCAGCAGATCATCGCGTTCGAGACCGGCGTGACCGACGCCATCGACCCCCTCGGCGGCAGCTACTACCTCGAGCACCTGTGCGACGCACTGGAGGACGACGCGGGCCGGCTTATGGACCGCATCGAGGACTTAGGCGGCGCCGTGCGCGCCATCGAGGCCGGGTTCGTGCAGCGCGAGATCGAGGAGTCCGCCTACCTCCAGCAGCAGGAGATCGAGCGTGGCGAGCGCAAGGTGGTGGGGGTGAACGTCTTCCGAGCCGAGGAGGAGGCCCCCGTGCCGGTGCAGGAGATCGACCCGGAGATGCAGCGGCGCCGCGAAGCCGATCTGGCGGCGTTCCGCGCGGCCCGTGACGGCGCGGAGGCATCGGCGGCGCTGCGCCGCCTGCGCGCCGCGGCCGAAGGGCAGGAACCGCTGTTCCCGCTGGTGAAGGAGGCGCTCCACAGGCGCGCGACCCTGGGCGAGGTCAGCCAGGTACTGCGGGAGTCGTGGGGGACGTACCGGGGTTGAGCGCGGAGGCGGCTGCGGTCTTGGCGTTCTCGGCGACCTTGGCGATCACCTCAACGGTAGCCTCCAGATGGCTTCGGCCGTCGGGCAGACGCATGCTGGACGACAGGTACCCCCGTGGCCCCACGTGCGCCATCGGCCCCATGTCGACGCGCTCGATCCGGCCGTCGCGCTCCGCGTTGAACCAGTGCGAGTGGCGTGACACGGGCCAGCGGCCGGGGAAGAACGCGGTGCCGATCCGCAGCAGGCGGTCGGCGCTGCCCGCCAGGTAGACGAGTTTCGCTACCTGCAGCGCGCCCGGGTCGGCGCTCATGACCCCACCCAGGCCGACGACGTGCACGGGAACGCCGATCAGGTCGTCGAGGAAGGCGGCCGCCCCGAGGGCGATCTGGCCGCCGCCGCTGTAGCCGATCAGCACGACCGGAGCCCCGCTGCCGACGCGGTAGCCGTTCGCGAGCAAGGCGTCGCGGATAAGCACGGCGGAGCCGTAGTTGTACAGCGGACCGTAGCGCCGGTCGGCGGAGATGGCCACTTGCCACAGATTCCGTAGGTTGATGAGCATGCCCGCGATGCTCGTCAACACCCGCTTGCGCAGCTTCATCCGAAGCGACCAACGCCAGAACCGCGCGAAGAAGCGCTGCCCGGTCAGCGCGCGGTTCGTGACCGAGTAGGGAAAGACCTCGATCACCGCGGCGTCGGGCAGGCGGGAGCGGAGCCGGTGCAGCAGGTTGCGCTCGCGCACGGTGTAGGCGCGGCCCGAGACGCTGTGGATGCCGGAGAGGAACACCACGAAACTGCGCGGCGTGGGGCGGGCCGCGACACCGGGCCGCAGGTGGCGCACCAGGTCGCGCCGGGTCCGGCTGCGGACGCTCTCGCCCGGCTGGGACGGCGGCGGCTCGGTCGGGGGCGAGGGTTCCCCGAACCATCCGGCCCACCAACCCAGCGTCTCGAGCGGCGAGAGCCAGCCCGCGAGCAGCAGAGCCAGTACGGCGAGACCGACGAGGAGCCAGACGTCGGGTAGCGGCACGTCAGGACTCCGGTCCGTTGGCGTCGTTCGCCGTGGCAGACGTCGGCGGGTCCTTATCCGGCGTCCGAGCGTCGCCTTCTAGCGTGTCCTGCGGCAGCGCCGCCCGTAGCGGCGCCAGCACGCGCCCTGCAACGAGGTGCTTCAGACGGGTGTTCCAGCGCGCCACCGGTCGGCCGAGCGTTCGCTGCAGCGCCTGCAGCAGGACCCAACCCAAAGCGGCGGCAGCGATGGCGCGGGGGGTGGCGAGGTCGAACGTGACCTGCGTCGCGATGACGATGGCGATCAGCGTCCAGGTGGTCAGCACGATCCAAAGGAGCGAGCCGAAGTAGGGCGTGAGCGTGAAGAACGCCAACAGCTGCGGAGCGTAGGCGAGGCCAACGGCGGCCACGGCGGTGGCGAACGGCCGTGGGTGGTCGAACAGCCGTCCGGCGATCAGCCACACGGTGGCCGCCCAGAACAGGAAGGTCGTGGTGAACACCGTGGCGAACAGGATCAGGCTGGCGACGAAGCGGCGCGGCGATACCCGGTTCGCGAACAACACCAAGCTCTGACCGACCGCCTGCGAGAGACCCGCGAAGAAGACTACGCTGAGCGCCAGTCGCAGGCCGCTGCCGCTCGCGGCCGGCGCGAACGACTCCGGGCGCAGCGCCAGCGCGCCCCACACGGTCTCCAGCGGTGTCACGTCATGCGCGGCACCGGCGCGTCACCCATGCGTTCCGGTGCGCGTCAGCATCGGCCCCAGCGGACGGCCCCCGAGGAGATGCACGTGGAGGTGGAACACCTCCTGGTGGCCGTGCTCCTTGCAGTTCACCATCAGGCGATAGCCGTGCTCGAGGCCCTGCTCCTCGGCGATGCGCCGCGCCACGGTGAACATCCGCCCGAGGGCCGGCTCGTGCTCCGGAAGGACGTCGGCGGCGGTGGGGATGACGACGTTGGGAACGATCAGAACGTGTACGGGAGCCTGGGGATGGATGTCGCGGAAGGCGGTGACCAGCTCGTCCTGGTAGAGGATGTCCGCAGGGACCTGGCGACGGACGATCTTGGCGAAGAGGGTGTCTTGCTGCATGTGTCAGTCTAGCCGCGCTCGCTGCCCGCCGCTTCCCCCGAGCGCTTCAACGCGCTCATGCGGAACAGCGGACGCAGCGTCACGCCTTCGGAAGCCAACGCCTCCGGGCCGCCCGCTTCGCGGTCGATGACGCAGATGGCGCTGTCGACGATCGCTCCGGCCGCTCGCAGGTCGCGCGTCGAGAGCACCACCTGGCCGCCCGAGGTCACCACGTCCTCGACGACCAACAGCCGCTTGCCCTCGATGCTCCCGCCTTCGGCCAGGCGGCGCGTACCGTACTCCTTCGCCTTCTTGCGCACGAACAGGGTGGGAAGGCCCGTGACCTGGCCGAGCGCCACGGCCAGCGGCACGCCGCCGAGTTCGAGGCCCGCGAGGTAGTCGATGCCGGGATCCACCAGCGGGGCGAGCGCTTCGGCGATGGCGTGCAGCAAGGTGGGGTCGGACTCGAAGAGGTACTTGTCGAAGTACTCGTTGCTGACGGCACCGGAGCGCAACACGAAGGTTCCCTGCAGGTACGCGCGCTCGGTGATGGCTCGGGCGAGATCGTCGCGGGTCATGCCACGATGCTACCGCGCTGCCCACGTCACCCCGCCTGACGCCTCCTGCGCCCTTGTGCTACACTCAAGCGCTCGGAACCGGTCGGCCTTCGCCCGCCGGATATCCAACACGAGGAACCTGCCGGCCTGGTCGCGTCGTGGGCCGGCGAAACGTCGGAGGGAACATCATGCCGCGCGTCTGCGCCGTTACCGGGAAGAGGACCCAGAGCACCACCACGAGCAAGCGCAAGGGCTCCGCCAAGAAGAAGGGCGGCGTCGGCCTGAAGCAGGTGGGCGTGCACAAGCGTACCGTCAAGCCGAACCTGCAGAAGCGCACGGTCTGGGTCGACGGCAAGCCGCAGCGCGTCTGGTTGAGCGCCAAAGCGATCCGCCAGATGGATCCGACCGCGTTCGTCAACCCCAACAAGATCGGCTGACCCACGCACGGGTCCGGGCGCGCGCCCCTCGGTGGAATGCCGGCGGGCGCGCGCTCGTCGTTCCGGTCGTGGCGCGCGGCGTGGCGCGAGGGGTAGCATACGCCGTGATGAGAACCGGTTCTCGCCAAGGCGACGTGGCCACCACATCGCAAAAGACGGGTGCCGCGCGGACGCCGCACGAGGGCGATGTGGAGCCGCCCGCGCTGCACTTCCATCACGTCACCGTTCGGTTCGGGGATGCCACGGTGCTGGAAGACGTCGACTTCGACCTCGAGCACGGGCGTTTCCTCGCCATCGTAGGGCCCAACGGCGCGGGCAAGTCGACGCTGGTCAAGGTGGCGCTCGGACTGGTGACGCCTCAGCTGGGTCACGCCGCGCTTCTCGGCGACGACGCGGGGAACCTGCCGGAGCGCGTCGGGTACGTGCCGCAGCTCAAGACGTTCGACCGCACGTTCCCCGCGACGGCGCTCGAGTTGGTGGTGACGGGACTACGCCGCTCCTGGCCCGCCCGCGTGCGCAAGGGCGAGGCGGAACGCGCCATCGCGGCGCTGGAGCGCGTGGGCGCCCGGCGACTCGCTCGGCGTCCGCTGTCGCGCCTGTCCGGCGGGGAGTTGCAGCGCGCCTACCTGGCGCGGGCGCTGGTACGGCGGCCCGAGTTGGTGTTGCTGGACGAGCCCGCCACCGGCGTCGACTTCCTGGCCGAGCACGACTTGTCCGAACTACTCGAGCAGTACCAGGCCGATCGGGACGCCACCATCGTGATGGTCACCCACGACTTGGCGGCCGCCCGCTACCACGCCGACCGCGTGCTGGTGTTGAACCGGCGCGTGCACGGCTACGGTGAGCCGGAGGAAGTGCTCTGCGAGCCGTGCCTGCGCGAAGCGTTCGGTCATCGTCATCACGAGCACGGGCTCACGCTGTGAGGGGGCACGCGTGGGGCTGATCGACGCACTCTCGCTTCCGTTCTTCCAACGCGCCGTTCTCGCGGGGTCGCTCATCGCCGTGATGGCCGGATTGCTGGGCGTGTTCGTGGTCCAGCGCAGGCTATCGTTCCTCGGTGACGGACTGGCGCACGCCGCCTTCGGCGGTATGGGGATCGGCGCCTTCATCATCGTCACCAGCGGGTTACTCGGCTCCGGCGTCGCGCTGCTACAGCACCCGCTCTGGATCGCCGTGCCGTTCAGCCTGTTGGCCGCCAGCACCATCGCGGCGTTGCGCGCGCGCACGCGGCTCAGCTCGGACACCGCCATCGGCGTGGCGTTCGCCGTGTCGGTGGCGCTCGGCGTGTTGTTCTTCTCGCTCATCCCGCCCGATGCCAACCTGGGCCTGTCGGTGATGGACCTGCTGTTCGGCTCGATCCTCGGCGTCACCGGCCCCGACCTGTGGGTGATCGCGGGCGTGGCGGTGCTTGCCACGGCCCTGTTGCTGGGGCTCTGGGGCAAGCTCGGCTACGCCACCTTCGACGACGAGTTGGCCCGCACGGACGGGATCCGCGCAGGCATGCTCGAGTTCGTGCTGTTCCTGTTGGCGGCCGTCGTGATCTCCGTCAGTGCCGTGGTCGTCGGCATCATCCTGATGGCGGCGTACCTGGTGATCCCGGCCGCCACCGCCCGTCTGTTGGCCAGGACGTTGGCACAGATGACGGTGCTGAGCGTGCTGCTCGGCCTTGCCAGCACGCTGATGGGGCTGGCCGCATCCTTCCTGCTCGACGTGCCGAGCGGATCGACCATCGTGCTCACGCAGGCGGCACTGTTCGTGCCCGCCGCCGTGTTCTCGCGTCGCTGAGGCCCGCCCGGGCGGGCGGGGCACGGGTGGTATAACGCGGCCATATGGACGGGTCGTGGGAGACGACCTACCGCACGACCCAGTGGCGCAAACGTCGCGTGTACGCCTTCCTGTTGCCGGGCGCGGGGGTAGCCGCCGTGGTGTTGGTGGCCATCGCCGCCGTGGCGCGAGACGTGCCATGGGCGTTCGCGGCGTGCATCCTTGCGTTCGGGATCGGCATGGCGGGCCTCACGCTGGCGCTGCGCAGCAGGTCCGTGCCGCTGCGCCGCATCGAGCTCGGCCTACTCGGCATCGCTTCGGTCACCGCGCTCGCCTCGGCAGCGTGTGACCTCTACCTGCAGCCGTTCGGCGCCGCCGCCGGGCTGGGGGCGCTGGCCGTCGTGCTGTGGTTGCCGCTCATTCAGGTGCTGGCGTTCCTGATGCTGGCCGACCGCTCGGCGCTGCGCTTCGCCTTCGCGCTGCTGACGGTCTTCGCCGCGATCGTGCTGCCGTTCGTCGCGGGAGATGGGGGCGAGGGGGTATTGCTCACTCGCGGCCTGCTGACGTTGCAGGCAGCGGTGGCCGACGGGGCGTTGGTCCTCGCGCTCTACGTGCTGTCCGGCTTCCAGCGCAGGCTGCGCACGGTGGAGGCCACGGCCCATGCGATGCAGGAACTGGCGAACACCGACGCCCTGACCGGCGTTCCGAACCGGCGCAGGGCCGAGCAGTCGCTGCAGTTGGAGATGCGTAGGTCGCAACGGTACGGACGCGCGTTGTCGGTCGTCTTGCTCGATCTCGACGACTTCAAGACCCTCAACGACGTGCATGGCCACGCGCTGGGCGACGAGGTGCTGATGGCGATGGCGGAGCGGTTGACGCAGGCGCTGCGGTCCTCGGACACGTTCGGGCGTTGGGGCGGCGAGGAGTTCCTGGTGGTCGCACCCGAGACGTCGCTCGAGGGCGCGGTGACGTTGGCCGAGGCGATGCGCGAGCGCATGCGGCAAGCGCCGCTGGTTGCCGGCCACGACGTGCGCGCCAGCTTCGGAGTGGCGGAGTACCTGCCCGGCGAACCGGTAACCGACCTACTGAGGCGCGCGGACGACGCGCTCTACCTGGCGAAGCGCTCCGGCAAGGACTGCGTGCGCAGCTCGGATCAGGTGACGCCGACGAAGTCCTGATCCTCGCCCTCTTCCGGCTCGTACGTCAGGGGCTCGCCCATGATGGCCGGCCAGCGGTCCTGCACCCGCCGCGCCACCTCGGGGTCCATCCGGAGCTTCTTGGGCCAGTCGCGCGTGAAGCCTTCGTCGCGAAGCTTGGGCGTGCCGTCCATCACGAACACCGGACCCGCGCCGAAGGTGTCGTCGAGCACCTGGACGTCGCGTTCGGGATCGATGTTGTTCAACAGTGTCCAGATGCAGTCGTCGAAGTCGCGTGGGTCGGTCTCGTGGTCGAGCACGGCGATGAGCCGCACGCCATGCGCGGCCGGCTGGCGCGCCGCCCATTCCCCTAGGTGCCTCCCCTGGCCGGGCCGGTCTTTGCGGGTGGTGATGAACCAGAAACCACCGGCAGGTTGGTGCTGGTCGAGGATCTCGGCGTGCGCGGGCAGGCGCTCCTGAGGGCGCTCGTCGTTGGCGACGAACGTGCCTGCGCTCCCTTCCTCCACGTGCTTGCGGGTGCCGTCCACCACCAGCTTGCTGCCGTAGCTCCAGGCGCGGCTGGCGTGGTCAAGAACGTCGATGGGGCCTTTGGCGAACTGGCTGTCGCGCCCCGGCACCGCGTTGGCGAGCACGGCTCGCCAGAAGGCGCGGTGGTCGTGGACCGCCACGTCCTCGTCGGTCACCAGGATCACCTTGGCGAACATCATCTGCCCCAGGCCCAGGAGCCCGTTCGCGACCTTGTACGCCTGGCCCGGGAAGCGCTTGCGGATGCGCACGTTCACCAGGTTGTGCGCGATGCCGGCGGGCGGCATGTGGTAGTCCTCGATCTCCGGCAGGATCAGTTGCGCCGGAACCAGGAAGATCCGCTCGCTCGCCTCGATCAGGTACGCGTCCTCCATCGGCGGCCGCCCGACGACGGTGGCCGGGTAGATGGGGTCTTCGCGCAGCGTGATGGCGGTGACGTGGAACGCCGGGTACAGGTCGGGCAGCGTGTAGAAGCCGGTGTGATCGCCGAACGGCCCTTCGCGCAGCCACGGCTCCTCGGGGTCGACGTAGCCTTCCAGCACGATCTCGGCGTGCGCCGGCACGTCGAGATCGACGGTGACGCCACGCGTGACCTCGATCGAGCGGCCGCGCAAGAACCCCGTCAAGGCGAACTCGTTGAGGCCAGGTACGGGAGGCAACGGGGCCGTGGCGGCGTAGATGAGCGCAGGATCGCCGCCCAGTGCCACCGCCACCTCCAGGCGCTTGCCGGCCTTGCGGGCGTTCTCGAGGTGCCGCGCGCCGGTCTTGTGACGCTGCCAGTGCATGCCGGTGGTGGCGCGGTCCATCACCTGCATGCGGTACATCCCGACGTTGAGGTCGCCTTCGATGGGGTCGCGGGTGATCACCAACGGCAGCGTGACGAACGGCCCGCCGTCTTCGGGCCAGGTCGTCAGGATCGGAAGCTTGCCGAGGTCCACCTCGTCGCCTTTCCACACCACCTTCTGCACCGGCGCGGAACGAACGTGCTTGGGGGGCAGCGCGGCCACTTCGCGAAGCTTCGGGAGGTTCGACATCAACCCCAGCAGGCCACCGCCGAGGCGGACGTCGAGTAGGCCGCGGATGCGGTCCCCCACCTGGTCGAGGTCGTCGACGCCCAACGCCCACGACATCCGCCGGCGGCTACCGAACAGGTTCATGGCCACCGGCATGGTGTACTTCGTGCCGCTGCCTTCGTCCACCGCGTTCTCGAACAGCAGCGCGGGCCCTCCGCGCTTGACGACGCGGTCGGCGATCTCGGACATCTCGAGGTACGTGGACACCGGCTCGGTCACGCGCCGAAGTTCGCCGCGTTCCTCCAACAGCGTCAGGAAGCCGCGCATGTCGTTGAAGCTCATGCCCCCATGCTATCGCCGGCGGCGACCGCTTCCCGGGGGCGCGCGGCCTGAGCGCGCTCGCGCGTCAGCAACTCGGCCAGCACGCTCCGGAGTTCGGGCAGGCCGTCGCCGGTCGTGGCCGAAACCGCCACCGCGCCGTAGCGCTCGCACAGGCCGGTCAGGACGTCGGGATCGGCCGCGTCGGCCTTGTTCAGCACGATCCGGCGCGGTGGCTCGAGGCCGAGTTGATCGAGGATGCGCTGTACGGCGTCGACGCGGTCGGGCGCGCCGGGTGCGGCGGCGTCCACCACGTGCAGCAGCAAGTCGGCGTCGTGCAGTTCCTCGAGGGTCGCGCGGAAGGCGTCCACCAGCTCGTCGGGGAGGTCGCGGATGAACCCGACCGTGTCGGTGAACACCGCTTTCTCACCCCAAGCGCCGAGGTCGGGCAGCCACCCCTCGCGCGAAGTGGGACGAAGCGTGGCGAACAAGCGATCGCGCGCCAGCACGTCGGACTTCGCCAAGGCGTTGAACAGCGTCGACTTGCCCGCGTTGGTGTAGCCCACCAGGGCGATCACCGGCGTGGACGCCTGGGTGCGTGCCTTGCGCGTCTCGGTGCGGCGCCTGCTGATGTCGTCCACGGCCTTCTCGAGTGCTTGGATGCGCTCGCGGATGCGCCGGCGGTCGACTTCGAGCTTCGTCTCGCCGGGGCCCCGCGTGCCGATGCCGCCACCGAGGCGGCTCATGGCCGTGCCGCGCCCGGCCAAGCGCGTGAGCTGGTACTGCAGCTGCGCTAACTCCACCTGCACCTGCGCCTCGCGGCCGCGGGCGTTCTGCGCGAAGATGTCGAGGATCACCTGGGTACGGTCGAGCACCTTCAGGTTCGTGATCTGCTCGATCTCGCGCGCCTGCGCCGGCGAGAGCTCGCGGTCGAACACCAGCAGGTCCGCGTCCTCGTGATACGCCAGCGACACGAGTTCCTGCAGCTTCCCTTCGCCCACCAGGGTGCGCGCGTCCGGACCGCTGCGCTGCTGGAGGCTTCGCGCGGCGACGGTGGCGCCGGCGCTTCGCACCAGTTCCGACAGCTCGTCGAGCCGGGCCACCGCCTCGGGCAACGGCTCGCGCGTCGCGAGCCCCACGATCACTGCGCGCTCGGCGCTGCTACGCCGCACCTCGCGCGCCGTGGCGCTGCGCGCCAGTTCCTCCTCCAGGGCTCGGATGCGCTCCTGCACGTCGACCGCCTCGAGCGCCCGCACCGCCATCGGCGGTTCGACCAGCCAGTCCTCTTCGTCACTGGTAGGGGGCGCCACCATGGCCATGTGGGCGGGCCCGACCACCGGCGCGGACGTGGCCTCCTTCTTGCCGACGGCGCCCGGCGCGACGTCGATGGCCACCATCGCGTCCAGGCGGTGCAGGAACAACGCGGTGAGATCGGCGCCGGACAGGCCGCCGGGCTTGAGGTGCGTATGCACCAAGCGCAGGCCGTATAGGCGCGACGTCGCCTCGCCCGCCAGGGTCGGCAGCGGGGTGTCGTTCGCGTCGCCCACGGCGACCGTCACCACGCGGCCGCGACGGTCGACGAGGACGCTGACCGTGCGGCCGATCTCGAGGGACAGGTCGGCCAGGGCACGCGCCAAATCGGCGGTGACCGCGGCTTCCGGTGGCACCCGCCGCCGGTACAGGTTGCTGAGGCGTTTGATCTGGTTGTTCTTGAGGCCGGACGTGTGACCGTGCACCTTCTCGATGAGCGCAAGCTCCTCTCGTGAGAGCGGCGGTCCCCTGGTAGCGGGACCGACGCCCACATTCTAGCGCCCGCTGGGAACATGCTAGGCTCGCGCCGATGCGCCGCGTGCTGCTGGTCGTGCTCTCGTTCCCGTTGCTCCTGACCCAGATGGCGCTCGCGCAGAACGTCGCGGGGCGCGCGTTCGACGGAGTTCCGTACGTCGACGTGGCATCGTTGGCGCTCCGGCTCGGTGTCGTGACGACCGCGCTCGATGACGTGTTGACGTGGCGCGGCGGGGCAGGGGTGGCCACGTTCTTCCGTGGCTCGGCGGACGCGTTGGTCCAGGCGCCCGGTGACGGCGGCCCGAGCGAGCACGCGTTGTCCGCGCCCGCGCTGGTCCAGGACGGCCGCTGGTTCTTGCCGCTCGACGCAGCGCCCCTGCTCGGGCTGGACGCAGCGGTGGACGCGGCCGGCGCGCGCCTCGAACTGCCCGACGGGCGGGTGCTGGTGCTCGACCTGTCGGTCACGAGCGCGTCTGCCGAAGCGACGGGCGACGCCGGACCGCGCGACGACCGAAGCGAGCCGTCCGTTCCGTCCGGTGGCGCCGGCGGCACGGACACCGGCGAGCCCACCTGGGAGCGCACCGAGATCGGACCGAACGTGCCCGCCCTGCGTTTCTTCGTGGGCGACACCGTGAGCCTGTTGCTTCTCGACCTCGACCTCGCTCCGCTGGCGTTCCCCTCCATGACCGCCACCATCGACGCCGCCGCCGAGGCTGCCGGCGCCGATCATGCCTTGCTCTTGATCGTCAACGCGCTCGAGCCGGCGTCGTGGGAAACGACGCTGCGCTTCACGCAGGACGGTAGGACGTTGGAGGCGCGGCACCCGTACCGCCTGCGGTTGCATGTCGGCGCCGCCGGCACGGTGTCGCCTGCCGCCCCGGTGGCGGGCGTGGCACTCCTGCCGACGACGTTCAGCCTCTACCGCCCGCTCGAAGTGGAATGGGCGGGGGCGAAGGCCACCATCACGTTCCGTAGGTGACGTCCCCTGGCGCTTTCCGCAGGTGGCGTCCGCCGGGAGCTTCCCGTAGGTGATGTCCGCCGGGTGCCTTCCGTAGGTGATGTCCGCCGGGCGCCTTCCGTACGTGACGTTGGCCGCGCGCTTTCCGTACCTGACGTCCGCCGTGGCGCTCGCGACGCCGGCCGAGGGCGTTTTCGTGCCGACCTATACTGGGGATCGCGCGCCGTGGTGACGCCACCGCGGTCCACCGGGAGGTCTCCATGAACGTCGTCATCGCGTCCGCCGTACGCACCCCCATCGGGGCGTTCCAAGGCGCTTTCGCTTCCCTCAAGGCGAGCAAGCTCGGCGCTGTCGCCGTGCAGGAGGCCGTGCGCCGCGCCGGCATCGCGCCGGACGACGTCGAGCTGGTGCTGATGGGGAACGTGCTGCAGGCGGGGCAGGGCCAGGCGCCGGCGCGGCAAGCCGCGATCTACGCAGGGCTACCCGACGCTACTCCGGCCGTCACGGTCAACAAGATGTGCGGCAGTGGCCTCGAAACGATCATCCAAGCCGCGCGCGCCGTGGCCCTGGGCGACGCCGAGGTGGTGGTGGCGGGCGGCATGGAGTCGATGACCAACGCCCCGTACCTGCTGCCGGGCGCCCGGGGCGGCCTGCGGTTGGGGAACGCCACCTTGATCGACTCGATGGTGCACGACGGTCTATGGGACATCTACGAGGACAAGCACATGGGTTCGTGCGCCGAACTGTGCGCCACGAAGTACACCTTCACGCGCGCGGAACAGGACGCCTACGCCGAGCGCTCGTACCGCCGCGCGCAAGCGGCGTCCGACGACGGCACGTTCGCGGCGGAGATCGTGCCGCTCGAAGTGGTGGGCAAGCGTGGCGCCGTCACCATGGTCGAGCGTGACGAGGGCCCGAGCCAGGTGGACTTCGCGAAGATGACCACCCTGCGCCCCGCGTTCGAGAAGGACGGAACCGTGACGGCCGCCAACGCCAGCACCTTGAACGACGGCGCGGCAGCGCTGGTGGTCACGACGGAAGAGGTCGCGAAGCGACGCGGGATGCCGGTGCTGGCACGTTTGCGTGGCTACGCCGGGCACGCCGTCGCGCCCGAGTGGTTCACCATCGCGCCCGTCGGCGCCATGCAGAAGCTGTTCGAACGCACGGGCTGGGCGCCCGGGGAGGTCGACGTCTACGAGATCAACGAGGCGTTCAGCGTGGTGCCCATGGCGGCGATGAAGGAATTCTCGCTCGACCCCGAACGCGTCAACGTGCATGGCGGCGCCGTTGCGCTCGGGCATCCCATCGGCGCGTCCGGCGCTCGCATCATGGTGACGCTGCTCAACGCGCTCGCGGGACGCGGCCAGAAGCGTGGCGTCGCCGGCATCTGCATCGGCGGCGGCGAGGCGTTGGCGATGGCGGTGGAGACCGCCTGAACCCGGTCAGCGTTCGGGCGGCTCGAAGGCGTCGGCCAACTTCTCCGGTAAGCGGCCCATCTGCACCGCTTCCGCCACCATCGGCGGCAGGCCCCACGCGACGATGTCGAACGCCACGGCGGCGAAGTCGTACTCGACCTTGTCCGTGTGAACGTCGATGTCGTCTTCGGTGATCGTCAGCAGGGCGTAGTCGGCACCCGGCTCCCCGTTGAGCGACAGGCCGACCGAGCCGGGGTTGATCACCAGGCCGACGTCGGGCACGCGCCGGAAGAACGGCACGTGGGTGGCGCCGGCCGCCAGGATGGTGCAGCGATTGCGCTCGAGCATGCGCGTCAGGGTGACGGGGTCGCGGTCGAGGTCGAGGCGTTCGTTCGGATCTTCGGCGGAGCCGTGGAAGAAGCGCAGCCAGCCGGCCGGCGTGTGCAGGCGCTGCTGTACCGGCAGGGTCTGCAGGAAGTGCACGTGGCGCGGCTCGAGTACCTCGCGGGTCCACGCGAGGATCTCGTCTGCGACGCCGTGCCGCCGCGCGGCATTGCCGGCGAAGGCGTACGCGATGCGTTCGTCGGCCGCACCGAGGGTGCATAGGACGCTCTCGCGCCGGATGAGGTCGATGGCCTCGTTCGGTGACGGACCGTAGCCCACCAGGTCGCCGAGGCACACGACCGTCTCCGCCCCGCGCAGGCGCAACTGATCCAGCGCGGCTTGGAGCGCCACCACGTTGCCGTGCACGTCGCTGATGAGACCGATCTTCACGGCGTCAGTCTAGCAGGGGCGACCCGTCGTTCACGCGCCCGCGTTCGCGGCGGGTCCCTGGCGCAGGAACGCCGTCAGGAGCTTGACGGCAGCGTCGAGATCGGACTTCGAGACCATCTCGGTCACGGTGTGCACGTAGCGCGACGGTGTGGAGAGCGTGATGGACGGCACTCCTTCGCGGATCTTCTGGATCGCGCCGGCGTCGGTTCCGCCCAATGGCAGCACCTCGAGCTGATGCGGCACGCCCTCGCGTTCGGCCAGGTCGATGAAGGCGTCGAGCAGCCAGCGGGTGCTGATGGCGCTGGAGTCCATCACCTTGAGCGCGACCCCCTTGCCGAGTTGCGTCACGCGCAGGTGCTCGTCGATCCCGGGCGTGTCGACCGCCAGGGTGGTGTCGAGCGCGATGCCGAGGTCGGGCGCCACCCGGAACGCGCCCGTCTGCGCGCCGCGGAGTCCGACCTCCTCCTGCACGGTGAAGACCGCGTGGACGTCCACGGCGGCGCCGTCGCCTGCGCCGTGCAGCTCCTGCAGCGTGCGGATCAGGATCCAGCAGCCGGTGCGGTCGTCCAGCGCCTTGCCGGTCACGACGTCACCCAAGTCCACGAACGGCTGCCTGAGCGTCACGACGTCTCCCACCCGCACGCGCTCGCGCACGCGCTCGGCGTCCATGCCGAGGTCGATGTAGAAGTCAGGCAGCGTCGGCACCTTGGTGCGCTCCTCGGACGTGCTGATGTGGATCGGCTTGCCGGACGGGTTCATCACGCCGACGAGTTCCTTCTTCACCAGCGAAGCATGCACCGTGACCTGGCGCGCGAAGAGGTTGCGCGGATCGAAGCCCCCGAGTTGCTGCACGCGTAGGAAGCCCTTGTCGTCGATGTGACGAACGAGGAAGCCGATCTCGTCCATGTGCGCAGCGACCATGACCTTCTTCGCGCCGTCACCACCGCCGCGTTTCACCGCCGTGAGGTTCCCCATCGCGTCGGTGGCGAGCTCGTCGACGATGCCCTGTAGCTCTGCCTCGATGATCGCCCGCACGGCTTCTTCGCGCCCGGGTACGCCGGCGACTTCGGAAAGCTTCTTCATGAGATCCATGACGACGAGTCTACCGCTTCCTCATGGCCGCGGCGAAGCCAGTTCCGTCAGCCACGGCTCGAGCTCGGTCCACAGTGCTTCCGGGCACTCCTCCTGCGCCACGTGGCCGCAAGCGGGAAGCAGCGCGAGCCGAGCGTTCGGCAGGTCGCGTGCCAAGGTCTCCGACTCGGTCGGCGGCACGATCTCGTCTTCCGCGCCCGCGATGACCATGGCGGGCACGTCGAGGGAGGCCAGCAGCCCCTCGAGGCGGGGTGCTGCCGGCGCGCGGCTGATCTGCCACAGCGCGCGGTCCCAGTTCTCGATGGTGGTGCCTAGGCGGTACGCGGCGTACGTCTCGTCGTCGATGGCGGTGGGGTCGTACCAGCTGCCGTTCAGGAGCCGCATGCCGGGGTCGCCTGCGAGTTGCCGCAGGAACAACGGGCCGATGCGGGAGAGCTGCGGCGTGCGCAGCAACCAGCGTGTCAGGCGGCCCGGTCCGCCGCGGGTGTACGCCGGAGCACCGATCAACACCAACCCCGTCACGCGCTCGGGATGCGCCACGGCGGTCTGAAGGGCCACCGTCCCGCCCGCCGAGTGGCCCACCAGGACCGCACGATCGATGCCGAGCTCCTCCATGAGCCCGACGGTTAGCTCGACCTGGGCCGTGGGCGTGTACGGGTCGAAGCCGCCTTCGAAGTCTTCCGGCATCACGCGCTCGGTCAGTCCGAAGCCGGGACGGTCGAACGCCACCACCTCGCCGTAGTCCGCCAGCAGCGGGGCGAGCCGGTGGAACGTGTAGGTGCTCGACGCGAAGCCGTGCATCAGAACGAACGTCGTGTCAGGCGCACCGGTCGCTTCCGTGCGTTCGACGTGCAGGTCGATGCCCCGCACCTCGACGAAGGTGGCGTCGCCCGCGACCTCGGCCAGTGGCCGCACGCCGTCGGGCGGGCCGATGGGGACGATCAGCGGGAGCACGATGACGAGCGCCAGGAGGAAGGCGAAGATGACGAGCGAGGCCTTGATGCGAAACGGCATGGCCTCATGATAGGTCGGCGCCCCTGGTAGCCTTCGGCATGAAAGCCGTCAGCACGTTCTCGATCGTGGCGCGCGACCCGGAGAGTGGAGATCTCGGGATCGCGGTGGCCTCCAAGTTCCTTGCCGTGGGCGCCGTGGTGCCGTACGCGAAGGCCCACGTCGGCGCAGTTGCCACCCAGAGCTACGCCAACACCAGCTTCGGGCCGCGCGGCATCGCGGCGCTCGAGGCGGGCATGCCGTTGACGCAGATCCAGCAGGGGTTCGCCGAGACGGACCCGGAGTACGGCCGCCGCCAGTACGGCGTCGTCGACGCCGGCGGAGACAGTGTCACGTTCACGGGTGACGGCTGCCACCCGTGGGCGGGTGGCGTGGCGCGGCCTGGCCTGGCGGCGCAAGGGAACCTGCTGACCGGCCCCGAGGTGGTCGAAGCCCTGGTGGAGACGTTCGAGGCGAGCGTGGAGCCGTTCCCCGAGCGGCTGATGAGCGCCCTACGCGCTGCCGACCTGGCCGGGGGAGACCGGCGTGGACGCCAGAGCGCCGCGCTTCTGGTGGTGCGCGAAGGGGGCGGGTACGCCGGCATGAGCGACCGCTACGTCGACCTGCGCGTCGACGACGATCCCGACCCGGTCACACGGCTGCAGAGTCTGCTGGGACTGCACCGGCTCTACTTCGAACGGCCCGCGCCGGAAGACCTGCTCCTCATCGACGGGGAAGTCCAGGGGCGGCTGCTCGCCATCCTGGAGCGCACCGGCAGGCACCCGGCAACCGCGGGCTGGAACCAGGACGCCGAAGACGCCCTGCGCGCTCTGGCCGGGGTCGAGAACCTCGAAGAACGGATGGTGGCGGAGGGTCGCATCGACCGGCGCGCGCTCGCCCACCTCGAACGGCTGCTAACACCGGAACGATGACCTGAGGAAGGCACGCTGGGGCGCGGGCGATCTGCGGCTGCAAGCACCCGCGTCCCAGCAGCGGCGCCTCAGCGCCCGCGGAACTCGGCAGCGCGCTTCTCGAGGAACGCGCCGGTTCCCTCCTGCATGTCCTCGGTCGTGGTCGCCATGCCGAACAGGTCGGCTTCGATCTCGAGTCCCTGGTTGAGGGTCAGGTCGAGGCCCCGCACCACGGCTTCCTTCGCGAGGCCCAGCGCGATGGGGGCGTTCTTCGCCGCTTGACGCGCGAGTTCCATGGCGCCCGCCAAGGCGTCGTCGACCACGCGGTTCACCAGGCCCATCGCCAGCGCTTCGTCGGCGCCGACGTGGCGGCCGGTGAGGATCATGTCGAGGGCGCGCCCTTGCCCGATGAGGCGCGGCAGCCGCTGAGTACCGCCGTAGCCGGGGATCAGGCCGAGGCCCACTTCCGGCAGCCCGAGCTTCGCGCCGGGGCCGGCCACGCGCAGGTCGGCCGCGAGCGCGAGCTCCAGGCCGCCGCCGAGCGCGAAACCGTTGATGGCCGCCACCGTCGGAAACGGCAGCGCCGCCAGCGTGTTGGTGACGTCCTGGCCGCTCAGCGCGGCCTCGCGACCACCGAACGCGTCGCTCAACTGCTTCAGGGCGGCGATGTCGGCTCCTGCCACGAACGCGCGTCCCGCACCCGTCAGGACCAGCGCCCGAACGTTCGCGTCCGCCTCGGCGATCTCGAACGCCAGCGCGAGCTCCATCAGCACGTCCTGGTTGAGCGCGTTGAGGGCGCTCTGGCGGTCGACGGTGACGACGGCGACGTCGCCGTCCAGTTCGTACCGAAGGTGCTCGAAGCTCAGGTCTTCGAAGCCGTCTTGGGCGTCTTCCGTCTGGGGATCGTGGCGGTCGCTCATGTCGTCCCTCCGGCGGGCGCCTTCAGCGCCCCGCGCGATCGTAGCTGTAGAACCCCTCGCCAGTCTTGCGCCCGAGTTTGCCGGCGCGCACCATCTGCTTCATGAGCGGCGCGGGGCGGAACTTCGGATCGCCGAACTCCTCGAACAGCGCTTGCGTTGCCGCCAGGCCCACGTCGATGCCGACCAGGTCGGCGAGTTGCAGCGGGCCGATGGGCATGTTGGCGCCGAGCTTCATGGCGCGGTCGATGTCTTCTGCCGACGCCACGCCCTCGGCCAGAGCGTGCACCGCGTCGTTGATGTACGGGATGAGCAGGCGGTTCACGATGAACCCCGGCTTGTCCTCGCACACGATCGGCGTCTTGCCGATGCCTTCGGCGAACGCGCGCGCCTGCTCGACGGCCTCCTCGCTGCTGCGCAGCCCCCGCACGACCTCGACCAGCGCCATCATGGGCACGGGATTGAAAAAGTGCATCCCGCAGAAGCGCTCCGGACGTCCGCTGAACGCGGCGATCTGCGTCACCGAGAGGCTCGAGGTGTTGGTCGCCAATAGCGCGCCTTCGGACGTGACGTTGGCGATGCGTTGCCACACGTCGCGCTTGACGTCGATGGACTCGTACACCGCCTCGATCACGACGCCGGCGTCCTGCAGCCCGTCGATGCCCTCGCGCGTGTGCACGCGCGCCAGCGCCTCCGCGGCCTCACCCTCGGTGATGGCCTCCTTCTTGACCATGCGCTCGAGGCTGTGCTGCATGGCGCTCTGGGCACGCGCCAGCACGTCCGCGCCGGTGTCGAGCAACGTCACTTCGTGGCCCGCCAGTGCGCACGCTTGCGCGATGCCGGAGCCCATGGTCCCTGCGCCGATGACGGCTACCTTCATGTCGTTTCCCTTCCCGCATCGCGGACTTCCTGCGTGCTCGCTCGGAGCGTGGCTTCGGTCATGTCGAGCACGGCCTGCTGCAAGACTTCGGGCGCCACGAACGCCGTGTCTCCGATGACGTTGCTGACTGCCAGCATGCAGCCCGTGCGCACACCGCGCAACGCCCCGATGGTGAACAGCGCCGAGGCCTCCATCTCGACCGCCAGCACTCCCCGCGACGCCATGGCGGGTACGTCTTCCGGCGTCTCGATGTAGAAGGCGTCGTCGGTCTGGATCAAGCCGACGTGCGCGCGTCTGCCGGTGGATTCGGCGGCGGCGGCGAGGGTGCGTGTCAGAGCGAAGTCGGCGCTCGGGCTGTGCGCTACGCCGCGCAAGTACTGCCTGGTAGTACCGTCATTCGCCACGCTGGAGGTGGCCACTACCAGGTCGCCTGGGGCGACCCCCGACGCGACCGCTCCGCAGGTTCCCACCCTCACGAGGGTGCGCGCGCCGAGGCGCACGAGCTCTTCGACCACGATCGCCAGGCTCGGGCAACCCATGCCGGTCGCTTGCACGCTCACGGGCACGCCCTGGAAGGTGCCGGTGTAACCGAACAAGTGGCGGTACTCGTTGTAGCGCGTCGCGTGTTCGAAGAACCGCTCGGCGATGAGCGTCGCGCGATCGGGGTCGCCGGGGAGCAGCACGATGGGGGCGACGGCGCCTGCATCGGCGCGCACATGGAGTTGGGGCACCCTTCAACGATACCAGCCTCCAGCTATGAACCGCCCCACGCCAGGGGCCGGAAAGCGCGTGCTAGAGTGCCGCCGATGACCAACCTCGAGGACATCCTGGCGCGCCTCTGGACCAACGTGGAAGGTTGCCGCGTCGCTGCTCTCGCGGGGATGGACGGTTTGCTGATCGAGCGGCACCCGGCCCCGGCGGCGGAGGGCACGCTACGGCAGTCACCCGAGCCCGAAGACATGGCGCACGTGGTGGCAGACCTGACGTCGGTGTTGGGCATCGTGGCGGGGGAGTTGAGTCGCACCGTCGGCGGCCGGGTCGACGAGGTCATCGCCCTGGGCGAGCGCGGCGGCTACCTGGCGCGCCGCATCGACGACGACCTGTTCTGCCTCGTCCTCGTCGGCGCCAGCGCCGAGCTCGCCAACGTGAGAAAGCAAGTGGAGCAGACCTCTCGCGAGCTGGCGGTGGCCGTCGCATGACGGCGGAAGGCTTCGCCGACGAGTCCGCGCCCGTGGCCGCCGGATCGGCCGAGCTACAGGCTTTGCTCTCGGACCTGTTGACGGTGCGCGGCGTGGCTGCAGCGGCCCTTGCCGGCGTCGACGGGGAGCTGCTCGCGGGCCACGCCAAGGACCGCGCGATGCTCGAGCGTGTCGTCGGCATCATCACCAGCGCGCTGGCGGCCGGCACGGCACTGGGGGAACTGTTCGAAGACGATGCTGGAATCATGGGTGGCGGCGGCGCCAACGTCGATGCCGATGGTGAAACCTTCGGTGGCGCCGCCGGCGGAGCATCCGGTGGGCCGGAACTGGGCAAGATCATGCTCGACTTCGCTGGCGGTCCGATCCTCGTCGCCCCCCTTCCCGGCGGCGAGCGGGTGGCGATCGTGGTGCTGGAGGACACCCAAGGACTGGGGCGTGCGCGCTACGCGCTGCGCGGGACGATGGACCGGCTGAGCAAGGCGTCGCTGCTACCCTGATAGGGTGAACAACCCCCTCAAGTTCGAGATCGACAAGGAGACGATGCGCGGACGGCCCACGAACGGGGCCATCCTGGCGCACACGGCCGACGAGTTCCTGTTCGACTTCGTGCTGGTCGTGCCGGGTCAGCAACCGGTCGTGACGGCTCGGCTGGTGACCAGCCCACGCCACGCCAAAGCGCTGATGCGCAGCCTCGAAGACAACGTGCGCCGGTACGAGGCGCGCTTCGGCCCGATCCCCGAACCGCCCGCGCGCGACGCCGCCACGACCGTGCGCCAGCCGCCAGGCGACGGCAACGACGACGGCTCGCCCAACTGAACGCACCGCATCGGGCCCGCGAAACCGCTCCGGGACGAGTGAAACGCGAGCCCACCTGTCGGGCGCGCTACCCCCGTCGGGTGGCCCAGGTGATGGAATGGCCGCATGCGCGAGCGGCTGACGGTCTACTTCGACTACATCTGTCCTTACTCGTGGCGCGCGGCAGAGGTGGTGGAGTTGATCGCGGAACCGCTCGCTCTCGTCATCGACTGGCGGCACTTCTCGCTCTACCAGTACACGCATCAATCACGGCACGGGAACGGCTCGCGCTGGCAGTTGTGGAACGAGCCGCTCGACGACAGCGACGGCAGCGGCTGCAAGGGCCTGCTGCCGTTCTTGGCCTCGCAGGCGGCTCGCAAGCAGGGTGAGGTGCCGTACCACGATTTCCGCCTGGGGCTGCAGCGCGCCAATCATCGCGACCACCGCCCCTTGAACAGCCGCACCATCTTCGAGGTGGCCGAGGAGTCGCAACTTCACCTCGCGCGGTTCGAAGACGACCTGGCGAACCCCGAGTGCCGCACGGTGTTGGCGCACGAGCATCATCGAGCCGCAGCCATCGACGTGGCCGGCACGCCCACGGTCGTGTTCCCCGGCGGACAGATGGCGAACTTCCGGCTGCACGACGTTCCACGGAGCCGTGAGGAGGCGCTGGCACTGTTCCAGGACACCCGTTCGCTGCTCGAGCACTACCCGTACCTGCAGGCGGTGCATCGACCGCGCGCTCGCGGGAACTAGGCCACGCCTGGTCGGTTCACTTCCGTCGCCGACGCGACGCGGTAGACTGTCGCCGTGCGGCTCGGCCAGAACGTGGGCCACGGCTCCGACGTGGGGCGCGTGCGACCCTTCAACGAGGACTACCACCGTGTATGGCAGTTCCCGCTGCCGGACGGGGCGTTGACGCTGCTTGCCGTCGCCGATGGGATGGGCGGCGCTGCCGCCGGGGAAGTCGCCAGCAAACTCGCCACCGAGGTCTTGGACGAGTCGTTCTCGCGCTACGTCGAGGAGATCCGGGCAGGCAAACCCGTCGTCGGCATCGACAGCCTGACGGACAAGGCCTTCCGCTTGGCGAACCGGCGCGTGTACGCTGCTGCCATCAAGCATCAGGGCAGACGAGGCATGGGCACCACTCTCACCTGCGTGGCCATCCGGGGTCGCAAGGCGTACCTTGGCCACGTCGGTGATTCGCGTGCCTTCCTGGCGCGCCGCAGCAAGATCTACCAGCTCACGAAAGACCACAGTTGGGTCGAGGAGCAGCTCGAGAAGGGGTTGCTGAGCGAGGTGGAGGCCGAACATCACGAGTGGCGCAACCTCATCACTCGCGCGCTCGGCACGCGACCACAGGTCGCGCCCGACGTGGTCGAGATGGACGTGCAGCCCGGCGACGTCTTCGTGCTCTCGACCGACGGCCTGCACGGTCTGGTGCGGCCCGAGGAGATCCTGACGGAACTCCGGCGCACCAGCAACCGGCAACTCTGTGTGGAGGTGCTCGTCGCTCTCGCCAACGAGCGCGGCGGGCCGGACAACATCACCCTCGTCATCGCGGAGGTGGACGCATGATCGTGCTGTGGGTGGTCGCCGCGGTCTTGGTTGCGCTGTTGCTGCGGGCACCGACCTGGGTCGTCACCGCCCTGGCTGCGCTGGCGGTCGTGCTCAGTGTCGCGACGGCGTTCCTGGGCGGGATCGAGCGCGCGTTCGCGCCGCTGGTGATCACCGCCTTGGCGGCCGGTCTGCTCGTGCCGGTGGGGTTGCAGGCGGTGCGCAGCGCCCGCGTTGCGCCGCCGAAGCGCCGTTCGAAAGGGTCGGCGGACGCGAACAGGGCGAAGGCGCCCACGACCTCGGCGTTCGACGCAACCGAGATCCCCGGCTACGAACTGCTCGAGAAGGTCGGCTCCGGCGGGATGGCGAGCGTGTACCGCGCCCGGCGCCAAAGTGACGGACAAGTCGTGGCGCTCAAGATCCCCATGGAGCAGTACGTCGCCGACGCGAAGTTCATCCGCCGCTTCCACCGCGAAGCGGAGGTGGCGCAGCGGCTGAACCACGTCAACATCGTGCGCACCTACGAGCACGGCGCCATCGGCGTGCAGCACTACATGGTGATGGAGTTCGTCGACGGCCGCAGCCTCGAGGGGTACATCGAGGCGAACGAACTCGACGTGCCGCTCTCCATCGAGATCATGAAGCGCGTGGTGCGCGCGTTGCAGCACATCCACTCGGCGGGCATCATCCACCGCGACATCAAACCGGCGAACGTCATGATCGTGCGCGGCGGCATCGCGTCCGACGCCGAGCCGCGCCTGAAGCCCGAGACGGTGAAGCTGATGGACTTCGGCATCGCCGGCGGCAAGGTGCTCTCACGCTTGACCATGACCGGGGCGCGGGTGGGCACGCCGGTGTACATGTCGCCGGAGCAGGCGCGTGGGCTGAAGATCGATCACCGCTCCGACATCTACAGCCTCGGTCTGGTGTTCTACGAGATGCTCACCGGCCAGACGGCGTTCAAGGGCGGGTACGAGGCGATCGTTCACCAGCAGATCTTCCAGACGCCGCCGCCGCCGCGCCAGGTCGACCTGAAGGTGCCGAAGGCGCTCGACCAGTTGGTGATGCGCATGATCGCCAAAGACCCGGACGAACGCCCGACGCTCGACGAAGTGCTCCAGACGCTCGAAGACGTCGAGCTCGGGGTGGACGACGAGCCGGTGCTGCCGACGCGCCTGCTGCTCACCGTCAGCGCGCGTCAGGGCGTGCTGCGGATCCTCGACACCGATGGCAACCTCCACAGCTCCATCGGCGACATCGGCGTCGGCGCCGGCAACTTCTCGGCTGCCCCGTTGTCGGTGGCGGTGGACCGCAGCGGCGACCTCTTCGCCGCCATCTTCGAGTACCGCGTCGGCCAACAGGATCACCGCATGGTGCACAAGCTCGCGCCCGACGGCGCGCCCATCACGTCCTTCGGCAGTTACGGCATGCACCCCGGCGAGTTCCTCTACCCGGCCTCGTTGGCGGTGGCGCCCGACGACACCGTCTACGTGCTCGACTCCGAGACGCACCTGGTGCAGCGCTTCACCAACGACGGGCGGTTCCTGGCGAGCTTCGGCGGCCGCGGCCGCGGGCACGGCACCTTCAACGACCCGCGCGTGATCAACATCGACCCGCGCGGGAACGTCTACGTGCTCGATTACGGCAACCGCCAGGTGCAACGCCTCACCGCCGATGGCGTCTACCAGACCCGCTGGGCGTTCAAGCTGGCCGCCGACCAACCCGGCATGCGCTTGCTCGACGGCGTCACGGTCGACGCCGAAGGCAACCTCTACATCTCCGACGCCACCGGCGGGAAGATTCGCAAGGTCACGGTCGACGGCAAGGTGGGGGTGTCGTTCGCGCTCGACGCCAAGCAGGGCGAGGTCACCGACACCATCGTGGACCTCGGCGTCGACGACACCGGCTACTTGTACGCCGCGCGCCGCGGCGGGCACATGATCCGCAAGTACGATCCGGCCGGCCGCCTGTTGCAGACGTTCGAGACGTATGCGCCGGTGGTGCAGATGATGGTGGACGTGCGCGAGCGCTACGGCGAGGCGGTGGCGCGGGGCGACTAGAGCCGGCGCGGCGGAGGAGCCGGTGGGCTCGCGGCTCCGCCTAGGGGCGACCGAGTTTGCACGGCGGGGAGTCGGCGGGTGGCGCGGGGCGACTAGAGCCCGGGAATCGACCGGACGATGCCTTCGAACAGCCGTAGGAAGGCGAGCATCAGGCGGCTGATGACGCCGGTGAAGTTCAGCACAAGGAAGAAGACCATGAACCCGAGGATGCCGAACTGCGCGACCTGCATGATCACGCGGCGGACGTCGGGATGGCCCCATGCCAGGGCAGCCCGCGCGCCGTCGAGCGGCAACACCGGGAACAGGTTGATGATGGCGTGGAGCAGCGCGTACGTAGCCGCGACCTGGAAGGCGGCGAAGAGCTGCGGCCGGGCAAGGCTGGCGAAGATGGTGGCCACCAGCACGCAGACGAAGCCCACCACCAGGTATGCCCCGATGCCGGTGAGCCACACCCACGCCTCGGCTCGCCCGCGACCGGGGTAGTTGCGCGGGTTGACGGGGATGGCGCGGGGCCAGCCGAAGCCCAGCAGGAACAGGAACACCACGCCGATCAGGTCCAGCTGGCGTTGCGGGTCGAAGGCGGTGAAACCGGCCAGGCGCGGGCTCGGGTCACCGAGGCGCGACGCGACCCACGCCTGCGCGATGTTGTGGAAGATGAGCGCCATCACCATCACGATGCCGGCGATAACGAGGATGGTGGGGTTGCCCAGGTAATCGAGGATCATCGCGTCACTCCACGTCGTCCGGGGGTTGGCCGAGTTCCTGCACCAGTGTTCGCGCGAGCGCCAGCTCGTCTTCGAAACTGGCCGCCGCGCCAACGGCGCGTGCGCGAGCAACGGCGTCCAGGACGCGTCCGACGGCTGGTCCCGGCGGCAGCCCCAAGGCTACCACATCCCTCCCGCGCACCTTCCGGCGGGGTGGTTCCTCTTCCAGGCGGGCGATGCGCGCGGCCAGGTCGGTGTCGGCGGCGCGCACCAAGAACCGCGCCGCCTCGTCGAGTTCCTCGAGCTCCTCGTCGCGCACGCGGTCCGTGGGAGCCTCGCGGCCGGGCGCCAGCACGCGCAGCAGGCGGGTGCGCACGGTCAGGTAGCGTCTGGGCCAGTGGAAGGCGCGCATGTGCGTCTCGACCGCTTCGTTCTCGGCCCCCAGCAGCAGCGCCAGCAGGTACGCCTCGTCGGGAACGTCCCCTTCGCGGCGTAGCGCGTCGAGCGCCTCCACCAGTTCGGCGGCGGAGATCGGCGCGCCGTCGTAGCTCAGGCGGAACATGGCGCGCATGGCGCCGAGTTCCTCGAGCCGGTGGAGCGCCGGCGCCACCCGCGGCTCGGACAAGGTGAGCTCGAGCTCGGCGCGCAAGCGAGAGCGGCTGACGTTGGCGAGGATCTCCGGCACCAGCGCGGCGCGCGCTTGCTCGGCCGTGACCGACTCGAAGTGGAACCCGAGCCGCCCGGCCAGGCGCGCCCCGCGCAGGATGCGGGTGGGGTCCTCGATGAACGAGAGCGGGTGAAGTACCCGCAGCTGCCGCGCGCGTAGGTCGGTCTCGCCGGAGAACGGGTCGATCAGTTGCGGCGGTTTCGGGTGCAGCCGGAGCGCCATGGCGTTGACGGAGAAGTCGCGGCGCGACAAGTCCTTGCGCAAGGTGCTCGGCGTGACGTCGGGCAGGGCGCCCGGGCGCGCGTACACCTCTTCGCGCGCGGTGGCCAGGTCGACGACGAGGCCGTCGTCGAGCTGAAGGGTGCAGGTGCCGAAGTCGACGTGGCACGACAACGTTCCGCCCAGCGCCTGTTGCAGGCGCGACCCGAAACGCTCCGCCGTGTCGCCCTCCACCACCAGGTCGAGGTCCTTCAGGCCGGTGCCGAGCAGGAGGTCGCGCACCGTGCCACCGACCAGTAGCAGCGTCGCCTCGCCCGCCAGCGCGCTCCCCCGTTCGATGGCGTGCGCGGCGCTCGGCGGCAGCCGCTCCAGCAGCGCCGCAGCCGGGTCGTCCTCGCGCAGGTCGCGATGGCGCGCCCCGATCAAGTCGGTGCGGGTCACGATGCCGACCAGGTCGGCGCCGTCGATGATGGGGATGCGCCCGATGTTGTGCCGCAGCACCAGCTCTTCGAGCTCCGCCAAGGTCGTCGACGGCGACGCACTGACGACGGTGCGGCTCATGAACCCGGACACGCGGCTCCGGCCCAGCCCGTGTCGAAGCGCGCGGTCGAGGTCTCGGCGGGACACGACGCCGACCACCCGGCCCACCGGGTCGAGCACCGGCATGCCGTTGTGGCCGTAGAGCAGTAGGCGCTGCTGGGCCTCGGCCACGGTGGCGTGATCGGCGATCGACTTCACCGGCGCGCTCATCAGGTCGCGGGCCGTGAGCACGGGGGTGGCGTGGTGCGCCAGGGCGGACAGGACGCGTTCGGCGGCTTCTTCGGGCGGCTGGTCGGACTTCCCGTAGGCCGCGCCGGGGTGCCCCGCGCCGCCGATGGCTTCCGCTAGGGCCGCGGCGCTGTCGAAGCGCTCGTTGCTGCGAGCGAACACCAGCGTGCGGGCGTCCATCCGCACCACCGCCAAGGCGGCGTCGGCGGCATGGAGGTCGAGCAGGTCGTTCACCAGGCCCGACACCCCGGCGACGTAGTTGGGGTGCGTGAACGCCGCCACCACCACGTGGCGCCCCGCCACGGTGGTGCTGCGCGCGTTGGCGAGCAGCGCTTCGCGGAACGCGCGCTGCTCGTCGTTGAGCGCGTCGTGCGTGAAGCGCCGCACGAGCTGCAGGTTCGCGCCGCTAGCGAGCAGGTGCGCCGCGGCCCGGTAGTCGTCGGGTTGGGTGGAGTCGAAGCTGAGGTTGCCGGTGTCCTCGTGGATGCCGAGCAGCGCAAGACTGGCGACGGGCGCCGGGATGGTCACGTCGGTGGCCATCAGTTCGCGCGTGAGCAGCGTCGCGGTGGCGCCGAGCCGTTCGGTAATGCCGCGCGAGGCGGCGATGGGGTGGGTTGGCCGCGGGTGATGGTCGTAGAGCGTGACGGGAACACGGCCCAGCAGCACGTCGAACGGCTTGATGCGGTTGGGGTCGGCGGTGTCGACCACCACCAACTCGCGCACGGCGCCCAAGTCGACGTGCTCGGGTTCGACTAGGTCGAGCTGATCGCGGTAGAGGCGCAGGAACGTCTGCATGGGTGGGCTGATGGCGCCCTGGACGGTGGCGACGGAGCCGGGGAAGAGGAGCTTGGCGAGCGCCAGGCTGGCGAGGGCGTCGAAGTCGGGCTGTTCGTGCGTGACGATGAGCCGCATGGGTTCCTCAGCGCACCGTGATGGACCCGGCGCCGACGTCGACGATGCGAACGTCGATGACGCGGCCGCCGCGTTCCAGCGCCAGGCTCTGCCAGATGCCGGTGTCGCCGCTGCCCACGCGCCGGAGCAGTGCGTTGCCCACGTCGACGCGCCCGGGACCGTCCTCGAGGACCTCGAGGCGGATGGGGGCGTCTTGCGGCAAATCCAGGATCAGGTCGCCCAGGCCGGTGGCGACGAGCGCGCGCACGTCCGAGCCGGGTTCGACGCGAAGCGTGGCCCCGCCCGCGCCCAGTTCTGCCACGAGGTCGAGCGACGCGCCGGTCCGGACGTCGATTTCGACGTGGCCGCGACCGCCGTCGATGCGGACCTCGTAGCCTTCTCCTCGGCCCGGTAGGAGCAGGTGGACGTCACCGTTCCCGGCGTCCAGGGAGAGCGTCTCGAGGGCGAAGGACGCGAGATCGACGTGTGCCCCGCCCGCTTCGCTGCGGAGCTCCAGCGCCGTGGGAAGGGTGGCGGCGAGTGCGAGCCTCCACGTGCCTGCGGACCGCGCGAGGGACGGTGCGCCGGCCGCAGGGCGGACCTCGACGACGATGTCGTTCAGCCCACCGGTGCCGACGTTCGGCGTGGGCCGACCTTCGAAGGTGCCGTCGAGCAGGACGGGGAAGGCGTTGGACGCGGTGATGACGCCGTGGGCGTTCCCGAGGTCGACGATGGCATGCAGAGTGCGCGCGCCGGGGGGAATGACTTCGTGCGCGGTCGTCGTCTCGGGCGGCCGCGGAGCGCCGAGGCCGACCACGCCCAGGAGCAGAACCGCGAGCGCCGCGAGGTAGGTGAACGGAACGCGCCACGGGCGCGCCCGCGGCGCGAGTAGGTCGATGCCGACGGCGACCAGGAAGAGCGGCCACCACAGCAGGAGTGCGCGGGTGAGGCCGTTCGGAACGAACCCGACCTCGACCAGCAGCCACAGCACCCCGGCGCCCATCAGGGCCAGCGGCAGCGCGGTGGCGCGCGTGGGGCCCGGAGGGGAGCGCGGTTCCGTTTCCTCGGCGTGCTCGCGGGCGTTCATGTGGTCACGGTTCCGCTCCGTCCCGGCGAAGCAGCATCACGGCCCCGGCGGCGATGAGGGCAAGGGGGACGATCCACTTCAGGGCGCCGCCGAGATCGCCGAAGATGAAGAACTCGAAGATCGCCCCGACGATAGCGAACAGGGTCAAGCCGACGACGACGGCTTGCATCCCCTCCTTCTCGCGGGCGGGGTTCTCCTCGATCGCACCGTGCAGGAACGTGCCGAATCCGGCGGCCGCGATGATGAGTGCCCAGGCGTAGGACCACGCCTGCCAGTAGCCGGTGAGGCTCAGGACGAAGAGGATCAGGCCGATGACGGTGACGATGGTTCCCGGCACCGCCAGGGCCGCGTTGCGCCGTTGACCGACGAACGCCGCGCCGAGCATGATCAGGCCCGGCACCAAGACGAAGACGGGCCACAAGAGCCCGATGCCGACGTTACCGAACAGGAGCACGAGAACGCCGGCGGTCACCAGGACGATCCCTGCTATGCGGTTACTGTCGTTCTTGGTCCGCTTGAAGCCGTTGGGGCCGATGTCTGCCATGGCGAGGAGCCTCCTCACCAAGAGTGTATCTGCCCGGCTATGCGCTTCTTGGGGACTGCCTCACGCCACCGGCACGCGCGCGGCCCCCAATCGCTCGACGAGGTCGTGCATGGCGGCGCGGGCGTGCACGAGACCGTTCTCGATGAACACGTCGGAGGTGCGCGTTCCGAAGCCTGCCGAGCCGATGACGTAGAGCCCCGGCACGCTGGAGGCGAAGGTTGCGGGGTCGAGCTCGGCGGCGAGCGTGTCAGGGTCGACGCGCACGCCCGCGCGCCGCAGCAGGTCGGGCGCGGCGAAGTACCCGGTGAGCGCGAAGACGCGATCGGCAGGGACCTCGAGCGGCACGCCGCGCTTCTCGGCGATGACGGTCTCGGCTTCGATGGCCCGCACGATCGTGTCGAAATGTGCCGTGATGGCGCCTTCCTTCACGCGGTTCTCGAGGTTCGGGCGGACCCAGTACTTGAGGCTGTGCCGGAAGTCCGGTCCTCGGTGAAGGATGGTGACGCGCGCGCCGGCGCGGTAGAGGTCGAGTGCGGCGTCTGCCGCACTTGAGCCGGCGCCGACGATGACCACGTTCCGCCCGAAGTGCGGATGCGCCTCGTCGTAGTAGTGGCTAACGTGCGGCAGGTCTTCGCCGGGCACGCCGAGCAACTTGGGGTGGTCGAAGTACCCGGTAGCGATCATCACCGCTCGGGCGTGCAGCGTTTCTCCCTGGGCGCCCGTCTCCGCCTGAGCGCCGGGACGCACCGGCCGCACGCGCACGGCGAAGGCGTCGGGATCGCCGAACGCGCGGTTGGTGGGCGTGACGTCGAGTACTTCGGTGTAGGTGCGTACCGCCAGGCTCTCGTTCGCCACGACCTTGCGGTAGTAGTCGAGGGCTTCCTTCCGCGTGGGCTTGTCGGTGGCGGTGACCAGCGGGTGACCGCCGATCTCCAGCCTTTCGGACGTGGTGAAGAACGTCATGTAGGTGGGGTAACGCTGGATGGCGTGCACGACGGCGCCCTTGTCCAGCGCCACGTACGAGAGCCCGGCGCGCTTGGCGAGGATGGCGGCTTCGAGGCCGATGGGGCCCGCGCCGACGATGACGACGTCGAACATGGCGCCAACCTACCAGAGGGTGCGGGCCCGTCTGGGCGGGAGCGCTACCGCTGCCTACGGGTTCGCGTCGTGGGCCGACCGGTGCGCTTCGCCTTCGCCCGCCGCGTGGTGGGGCCGTTCAGGACCTTGCCGCAGGAGGGGCAGTCGGGGCAGAGCGGGCAGGTGTCGCAGGCCGGAGAGCGCGCGGTGCAGACGCGCCTGCCGTGAAGGATCAGTCCGTGATGGACGAAGATCCAGTCTTCGCGCGGGAACGCCTTGCAGAGGTCGGCCTCGACCTTGTCCGGGTCGTCGTGACGCGAGAACCCCAAGCGGCGCGCCAGCCGTCCGACGTGGGTGTCGACGGCGATGGTGGGTTCACCGAAAGCGTTGGCCAGCACCACGTTGGCGGTCTTGCGGCCGACGCCGGGCAGTTGCGTCAGCGCCTCCATCGAGGCGGGCACCTCGCCGTCGTGCCGTTCGACCAGCGCGCGCGCGGTCGCCACCGCGTTCTTCGCCTTGGTGCGGAAAAGGCCGATGGTCTTGATGTACGGCTCGATCTCTTCGGGCGTGGCGGCGGCCATGGCCGGCGCGTCCGGGTACGCCGCGAACAGGGCGGGGGTGGCGAGGTTGACGCTCACGTCCGTGGCTTGCGCCGAGAGCAGGGTGGCGATGAGGAGTTGGAACGGGGTCTGGAAGTCGAGTTCTGTGCGGGCGTCCGGGTAGAGCGCGCGCAGGCCCGCCAGCACCCGCAGGGCTCGTTCTCGGCGATGCTGCAGCGATTCTCGCGGCATGGTCGGCATCGTACCGCGTGGCCATGCAGCGCCCGGCGCCGCGTGCGCCGCGCGCTGCACGGTGAAGTGAGCGATTCACCAGCCGCCGGCTTCGCGCATCCGGTAGGCTGGCGTGCAGTGCAGGGACCGCTCTGCCGCGCGAGGGAGGCAGGATGCCGGTATTCGAGTACAAGGCCCGTGACCGCAGCGGGAAGCTGATCGCGGCCACGATGGAAGCGGGGTCGGAACGCGACGTCGCGGCTTCGTTGCGCCAGAAGGGCTACTTCATCAGCGAGATCAAGTCGCCCAAGGGCGGCTTGAGCGCCGACATCAAACTGCCGAAGTGGCTCGACATCGGCAGCGTGCCCGGCGTGCGGGACATCACCATTTTCTCGCGCCAGTTCGCGACCGTGATCAACGCCGGCCTGCCGGTGGTGCAGAGCCTCGCCATCCTGCAGCGGCAGTCGCCCAAGCAGGGCCTGAAGGATGCGCTCAAGCGCGTGCGCGAGGACGTCGAGACGGGCCAGCAGCTCTCCGACGCGCTCGGGCGGCACCCGCGGCTGTTCAACAAGCTCTACATCTACCTGGTGCGCGCCGGCGAGGTGTCGGGCAACCTCGACGGCATCCTGGAGCGCATCGCGGCGTACATGGAGAAGCAGGCGGCGCTGCGGGGCAAGATCCGCACGGCGCTCACGTACCCGACGGTGGTGCTCGTCATCGCGTTGGCGGTGACGTGGTTCCTGCTCACCGGCATCGTGCCGCAGTTCGCACAGATCCTCGACCAGCTCGGCGGCGAGTTGCCGGTCATCACCCGCGCGCTCATCGCCGTGTCCGACTTCCTGCGCTACCAGTGGTGGATCCTGCTCGGGATCATCGTGATCGCCGTGGTCGGGATCGGGATGTTCTACCGGACCAAGAACGGTAGACGCGCCATCGACGGGTTCGTGTTACGCATGCCCGTGGTGGGCACGCTGGTGCAGAAGAGCGCCATCGCGAGCTTCTCGAACACCTTCGGCCTGCTGCTGCGCTCGGGCGTGAACATCATCGAATCCATCGAGATCACCAAGGGCACCGCCGGCAACGCCGTGGTGGAGGACATCCTCGACGAGACGAAGGAAGCGGTGCAGCGCGGTGAACAGATCAGCACCACGCTGACGAAGTACCCGCGGGTGTTCCCGCCGATGGTGTCGTCGATGGTGGCGATCGGTGAGGAGACTGGCGCGGTCGACTCGATGCTACAGAAGGTCGCGGACTTCTACGAGCGCGAGGTCGACGAGGCCGTCGACAGCCTCACCGCCGCCCTCGAGCCCATGCTCATCGTGTTCCTCGGCGTGATCGTCGGCTTCATCGTCGCCGGCATGTTCCTGCCGATGTTCTCGATCATCGGGCAGTTGAGTCAGTAGGCCGTTGATCGTCATCTGACGTTGCACAACGTGTCAGATGAACTTCAGATTCTGCGATCCGTCAGATGGGCTGCGTATGCGGCCCATCTTTCTCTTTGGCTGATTGTTGCTGGGCGAGGAAGGGACGATGGAGCTGACCCGAGCACGGACGTGCGGTAAGGGCATGGGCCAAGACCGGGCTCTCCTCACCGGCCACGGCGGGCCAGGGGCTGGTCCTCGGCGCGTGCCTCGATGCCGATGCCGACCAGCGCTGACCGCGCGAGGCCCGTAGCCGGCAATCGCGCCCGCTCGTCTCCTCGTAAGCCGCCCCGCCGCCTAGTTGGGCAGACGCCCTTCCAAGGGCACGTACGTCAGGCGTACCGCGTCCTCGCCGACGCGGTCGCTGGCGACGAGGTGTAGCTGCGGTCGTG
>JAWOIL010000183.1:0-32055 GCA_046484635.1 Trueperaceae bacterium
CCGAACACGACGACGCAGGCAACGTCGATGGTGGTGGTCACGAGCAGCGTCGCCGACGTGGCGGTGATCTCGCTCATGGCGATGTCACCCTCGACCACGGTCTCGATGGGGAGAGCGACGAGGGCCTGGGCGGTGGCGGTCGTCCACAGGAAGGTGACTGCTACCGCGACGGAGAGGCGCCGGACCGGCGCCATGTGCGTAGCGCCGCGTCGTCGTGGCAGCATGGCCCGGTGATGGATGGCGGCGTCGCGCTCCAACGGCCAGCGCATGTTCGCCGCCCACCCTCTCGCGCCTTCGCGTACGGGGGTTCTCACCATCATGACCGTCCTCCCTCTCCTCCGCGCGATAGGGCTTTCGGCACACCCGCCCTGACCGCCATCGTAGAAGAAGCCCCGGCGGGATCCGGGAGAATGTCGGGCGTCGCCCGCCGAATCGGCGCCCACGGGTCGGAGACCCTTCGAGCGAGGCCTACAGCACCTGCACGACGAACTGAACCTGGTCTCCGTCGGTCAAACCCGCGGCCTTGCGCACCGCAGCTTTCACCGGCAGGAGGTAGCCGTTCATCGTCCTGTCGTAGAAGATCGAGGTTCGCCAACGGGTGTCACCGATCGTGACCTCGACCCGGAGCGAGCCGAACCCACGGCTCATCATCCCGAAGCGCACCCGGATCTCGGCCGATGCGATCTCCGGGATCGTGAGGAAGTGCCACGCCGCGGCGCTGGGATGGCGCCACATCTCACCGGTCAACTGGAAGCGTTCGCCCATCGTTGCGTGGTTCCCGTTCTGGCGCCCGCACGCGGCTACGCCGTCCCTTCGAAGTGCCCGCATTGCGCCCGCGTGCACACGGTCGCACATGGTCCTTGGCGAGACGGTAGCACGGTCGTTCGTGTTCAGGCGGCGAAGGCGAGTCGGCGCTGCCTGGCTGCTGGAAGGCGAAGCGTTCTTCCTCGACCGATAGAGCGATCAGTGATAGAACTTCCTGCCCCGTAATGCTGGCGACTTGCAGGCGATCCCGAACCGTTCGTACGCTTGATGCGAACTTCCCAGCGATGTCTTCTGGTTCCACGAGCGCCAAGGAGGTTGATGCCATGCCCCATCCCCTCGTCCAGCAGTTGCGTTTCACGCGAAGCGAGTTCCGCCGCGCCCTCGACGGCGTGCCGCCGGAGGACGCGGCGAAGCGGATGCCACCGCTCAACAGCCTGGCCTGGAGCGTCGGCCACCTGGCCTGGCAGGAGCAGCGGTACTTCCTCACCTTCGAGCGGGGGGTGACGCCGTTCCCGGAGATCGAGACGGCGTTCCGTTCGGGCGCGCCCGCCACCACCCCGGACTTGAGCGAGACGTTACCTGCATGGGAGACGATCACCCACCAATCCGATCCCTGGCTGGACACCCTCACCACCGAGCGCCTCACCCGGCCGTACACCCAGCCGGACGGCAACCCCGGCAGGACGTGCGTCGGGAACTTGCTGCAGCGCGTGATCTACCACTACTGGTACCACCTCGGCGAGAACATGGCCCTGCGCAAGATGCTCGGCCATGGGCCGCTGCCACAGTTCGTAGGCGACCTCGACGAACAAGCGCCGTACACACCGGAGTCAGGCTGAGAGACGCACGCGCCGGAACCGTCCATCCGACCACCACCGGACCCGCCGGACTAGGTAGCGTTGGCTCGATGCCGACCACCCGCGTCGCCGCAGCTCCATCGCTCTCGGACGCCGAGATCCTGGCGCGCTGCCCGCTGTTTGCGGGTCTGACCGACGAAGACCTGCGCGCACTGGCAACGACAGCGCGACGGCGGAAGCTCGCCGCGGGCGAAGCGCTGTTCTTCGTCGGTGAGACCGCCAAGGGAGTCGGCGTGGTCGTGCGCGGGCGCGTGAAGGTGCTCGTGGTCTCGCCTGCTTCGGGACGCGAGGTCGTTCTCACCATGGAACACCCATACGCCGCCGTCGCCGAGCTGGTTGCCTTGGACGGCGGCACCTACCCCGCCAGCGCCGAAGCGACCGAGGACAGCGAACTGCTCTGGCTCGACCAAGAGGGCTTCCAAGGAGTCCTTCGCGCACGACCCGAGATCGCGCTCCACTTGATGCGCATGCTCGGCCGACGATTGCGCCGCTTGGTCGGGCTGGTGGAGCAGATCTCGTTCCAAGAGGTGGTGCACCGGTTGGCGCGGTACCTGCTGGAGGCTGCCGGCGGCGGCCTTCCGTTCACGCTCGAGACCAACGCCGCCATCGCGGCCCAACTGGGAACGGTGCCGGAACTGGTGAGCCGCAACCTCTCGCGCTTGCACGCGAACGGCGTCGTCTCGTTGGAGGGGCGGACGGTCACCGCGCTCGATCGCGAGCAACTGCAGGACCTGGCCGAGAGCGCGGGGAGGTAGGGCGAGGTCGATGGAACTCACGTTCGAAGAGATCGACGGGGCCCGGATCGCCGAGCTCGCAGACGAGCAGTTCGTGATCCGCTCCGAGCAAGACGCCATCGACCTGGTGGGCAACGCGGCCTTCCAAGGCGCCTTCGTGCCGGATCGGGCCACGGCGCTGGCTCGTTTGCGCCCGTAACCCCGAACGTAGGTCCGCGGCACGTAAACCGTCACCCGAACCCCAGTACTCGCTTGGCACGAGGGTGCATCGCCTCGGGCGTCCACGGTGGGTCCCACACCAGCGTCACGTCGACGCTGGTCACCCCCGCGAGCCGGGCCAGCCTCGCCCGCACCTCTTGCTCGATGCTCCCGTGCAGCGGGCAGCCGGGTGTGGTGAGCGTCATCTCGATGGCCACGTCGCCATCCACCACCGTAACGGCGTACACCATGCCGAGGTCGACCACGTCCAGTCCAAGTTCCGGGTCGATCACGGAACGCAAGGAGTCCAGCACGTCGAGCGCGGGCACGGCCGGCCGCAACTCCGTGAAGGCGGGCTCCGTCGGTCCAGAAGCCGAATCTGGCGAGCGCGTCATGCCGGCAGCTCCTCACGGGTACCAAGGTTGGGGTGCGCGGCAGGTCGTAGTCCTCGAAGCGCCGCCCAGATCACGTGGAGTACCTGAGCGAGCTGCGCCAGCGCCCCGACGGCCAACGCGGCCGCCGAGATCGTAGCGACCGGCAACGAGCCGGTGAGCACCGCGGCCACCGCCGCCAAGGCGCCGCCGCCGAGCCCGGCGCCGATGAACGGCTCGAGCTCGGGGCGAACGAGGTCACGTAGCAATGGCGCCCGTGGGGTCGAACCCGGTGCGGGTGCGGTCGAACCCGGTCCAGCCGGCGCCCCGGTCCCTGCCGTGCCGGCCGAGCGCTGGGCGAACCCCGCCGTCCACGACAGGAACGACACGATCTTCACCAGCATGCCGCTAACCGCAAGCCCCACGAAGCCGAGCGCGAACGCCAGTGCCGCGGCCCGCGCTTCGCCGACGACGAGCAGCACACCGGCCAACGGCAGGAACGCGTGCGCCAGCACGTACCGTTGCACCGGCGCTTCGAGGCGACGGCGCAAGCGCCTTCTCAGGATGGCGCCGACCTCCCACAGTTGCAGCGCGCCGGCGGCGGCAAGGAACGACCACCGCACCAGACCGAGCGGCCATCCCGCGAAGCGGCTGAGCACCTCCGCGAACACGGCCCCGTGGATCAGCCACGTCAGCCACCGCAGGCGCCACGCCGCGCCACCTTTCGCGAGCGCGAACATCGACAGCAGCTTCTGCCCGGAGGCCGCGATGCCGAGCAGGAACGCCCCGAACAGCCCCGCCGTGAGGTGCGTACTCACCGGGTACCCGATGGCGCGCGGGATGGCGGGCAGCGAGCGGCTTCCTGCCAGAACGAAACCCAAGACCACCGTCAACGCAAGGTACGCCACCGCGATCACCAGGCCGCGCGCCGCTACGTCCTTGCTTCGACGCCGCCGCGCCGTGAACAGGAGTTGCGCCAGCAACGCCAACCATGCCAGGCTCGCCAGACCGCCGCCGACCGCTAGGGGAAGCGCCATGAAGCCGAGCGCGAACCCCACCACCACCAGCACGGTGCCCAGCCCGAGCAGCGGCAACGCCACCACCCCGAGGCGCGGCCACGACAGATCCGTCACCATCAGCACGGCCGGCAACTGCTGCAGCGTGCCGGCGTAGACGAGTCCCACGAACCCCAACGTGAAGGCATGCGTCAGGGCCAGCATCCCCGGAGCGGCGTGATAGCCGACCAGCAGTTCGGGCCTCGCAAGCAGTGCCCCCGCCGCGACCGCCAGCGCGAGCGCGCCCACCACCAACGCCGCGATCGGCACCGCCGCAGGGGCCCCGGCCGCCACCGCGCGCGGCATGGCCACCGCTCACCCGCCCTTGACGATGCGCACGCGCGCGCTTCCGTCGGGCAGTTCGTCGACGTCGTACGTCGCGCCCTCCTCGGCGAGTTGCGGCAGAAGGTACACCGGAACGCGGTCGTTGTGGATCACGAGCACGTCACCCGGCGCCAGGCCGGCGAGCGCTTCGAGCGTGCGGATCATCGGCATGGGCGGTTCGAGACCGCGGTTGTCGAGGGACGTCTCGGTCATGTCACCCACGCTAGGGCTACGCGGCGCTCTACCTCCTTGACCTACGTCATGGTGGGCGGCCTGCGCCGAACGCGACGATGACGCCGTGAACGGCACGCGTCTCCATCGAGAGGAACTTCCTGACCGCGTACCGGCGGCGTCACCTGCGCCAGCGGCGACTCCTGCCCTTGAGCGGCTGTTGAGCGCGCGGGTGTCGGATGTCATCGCCGCGCACCCCCGCGCGCTCGACCTGCTGATCGAGAACGGCTTCACGTTGCTCGCCCAGGCTCACCTACGACGCGCCCTTGCGCCGACCGTCACGCTCGCTCAGGCCATCCGCATCCGCGGTCTTGATTCCGCCACGCGTACGGCGCTGTTAGCAGCACTCGACGAAGCCGGCGTGGCGGACGGCCTGCTGGAGGGATCGTGCCCCTGACCCGCACCGGCGAACACGCCCGCTTCTCCGACGCCGGCCCGGTTCCCCGCCCGCTGAGCATGGGCGAGCGCATGGTCGCCATGCTGCTGTGCCTCCAGCACGGCCAGCAGCTCGTAGCACCCGAGGGAGACGGCGCCGAGACGATCTTCACCGTGCTGGAGGGAAGCGGCCACGTGCGCGAAGGCGACGAGCGCCATGCCGTGCGCGCCGGCGACGTGGTGCACGTCCTACCCGGCACGCGCAAGGCGCTCGAGGCCGGCAGCGGCACGCTGCTCGTGCTGGGCGTGCGCGCGATCGGAGGGGCCCATGCTCCGTAGACCGGAAGCCATGTGGGTCGACATGGACGCTTGCATCTGCTGTGGCACGTGCGAAGAGATCGCTCCGGGCATCCTCGACGACACGGACCGCGTACCCGTCACCGAAGCCAACTTGGAAGCCATGGCCGCCTGCCCCGTGGGCGCCATCCGTTGGTTGGAAGGAGATCCACCCATGCAGCAACTCGACGTTCGCCCCATCCCGCCCCGCGACCGCCATCCGCTCATCTTCCAGATGTTCGACGACTTGGCTCCCGGCCACGCGTTCGAACTAGTGAACGATCACGACCCGAAGCCGCTCTTCTACCAGTTCCAGGCCGAGCGCCCTGGACTCCTCGATTGGCAGTACCTCGAGCAGGGGCCCGAACTCTGGCGCGTGCGTGTCGGTCGCGCGAGCTGAACGACGGCAGGCCGAGAGCCCGGCCGAGAAGGCCACCGAGGCGCGGATCGAGAACGGACCCGCGAAGCACTCGGGGAAACTGCCAGCTAGGCGTCCCGAGAACCGGAACGCGCCTCCGGTTCGCCTGCGCACCGTAGCGCTGCCGAACGAGCACGGCGCCTGGGCGTTCGTGCTGGAACCCGCCCTGCTCGGCCTGCTGACGTGGCCGAGCGCGGCGGGCGTCTTGGTTGCCGCCGCGGGCCTGTTCGCCCTCCTCGTCCAGCACCCGCTGAGCCTGGTGTTGGCCGACGTCCGCCGACGCAAGCGCTACCCACGAACCCGCGTTGCCGCGACGTTCGTGGCGTTGTACGGCGCGCTTCTGGTCACGGCCTCGGCGCTCGCGGTCTTGACGGCGCAGCGTACCGACGCGTTCCTGCTGATCTTGCTGGCGGCGCCGCTGGCGCTGGCACAACTCGCCTTCGACGCGCGCAACCAGGGCAGGCGCCTCGCGCCCGAGTTGGCCGGCAGCGTCGCGATGGCGTCCCTGGTTGCCCTGATCCTGCGGATTGGCGGCGCACCATGGAGCGCGGCCCTCGCTGCATGGTCGATCCTGGCGGCGCGCAACCTGGCGTCCATCCCGTACGTCCGGGCCAGGCTCGAACGACAACGAGGCGTACCTGCGGGCCAAACGCCCATCCGCGTCGGCACCGTGTACCTGGCCCATGCTGCCGGGCTCGCCTGGGTGACGGCGACCGCCGTGTTCTTGGCCACGCCTTGGTGGGCCGTGGCCGCTTTCGGGGTCCTGCTTGCGCGCGCCCTTTTCGGGTTGCGTGACGCCGCGCCCGCCGTACCCGCGAAACGCATCGGCATGCTGGAGATGGCGTACGGTCTGGTGGTCGTGGCCGCGACGGTCGTGCAGGGCTAGCCGCGAGAAGCGAACCCCGAGCGGCGAGCCGGACCCGCGTAGGCCGCTCGGCTACTACGTCCGTACCCCATGAGGACTACGATCCGTACTTCGCGAGGTCTACGACGCGACTCCACTGCCACTGCCGGCCGCCGTCAGCCAACCGGCGATCTCGGCGGCCTGCGGGATCCGGCCGCTCGACTTCACCTCTTCATCGATCACGAGCGCCGGGGTGACCATCACGCCGTAGCGCATGATGCCGTCGATGTCCTCGACCTTCTCGATGCGGGCCTCGATGCCGGTGTCTGCCAACGCCTTCTCGGCTTCGGCTTGCAGACGCTTGCACTTCGGGCAACCCGTTCCCAAGACCTTGATGACCATCGTCGTGCTCCTTCATGGGCGCCGAACTTGGCGCCGGGGTTTCCGAACGGCGCTGTGCACCGGACGGCTCGTGGCGTGGCCGTGTGGCGGTCGGGGCGCCACGCAGCAGGAAGCGGCTAGAAGAACGTCCCGAAGACCATCCCCGCGAAGGTCGACAGCACCACCACCAGGCCGACGAACACGATCGTCTTCGTCGTGCCCAGGACGCTACGGATGACCAGCATGTTGGGAAGCGACAGTGCCGGTCCGGCCAACAGCAACGCCAGCGCCGGCCCTTTCCCCATGCCCGAGCCGATGAGCCCTTCGAGGATCGGCACCTCGGTGAGCGTCGCGAAGTACATGAACGCCCCCACCACCGACGCGAAGGCGTTCGCGAGCAGAGAGTTCCCACCCACCGCTTGCTCGATCCATGCGTTGGGAATGACGCCGCGGTCGGCTCCGGCAGGCCCGCCGAGCAGGAAGCCTGCCACCAGGACGCCTCCCAGCAAAAGCGGCATGATCTGCTTGGCGAAGGTCCAACTCGCGTCGACCCACAAGGCCAGCTCGTCGCGACGGAACCACTTGAGGATGGAAGCGACCAGGCCCAACGCGAACACGCCGGTCACGACCCAACGCACCGAGTGCACGGCGGCCCAGACGCCCGTGTCGCCTTCGCCCGCGGAGCCCCAGTTGGCGAACACCAGGATGCCGACCATGCTGGCGAAGTAGACGCCGTCCTGCCACAGGGCGCGCCCTTGGGTGTCGTCCGGTAGCACCACCGCGCCGGCGGATTCGCGCTCCGCCTCCTGCCTTCGGAAGAAGAACTGCATCAGGAGCCCGATCACGACCGCGAACAGGATGGCGCCGACGGCCCGCGCGATCCCCAACTCGGCCCCCAGCACGCGCGCGGTGAGGATGATGGCCAGCACGTTGATGGCCGGCCCGGAGTACAGGAACGCCGTCGCGGGACCGAGTCCTGCTCCGCGCTTGTGGATGCTGGCGAAGAGCGGCAGCACGGTGCAAGAGCACACGGCCAGGATCGTGCCGGACACGGCCGCCACCGGGTAGGCCACGGTCTTCTTGGCGGCGGGGCCGAGGTACTTCATCACGGCGCCCTGACTGACGAACACGCTGATCGCGCCTGCGATGAAGAACGCCGGGATCAGGCACAGAAGAACGTGCTCCTGCGAATACCACTTCGCCAGGCCCAGGCTGGCGCGGATCGCTTCGAAGAAGCGCTCCTTGCCGATCGGAAGGAACCAGAACGCCGCGAACACCAAGAGCATGACGGCGAGCTTGGTGCGTTCCTTCACGACGGCCTCCTCGAAGCGGTGTGGCGACGTGGCCACATCGGCAACTCTTGGGCATGCGAACGTCCTGTACCAGTCATGCGCGCTCCTCCAATACCTGCGTGGCGCACGAGAAGAACCCCGTAACACACGGTGTTTGCAGCGTGTAGTACACGACGCTTCCTTCGCGGCGGTCGCGCACGATGCCGTGGGCGCGCAAGACCGCCAGGTGCTTCGAGACGGTGGTCCGGTCGGAGCCGATCAGGTCGGTGAGTTCCCCCACCGAACATGCTCCGCGCGTGAGGCGGTCCACGATCTTCAAGCGCGACTCGTTGGCAAGCGCCTTCAGTACCTGTGCCTGACGCCGGAAGAGGTCATCGCCAACGCGGTCATCGCGATCCGCTACGGATCGCCGATCACGTTCGGGCATGGCGCGTTCGTCCACCGGCATGCCTCAGCATGTGGCGATGTGGCCACGTGGCCAAGGGTCGTTCGTCCCCCGCGGTCACTCCCGCGAGCGCGGTGATCAGAAGCGGTAGAGTCTCCGGATGCGGCCGCGTCGAACCATGCCGTTCGGCTAGCCCGTCCTCGCCGGCCACCGCCAAGGGCGTGCGTCACGGCACCGACCGTGCCTGCCCGATTCCTACGCCATCCTCCGGAAGGGATATCGTGCAGCGCTCCACCGCCATCGGGCTCCTTTTGGCCGTGCTCTCCGCGGCCGCCTTCGCCACCTCGGGTTCGTTGGCGAAAGGGCTTCTGGCTGCCGGTTGGTCCCCGGGTGCGGCCGTCACCTGGCGCGTGGCGATCGGCGCCGCGGCCCTCGCCGTACCGGGAATCCTGGCGATGCGTGGACGCTGGCATCGCTTGCGGCGTGGCTGGCCCAGTGTGGTGCTCTTCGGGCTGCTCGCGGTCACCGGTGCGCAGTTGGCGTTCTTCCTCGCCGTCGAGCGCCTCTCCGTCGGCGTGGCGCTCCTGCTCGAGTACTGCGGTGTCGTGCTGGTGGTGTTGTGGCTGTGGCTGCGACGCGGCCAGCGGCCACGGCCGCTCACCGTGATCGGCGCAACCGTCGCCATCGTCGGCCTGATCCTCGTGTTGAACGTGTTCGGCGCGGCCACCATCGACCTGGTCGGCGCCATGTGGGGCTTGGTGGCTGCTACCGGGCTAGCGGCGTACTTCGTCATCTCCGCCGACGAGCGTCACGACCTTCCCGCGCTCTTCGTCGCGTCGGGAGGGTTGGCCGTGGGCGCCGTGACGCTGGCGCTCGCAGGCGCACTCGGCATCCTCGGCATGCGCTGGGCGCCAACCGACGTGATCCTTGCCGGCGTCACCGTGCCGTGGTGGCTCGACGTGGCCGCCATGGGCCTCGTCGCCGCCGCCTTCGCGTACGGCTCGGGGACCATGGCGAACCGCGTCCTCGGCTCGAAGTTGGCGTCCTTCGTCGGCCTCTCGGAAGTGCTCTTCGCCATCCTGTGGGCGCGGCTCCTCGTTGCCGAGATGCCCGCGGGCCCACAACTACTGGGCGGGGCGTTGATCATGGCGGGCGTGGTGATCGTGCGGCTCGACGAGCGGCCGCGAGCGCGGATCGCTACGACGCGCGGGCGGCGTAGCGACAGCACCGACACGCTACCGGTGAAGTAGCCCGCGCTCGTGCCTGGGTCGCATGCGCGCACGCCACCGAAGCGCACCTTTCCTGCCCAGGAACACGCGATTCAAGACACCTGGCGCTGACATCACGCGCTGCTCACGCAGGGATCACGCAGCTCCCGCTACCTTCGCGACGGTACGGCACACCGCCGAGCCGAAGGAAGGGAGATGCACATGAAGACCACGGGTGCAAGCAGCAAGGGAGTCCGCATCGTATTGGCAGGCGTCCTCGCCTTCGGCGCGTTCGCCACGGCACAGGAGGTCGTGACCATCCTGAACGGCGGGAGCCCGATCCTGGCGACGTTCCTGGACAAGGACAAGAAGGTGCTCCTGGCCGACGTCGCGATCGATGGCGGCGTGATCGGTCACCGCTACGGGGACGACATCGAGGACGTCGTGTACACGACGCTGAGCATCGGCGGTGTGTCGCTCCGGTTCAACACGGCCGGGAACGGCAGCAAGAACTCGATCACCGTCAGCACGCGCTCGGGCGACATGACCCTGGCGGACGTCGTGCGGCTGGTCGAACGGGCCGCTGCCGAGGGCCGCGCCCTGCAGATCGAACACGACGACAAGGGGTACGTGACCCACATCGCCGTCGCCCGCTAGCTCGCGCCGAAGCGGCGAAGCAGCGAAGCAGCGGCGAGCACGCTATCGGGGCGCCGGGTACGGGTACCCGGCGCCCGCTGCGTTCCCCGTACTCGCCGGCGGCAAGCTGGTCGTCCCGGGTGCCGCGATGCGAACCACCGCGGCGATCAGCGACTCTTGCTTCAGCGGCTCTTGCTGGTGTCCAGCACGTGAATGCGGTTCCCCCATGGGTCGTCGAACGAGGTGTATCTTCCCGGCGGGATGTCCTTGGGTGGGGCGTTGAACGCGAGCTTCCCCTCGTGCTCGGCGAAGAACCCGTCCACATCGTCGACTTCGAAGAACGGACCGGCCTTGTCCCCGGCGGGCGTGTCTTGATCGAGCATGAGTTGCACGGCCGTGCCGGGGATCTGCAGTCCGCAGGTGAAGTCGCCTTCGCGCCACGCCTCCTCGAAGCCGAGCGTGTCGCGGTACAGCGCCAGGGCTGCCTTGAGGTTCGCCACGGGCAAGTACACGAACGAGAGCTGCATGGTCGCCTCCTTGGAAGAACGCGAGCATAATCCGATTACGGAATCTTGTCAATGGGTTATGCTGGTTCCGTGCGCGAGTGGATCCCCGTTCCCGGCAGCGCGAGGGCGCGCCTGCTGGACGCCGCCGCGAAGATCTTCGAGCGCGATGGCTTCGAGGCCGCCAGCGTCACCGACATCGCGTCCGAAGCCGGCGTCACCACGGGTTCGCTCTACCACCACTTCGAAGGCAAACTCGGCCTCTTTCAAGTCGTCCGGCAAGAGATGGAACGCCGCGTGCGCGACCGCATGGAGGGCGCCGCGGCTGCCGCGGGTGGGGGCTGGTCCGGCCTCGTGGCGGCGCTACTCGTGGGCTTCGACGCCGCCGTCCGGTTCGCGGCCGCGCGAATCCTGAGCGACCGCCAGGCAGCCGTCACGAACGACGAGTTGCGTGCCTCCGTATCGGCGCTCTGTGAGGACGCACCGCAGGTCGCGCCCGGCATCTTGCTCGGCGCCTGGCGCGCGTCGTTGGCGGCCGTCGCGGATGGAGCGCAGCCGGAGGACGCCCGCGCCGGCCTGGCTTGGTCACTGGGAAAGCGCCCCTGACGCCTCCAAGGTGCCGTTGCCATCGAACCGTTCGCGCACGCACCGTAGGATGACGGCATGACTCCCGCTCGGCAACTGGCTGCGTTCGCGCTGCTCGCCCTACTGCTCGTCGCTTGCGTGCCGCAGGTCACGACCGAAGCGGCCGGCGCGCCGGCCGCACGGACGGCTGGCGCCTGCTCCGACCCCACTGCTGCTGTCACGTTCCCGGACGACGCGCTCGCTGCCGCCATCCGGAGCGAGCTCTCGCTCGAGTCGGCGCCGATCGACTGTGCCGCCTTGGCAGGCCTCCGCATCCTGCGCGCGAACGGCGCCGGCATCGGCGACCTCAGCGGCCTCGAGCACGCGCTCGGCCTCACGCGCATCGACCTGCGCGACAACCAGGTCGTCGACCTGTCCCCCATCGGCGCGCTTCCGCGCCTGACGCGCGTCGACCTGCGCGACAACCCTGTCCGTGACCTGACTCCGTTGACGACCTTACCAGTCCTTGGCCGACTGGAGCTGCGCCGCACGCAGGTGGTCGACCTCGCGCCACTGGCGTCCATCGCCACGCTGCAGTACCTCGACCTGCGCGACAACGGCATCACGGACGTAACGCCGCTGCAGGGGCTCGTGGACCTCCGCAACCTCTACCTGGCCAACAACGAGATCGCCGACGCGCGTCCGCTGGCCGCGCTCGGCGAGCTACGAGACCTCGACCTCTCCTCCAACCTGCTCACGTCCGGCGACGGACTCGGTCGGTTCGAGAAGATCACCAGCCTGAACCTGCGCAGCAACCAGATCGAGACGACCAGCTTCGTTCTCTCACTGCTCGCTCTCGAGATCCTGGACCTGCGCAGCAACCAGCTCACGGACGTCAGTGCCCTACGTGGTCTGCGCACCTTGCGCACCCTTCGCGCCGGCCGCAACCGCATCGAGGACATCGACGCGTTGGCCGGCCTGCGGGGCCTGCAGGTGTTGGACCTCGAACGCAACGCCATCACGTCGGTGGCGCCGCTGGCGGCGCTCGAGCACCTCGTCTACCTCGACCTGAGCCACAACCAGATCCAAGACGTGAGCGCTCTGCAGGGCAAGCCCGCGCTCGAGGAGCTGGACGTGTCCCGCAACGCCGTCGCCGACGTCACCTCGTTGCGTGGGGCCGTCGCCATGACCACGCTCGACCTGAGTTACAACCAGATCGCGGACGCCTCTCCGGTGGCCGGGATGCGCGACCTGACACGCTTGAACCTCGAGTCGAACCTGCTCACCGACGTAGTCGCCCTGGCGGGCCTGACGCAGCTCACCAGCCTCGACGTAGCGCGCAACACCCTCACGGACGTCGCGCCGCTCGCGGGCCTCGCCGAGCTCACCTTCTTGGACCTCTCGCGCAACGAGATCGGTGACGTCTCACCGCTGCAGTCCCTCACCAAGTTGCAGGAGTTGAGCCTGGCCTACGACCAGATCTCGGACGCACGGCCGCTCGCCGCCCTCACGAACCTGCGCGCGTTGGCGCTCGACGTCAACGGGCTCGCGAGCGGCGATGGCCTCGAGCGCCTGACGGGGCTCGAGTCGCTCACCTTGCGCGCGAATCGACTCGACGACACCGACTTCCTGGCGGGACTCACGCAGCTGACGAACCTCGACCTGCGCAGCAACCTGCTCACCGATGTCACGGCGCTTCGCGACCTCACCGCCATGCGCACGCTGCGCCTCGGCGACAACGCCATCACCGAGATCGACGCGCTCGCCGGCATGCAGGACCTGCAGATCCTCGACGCTCAGAGGAACGAGATCGCCTCCATCGCGGCGCTGACCGACCTCGAACGGCTGGTGGTGCTCGACCTCGGCAGGAACCTCCTCACCGACGTCGCTCCACTAGAGGGGATGGTAACGCTGGAAGAGTTGCACCTCGACCGCAACCTGATCACCGACATCGAGCCGCTGCGTGCGCTGGTTGGGCTGACGACGCTCGACCTCGCCTACGACACCCCGGTCGACTTCACGCCGCTGGCCGGGCTACGGAACCTGACGAGCCTGAACCTCGATTCCACCGGGCTCGCCGACCTGCGGCTGCTGGCGGGTCTTGCCCGGCTCACGAGCCTCGACCTGTCCGGCAACGGCATCCAAGACCTCACCCCGCTCCGCGACCTGACGGAGTTGCGCGTCCTGGACCTCGCGCGCAACGACATCGAAGACGTCACGCCGCTCGCCTCGCTCGAGCGGTTGCAGGTCCTTACGCTGTCCCGCAACCGCGTGCGCGACATCGCCCCGCTGTTGGGCCTCGGCAACCTCGCGTCGCTCGCGCTGGAGCGCAACTGCCTGCCCGCGACGCCCCTCACCCAGACCATCCTCGCCCGCTGGTCCGCGAGCGGGATCGAGGTCACCAGCGAGCCGCAGAACACCTGCGAGTAGGGCACGTCACGGCAACCGGTTCCCCGCGGCCAGGTAGATGCCGTACCACTCCTCGCGCGTGAGGTGCACGCTTTCGGCAGTACAGGCGTCGCGAAGCCGGTCGACGTTGGTCGTGCCGATGACGGGCTGCATGCGCGCCGGGTGCCGCAGCAACCACGCGAGCGCGATGGCGGCCCCGGTCACTCCATGCCGCGCGGCGACGCTCTCGAGGGTGGCGTTCAGTTCCGGGAAGTCTTCGTGCCCCAGGAACACGCCTTGGGTGGCCCCGACCTGGAACGGAGACCACGGCTGCACGGTGATGTCGTGCAGGCGGCAGTAGTCGAGCACGTGGCCATCGCGATCGACGGCATCTTCGGTGACGATGTTCACGTTCAGGCCGCTGGTGATCATCCCGGCGTGGGTGACGCTGAGCTGCAGTTGGTTCGCCACCAAGGGCTGACGCACGTGCTTCCGCAAGAGATCCATCTGCCGTGGGTGATGGTTGCTGACGCCGAAGTGCCGCACCTTGCCGCCCTGCTCCAACGTGTCGAACGCCGCCGCCACCTCCTCCGGCTCCATCAAGGCGTCGGGCCGGTGCAGTAGGAGCACGTCGAGGTAGTCGGTTCTCAGCCGGCGCAGGATGCCTTCGACCGAGGCCAGGATGTGCTCACGCGAGAAGTCGTACATGCCTTTGCGGATGCCGCACTTCGACTGGAGGATCACCTCGTCGCGCGGGGTGGCGCCGAGGGCACGGGAGAATACCTCCTCGCTGCGGCCCCCTCCATAGATGTCGGCGTGGTCGAAGAAGTTGGCCCCGAGGTCGATCGCCGCCTGCACGAAGCGCTCCGCCGCGTCCGGATCGAGGCGGTGCAGACGCATGCAACCGACGGCGATGACGGGGACGTTCAGGTCGCTGGTGCCAAGAGGAATCGTGCGCATGATGACCTCAGGCCTCGGCCCGCTCCCACGTCGCCACACCCTGGAACATCCGCCGATACTCCCTCGGCGTCAACCCCACGCAGCGCTTGAACAGCCGGCGGAAGAAGGAAGCGTCCTCGTACCCCACCGCGTAGCTGATCTCCTCGACCGGCGTGCGGCTGGTCTCCAACGCTCGCTTCGCCCCCTCGACGCGCAGGTTCTGCACGTAGTCGATCAACGTCGTTCCGGTGGCCTGCTTGAAGCGCCGTTTCAGCGTCCGCTCCGCCACCCCGATGTGTACCGCCACGTCGACGAGCACGCGATCGTCGCACATGTGCTGCTGGATGTAGCGTTGCGCGGCGCGCACCGCCGCGTCGGCCGTCGGCGTGTTGCGCACCAGCGGCCGGTAGGGCAACTGCCCCTCGGCGTGGAGCTTGAGCAGGTACACCTTGGCGATGCGCAACGCCTCGCCAGGGGTGGCGTGCCGCGCGATGATGTGCAGCGCCAGGTCGTGCCACGAGCTGGTGCCGCCGGCGGTGACGACGCGCCCCTCCTCGTCCGCGAACGCCAGTGCCGGTCCCGGCCGGAAACGTACCTTCGGGTAGCGGGTGCGGAACAGGTCCTCGTAGCCCCAATGCGAGGTGGCGTCACAGCCGTCGAGCAGCCCGGTGGCTGCCAGCATGACCGCGCCCGAACAGGCGGAGTACAGCCACGCGCCCTCATCGTGCTTGCGTCGTACCCAAGCGATCACTTCGGGGTAGCGGTCTCCGATGTCCTCGTCCGGCCCCAGCCAGACCTCCGGCAAGATGACGATGTCGGCCGACGGGTCGTCGGCCACGGCCGCCACCGGCTGCACCGGGATGCCGAAGCCGCATTCGAACGGTTCCCGGCGCAGCGACACGATGCGCACGTCGAACACGCGTTCCGAGACCTCGGTACGAACCAGCGTCTCCCACACGTTCCCGGTCGCCGACAACACGTCCACCATGCCGTACAGCGCCGACCCCGCCGTCTCCGGTACCGCGACGATGGCGACGTTGGGCATCTCCCCCCTCCTTCCGCGTCTTCCCGTGGCGAAGCGCGAGGATCGCTCGTGGCACGAACGACCCGTTTCGGGCATGAACGCATCTTACGGGAACGCAGCCGTGCCCCTAGAGTTTGGACCGTGCCTCGCCGCCCAAGCGCGAGCACGATCAGGAGGAAGCAAGATGTCGAACGCAACCGTCGAAACCCCGCAAGTCGCCATGCCTGGCACCCTCAACGGTCTGAACCTGAAGCAGATGACCGACACCGTCGGCCTGCTCCAGCAGCAGCCCGCCCTCGCGAAGTTCGAGTTCCGGAACCAGAACCGCTGGGTGAGCGGCGGCGAGAACCGCTCCCGCATCCAAGGGTTCTACGGCGCCGGCCAGGAAGACACCTCGCGCGCCACCGCCTTCGAGTTCGTGAACGGCGAGCCGCCCGTGCTGCTCGGCAACAACGAGGGCGCCAACCCGGTCGAGTACCTGCTTCACGCGCTGGCCGGCTGCGTCACCACGACCACGGTGGTGCACGCAACCGCCCGCGGCATCAAGGTCAACCGCATCTCCACCGAGATCGAAGGCGACCTGGACGTACAAGGGTTCCTCGCGCTCGACGAGTCGGTGACGCCGGGGTATCAGCAGATCCGCTTCCGCATGGACATCGACGCCGACTGCAGCGACGAGGAACTGGAGGAGCTGCTCGCCTTCGCCCCCTACCTCTCGCCGGTGTTCACCACCATCGCGCGGCCCGTACCGATCGCCTTCGAACGCGTCCGGCGCTGAGCGCGACCGCGACCAGCAAGAACCAGGACTTGGTCGAATCAGGAGTCGCAATGACCAGAAGGCACCTCGAACCGAACGAAACGAAGGCGGCCGGGAAACCACCAGCCCGGCCGCCTTCGCTGATCTCGCGTCGATGCGTTCACGCCTGTTCGCGGAGGAACCTCGGGATCACGAAGCCTGCGCCTTCGAGCGCCGCAACTCGTGCAGCAACAGCCGCGAGACCGCCGCGTGGCAGGTGGCGCAGGCGCGATCCGTACCGAGCACCGGCGCCAGGTCCTCGAACGTCGTGACACCATGCTCGCGGATCGCGCGCCGCACCGTGTCCGAGTCGAGGCGATGGACCTCGCAGACGTCGTAGACCGGTTTCGCGCGCACGCTCCAGCGGTCGGGATCGGCCTGGTACTCCGCGAAGCGCGCGTCCCAGAAGCGCCGCTCGAAATCGACCATCGCTACCTCGAAGCCGGCTGCGTCGTTCGCCAGGTTCATCCCCGCCGCGATCAAGCGGTCCTCTTCTTCCAGGAACGGCAGTTCGAACACGAGCAACAGCTCGGCTGCTTCCCGCATCACCTCGTCGGAAGCTTCCGGGCTCGCGTCCGGCGCCGCACCGCGCACGCCCAGCATCGCGCCTAGCGCGCGCAGGCTGGCCACGGTCCATGGCGCGTCCGGCTCTTCGACCATCAAGAGCGGCAGGACGAGTTCCTTCACCTCCTCCACCTGGGCCAGCACGGCCTCGATGAAGGCGCGTTGGCTGCGGATCTCCGGCGCCCGCATCATCAGCAGATCCTCGGCAGTTGCTCTTCGATCGGCATCTCGAGCACACGCCGGCTGCCATAGGCGGTCTCCACCAGCGCCACGCCTTCCGGCTTCTTGACGACGTCGCCGATGATGGCCGCCTCGCGCCCGTGCGGGTGGGCCTTCATCGCGCCCAGGGCAGCCTCGGCCTCCTCGGGCGGCACGATCATCAACACCTTGCCTTCGTTCGCGGCCAGCAGCGGGTCGATGCCGAGCATCTCGCTGTACTGCTCCACCAGGTCGTTGACCGGCACCGCCACGTCGAACACGCGCAGACCGAACGGCTTGCGAAGCACCACCTCGTTGGCCACCGCCGCAAGTCCGCCACGCGTCACGTCGCGCATGAAGCGCACGTTCGGCGCCACCTCCATCACGCGCTCGATGAGTCCGTTCAGTGGCACCACGTCGGACTCCAGATCGACCGACAGGTCGAGCCCCTCGCGGCGCGACATCACCGCGATGCCGTGGTCACCGAGCGTGCCGTTCACCAGCACCTTGTCGCCGGGCCGCACGTACTCGACACCGATGCGCACGTGGTCGGGCAGGAAGCCGACGCCCGCGGTGTTGACGAAGATGCCGTCGCCCTTCCCGCGCTCGAGCACCTTCGTGTCGCCTGCCACGATGGCCACGCCCGCCTCGTCGGCGGTGGCCTTCATCGAACGCACCACCTGCTCGAGCTCCTCCATGTCGTAGCCCTCCTCGAGTAGGAAGGCTGCGGTGAGGTAGGCAGGCTTGGCGCCCATGACCGCTAAGTCGTTCACTGTGCCGGCCACGGCGAGGCGACCGATGTCGCCGCCGGGGAAGAAGGCCGGCTTGACGGTGTGGGAATCGGTGGCGAACGCGATACGCCCACCCAAGTTGGCGACGATGGCGGCGTCGGTCAGTTCCTTGAGCGGTTCGCTGCCGAAGGTGGCGACGAACAGCTCCTCGATGAGCTCCAGGCTGAGCCGGCCGCCCGAGCCGTGCGCCAGGCGCACGGTGTCGTAGCGATAGCGGGACGCCTTCGCGAAGGACTTCGTCGCTGCCGACGCCGTTCCTTGCTCCGCTGCCTCGTTCGTCGTCTCCGCGCCCGCGGCGCCTTGGGCCGTGTCAGACCGTTTCGACATGGAGCTTCTCCTTGTGCATGCCGTAGACGTACCACGCTCGGCAGGTGCCTTCGTGACTCACCATGCAGGGGCCGTAGGGGCTGTCGGGCGTGCAGAGCTTGCCGAACACACCGCACTGGTCGGGCCGGATCTGTCCCAGCGTGACCTCGGCGCAGCGGCAGCCCTTGGGGTGCTCTGCGCCGCGGAGTTCCAGTGGGTCCAGTTGCCCGGCGAAGCGACGCGCGGCGCTGAAGTGCTGGTACGACGGCCGCAGCTTGTAGCCCGAGTCCGGGATCTCTGCGATGCCACGCCAGCGGATCGGCGAGAGCTCGAACACCTCGTCGAGTTCCTGCTTCGCGCGCTCGTTCCCGTCGTAGCGCACCAAGCGACCGTACGGGTTCGCGACGGTGGGCATGTCGTCACGGATCTGCTCGAGCAGGGACAGCACCGCCGCCATCACGTCGACCGGCTCGAAGCCGCCCGACGCGCACGCGATGCCGCGCTCGGCCAGGTGCTCGTACACCCGCAGCCCCGTGATGGTGGCGGCGTGGCCGGGAAGCAAGAAGCCTTCGATGTCGAAACCGTCGAGTTCGGGCAGGATGCTGGTGGCCGGCGGGGTGTAGTAGTTCGCCTCGATGATGCTGAAGTTGCCGGGCGCGCCGCGCTTGAGCATGGCGGCCACGGCCACCACGGTGGTCTCGAAGCCGACGGAGAAGAACACCACCTGCTTGTCGGGGTTCTGTTCGGCCAGGCGCTTGGCGTCGAACACGCTGTACACCGCGCGCACGTCACCGCCGCGGGCGCGGGCGTCGAGCAGGCTCATGCGCACGTCGCCGCGCCGCTCGCCCTCCAGCGGGATGCTGCCCGGAACCGCCAGCATGTCGCCGAACGACGCCAGGATGACCCCGGGCGTCAGCGACGACTGGATGGCCATGTTGATGTACTCGTTGTCGCACACGCACACGGGGCAACCTGGGCCGGCCAGCACCGTCACGCTCTCGGGCAGGAGGTCCCGTAGGGCGAAGCGCCCGATCTCGTGCTCGTGCGTACCGCAGATGTGCATCAACTTCACCGGCCGCCCGATCTGGGCGGCCGCCTCGGCGATGCGCTGCTGCAGGCCGGCCACCAGGCCGGCGTCACGGTAGGTCTCGGGGCGGTACTCGCCTTTCTGCGCGGTCGCCGCCGGCGCGCCTGCGTTCGTGTGCCGATGGTCAGCCACGGGTCTCGGGCTCCAGGTACTCGGCGATCAGCTCGAGGTTGGCGGCAGCCTCGGCACGCTGGATCTTCGCGATCGCGAACCCCGCATGCACCACGACCCAGTCTCCCGGCTTCAGGTCTTCGACCAAGCCGATGAAGCAATGCTGCGTCCCGTTGCCCAAGCGGATCAGGCAACTGTCCTCACTGAGAACGTCGACGACCTCGTGGGGAATGCCGAGGCACATGGTCAACCTCCAACTCCGAGCGCGATGTCGGGCGCCTTGCCGGCGCGCCGTGCGAAACCATCACGCGAGCCCACTACGCGGGCCCGACATGCGTCATGGTCGTCGACAAGGTGCCGGTCAAGCCAGTGCCGAATGTCCTACCACTGGGCTACGTCATGCTTGCCGTGGTGGAGCCGCGGATCGCGCAAGAGGTCTAGCGCACGTCGGTAGTGGCGACGACCTGGTTCAACTTCGCCTGTCGGTGCTCGCGCAAGTACGCCAACCAAGCTTCGAGGCCGGCGCCGGTTCGCGCCGAGAGCTCGAACACCTGCGCGCCAGGCACCACCTGGCGCACGTTCTCGAGCGCGCGTTCGCGGTCGAAGCCGACCACCTCGGCGATGTCGATCTTGTTCACCACAACGGCGTCGGCGTTCTTGAAGATGCGCGGGTACTTGAGTGGTTTGTCCTCGCCCTCGGTCACCGACAGCATCGTCACCCGGAGATCCTCGCCTAAGTCCCAGGCGGCCGGGCACACCAGGTTGCCGACGTTCTCGATGACCAGCACGTCGAGATCGCGCAGATCGAGCTGGTCGACGGCGCGCGCCACCATCTCGGCCTCCAGGTGGCACACCGCGCCGGTGGCGATCTGCACCGAGGGGGCGCCGGCGGCGTTCAATCGCATCGCGTCGTTGTCGGTCTCGAGGTCGCCTACGACGATGGCCATCGACATCTCGGGGGTCAGCCCCTGCACGGTGCGCTCGAGCAACGCCGTCTTGCCCGAACCGGGCGAGGAGACGATGTTTAGCACCAGCGTGCGGCCGAACGCCTCGCGGTTCGCAGCGGCGATTCCGTCGTTGAAGCTCATCAACGACTTCTGCACCTGCACGACGCGGGCTCCGGGCTCGGCGCCCGTCCCGTGCGGACTGACCCGAACGTCACGGGTGGTGGAATCTGCGGCCATCACGCCACCTCCAAGTGGGTCACGTTCAACTCACGTCCTTGGCGCAGGTCCGCAGACGGGGTGTCGCACTGCGGGCACAATGCGATCCCGAAGCGGTTGTCGATCTCGAACTCCGCGCCACACGCATGACAGTACGCGACCGCAGGGAGGTACGTCACCTCCAGCCGAGCCTCCTCGGCCATCGTGCCCTGGCGAGCGGCGGTGAACGCGAACTCGAGCGCCTCCGGCACCACGCCGGCCAGCGCGCCTACCTCGAGGTGGATGGCGTGGATCCGGCTCGCGCCGTCCTCTCGAGCGGACTCCTCCGCCATGCGCAGCATGCTCACGACCAAGCCGATCTCATGCATGGCCGAGGACGATCTCCTCTGCCTCGAACACGTCGCCGGCATGGAGGTCGCGGCGCACCTCCACCGGGTTCCCCCCGTGGCGTTCGACCTCGCCCAGCACCACGCCGGCGAGCGCCTCCATGCGCCCCCGAACGACGTCGCTGAGGGTGACGCCCACCTCGCCCGTCTCGAACTCGAGCGGCGCCACGCCGATCGCGACGATGGTCACCTCGGGCAGGTCGCCGTGGAGCTGCATGGCGGTCAGCAGGTCGGGCACTTCCCACTCGTGCGAGGACAACTTGCCGTAGCCGATCTCGGCCGGCACCGTCTCGTGGTCGAAACGGTAGACCTTCCCCACCGGCGCGGCGACCGCGTCCACCAGCACCACGTGGTCGTACTCGGCGATCAGGTTCAGCAGGTGCCACCCGAGGGTGCCTCCATCCACGACGTCGACACCCTCGGGGAACACGTACTTGTTGCGCAGGTAGTGCATCAGGTGCACGCCCGCTCCCTCGTCGCCGTAGTACACGTTGCCGACGCCGAGCACCAGGAGCGGGCGCGCGCGCTTCACGAGGCTTTGCCTCCGGGGCGCGGACCCCTCAGGTCTTCGACCTCCAGTGGCCGGGCCTCGACGTCATCGGCCCTGAAGCCCGAGATCATCGCCTCCACCAGCATGTTGCCGGAGCGAAGGCTGTTCCAGACCGCCATGTAGATGTGGATGCCGGTGAACACCACGAACCACAGCATGGTGAAGCGGTGCACGGCTCGCACGTTGGCCAAGCCGCCCATCCATACCTCGATGGGACGCAGCAGGTTCGCGCCGAAGTCGGCCAGGCCACCCTGGACGTACGGTGCCGCCAGCAGGATTCCGGTGATGCTGATGACGAGCAGGCTGGCATACAGGACCGTGTAGGTCAGGAACTGCAACGGGCCGTAGTTGCTGTAGGTGAAGTGCGGATGGTCGCGGCGGGCGAGCAGGTAGAACGCCAGCTGGTCGCGCCATGCCTTCCAGTTGAACAGGATCGGCACCATCCGCAGCTCCCGCCCCAGGCCGAGCCGGCCGTCGGCGGTCACGAACAGGAACTGGTAGATCCGCACCAGCGTGAACCCGAGCAGGACCCAGCCCGCGGCGACGTGCCAGCCGCGCACCTGTGCCATGACGAAGTTCGCGGCCGTCTCGTTCAGTAGATTGCGGGCGAGGAACGGGTTGCCGATGTAGATGCCGGACAACACCATCCAGATCAGCACGCCGTTACGGATCCAGTGCGCGATGCGAACGAAGCGGCCGAAGACGTACACCACCATCTTCGGGCGGCCCGGTCGTTGCAGAACGACCGCCTTGGGCGTGCGCACGCGAGTGGTCTCGGTCGTCACGCTCACACCTCCACTTCGTGCAGCGCGATCTCCTGGCCGTCTCGGTTGAGGATGTGCACGGCGCACGCCAGGCACGGATCGAAGGAGTGGATGGTGCGAACGACCTCGAGCGGGCGCGCGGGATCGGCCATCGGTTGACCGATCAGCGAGGCCTCGTAGGCGCCGCGCTGGTTGCGGGCGTCCTTCGGACCTGCGTTCCAGGTGGTCGGAACGATGGCTTGGTAGTTGGCCACGGTGCCGTTGTCCACCGTCAACCAGTGGCTCAGGCTGCCGCGCGGGGCTTCGCCCATCGCCCAACCTTCGCCGTTCTTCTCGGTGTAGCGGTTGAAGAACCGGTCGTCACCGGAAGCGACGTTGGCGGTGAGCTGCCCGATCAGGTTGGGCAGGTAGTCGCCGATGAGCTTCGACTCGAGACCGCGCGCGACGGTGCGCCCGACGGTCGAGCCCCAGAAGGAGAACGGCACGCCCAACGTATCGGTGTAACCGTCCATCAGCGCCCGCACGGCTTCGTTCCCGCCTGCGTAGGCGACCATGAAGCGAGCCAGCGGCCCGACCTCGACCGGCATGCCGTCGTAACGCGGCGCCTTGATCCAGCTGTAGCCGCCCTCGGTCTTCAGCGTCCCGTCCTCGTTGAAGCCTTCGTAGGCCGGGTTCGTCTGCCCCTGCAGCGGATGCAGCGTGGTCTCGCCGCCGTCGTAGCTGTACCAGGAGTGCGCGACCTCTTCGCCGATCTTCATCGGGTCGAGCGGGTGCACGGTGCTCACGTCGCGGTCGATGACCAGGCCGGGCTGTAGCAGGAACGTGCTCTGCTCCCACGGAAGTTCGTCGAGCGCCAGCGCGCCGAAGCTCATGTAGTTGCGCAGGCCACCGCCGTGCCCGGCGAGCGCCTCTTCCTGGTACCGCCGGCCCAAGAGCTCCAAATCGGGCAGGTACGCCCGTTCGACGAAGTCCATCGCCTTCGCCATCAGGAACTGGTACTCCGCGATGCGGTGGGCGTCGAGCGCGTCCCGAGCGGACGTCACGCCGCCGACCACGAGGCTCTGCGGGTGCGGGTTCTTGCCGCCGAAGACGGCGCTGGCCTTGGCGCTGAGGCGCTGAACGGCCAGGTTGTCGAGGTAGTGCGACGCGAGGACGAGGTTCTCCTCGGGCGTCAACAGGTACTTGGGATGGCCCCAGTACCCCCCCGCGAACGGTCCGAGCTGACCGCTCTGCGCGAAGGCGAGCAAGCGCTCTGCAACGGCGCGGTAGTGGCTCTCCGAAGCGTTGTAGGGCTTGTCGTGGTACTGGTGCGCCACTTCCGTGGCGAGCACCGGATCTGCGTCCAGCGCGCGGATGACGTCCCACCAGTCCATCGAGTGGAGCTGGTAGAAGTGCGTGGTGTGGTCGTTGACGTACTGTGCCGCCCAGATCAGGTTGCGCAGCAGGCGGGCGTTCGGCGGGATGGTCGCGCCGTACGCTCGCTCGGTCGCTTGCACGCCGCGCTCGTAGTGGTGGTAGGTGCAGACGCCGCAGATGCGCTGCGCGAAGAGGCCGACGTCACGAGGGTCGCGCCCTTGCATGATCTTCTCGAAGCCACGGAAGGCCGTGCTCGAGCTCACTGCCTCCTCGACCAGGCCGGCGTCGTCGACCTCGATCTCGATGCGCAGGTGTCCCTCGATGCGCGTGATGGGATCGATCACGTGTTTGGCCACGGCTCACTCCGCTTCCTTTCGCTTGGCCCCGCGCTCTTCGCTCGCGCTCTTGACGGCCGTCGCGCCTGCGTGGACGACGACACCAGCCGCCGCCACCCCCAGGGCGACTTGGCCGATGCGATCCGCAGTGGCGTCGGTGAAGAACGGGACGTTGTAGACGCGGCCGGCCAGCGGAACTTCGAAGGGGGTGAGGGCATCCCAGAAGTTCGGCTCGCTGCAACCGATGCAACCGTGACCCGACATGATCGGCCACGAGGCGCCGTCGTTATAGCGCACGACGCCGCAGTTGTTGTGCGTCATCGGACCCTTGCAGCCGACCTTGAAGAGGCACAGCCCCTTCTTCATGCCTTCGATGTCCGTCCAACCTTCGACGAACTCGCCGGCGTCGAAGTGGCCGCGGCGCTCGCACTTGTCATGAATGCGGTCGCCATACGCCCACAGAGGTCGGCCGTACGCGTCGAGCGACGGCAGCCGACCGAACATGGCGTACTCGAGGATGGTGCCGACCACGTTGGTGCTCGACACGGGGCAGGCGGGCAGGTTGATGACCGGCTTGGAGATCCCGCGGGTGCGCAAGAACTCGCCGACGCCCAACGCCGTGGTCGGGTTCGGCCGAGCTGCGGGAATGCCGCCGTACGAAGCGCAGGTGCCCGCGGCGATCACCGCAGCGGCGTGCCTGGCGACGTGCTCGACCTTGGCTGCCCCGGTCTCACCTGCCGGGCCGATGGTGAGGAAGTTGCCGTCGTCGCCTACCGGAACCGAGCCCTCGAAGACCGCGATGTATTGACCGTCGAAGCGCTCGATCGAGTCTTCCAGCACGTCCTCGGCCGCTTGGCCGGAGGCCGCCATCAAGACCTCGGCGTACTCGAGACTCAGCAGGTCGAGCACGATCTCGTCGATGCCGGGGTTGCTGTTGCGGATGAGGGCCATGCTGTTGCCGGTGCACGACTGCAGCTCCACCCAGATCACGGGTAGGCGCGTGGCCAGCTCTTGAGCGCGCGCGATCCGCAGGTCGAAGATCGGCGGCAGCGCCATGGTGGCCGTCATCACCGCCGACATCTTCAAGAAGTCGCGCCGCGAGAACCCGCGGCGCCGTAGCATTCCTTCGAGCGTGACGTCCTTGAGGGGTCGTTGGCTTTCGAGCCAGTCGAGGTGCGCGTCGGCCTCGGCGGCAAGCATCTCGTAGTGCTCGCGTGCCGTGACGTCGGGCGCGCCCTCCGACTCGTCGACCTTGCCGTTCCTTCGCCGTCGGGTCATGCGGTCCTCCTGGTCGCGGTGCAGCGCTCCCGGCGGCCCGAAAGTCGCACACCCTTGCCTGCCAACCTGCGCGTAACCTGCGTCTGGAAGCGGACGACCTCCTCGAGCGGCGAACCACGAGTAGAACGGTGCCCTGCGAAGGGTACCGATGCTACGAAAGTACCAGGGGACTACGTTTTTCGCGTGGGCCATCTGTCCCAGGGAGAACGGTGTTAGCACGTGCCCCGACCGACGGAACGCAGCGGTCACGAACGGCGGCGTCACGCCCCGCCCGACGAGTCGGCGGGGCGTGACGCCGCAGCGTTCGCCGTCGGTCTGCTCAGTCTTCGAGCCGAACGCGCACCGGAACGGGGTTGGTGAGGACGTCCATCACCGGGGAGGTGCGTTGCACGTAGGAGCAGAGTTCCTCGATCTGCTCGCGTGGCGCATCGGCGCGAACGCGGTAGCGCACGTCGATGCCGCCGTACCCGGGACGCGCGTCGTGACTCAGCCCTAGGAACGACTGCAAGTCGAGCTCGCCTTCGAGATCGAAGTCCAGGGATTCGACCTCGATGCCGCGCGCCGCGGCGTTGACCACGAACCCGACGGACAAGCACGATGCGAGGGCGTGAAGGATCGCCTCCACGGCGTTGGGCGCGGCGTTCGTGCCAAGCAGCACAGGAGGCTCGTCCCCCTCCATCTCCAGCGGCCGCGCGCGCGAGTCGTCCTCTTGGCCCGCACCGTAGAAGCCTTGGACCGTCGTCCGGGAGCGCGTGCCGCCCGTCCACCCGCTCTTCGCGCGGAAGGTGAAGCGCGACAGCTCAGGACGCTCTTCGATCGCGCCGATCGTCTGCTGAAGTTGCTGTACGTCGATGCCGTTCACTTGCTTCGAAACCGTGGTCATGTCCGTCCTCCAAGTAGTTCACGAGGGTTCGTGACCGGCACGCCAGGAGAACTGCGCTCCCAGGCGCGCCGTGTTCGACGCTGATCCAGGATCCCTCCTTCCCGCGAACGACTTGCGAACCCCGACTGTTCGACCCGAGACGACGTCCGCCTCGTCGTTCACGGCTCGAGGGTGGCACGCGCCGAACTAACGCGCCCCTAACGGTTCGCGACGCGGCTGCAGGCAGATCGCGTCGCCAAGCGCAGCCGGCAGCCGGCCCAACCTGTCCCACGCAACGAGGCAGCCCACGAGTGGCCCGCTATCATCGGCCCAAGATGCGGTTACGCACTCTCGGGGGGCTCGCGCTCGAAGGCGCGAGCTTCACCCGGCCCAAGCCGCTGCTGCTGCTCGCCTACCTGGCGGTGGAAGGAGCACAGGAACGGCAACACCTGGCCGAGCTGTTCTGGCCAAGGGCGAAGGACGGCCCGAAGAGCCTGACGGTCGCACTGAGCCAGCTGCGAAGTGGCGCACCCGGCGCCGTCATGGCGGACTTAGAGCGCGTGTGGACCACCTTGCCCTGCGACGCGGTCGACTTGCTCGACGGCTTTCGCCGCGGCGAGCGAGCCTCCGCGTTGGAACACGGTCACGACGCGTTCTTGGAGGGTGTTCGACTTCCACCCGTCGGGGTCGAGCTCGAGGAGTGGATCCACGGCACGCGAGAGTTCATCGCCATGCACGTGCACCGCGTACGCCTCGACGAGGCCGAGCGACAGGCCGCCGACGGCCGCTTCGACGAAGCCGCGCGTCGGGCGCTGCCCGCGATCGAACTGATCGAGGTGGCGGCAGAGCCCGAGGACCTCGCTCGCCTGCACGCGCTCTTGCTCGCCGGCGACAGCCCGGCCGCGGCGCGTGTCCGACTCGAAGCGAGCGACATCGGGATCGACCTGGCGCGAACGAGCGACGAGGCGCGAAGGTGGCTTGCGAAGCGTTCCGAACGGGCCGCGCCGCCCGTGCAGTCGCGCCTGCCGCGACCCGCGACCAGCCTGGTCGGGCGCGAGGCCGAGCGCGCCGGAATCGCCGCGCTCCTGGGCGAACCGGGCGCGCGCCTGGTCTCGTTGATCGGACCCGCCGGCGTGGGGAAGTCGCGCCTCGCGCTACAGGTTGCGCACGACGAGGCAAACCTGGCAGCGCATGCGGGAGGGGTGGCCTTCGTGCCGCTCGCCCATCTCCGTTCCGCGCGCGACATCCTTCCCGCCATCCTCGACGCGCTCGGCGTGCCGGCCGACGGCGCGCACGATGCGCTGCCGGCGTTGGCGGACACGATCGGAACGCGGAGGACCCTGCTCGTGTGCGACAGCCTCGAGCACCTCATCGACGGGGCGACGGCGCTCGGCGACCTCGTTGCCAGGTGTCCCCACCTGCGGCTCCTCGTCACCTCGCGCGAGCGGCTGAACCTCGCGAACGAGCGCGTAGTGACGCTCGATGGCCTCGCGTACCCACGGGAGGAACCGCCGGATCCGGCGGTGGCTCGGGCGGCAGACGCCGTGCGTCTGTTCGCTCGAAGGGCGCACCGCGCCCGGCCCGACTACCGGCTGACGGACGCGGACCTACCCGATGTCGTACGTGTCTGCCGACTGGTGGAAGGGCTCCCGCTGGGGCTCGAACTGGCGGCCTCGTGGGTCCGCGTCATGACCGTGCGCGAGATCGCCGACGCCATCGAACGAGACATCGACGTGTTGGTGTCACCGGAACGCGACGCTCCTGAACGACACCGCAGCGTGGTGGCGGCGTTCGAGCGCTCCTGGTCGTTGCTGACCGACCGCGAGCGACACGTCCTGCGCCGCCTTGCCGTGTTCCGCGGTGGGTTCCGTCGTGAGGCCGCCGCCGTGGTGGCCGACGCGACGCTGGCGACACTGGCCTCGCTGGTGGACAAGTCGTTGATCCGGATGCACGATGACGGTCGCTACGACCGTCACCCGCTGGTCTACCAGTTCACGCGCCGCAAGCTCACGGAGCGCCCCGAAGAGGCGAAGACGGCGGCGGATCGCCACGCGTCCTACTACCTGGGGCTGCTGCTCGACGCGCGCGCCCGCCTCGAGGGTGAGGAAGCGAAGGTCGCACTCGACGCCATCGAAGCCGAACGGGAGAACCTTCGTGCGGCGTTCGCCGAGCTCGACCCCGCCGACACCCCCGAAACGTACGCCTTCGCCGTGGAGACGATGACGCAGGCGTTCGAGCTGCGGTCGCGCTACCAGGAAGGATTGTCGTTCTTCCGCACGGTCGCGGCGCGGCTCACCGACCGTAGCGAAGCTCACGCCTCCGCACGGGCACGGGTTGCCGTGGCGGAGGCGCGTCTGCTGCGCTGCTTGGGCGCCTACGACGGGGCGCTCCGGGCCGCAGGTGCCGCGCTGGAACACTTCCGGTCCGCAGGAGATCCCGCCGCACAGCGGAGCGCACTCCAGGTGCTCGGCGTCACGGCTCTACACTTGGGAGACTACGGCGCGGCCATGCAGCACTTCGAGGAGGGCTTGGCGCTGCTCGAGCCCAACGACCGGCCGAGCGAGGCCGGCGTGGCGCACGGGAACCTCGGTCTCGCGCTGCAACTTGCCGGTGACCGCGCCGACGCGATCGAGCATCTACGCCACGCGCTGGTGGCGTTCCGCGAACAAGGGGACGTCTTACGCGAAGCCCGCCTTCAGAACAACCTCGGGCTCCTGCACTTCGAGGACGGCGACCACGCTCGGGCCCGTCGATGCTGGGAGGCCGGGCTTGCGCTCGCGCTCCGAACCGACAACCAACGCGACGCGCTCTCCCTCACAGCCAACCTTGGCATGCTGCACGCAGCGACTGGCGACCTCGCGGCCGCGGCGGAGCACGATGAGCACGCGCTTCGCGTCGCTCGCGCCGTCGGCGACACGCAGAACGAGGCCGCGGCGCTGGCAAGGATGGCAGTCGTTGCCCGCCGTCAAGGGCGGCACGGCCGAGCGGAGCACGCCGCGAAGGAAGCGGTCGAGGTCGCTTGGCGCGCCGGCGAGACATCGCGCGTGCTCGAGTGCCTGAAGGTGCTGGCCGACGCACGCCTGGCGCGCGGTAGCGAAGAGGCTGCGTTGGAGTTGTACGCCGTGGTGCGTGAACACGAGGCGACGACGTCGGTCGTTCGAAAGCAGGCGGCCGATGGGTGCTCTCGCGTAGGGCGAGCCCTGGACGAAGACGCACTCGAAGCCGCCGAGGCGAGAGCGCGGACGGCGTCGCTCGACGGGCTCGTGGCGCGTGTCGTGGGCCCGTCCACCTAGAAGATCGCCGAAAGGAGAACGCCAGCCCATCTCTGTGTGGGCTGACGCCCTTACCGCGCTCGGCCGGTCGCATACGCTGTGGCGATCCAGCGCCGCCTGTCCGCGGTGACGATCACTTGCTACGCGACGGGAACTCGCTCCTCGCACAGCATCTTCAGGTTCTCCAACGAACCCTCGAGGTTCCGCGCGATCATCCTCTCGACGACGAGCGCATCCACGATCCGACCGAGCATCTTGCCCGGCAGGGTGTACTCGTGTTCGACGGTCACTTCGGTGTCGCCGTCGACGGGCGCGTACGTCCACATGTGCCAGCCCTTGAACGAACCCTCGAACGTGCCCTTCCAGTGTGCCGACACATCGTCGATCTTCACCTCCGCGACGGTGTGGAGGATGGGGTACGCGTGTCCTGCGAGTTGGTACGTGTGCTCACTGTAGGTGCCTTCCTCACCCTTGCCTTCGAGCCGCGTGGGCGCGCTCAGGGCCAGGTACCAGTCGGGCCAGCGCTCCGGCTGCTCGAAGAACGGCTTGATCGTGGCGATTGGCGCGTGGATGACGATCCGCTTGGTGATACGAGCCATCTCGACTTCCCTTCCGACCGGCCTAGGTCGATGCATCCGGGCGGGTTGCCCGAAGGCGCGGACGACTGTCGTCAGGGAACGTGCACCGTACCGGAAGGACCAGGCGCCCCCGGTCCTTCCCACCTACCATCATGGACCCTTCGGGCCACCGATGCCTCACTTCCGCGCAACAACCGCTGGGCTCTCTGTGAGGTGTCTCACTCATGACCAACGCTCCGCTGCCTACCGTGACCGACGACACCAGCGACCCATCACGCACCCGAAGGAAGGATGAAGACATGCACAAGCGCTTCGGCACCGTTGCCGCGATCGCGCTCCTCACGCTCCTGGTGGCCTGCGGCCAGGCGCCGGGCTTGCAGCTGACGCTTAGCTCCAGCAGCGCCACCGTGCTGCGCGGCGACTCCGTCACCATCGACGTCACGGTCACCCGTAGCGGGGGCGTGGGCACCGTGAACCTCAGCCTGAGCGGCGTTCCCGCCGGGGTCGTCGCCTCGTTCGCGGACGACGTTCTTGCCGCCGGCGAGACCTCCACTACGCTCATCCTGGACGTCACGCCGGCAGCGACCGACGGTGCGGCAACGCTCACCGTCAATGCCGTCGCCGGCGGCCTCGCGGCGACGTCCGACGTCCAACTGACGGTGGAGAGCCTTACGGTCGAGGGCCAACTCCTGGACCTCCTCGGCAACGGCTTCGCCGGCGCGCAAGTCGAGATCCAAGGCGCCACCACGACCACCGACGCGACCGGAACGTTCAGCATCTCGGGCGTCGCGGTGCCGTACGACTTGGTGACCTACGTCGCTGCCCCCAGGCCCGCCGTGCATGCGTTCGTCGGGATGACGTCGGCCAACCCCAGCGTGTTGTCGTACGCGGTGATCGACAACGCTTCGTATCCCAGCGCAACGGTGAACGGTGACCTGCCCGGCGCCGTGCCCGCCGACCACCGCGCGATCGTCTGCGTCGAAGGGATCACGGTCGTGGTGTACGGGTGTCGCACGTTGTATCCCACCGAGACCACCTATTCCATCACCGTCAACTGGGCCGACGGCGGCACCGTCGACGTGCGTGTGCACGGGTTGCTGATCGAGGTCGATACCGACGACCTTCCCGTCGCCTACCCTGGCTACGCCACCGCAGACGGCGCGATCACCGACGGCGGCGCGGCAGTGATCCACGTGGGCGCGCCCGTCGTGCCTAGCACCACGACGCTCTCGGCGGCCATGAACCCGCCTACGGGGTTCGATCCCTACCAGTACAACGTCGCCGTCGAACGGAGCGACAACTTCAGCATCCCGATTCTCGACGTCCTATCGCCAGCGAGCGGGGGCTTCTCGGTGCCGGTTCCGGTGTTCCCGGACGCGACGTACGGCATCTACGCCTCGGCTCGGCCCGCCTCCCTTGCAGCGTCGAGCAACGGCTGGCGCTTCGGTCTCTCGGGCGGAAGCACCACGACCTTCACGCTGGCCGCGCCTCCAGCGCTCGCGAGTCCGGCCGATGGCGCTACCGGCATCGGCTCCGGAGACACGCTTGCCCTGGCGAGCGATCCCGACGGGGCCGTGACGTTCCTCGCTCGGGGCTCCCCGGACTACACCGCGGCGGTCACCACCATGAGTAGCAGCGCAGTGATCCCGAGCCTGGCGCCGTTCGGCGCCGCGCTTCCGGCAGCGACGGCGTACCCGTGGGTGGCGTTCGTTACGCCGGGCGTTGCGACGATCGACGATGCCGCAGTGCAATGGATCTCCGGCTACTACGAGGCGTTCCTCGCAGTCCAGAGCGGCGGTCCAGGTACTGCGGCCGGCACCATCATGGTCA
>JAWOIL010000105.1:0-2901 GCA_046484635.1 Trueperaceae bacterium
CTTCGAGTCCGGCCGCTTGATCAACGCCTTCTCGGACGACTTCGGCGCCGAGGGCGAGGCCGCCGCGTACGACATCCTCACCTGGTCGCGCACCGCGATCGAGTTCGAGCGCCTTCCCGAAGGGGTCCGCCGGACCATCGACATGCCCACCCAGACGCTGCTCATCGAGGTCGCGCGGCGGCAGGACGAACAGCGCGAACGGGAGGCGAGGCTGACGCCCCCGACGCCCATGCCGAGCACCCCGGACCGTGCGCTCGATGCGCCCGCGCCGGGTGGCGACCCGATGGACGCGCCCGACGAGCGATGGGACGCCCCGAACGTCGAGGGCCCGACGGAGGGCACCACCACGGCGGCCCTCGATGGCACGGCCGAGGACCCGCCGCCCCACGAACCGGCACCCGCGCCCGAGTCCGAGTCCGAGTCCGAGCTCGACGTGGAGCCCGAACCCGAATGGGCAGCCGCGGCCGAACCCGCCCTCGTCGAACCGATCGCCATCGACGCAGCGGGCGATCCGAGCCCCGAGGCCGAGCATGAGCCCGAGCGCGCGGCGGTGCCGGCCCCCGCCGCGAGCCGCGACGCATCGAACGCCGCCACGCCGACGGACGAGCCGCCTGCGGCTCCACCGGAGCCGCCGACGGACGCCGCGCAGCCGCCCCCGAGCGCGCGAGCGCACGCGGAGCTCGTCGCCGCCATCGAGCGCCTGACGCAGCGCGTGCACGCGGCGGACGCCGCGCTCGCCGAGGTCGCCGACGAGGTCGACGCCTTCCAGGCGGCCCAGCGCCGCTACGACGACGAGATCCGCCGGCAGGAGGAGCGCCGCCGCGCCGTCGAGGAAGCGCGCCGCGACGTCGCCGACCTCGCGCGCCAGATCCTCGCGCGCATGGACGGCCTCTTCGAAGCGTTCGACGGCGACGCGCCGGTGGGGCCGGTCGCCGCGGACGCGGACCCCGGGGACCGCTCGAACGCGTGAGGGCGATCGGCCGATGATCCAATCCCCCCGAACCGTCTTGGTGGTGGACGACGACGCCGCCGCCCGGCGCTTGTACGAGCTGACGCTGGCGCCCCAACTGCCGGAGTTCGCGCTCGTCGTCGTCGAGCACGGCGCCGAAGCGCTCGAGGTGCTGGCGGCCAAACCCGTCGAGGTGATGGTCACCGATCTGCACATGCCGGTCATGGACGGCTTCGAGCTGCTCGCACGCGTGCGCGAACGCCACCCGAACCTCGGCGTGATCGTCCTCAGCAGCATGGATCCCGAACGCGTCGCCACCTCCGCACCGCGGCTGGGCAGCTACCGTCGCGTCGCCAAACCCGTCTCGGCCGCCGACCTCGCGGCCCAGGTTCGCGCCGCCGCGGAGGAGCGCGTCCGTGGCCACATCGCCGCGATCCCGCTCGCACCGCTGCTGCAGCTGCTCCAGCTGGAACGGAGCACCTGTTCGCTGCTCCTGCGTTCGGGCGCTCGCAAGGGCCGCCTGCACTTCCATACCGGTGAGCTCGTGAACGCGTACGCCTTCGAACTGGACGCGGACGGCGAGATCGCCGCTCGGCACCTGCTCGCCTGGGAGCGCGCGACGGTCGACTTCGAACGCTCGCTGCACAACCACGTGCGGCGCATCCACACGCCGCTGGCCGAGCTCCTCATCGACGTCGCGCGCGAACACGACGAGCGCCAGCGCGACCAGGCCGCCCGACCGGCATCCGCCCCCATCGAAGCCGCCGAAGCCACCCAGGACCTGGACGCCGCCCTCGGTGGACTGGCGTCGGCGCTCGGCGCCCTCCGCCCCCGCGGCGCCTCGGGCGCCGGCCGGTGCGCGCCCGCGCGCACCGCGGCCGAGGACGCCGCGCACCGCGGCTTCCCGGTGGCCACGGCCCCTACGACGCACGTCCAGACCCTGGACGCGCGCCTCGTCCAACTCGCGAAGCACCTGGCGGAGCGCGCCCACGTCCTCGGCGACGAGCTCGGCGCCGATCTGCCGCCGATCCCGACGTGGGGCGAGGCAAGGCGCGGCTGACGCCGACGCGCGACCCGCGACGACCGGTTCACCGGACCGCCCCCAATCCGGCTCGAACGCACCGCGGCTCGCGCCCCCATACGACGAACGCGGCCGCCCCATAGGGCGGCCGCGGCGTGGAGCGGGAGACCGGATTCGAACCGGCGACATCTACCTTGGCAAGGTAGTGCTCTACCAGCTGAGCTACTCCCGCGTGCGGAAGAAGGCCCGGCGCGAACGCCAGACCTTCCTCCTTCAGAAAATAACTCCTCGCACCGACCTACTTTCGCAGGGAGCTACCCCCCAACTATCATCGGCGCTGCGGTGCTTAACTTCCGAGTTCGGAATGGGATCGGGTGGGTCCCCCGCGCTAAGGGCACGAAGAGCAAAGATAGGACAGCCAGAATAGGAAGCACGATCCCGAACATCCCCGATGGATGAGTCCATCAAAGGTTACGTCCTCGTCCGATTAGTACTGGTCAGCTAAACACCTCGCGGTGCGTACACTCCCAGCCTATCAACCCGGTGGTCTTCCGGGGGACTTACTCCCATTAAGGGATGGGAGAACTCATCTTGGAGTCGGCTTCGCGCTTAGATGCTTTCAGCGCTTATCCGTTCCGCACATAGCTACTCGACATATGCCCCTGGTGGAACAGCCGAGAAACTAGCGGTGCGTCCATTCCGGTCCTCTCGTACTAGGAACAGCTCTCCTCAATTCTCCTACGCCCACAGCGGATAGAGACCGAACTGTCTCACGACGTTCTGAACCCAGCTCGCGTGCCATTTTAACCGGCGAACAGCCGGACCCTTGGGACCTTCTCCAGCCCCAGGATATGACGAGCCGACATCGAGGTGCCAAACTCCGCCGCCGATGTGAACTCTCGGGCGGAATCAGCCTGTTATCCCCGGGGTA
>JAWOIL010000107.1:0-14753 GCA_046484635.1 Trueperaceae bacterium
AAATAACGCCTCGCACCGACCTACTTTTGCAGGGAGCTACCCCCCAACTATCATCGGCGCTGCGGTGCTTAACTTCCGAGTTCGGAATGGGATCGGGTGGGTCCACCGCGCTAAGGGCACGAAGCGTGAAGATAATGACAGGCGGATAGGAAGCAGAGACCTCACTGAACGATCACTCGGTATGAGTCCAACAATGGTTACGTCCTCGTCCGATTAGTACTGGTCAGCTCAACACGTCGCCGTGCTTACACTCCCAGCCTATCAACCCGGTGGTCTTCCGGGGGACTTACTCCCACGAGGGGATGGGAGAACTCATCTTGGAGTCGGCTTCGCGCTTAGATGCTTTCAGCGCTTATCCGTTCCGCACGTAGCTACTCGGCATGTGCCCCTGGTGGGACAACCGAGAAACTAGCGGTGCGTCCATTCCGGTCCTCTCGTACTAGGAACAGCTCTCCTCAATTCTCCTGCGCCCACAGCGGATAGAGACCGAACTGTCTCACGACGTTCTGAACCCAGCTCGCGTGCCATTTTAACCGGCGAACAGCCGGACCCTTGGGACCTTCTCCAGCCCCAGGATATGACGAGCCGACATCGAGGTGCCAAACTCCGCCGCCGATGTGAACTCTCGGGCGGAATCAGCCTGTTATCCCCGGGGTAACTTTTATCCGTTGATCGATGGCCCTTCCACAAGGTACCACCGGTTCACTAGGACCGACTTTCGTCCCTGCTCGACATGTACGTCTCGCAGTCAAGCTCCCTTATACCCTTGCGCTCTACGCACGATTTCCGACCGTGCTGAGGGAACCTTTGCGCGCCTCCGTTACAATTTGGGAGGCGACCGCCCCAGTCAAACTACCCACCTAACGCTGTCCCCCACCCGGATCACGGGCGTGGGTTAGACGGTCGAACCAAACAGGGTGGTATTTCACCATTGACTCCACCGAGCCTAGCGGCCCGGCTTCACAGTCTCCCACCTATCCTACACAGATCGGTCCAAACGTCAGCATCAAGCTGTAGTAAAGCTCCACGGGGTCTTTTCGTCCTGCTGCGGGTAGGCCGCATCTATACGGCCAGTTCAATTTCACCGAGTCCCTGGTTGAGACAGCGCTCCAGTCGTTACACCATTCGTGCAGGTCAGAACTTACCTGACAAGGAATTTCGCTACCTTAGGACCGTTATAGTTACGGCCGCCGTTCACTGGGGCTTCAGTTCGGCGCTTGCACGCCTCCCGTTAACCTTCCAGCACCGGGCAGGTGTCACACCCTATACATCCCCTTGCGGGTTCGCAGAGTGCTGTGATTGTGGTAAACAGTCGCTAGAGCCAATTCACTGCGCCCACCTCGGGCAGTTCGAATGAACAACCCTACACGTGGGACCCCTTCTCCCGAAGTTACGGGGCTATTTTGCAGAGTTCCTTAACCAGGGTTCTCTCGCGCGCCTTAGTGCTCTTACACTCGCCCACCTGTGTCGGTTTTGGTACGGGCGCCATCGCTTCAACGTTTAGAGGTTTTTCTTGGCACCATGGATTCGACCAGTTATCAGTCCCGTAGGACCTTCCCGACGTACGTCACCTACGCGGAGGGCGGATTTGCCTATCCCTCCAGGCTTCGCACGCCGCCGGGCATAGCCGTAGCTCCGGTTGGCCTATCCTAATGCGTCACCCCATCACTCCACGATGGCGGGGCAGGAATATTGACCTGCTGTCCATCGACTACGCCTTTCGGCCTCGCCTTAGGTCCCGCCTAACCCTGAGAGGACGACCCTTGCTCAGGAAACCTTGGGCTTTCGGCGGAAGGGATTCTCACCCTTCTTATCGTTACTCATTCCTGCATTCGCACTTCCGATACCTCCACGGCTCCTTGCGGTACCGCTTCAACGGCGTACGGAACGCTCCCCTACCCAATGCAGCTTGGCTGCACTGGCGCAGTTTCGGTGTGTAGCTTAGCCCCGATCATCTTCGGCGCAGAGACACTCGACTAGTGAGCTATTACGCACTCTTTCAAGGAATGGCTGCTTCTAAGCCAACCTCCTAGCTGTCTTAGCGTCTCCACATCCTTCTCCACTTAGCTACAACTTGGGGACCTTAACTGGCGCTCTGGGTTGTTTCCCTCTTGTCTACGAAAGTTAGCTCACGCAGACTGACTCCCGGGGTCTGGACCAGTAGCCTTCAGAGTTTGACAGGGTTTGGTAAGCTGGTGAGCCCCCTAGCCCAATCAGTGCTTTACAGCCACTGGTAAACCCCCGAGGCTAGCCCTAAAGCTATTTCGGGGAGAACCAGCTATCTCCGGATTCGGTTAGCTTTTCACTCCTAACCACAGCTCATCCCAAGAGTTTTAAACCTCAACGGGTTCGGTCCTCCACCTCCTTTTACGGAGGCTTCAACCTGGCCATGGCTAGCTCATCCGGTTTCGGGTCTACTGATAGCGCCTGAACGCCCTGTTCAGACTCGCTTTCGCTACGCCTCCGCCTATCGGCTTAAACTCGGCACTACCAGTAAGTCGCAGGATCATGCTTCAAGAGGCACGCCACCACCCGTTCCCGTCCGAAGACGGGCATAGGGCTGTGACTGCTTGTAAGCACACGGTTTCAGGTACTATTTCACTCCCCTCACGGGGTGCTTTTCACCTTTCCCTCACGGTACTTGTTCACTATCGGTCAGTCGGAATATTTAGCCTTACGGGGTGGTCCCCGTAGATTCACGCGAGATTCCACGTGGCTCGCGCTACTCAGGTGCCGGCTAGGCTTCCGCGCCTTTCGTGTACGGGGCTTTCACCCTCTGTGGCGCGCCTTTCCAGTGCGCTTCCACTAGACGCTCGAGTCCATGTCGCCGGTCCTACAACCCCATCTCCCGTAGGAGACGGTTTGGGCTATTCCCTTTTCGCTCGCCGCTACTAGGGGAATCGAGGTTTCTTTCTTTTCCTCCAGGTACTTAGATGTTTCAGTTCCCTGGGTTCCCTCCGCATGGCCTATGTGTTCAGCCATGGGTGACGGGGGTTCGCCCCGCCGGGTTTCCCCATTCGGAGATCCTCGGATCAACGCTTGCTTCCAGCTTCCCGAGGCTTATCGCAGGTAGCCACGTCCTTCATCGGTTCGACTGCCAAGGCATCCACCGTGTGCCCTTAGTAACTTGACCCTTTTCTTCTCATGGTTGATGTGTGAGCAGACGCGCGATATTGGGTACTCGTACCCGTATCGCGCCTCGGTAAGAACGCGTCCCAGACGGGACGAACGCTCCTCCGAGCCCTGTTGCTCTTGCCTTCTATTCGCCTGTCAATGTTCGCGCCGCTCTTTTAAGCGGCAAAAGCAAGAGTACACCTAGGGCCGAGAGCATGTCAAGCACCTTCGCTGCGTGCTTCCTACGTCAGCGACCGATCCGTGGTCATCGGTGCTCCGGGCGCGGGTCGCCCGCTTTGGGCGCGTCCTCGACGACGGGAGCCGGGCGGGAGCGCGCCCGGAACGACGCCGGCACGCTCACCGTCTCACTGCTGGAACTGATGAGGTACACGTGATCCCCGGCCCGGAAGACCGTGCCGCCGCGCGGCGTCACCAGCCTGTCGTCGCGCAACACTGCCGCGATCACCACGTCGTCGGGCACGTGCAGGTCGCGGATGCTCACACCGACGGCGCGGCTCTCCGGCTCCAAGTAGACGTCCAGCACGGCGGCGCCGATGGGCGCCGCACCACCGAGCTCGAGCGTGACCGGTGGAACGGGCGGCTCGTGCACCGCCAAGCCGAGGCGCCGCGCAAGTGGCGCGATGGTCCAGCCTTGGGCCAGCGTCCCGACGATGACCACCACGAACACGACGTTGAAGAGGAAGTCACCGCCCGGGACGCGCTCCATCAGCGGCACGATGGCCAGGATGATGGGTACCGCGCCCTTCAGGCCCGCCCAAGCGATCAGCACCTGCTCGGGGCCGGTGAACTGGTAGCGGCCGCGCGACACCATGCGCGTGAACGCCAGCGTGGCGACCACCGCGACGGGCCGCGCCACGAACATCGACACCACCGTCACCAGCAGGGCCGCCGGCAACGCCGGACCGAGTTGGTCGGGGAACACCAGCAAGCCCAGCACCAAGAACATGACGATCTGCGAACCCCAGGCGGCTCCGTCCATGAACGTCGCGATGCCGTGCCGGTGCGCGAGGGGGCGGTTGCCCAGCACCAGACCGACCAGGTAGATGGTCAGGAACCCGTTGCCACCCACCAGGTTGCTGGCGCCGTACGCCAGCAGGCCGCCGGCTAGCGCCAGCACCGGGTAGAGCCCGAAGCTCGGGATGGCCACGCGGTTGATGAGTTCGGACAAGAGCCGCCCGGACACCACGCCCACCACCGCGCCGATGACCAGCTGCAGGAGCACGCCGCCGATCAGCCCCAACACGTCGACCCTGCCGCTCGTCACGGCCCCTGCCAGGGCGATGGTGAGGTAGATCGCCATGGGGTCGTTGGTGCCCGATTCGGTCTCCAGCACCCCACGCAGCCGCGCCGGAAGGCCCCGGCCTTTGAGCGCGCTGAACACCGCGGCCGCGTCGGTCGACGAGAGCACGGCGCCCAACAGCAGGGAGGTCGCCAAGTCGAGCGGCGTGACGAGGTACACGGCCAGGCCGACGATCGCGGCCGTCAGAATCGTGCCGACGGTGGCGAGGAGGCCGGCGGGCAGGAGCGCGGCACGGAACAGCCGCAGGCGCGTGTCGATCCCGCCGGAGAAGAGGATGACCGCCAGCGCGATCAGCCCCAGGTCGAGACTCAAGGCGTAGTCGGCGAAGACGATGCCGAGCGGGCCGCTGCTGCCCGCGAACATGCCGATGCCGACGAACAGCACCAACGCGGGCACCCCGAATCGCAACGCGAACCGGGTGCTGAGGATCGCCGCGATCACGAGCACTGCGGCGATCACGACGGCTTCGTCCATCGCGCCATATTACCAGTGGCGCCTGCGGCGGCCGGAAGCCGTACCAGTCGACGCCGGGGCGCTGCCCGACCCACTACACTTGCGGTATGAAGTCGGTCGCGCTGATCGCTCACGACAAGAAGAAGCTCGACCTGGCGATCTTCGCCAAGGACCACGCCGACGTCCTGCGGCGCTTCCCGCTCATCGCCACCGCCACGACCGGCAGCGTATTACAGGACAAGGCGGGGCTGACCATCGAACGGCTGAACTCGGGTCCGGAGGGCGGCGACCTCCAGGTCGGCGCCCGCATCGCGGAGAACAAGGTGCTGGCGGTGATCTTCTTCCGAGACCCGCTCACGGCGCAGCCGCACGAGCCCGACGTGTCTGCGCTGATGCGCATCTGCGACGTGCACAACGTGCCGCTTGCCACCAATCTCGGCGCCGCCGAAGCGATCGTGGCGTGGTTGGAGGAGCGCTTGGAGCAGCCCGAGAAGGCGACCGGTGAAGCGCGCCTCTCGCCCGGCGGGGCGCCATGACCCCCAAGGAGGTCATCGAGGCGTTCCTGCGCGAGATGCGGGCGTCGCACCGCGACCAGATCGACGCCGTCGCGCTGCCGGAAGGCACGCTCGAGTTCGTCGAAGACCTCATCGCCGCGGGCGACACCGAGACCATCCTGCTGATGTTGAAGCTCGGCTACCTCATGGGCCTTCAGACCGGGTTCGCCGCCGCGCTCGCGGGCGAGCGCGGGCCGACGCCTCCGCCGGGTCGCGGTCCGCTACAAGCCTGACGGTCGACGGATCGCGCGGCCCGCTACCCCGGGCGCTTCATCCGCCGCTGCTGGGCGTCGACCCGATGGTGGCCCTGACTCCGCCGCGGGCGATGGTAGGACCCGTCGGGCCCGAGTTCGCGCGCCTTGACGTCGTCGCGGAAGTAGAGGTCGAGCACGTCACACACGTTCCGCGCCAGCCTCGGGTCGTCGATCGGGAAGACGGCTTCCACCCGACGCCGCAGGTTGCGCTGCATCCAGTCGGCCGAGCCGAGGTAGACGCGATCCTCGCCGCCGTTGCGGAAGTGGAAGATGCGCTGGTGTTCGAGGAAGCGCCCGACGACGCTCCGCACCCGGATCGTCTCGCTGACGCCGGGCACCCCCGGCCGTAGGCAACAGATTCCGCGGACCAGGAGGTCGATAGGCACACCGGCATGCGACGCGCGGTAGAGCGCGCGGATCACCTCCGGATCCACCAGGCTGTTCATCTGCGCCCGGATCCCGCTCGGGCGGCCGGCACGCGCGTGCTCGGCTTCGGCGTCGATCGCGCCCAGCAGGTTCTCGCGCAGGTTGGTGGGGGCCACCCACAGCTTGCGCCACGTCACGCGCTTGCTGTACCCGGTGAGGTAGTGGAACAGATCGCTCACGTCGGCGGCGAGTTCCTCGTCGCATGTGAGCAGGCCCATGTCGGTGTACCCGCTGGCGGTGGCCGGGTTGTAGTTCCCCGTCCCCAGGTGCACGTACCGCCGGACCTGGGGCGTGCCGCCGTCGCCAGCCTCCCGGCGCACCACCAGGAGCGCCTTGCAGTGGGTCTTCATCCCCGGGAAGCCGAACGACACGTGAACCCCGGCCCGCTCGAGCTCACGAGCCCAACCGACGTTGTGCTCCTCGTCGAAGCGCGCCTGCAGTTCGACGGTGGCGCTCACGGCCTTGCCGTTCCCGGCCGCCCGTGCCAGCGCCGCCACCACCGGCGAGCGGGCGCCGACGCGGTAGAGCGTCATCTTGATGGCCAGCACGTCGGGGTCGTCGGCCGCCTCGTCCACCATCCTCTGCACCGCATCGAAGGCGTGGAACGGGAACTCCACCAGCACGTCGCCGGCCGCGATGGCCGCCAACACGCTGCGTTCGTCGCGCAAGGCATACGGAACGCGGGGTTGGAACGTTGGGTAGCGCAAGGTGGCGATCGGAAGATGCGCGAGTTCGTGGAAGTCGTTGGCGCTGAGGTGGTGCGGTACGTCGAACACGTCGTGCTCGTCGAGATCCAGGTCGGCCTGGAGCCACGCGCGCCACGCCGACGGGAGCGCCGGCTCCACCTCCAGCCGGACGGCGTCGCCCCAGCGCCGGCGGCGCACCCCGTCCTCGATCGCGCGGAGCAGGTCTTCCGCCTCGTCCTCGGCGATCTCGATGTCCGCGTCCCGCGTGACCCGGAAGGCGTAACTGGCGCGCACGTGGTTGCCCTCGAACAGGCGATCGGCGAAGGAGCGGATGACGTCTTCCAGCAGCACGAAGTCGTGCGCGCCACCGGGTACGGGCACGAAACGCGGCAGCACGCCGGGCACCTGCACCACGGCGAAGCGAGTCACGCCGTCATCGCGGTCGACGACCTCGAGCAACAGCGCGAAACTCAAGTTGGGGAGCCGCGGGAAGGGGTGACGCGCGTCGATCGCCAAGGGCGTGAGCACCGGGAACGCCTGGCTCTCGAAGAACGCTTCCACCGCGGCGCGACCGGCCCCGTCGAGGTCGGCGACGCGATGGATGCGAACTCCCGCACGGGCGAGCGCCGGCAGCACCTCTTCGCCCAACACCCGGCGGTGACGCGTCACCAACGACTGGATCATCGCCGACGCCTCCGCCAGCTGCTGCTTCGGCGTGCGGCCGTCCGGCGTGACCCTGTCCACCCCGGCTTCGGCCTGCTCCTTCAGACCGGCGTAGCGGATCATCATGAACTCGTCGAGGTTCGCGCAGAAGATCGCCAGGAAACGAAGCCGTTCGAGGAGCGGGTTGGACGGGTCCTCGGCTTCCTCCAGCACGCGCTCGTCGAAGCGCAACCAGGAGAGTTCCCGGTTGAAGTAGTAGGCGGCGTCGGTGAGGTCGATGGCCCTCTCGCTCATCCCCCCGATGCTACCGGGCGAACGTCATGCCGTCGTCTGGGCGGCTTCCTGCTTCTGCTCGTTGCTCTGGTGCAGCAGCTCGACCTCGACCTCGATCTCCGCGTTGAGCGTGGCGCCGACCGAGCAGTACTTGTGCATCGCCAGTCCCGCGAAGCGGCGCGCGGTGGCTTCGTCGAGCCCAGGCACGTCGAAGATGTGCTTGGCGGTGATCTTGGTGTACGGCGACGGCGTCCCGTCGGCGCGCTCGCCCGCCATCTCGATACGGTAGTCGTTCACGGTCAGCTTGCGCTTGCCCAGCATCAGCATGACGTCCATGGCAGCGCAGCCCGCCAGGGCGTTGAGGAGAAGCTCCATCGGTCCCATGCCGGTCCGGGCTTCCTTCTCGTTGTCGATCATGACGCGCTGCCCGCTGGGCGTGACGCCGACGAAGCGCAGCCCGACGAGGTGATGGAGGGTCGTTGTCGTGGTTCGTGCCATGCACCAGTATCGAACGGCAGCCGGGTACGGCAGCGTCGGCGGAGGCACACGGCGTAGACTCGCGCCAGATGCGAGAAGTCCGCCCGCGAACGCGCCCCGGCTCGCCCGGCGATGCGGTGCCCGCTGCTCCGGCGGCCGGCGCGTCCAAGTCCGTCTTCCGCCGCTGGGCGCGGGAAGCGCGACGGGCCGGCTCGCCCGAGGGCCGCGCCGCGGCCGCCTCGGCCGTCGTCGCAGGCGTCCGCGCCTTCGCCGCGTACCAGGGCGCGGGCATCGTGGCGACGTACCTGGCGTTCGGCGACGAGCTCGACCTCCAAGAACTCCACCAAGACACCCGCAAACGGTTCGCCGTACCACGCACCCACGTCGACGACCGTCGCTGGCTGACCTTCCACCCGCTGGCGGGAGCGCGCCTCGAACGGCACCGCTACGGCCAACTGGAGCCCGCGGTGGACGACCCGCGGATCGCACCGGAACGCATCGAGCTGGTGCTCGTGCCAGGGCTCGCGTTCGACCCGCGAGGCGTCCGGCTGGGCCATGGGCAAGGCTTCTACGATGCGTTCCTGGCCACGTTGCGGCCCGGCACCGTGACGATCGGGATCACCCTCGAGGCATGGATCGTTCCCGCGTTGCCGTCCGAAGCGCACGACGTGCGCGTGACGCACCTCGCCACCGAGCACGGCGTTCGCGAGGCGTCGCGCTGACCGAAGGACGGGGCGCCGCCGGGCGCCGCTCCTCGCGCGCCCGCTACTTCCGCACCCGCTACTTCTGCACCTCACTACTCCCCCACCCCACTACTCCCGCACCCCACTACTCCCGCACGCCACTACTCCCGCACGCCACTACTCCCGCACCCGCGCGAGCGCGTCCTCGTACGCCCGCACGTAGCCGGGGAAGACGGAAGCCTCGTCGAAGGTGGTCTGCGCCCGCCGGCGCGCCGCCTGCGCGAAGCGGGCGTGCTCGGCGTCGTCGCGGAGCAAGCGCAGGGCCGACGCCGCCATGGCATCGACGTCGCCGACCTCGTGAAGGAACCCGCAGCGGCCGTCCTCGACCACCTCCGGCAGCCCTCCCACGTGCGACGCCACGACGGGTACGCCGCTCGCCATCGCTTCCAGGGCCGACAACCCGAACGACTCCTGACTGCTGGGCAACAAGAACAGATCGGCGTTCGCCAACAACGGCTCGAGACGCGGGTAGCTGCCGACGAACGAGACCCGGTCGGCGACGCCGAGCTCGTGCGCCAGCGCCGCGGCGGTGGGGTGTTCGGGCCCGTCGCCCACCATCACCAAGCGCGACGGAACGGCCGCGGCCACCTTCGCGAAGATCCGCACCACGTCGTCGGTGCGCTTCACCTGGCGGAAGTTCGACACGTGTACCAGCAGCTTCTCCCCCGGCGCCGCCAACGCGGGGCGCATGTCGCGGCGCGCGGCCGGAGTGAAGCGCTCGACGTCAACGGCGTTCGGCACCACGCGAATGTCGCTGCGCCGGACCCCCATGTCGCGCACCGTCGCCTCGGCCAGGTAGCGGCTGACCGCCGTCACGACGTCCGACGACTCGATGCTCCACTGCGTCACCCGCAAGTACGCGCGATCGAGCCCTACCAGCGTCACGTCGGTGCCGTGCAAGGTGGTGACCACGGCCGGAGGAGGAACGTCGCGCACCATGGCGCGCGCCACCAGCGCCGCCAGGGCGTGGGGTACGGCGTAGTGGGCGTGCACCACGTCGATGCCGAACTGCTCGACGACCTCGACGATCTTGCTCGCCTCGGCCAACGTCGTGAGCGGCGCGTCGAACAACGGGTAGGCCATCGACGCGATCTGATGGAAGTAGACGCCATCCAGGCGGTCGTCGCCGAGTCGGAACGGGACGGCCGCGGCCACTAGGTGCACCTCGTGACCGTTGCGCGCCAACCACGAGCCAAGCTCGGTGGCGACGACGCCACTCCCGCCCACACCGCTGTGCAACACCATCGCGATCTTCACGCCCTCCAGGGTAGGACACGTCGGGCTCGGGAACGAGCAGGGGCGGCTACGCCCTCGCGCGGGAACTCACCGACCTCGAGCTGCCCGGCCTGCACTTCCGGCCCGTCACCTTCCGCCCCCACAGCGACCGGCATGCCGGGAGCGTGTGCGAAGGCGTCCAGCTCCACGTCCTCGACGCGGCGCGGCTCCGTCCGCTCGAGGCCGTCGTGCGCGTCCTCGCGTGGATCCGCTCGCGCTACCCCGCCTTCGCGTGGGTGGACGCCGCCACGCTGCCGTGGAGCCGACTCCCCGGCGCCGGGGAGGTCTGGCACGAACCGACATTGGGGCTCCTGGTCGACGCCTTGACGGGGGACGCGAGCGTGCGCCGGGTCGTCGAGGGCGACCTGGCGTTCGTGGATGCGGACGCGCGTTGGCGAGCTGCGGCGACGGCGTTCGCGAGCGAGCTCGCGGCGTACTTGGATGACCGCTCGGACACGGTCCCTTGATGCCGCGCACACGTACTGAAGAGAAGGGAACGCCCCCCGCCGTCACCCCGTGACGGTCGGGGCGCCCGTCCGTACGCCTACCGGACGTTCATGGCGCAGGTCGTCCCAGCGCGGGTAACGCCTTGGCGTCACCGCCACCGAGCGCGAGGCGACGTCGACGGCCAACGCCACCGCCTCCGGCCAGGCCACGCCGTCCGCGACCGCGACCAACAGGGCGGCGTTGAACGTGTCTCCGGCTCCGACCGTGTCGGCGACCTCGAGCTCCGGTGCAGGCGCGGTCACCACTCGGCCACCGTCTCGGTACGCGGCCCCTGCTGCGCCGAGCTTGAGCGCGATCCGACCACTCGTCCAAGCCTCGAGGCCCCGGATCGCCTCGTCCGGCTCGGCGTCGGGCGCATCCAACAGGCCGCGCGCCTCTTCGAGGTTCGGCAGGAACAGGTCGACGTGCGGCAGCCACGCGCGCACCTGGCGCCGGACGGCCTCGCTCCAGCCTTCGTTCGGCCAACCGGTATCGAGCGCGGTCACGACGCCGCGCTCTCGCGCGCGCTGCAAGTGCTTCGGGAGTACTGCCCGCCACCGCGGCAGCAGGAACACGCCGCCGACGAGAAGCACGTCGCCGGCAGCGGCACCCTCGATGGCGCCTGCCAGCCCGTCGGGTGCGCTCGCCGCCAGGTGACCCAGATGCGAGATGAACGTGCGCTCGCCGTCGGGGTGAGTGAGCGCAACGGTGACCGAGGTAGGCGTGGGCTGCTGTCGCGGCGGATCGCCCGCGTCGGCCAGGGCGCCCTGCAACCACCCGCCCATGGCGTCCTCGCCGACGTCCCAGACCAACGTGGCCGGGACGCCCAGACCGGCGAGCGCCAGGGCGGTGTTCCCGAGCGCGCCGCCGACACGCCAGGCGATTCGGTCCACCACCACCTCGGTGCCGGGCCTCGGCCACGGTTCGACCGGACCGAGGATCAGGTCGACGGACGCGTTCCCGGCCACGATCAAGCGGACCGACCCGGCGGCACCGGACGCGGTCCTGTCGGCGTTCACCCCTTCACCCCCGTCAGCACCACCCCTTCGATGATCTGCCGCTGGAAGATGAAGAAGACGATCAACACGGGCACGATCGCCAGCGCGGAGGCCGACATGATCAGGTTCCATTGCGTGGCCGCCTCGGCGGAGAAGTTCGAGATGCCGACCGGGATGGTGCGCATCGACGCGCTCTGACCGACGATCAGCGGCCACAGGAAGGCGTTCCAGTTGCCGATGAAGGCGAAGATCCCGAGGGCGCCCAAGCCGGGCCCGACCAGCGGCAGGCCGATGCGCCAGAACAAACCGAACTCGCTGACGCCGTCGATGCGGCCGGCGTCGAAGAGGTCGCTCGGCAACGTCTGGAAGAACTGCCGCATCAGGAACACGCCGAAGCCGGGGATCAGGCCGGGGAACATCAGGCCCCAGTAGGTGTTGACCCAACCCAGGTCGGCCGACATCACGAACCACGGGATGACCAGCATCTCGGTCGGCACCATCAGGGTCGCGAGGATCGCCACGAAGATCAGGTTCTTGCCGGGGAAGCGCAACTTCGCCAAGACGTAGCCCACCAGCGCGCAGAAGAACAGCACCGAAGTGGTGGTGCCGACCGCGACGATGACGCTGTTCAGGAACCAGCGCGGGAACGCTGTGCGCGTCAATACCTCGATGTAGTTGACGAGCGTGAAGCGCTCCGGCCAGATCTGGAACGACAGGATCTCGCGGTACTCCTTGAACGACGAGAGCAGCATCCACGCGAACGGGAACACCATCGCCAGCGCGCCGACGGTCAGCAGGACGTAACTCAGCACCACCCAACCGTCGACGCGGCGCCTTCGTGGCGCGGCCGTGGACGCGCGCAATCCGCGCTCGAGCGCGACGTCACCGATTGGCACGACGCTGGTCGTGGTGGGGGCGCGGTGGCGGAACGCCATATCAGTACTCCACCCGCCGCTGGGTCAACCGCAACTGCACCAGCGTGACGACCAGGATGAGCAAGAACAGCACCACCGTTACGGCCGCCGCGTAGCCCATGCGGGCCCTGCCGAACGCCTCCTGGTACATGTACACGGCGATCGATAGGGTGCGGTTCAGCGGTCCGCCTTGGTCGGTGAAGTTGATGTTGACGATCTGGTCGAACAACTGTAGCGACGCGATGGTGGTGATGATCACGCTGAACACGATCACGGGGTTGAGAAGCGGCAACGTCACATGGCGGAACAGGTGCCAGGCGTTGGCGCCGTCGATGCGGGCAGCCTCGTAGTAGACCCGCGGGATGCCCTGGAGGCCGGCCAGGAAGATGACCACCTGGAAACCGAGTTGCTGCCAGACGATGACGGCGGCCACCGAGGTGAGCGCCTTGTCCGGGTCGGTCAGGAACCGTTGTGGCTCGATGGCGAGGCGCTCCAGGCCGAACCGCTCCAGGAAGGTCCACCACTCGATGAGCAGCGTGTTGATGATGCCGAAGTTGTAGTTGTACATCCAGCCCCACACCCAGGCGATGGCCACGGCGGGGGTGATGAACGGCGCGAAATAGATGGCGCGATAGACAGACCGGCCGCGCCCGACGTTCTGTAACAGAAGCGCGATGACGAGCCCGAGCACCATCGAGCCGGGCACCACGATGGCGGCGTAAAGAAGGGTGTTCTTCAGCGCCTGGTGGAAGACCGGGTTCTGAAGGAGTTCCTGGTAGTAGTCGAACCCGATGAACAGCCGCCTGGCCGGGTCGACGTGCCACGTGAACAGCGACAACCGGAACGACTGCAGCGCCGGCCAGAAGCGGATGTACGCGAAGAAGACGATCGGGACGGCCAGGAAGACGTACGCCCAGATCGCCTCGCGATGGGCGAGGCGCAGGCTCTTACGGGGGCGCGGCGTTCGCGTCGTCACGGGCTCCTCGGAGGAAGACGGTGCGGGTGGGGGGCGTCCTTGCGTCCGCCCCCCACCCGTACCCTGCGCGTTACTGCGTGTTGGCCGCGTCGAGCAGCGCCTGGTCCTCGGCTGCCGCCTGGAGGATCGACGTCAAGGGATCCATGCCCTCGAGCATGACACGGTTCATGGCGTTGACCATGGCATCGCGCTGGCCGGCTTCGTCCACGAACTGGGTCGCCTCGGCGTACGCCAGGCCGGCGATGAACGCGCCGTACACCGGGTCGGCGGTGAGCTCGGGGTCGGCCACCAAGGTCTTGGAAGCCGGAAGCTCCCCGACCACGTCGAGCCAGATCTGCATCGCCTCTTCACTGGTGACGAACTTGATGAAGCGCGACGCGGCTTCGAGCTTGGCCGCGTCGGCGGTCGCGTTCGGGGTGAGGCCGTTCATCCAGAACGAGCCGAAGTTCGCTTGGACGCCGTTGTCGAACGTCGGCAGTTCCGCCACGCCCCAGTCGAACTGGGCGTTGTTCCGCACCGAGCCGATGGCGAACGAGCCGTCGATGATCATCGAGATGTTCTCTTGCGTGATGAAGCCCTCACGGTAGCCGTCGTTGCCGGGAATGAACTCGGTTACGCCGATCTGATGCTCCGTCTGCCAGGAGGTGTAGAACGCCAGCGCCTCGGCGCCGATCTCGTTGCCGTACAGCACCTCGGTGTTGTCGTCGCTGTACGGCGGCGTGCCGAGTTGGTTCATCATCACGGTGCGGACCACGTGATGGTCTTGAGCGTTGGGCTGAATGCCGTAGCCGACACGCTCGAAGCGCGGGCCGCGCTGGATGGTGAGCAGCTTGGCGGCTTCGACGAACTCGTCCCACGTCGCCGGTGGGCTGTCGGGATCGAGCCCGACCTCGCGGAAGTGGTCCTTGTTATAGAAGAGCGCAAGAGCGCGCACCGCCGTGGGCAGGCCGTAGTACTCGCCGCCGATGTTCACCGACTCGACCATCGGGATGAAGTACTCCTGGATCCAGGCGTCGGCGAAGTACTCCTTGGGAAGCGGCTCGATGTAGCCGGCGCGCTGCCACGGTCCGACCCAACCGTAGAACAGCTGCACCACGTCGGGTCCTTCGCCTGCGGCCAGCGAGGCGGCGACGCGCTGCT
>JAWOIL010000153.1:0-9826 GCA_046484635.1 Trueperaceae bacterium
CGACCCGCTCGGAGGTGCGTCAGACGCCATCCAAGACCCGCTCGCGCCCTAGGCGCGAGCGCCTGGCTGGACCGCTGCAACCGAGGCTGTCCTCGACGGAAGACGCGTCGACCACCTCTGGCGCTGATTCAAACCTCGACCACCACCGTCCCCCACACCTCCAGCTCCGGCAGCTCCACCCGCCAACGCCCCTCCTCCCCCTTCGATACCTCCAGCTCCCCACCCACCCATGGTTCGTCCGGACTGGACCAAGTCACCCGGCTGGGCCGCACGAACGGCTCCACCTCCAGCACGAGTCCGCGAAGCGGCGGCGCCGCCATCTGCGGCTCGTTCCAACGGTCGTGCGTGATGCCCGTGAGGTTCACCAGGTCGACGATCAGTTGACCGGATCGCTGCTTGACGGCCAGCCACACCGCGCCCGCCTCCGGCGTGGCGCAAGACGGCGCACCGATCAACCGGACCTCGCCGTTGTGGCCGGTGGCGAAGCTTCGTTCCACGAAGCGCAGGTCACCTGCGTGCAGCACCTGCGTGTGCGCGGCGCTGTGATCGTAGTAGCGCCGCAGAACGATCACGCCCTCGGGTGCGAGGTGGCCGTGGTTGGCGTAGTAGGGGTCGTGCAGCACCGCGTTACCTTCGCCGAGTAGGAGGTGGTGCCCGCCGGCAGCGGCGATGACGGCGGTGGCGTAGCGCGCCGCCCAGTCGGCCGCAGGACCGCCCTCGACGTACGGCTTCAGGTACGCGGCCAAGATCACCTGCTTGCCCGACAGGTCTCGTGCGCGGCGGATCAACCGCATCAGGTCCAGGTACCGCTCGTGGGGCGGGCAGACCTCGATGTAGACCGCCGCCTGGTCCGCGGGAGCGACCGTGTCGATGGGCCAGTCGTTCACGGCGTTGAAGATGACCCCGGTGTCGGGACGGACCTTGCGTAGCCGCTCGGCGGCCTCGTCGATCATGTCCGGGATGGCCTCCGCCAAGTCCACGAACGCCCCTCGCTGGTCGAAGCCCGACTTCGGCACGCCGTACTGGTCCATGTGGATGCCGTCGAACCCGACCTCACGCACCGCCTCCTCGTACTCGCTCAGGATGCGTTCGCGCCAACCGCTGCCGGCGCGCAGATCGGTGATGTAGAAGATGCCTCCTAAGTGGAACGGTTCGCCGTGGGCGTCATACAGCAGCCACTCCGGGCGATCCAGGATGAACTCCGGCTCCGGACCATAGACCGCGCCGTACGCGAGCGCCGCCATGCCGTACTCGTGGCAGGCGTCCACGCGCGCCCGCACGACGGGCATCGAGGTCGTCTTGCCCAGCACGTCGGTGAACACGTCGTCGGGCGGCAGGAAGCGGTAATGGCGGTACATCCAGTCGTAGAACTGCACGCAGGTGAGGTGGTACTTGGCCAGGTCGCGCACGCGCGGGTCGGTGCCGGTGACGGCGTCTTCGGGCGCGAAGTCGCTGAGGAAGCCGTAGCGCGGCACGTCGCGCCAGTGTTCGGCCACCAAGATTGCCGTGCTGGCGCGGGATTGCGGGTCACCTAGCGCAGCGGCCATAGGCACGCCGGTCCCGCCCTTCTCGACCCCTGCACCGTCGACCCAGGCACCGTCGACCCCGGCCCTCTCGACCCCGACACCGTCATTCCCAGCCCCGTCGGCACCAGCCCCGTCGGCACCAGCCCCGTCGGCACCAGTCCCGTCGGCACCAGTCCCGTCGGTGCCCAACTCGCCCGCTCCCACCCGCAGCAGCTCCGCCCGCACCGCGTACCCACGCGGGCTCCCATCGGGAACCGGCACCTCGAGGGTCACGGTCGACACCGTGCCCGTGCCACGAACGGTGGTGCTGCCGCTCCAACGCACCCGCCCTAGGTCGTGCAGGGTCACCCGCAGCAGCGCTTCGGCGCCTTCGGCCCCGTCGACGTCGAAACACACCGTCGCCGGCACCCCGGGCGCGTTGAGGGCGCGACCGGGGTACGCGTCGAGCAGCCTCACGCGACGCCCCGGTCGCGTGCCTCGCTCCTGTCCGTAACCCTGGTCCCGTCCGCCGCACCGCCCTCGTCCAACACTTCGCCCCTGCCCGCCGCCGCACCCTCGCGCCCCTCCAGCGCAGCCACCAGCCGCAGGTACGCAGCGTGCGACCACAGAAGCGGGGTCGCGCTCGTCCCCCACCGCTCGTCCCACTCGGCCTTGAGGCCCGGCGCAAGGAGATGGGTGTCGACCTGCTCCGGCAGGTGTCCTTCCGGGGTGGCCTGTGCCTCGATCCAGCCGCGTAGGCGCTCGGCTTCGCCGCGTTCGCCGAGGGCGAGGTGCGCCTGCGCCAGGTCGGCGGTTAGGAGGATCCAACTACCGCCGCCGTAGAAGGTGTCGCCGCGGTAACGGTGCACGCCGCCGTCGGGGTCCAGCAGGTCGGTATGCACCTTGGCGAGGGTGGCGAGCGCGAGTTCCGAATCCGGCGCCACCACGCCGTACGGCAACGACACCCACAGCAGGTTCGCGTCGACGTCGGCGCTGCCGACGTGCTTCGTCAAGTACGGCGGCGCCCCGGTCGGTCGGTGGACGCCGTGCGACCTCACGAACTGCCGGATCGCCTCGGCGACGCCAAGGTAGTAGCGGTCGTCGAGCAGCACGGAGGCCGCCCGCAAGCCGGCGAAGAGCGCGGCCAGCGTCGACGGATGCACACGCTCCTGGAACTCCTCCCAACAGTCGAAGTTGGGGCGCGGCCACATCCGCGTCAGGTAGTCGGCCAGGCCGCGCACGACCACGAGGTCGGCGGCGTCGGCCCGCGCTTCCGTCAGCCGCAGGTGTCGCTGGTACGCCCACAGCCAGGTGCCGAACCCGTCGAGCTGGAAATTGGGCCAGTCCTCCTGCCCCGGCGTGCCGTCGGGTTGGTAGCGCGTGTGCAGCACGTGCGTCGGGTCGGCGGCGACGGCCTCGAGCTGGCGCTGCAGCACACCAACCACCCAACGGTGGAAACGCGCGGCGCTGTCGGAACGGCCCCAGAGGTCCATGGCGTCGGCGATGAAGGAACCGTCGCGGAACCAGCAGTAGCGGTACGTGGGGAACCTCGGGGCGGCGAGGTAGGCGCCCTCGTCGGTCTGACCGGCCAGGATCACCTCGATGCTGCGAGCGACGAGTGGGGCGTCGAGGGAGGTGTCGAGGCGAGCGTCGAGGGGAGCGTCGGCGGGCCTCACGGGCGCACGCTCCCACGAGCCGGCTGGAAGACGAATCGATCGGTGCGTGGCTGCATGGTGCGACCTACCCCTTGATGCCGCCGGTGGCGACTCCGCGCACGAACGCGCGTTGGAACGTGATGAAGACGATGAGGACGGGAACGATGGCGATGAGCGAAGCAGCGAACACCAGCCCCCACTGGCTGGCGTGCTGCCCTTGGAAGAGGCGGATGGCGATGGGGAGGGTGCGCAAGCTCGCGTCGTTGAGAAGCGTGAGCGCGAGCGTGAACTCGTCCCAGTGGCCGAGGAATGCGAAGATGGCCGAGGTGCCGACCGCCGGCCCGGTCAGAGGCAGCACCACGCGGAAGAAGGTAGTGATGCGGTTGGCGCCATCGACGAAGGCGGCCTCTTCCAATGACCGCGGGATCGCCTCGAAGAAGCCGCGCAGCAGGAACGTCTGGAACGGGATGGTACCAACGACGTAGAACAGCACCAACGCAAGATGAGTGTTGTAGAGGCCGAGCGCCCGGGCCTGCAGAAACTGCGGGATGATGAACAGCATCCCGGGAATCATCATGGTCAGCAGATAGAAGTTGAACACCAGGTTCTTGCCAGGGAACCGCAGGCGCGCGAAGGCGTACGCCTGCGTGGTCGCGATGGCAACCGTGAAGAACGTCGAGACGACGGCGACCTTCAAGCTGTTGAGGAAGTAGCGCTGGAAGTTGTTGGAGTTCCACGCGTCGACGAAGTTCTGCACCGTGGCCGGCCGCGGCACGAAGCTGGCCTCGAAGACGAACGCGTTGGGCTTCAAGGACGTGGACACGGTGTACGCGAACGGCACCATCATGACCAGGGCCCCGGCGATGAGCACCACGTAGAGCGCCACGCGCCCGATGCGCATACGCGGGCGCCGGCGCCCGGTGCCGCGGCGGTCGGCTCCGCGGCGTGCGACGTTGCGAGGGGCGCCGTCGTGGGGCGCGCTGCCGAGGGACACACCGTCGAGAGGTGCGCCGTCGAGAGGGTTGGAGGTCGAGTTCGCCACGGCTCAGTACTGGTGCGACTGCTTGACCAGCCGGAACTGCGCCAGGCTGATCGCCATGATCAGCGCGGCCAACGTCCAGGCGATGGCGCTGCCGTATCCGAACTCGAGGAAGTCGAACGCCTGGTGGTACATGTAGCTCAGGAACACCTCGGTCTGATGGACCGGGCCGCCGCCGGTCATGATGTAGAACTGGATGAAGCTCTGGAACGAGCCGATGGTGAGCATGACGAGGATGAACAGCGTCGTCGGCGTGAGCAGTGGCACGGTCACGTAGCGCGTCACCTGCACGCCGTTGGCGCCGTCGATGCGCGCCGCTTCCACGAGTTCCTTGGGGATCCCCTGTAGCGCCGCCAGATAGATCAACATGCTCCAGCCGAGTCCTTTCCACACGCCCAGGGCCGCGATGACGGGTAGCGCCGTCGATCCTCGGTTGAGCCACGCGGTGTTCGGGTCGACCCAACCGAGCACGTCGCCGAAGACGTGGTTGAACAGGCCTTCCGAGTTGAACAGGAACATGAACATCAGCGACACGACCACCCAGGAGCTGATCACCGGCAGATAGTAGATGAGCCGGAACAAGACCTTGCCGCGCGTGGCGCGCTCGAGGCCGATGGCGACGAGCAACCCCAGCACCATCTGAGGGGGGATGCTGAGCACGGCGTATACGACGGTGTTTCGCAGCGCGATGAGGTTGACGGGGTCTTGGAACACGCGCGCGAAGTTGTCGAGGCCGACGAACACGGCCGCCCCGCGCGGCTTCCACTCGTGGAAGCTCATCCACAGCGAGTGCAGCAGCGGGTACAGCATGAACGCCAGGAACCAGATCAGGCCGGGCGCCAAGAAGAGCGCGGCGGTGAGGTACTCGCCGCGCTTCCAGGGGGAGAGCCGTCGCCAAGCTGCCACGGGTCCCCGGAGGGGCGTGGCCCGGTCGGGCAGGGTGGGTTCCAAGGTCCGGGCCACGCGCGTCTCCTCCTACTTCGTCTTCGTCTCTTCGCTCAGCGCAGGTACTGGTCGACCAGTTGCGCCGCCTCGTCGAGCGCCTGCTGAGCCGTCGCGTCGCCCATGATGACGCGCTGGAAGGCGTTCTGCATGGCCTCTTCGATGCGGGTCCAGGCGGGATGCGGGGTGCGGGCCTTGGCGGTCTGGAGTTGCTCGAGGTAGACCCCGTAGAACGGATGCTCGAGGATGTACGGGTCTTCCAGCGCGGCCTGGATGACGGGGATCTGGCCGGTCGACGCCATGGTGATCTGCGCCCATGGGCTCAGCAGGAACTCCAGGAAGGCCCAGGCGGCGTCCTTGTGGGTGGAGTCGGCGAACATCACGATGTCTTCCCCGCCGACGATCGACACCGAGCCGCCGGGGCCGGCCGGCATCGGCGCGTGCGCTAAGTTGCGGTCGGGGTACTGGGCGTGGATGCTCGGGTAGGCCCACGGGCCGTCCTGGATGGCGAGGTACTGTCCGCCACCGAGCCCCTCCCACGTCCCGATGCCCGACTCCCCGAAGGTGGGAGCGATGAGACCGCGTTCGTAGAGGTCGACCAGCATCTCCAGCGCCCCGACCGTGGCCGGCCCGTTCAGGTAACCCTGGGCGGTGGTGATGGCCTCGTCGGTGACGGCGCCGCCGTTGCTCCAGATCCACGGCAGCACGTACCACGCCGCAGGGCCGGGAACCGCGAAGCCCCAGCGGTCGGCGGAGGCGTCGCCGTTCTCCTCCAGGTACGCCACGAACTCCTCGAAGGTGGCGGGCGGCGTGCCGACGGCATCGACGTCGTAGAGCATCACCTGGGTGTTGGTGTCGAGGGGAAGGCCGAAATAGCCGCCGTCCCAGAAGTTGGTGGAAAGCGGCCCTGGGAAGACGGATTCGGCCAGAGCTTCGAAGCCGTCGTGGCCGTCGAGACGCTCGAGCGCACCCATATCAGCGAACTCGGGAACCCAGATGATGTCCATCCGCACCAGGTCCGGAACGATGCCGCCGGCGAATGCCGTTAGCAGCTTCTGGCGGAAGTCGTCGTAGGGGAAGCCGACGGCTTCGACGCGGATGTCAGGGTGCTCCTCCTGGAAGCGCGGAATGACCTGCTCGAGCATCGTCTGCTCTTCGCCGGAACCGGTGCTGTAGGTGTGCCAGAAGGTGATGTTGGTCTGCGCCGTCGCCACGGCCATCAACGCGAACGCTAGCAGCGCGAGCGCGAAGCGGTGGGCGAACGGGAATCGGCGAGTGGGGGTGACGAGCGGTCGTTGCATGGATCCTCCTGTGATGCGGCCAAGTGAGGCACCGGTGTGAGCTTGGTTGAAGGTGCGAATGTAGCGGCGGGCGAAGGTGCGGGCGAAGGTAGGCGCGTCGGGTCGACCAGGGTGGGGCGTCAGCCGGCACCCCCCGTCCGGGCGGCGGCCTCGACGAGGTGGCGGCTGGCGGCGAGCGCCGCCGCGCCACGGGCCCAGGTATCGTCGCCCCAGGCGTCGACCACCAGTTCGACCTGGTCGCCCAGGTCGCCGAACGCCGTGTCCCGAAGGACACGCTTGGCCTCGGGGATCAGGAACGGCGCAGCGCGCATGCCCTCGCCGGACAACACGACGAGGGTGGGAGCGAAGAGGTTGACGATGATGCCAAGGGCGCGGCCGAGCATGGCGCCGGCCGCTTCGAGCGAGGCGCGCGCCGGGGCGTTGCCCTCTTCGGCCAAGCGGACGAGGTCTTCGGGGCGGGAACCATCCGGCAACGGTGCGCCGCGCCGGTGGGCATCCGCGAGCAGCGCGTCGTCTGCCAGGAACGCCTCGACCGTGCCGCGCGCGCTGTGGCTCGAGACGGGCCCGTTCGGGTCGAGCGGCACGTGGCCGAACTCCCCGGCGCCGCCGTTCGGACCACGGAAGAGAGCCCCGTCGATGACGATGCCGAGGCCGACGCCACGACCCAGCGTGACCACCAGGAAAGTAGGGTGAAGGATGCCGTGCCCGAACCACGCTTCGCCGAGGGCCAGCGCGTTGACGTCATTCTCGATCACCACGGGCATGCCCAGACGCTCCTCGAGCAGCGAGCCGATGGGCGTGTGCGTCCACCCGAGCAGCGGCGAGTGGCGCACGGTGCCGCCGTCGACGTCGACCAGCCCCGGCAGGCTGATGCCGAGGGCGGCGACTTCGGTGGGGTGACCGCCCTTCGCCGCCGCCTCACGTAGCCTCGAAAGCGCGGCCTCGACAGCGTTCAGCACGACATCGGGCTCGGTGGACGACAGCGGCTGTTCGACGGTGACGAGCACCTCGGCGTTGAGATTGGTGAGTGCGCAAGTGAGGCCGGAATTGCTGAGTTTGATGCCCGCCACCGCCGCTCCGTCGTAGACGACATCGATCAGGATGGCGCGGCGTCCCACGCCACCCGGCTCGGCCGCGCGTGCCTCGTAGATGAGCTGGCGGCCGATGAGTTCCGCGGTGATGTTGGTGATGGCCGCTCGGCTCAGCTGCAGGCGCGCGGCGATCTCCGCTCGGGAGATCGGTCCGTGTCGGTGGATGAGCTCGAAGACGTCCTGCTGGTTCTTCGAACGCATGGCGTCGTGCGCGCCTGTGGGTGTGGAGCGAGGCATCGAACCCCTTCATTCATTCCTTTATTGACTGAATGAATGATTGACCACGACGTTTGAGTTTGTCAAGGGTGGTCGGTGGCGGACGCCCGCGATCGCGGCGCTATCACGAGTTCCACGTGCTAGCCGCGCCGCCGTGCCCGGCGATCATCCCAACCCAACTGCGCGTCTGCGCTTCCGTTGCCCCTTCGAGCGCGAAGTGTGGCAACCCACTCTCCGGGAACCGCTCCTTGACGACCCGCAGCAACGCCCGCACGGCAGGCACCTTCAAACCGTGCGGCGGCAGCACCACGTCGATGGGCCGCACCGGCCCCCGGAACGGAACGGTGCGAACCGACACTTGCAAGGTGTCGACAGCGAGCTCCGGCAAGATGGCAGCGCCCAATCCCTGGGCGACCATCTCCGCCACCACGTCGTTCCCGCGCACTATCGACGTGGACCCGACGCTCCGGCCCTCCGCCTCCAAGTGCGCCAGCAAGCGAACGCTGCACTCACTGTCAGCCACCAGCACCAGCGGCATGTCCATCAGTTCGGTGCAATCGAACCCGGCCGCGCCCACCCGCGACTCAGGCGGCAGGAGAACGACCAGAGGCGTCCAGCGTCACCAACGCATCCGCGATCACTTCGGCTCCCGCAGCAACGTCCTCGGCCCGCGCGCTCTCGGCGGGGTTGTGACTGATTCCGTCCTTGCACGGGATGAACACCATCCCCATCGGCGCGACCGTCGCTACCTGCATCGCGTCGTGCCCCGCGCCGCTGCTCATCCGCCGAAACGGGGTCTCCCGGTTCCTGCAGCTCTGCTCCAACGCCGCGATCACGCGCGCATCGCACTTCGCCGCGGCGGCGGTGCTGGTGAGTTCGCTCGTGACTTCGAGGCCGAGCTCGTCCCCCAGTTCTCGTGAGCGCGCGACCGTTTCGTGCAAGAACCGCTCGACGAGGGTAACGTCCAGCGCGCGCGCCTCGACGATGAGCCGCACGCTTCCCGGCACGACGTTCGCACCGTTGGGAGCGACGTCGAATCGCCCGATCGTAGCCACGAACTGCTCCCGGCTCGCGAGTTCCCGTGCTTGCGTCCAGACGTTGTCGACGATGCGAGCAGCACCAACGAGGGCGTCCCGCCGCATGGACATCGGCGTCGTACCAGCGTGCGCGGCCTGGCCCTGCACCGTCAACGTGACGCGATGGATCGCGACGATGCCCTCCACGATCCCGATGCGCTTCGACTCCTGCATCAACACCGGGCCCTGCTCGATGTGGAGTTCCAGGAACGCGGCGAGGTCCTGGACCAACGGCGATCCGAGGTCTTCCGGTCGACCGCCCATCCGTCGGATAGCGGCATCCAACGTCTCGCCCGCGGGGTTCTTGCCTTGCAGCATCGCCGGCGAAAGGGTGCCGGCCAGGGCGCGGCTCCCGACGCACGAGGCACCGTAGTCGCTCGGCTCCTCCGATAGGAAATCGACGACCCAGAGGTCATGGCGCAACGTAGTCCCAGACTCCCGCAGTGCCTGCGCCGCTTCGAGGCCCGCGACAACCCCGGCGATACCGTCGAACCGCCCGCCACCGACCACCGTGTCGACGTGGGAGCCGACGGCGAGGGCGCTGCGCCCCGGCTCTGAGCCGCGGCGTTTACCGATGAGGTTCGCACCGGCGTCGAGATGCACCTCCAGGCCGGCGCCCTCGAACTCCGAGCGGAGCCAGTCGCGCGCCCGCAGGTAGAGGTCCGTGAACGCCCGTCGCGTGTATGGCCGGTCCGGTTCGGTAAGCGCCGCAAGCGCGTCGATCCGCCGCGCGATGCGCTCGACATCGACGTTCGGTCGGTGCTGGGAGGTGCTCATCGAGTTCGATACCCGAGTACCGCCGACGCGTACGCCAAGCCCACGGTTGCCTGGGTCGGGTCGATCACGCTCACGCCGAGGGCTTCCTCCAGCGGCGCACGGAAATGGGCCATCCCTGCACAACCGAGTAGCAGGACGTCGGCGCCGTGCTTCTCGATGAGCTCGCGCCCGACGGCTTCCATCCTCGTTCCCATGTCCGAGCCGCCGACGAGTTCTGCCACGCG
>JAWOIL010000040.1:0-41104 GCA_046484635.1 Trueperaceae bacterium
ACTCTATCAAGGTAATTTCAAAAGAAGAGGCCTTGGCTTACTATCAGGAAAGGCAACAGAATCCACTGCTACTAGAGTTGGTCACTGCAGACATCTTACCGGCTAGTATCGACACTGCGTCGCCTCGTTGGGCGACGCGGTGCCGGTCCCGGACAACGCCAAGCCCGCGGCGCCCGAACGAGTGCGCGTGCCAACTGGCCGACGTCCTAAGACGACCGACGCCGGCCGGCCTTCACCGGCGACGCGCACCCGGAGATCCGCATGCACTACCGCAACATCGCCATCATCGCCCACGTCGACCACGGCAAGACCACCCTGGTCGACGGCTTGCTGCGTCAATCGAACACATTCCGTGAGAACCAACTGGTCGAGGAGCGGGTCATGGACAGCCGCGCGCTCGAACGCGAGCGCGGCATCACCATCCTCGCCAAGAACACCGCGGTCGAGTGGCACGGCGAGCGCATCAACATCGTCGACACGCCGGGGCACGCGGACTTCGGCGGCGAGGTCGAGCGCGCGCTCGGGATGGTCGATGCGTGCCTGCTGCTGGTCGACGCCGCGGAGGGGCCCATGCCCCAGACCCGCTTCGTGCTGAAGAAGGCGCTGGCCCTCGGGTTGCGCCCCATCCTGGTGGTGAACAAGGTCGATCGCAAGGACGCTCGGGCGAGCGAGGTCACCGGCCTCACGTTCGACCTGATGGTGGAACTCGGCGCCAACGACGAACAACTGGACTTCCCGATCCTGTTCGCCATCGCCCGCGAAGGCAAGGCGTGGCGTGAAGGCGAGGCGCCCAGCGAGGACTTCACGCCCTTGTTCGAGACCATCCTCGCGCACGTGCCGCTCGCGGATGGCGACCTCTCGGCGCCGTTCCAGATGCAAGTCGCGAACCTCGACTACTCGGATTACCTCGGGCGCGTGGCACTCGGACGCGTGCGCCGCGGCCAGGCCAAGGTCGGCGATCCGGTGGTGCGTGTCGCGCGCGACGGACGCGAGGTGCGTGCGCGGCTCACCAAGGTCTTCACCCACCTCGGCCTGCAGCGCGTGGAGGCCGAGCAGGTCACGGCCGGCGACATCGTGGCGGTGTCCGGCATGGACGACGTGCAGATCGGCGACACGCTGTGCGACCCGAACGCGATCGAACCGCTACCCTTCGCAGGCGTGGACGAACCGACGGTATCGGTCACCTTCAGCCCGAACACCAGCCCCTTCGCCGGCCGCGAGGGCAAGTACGTCACCAGCAGGCACATCGCCGATCGCCTGCAACGCGAGCTGCTCACCAACGTCGCCTTGCGCGTCGAGGAACTGGGCGGCGAGTCGTACCGGGTGTCGGGGCGCGGTGAGCTGCACCTGGGCATCCTGATCGAGGAGATGCGCCGCGACGGGTACGAGTTCTCGGTGTCTCGTCCCGAGGTCATCCTCAAGATCATCGACGGCGTGCTGAGCGAACCGTTCGAACGAGTGGTCGCCGACGTGCCGCTGGATGCGATGGGGGCGGTGATGGAGTCGTTGTCGGCGCGGCGCGGTCAGCTCGTCGACATGGAGCAGGGCGAGATCCGCGCGCGCCTCACGTTCTCGATGCCATCTCGCGCTCTCTTCGGATACCGCAACGGCTTCTTGTCGATGACGGCCGGCGAGGGGCTGCTGAGCCACGTGTTCGACGGCTACGAGCCGCACGTGGGTGAGCTCCGGACGCGGCTGAACGGGTCGCTGGTCGCCATGGAAGCGGGCGAGGCGTTCGCCTACTCCATCTGGAAGCTGCAAGACCGTGGCACCTTCTTCATCGACCCAGGCGTCGAGGTCTACGTCGGTATGATCCTGGGTGCCAACAACCGCTCGGGCGACCTCGACGTCAACGTCTGCAAGAACAAGAAGCTCACCAACGTGCGCGCCGCCGGCAGCGACGACAACCTGGTCTTGGTGCCACCGAAGCGGCTGACGTTGGAAGAAGCCATGGAGTACATCGCCGACGACGAGTTGCTCGAGGTCACGCCCAAGAGCCTGCGCCTTCGCAAGCGCATCCTGGAGCCGAACCTGCGCAAGCGCGAAGCGAAAGCCGTCGCCTAGGCTCGTCTCGCGGCGCCTTCGCCCTAGTGGCGCCTTCGCCCTTGAGGCGCGCGCTCTAGCGACGCCCACGCCCCAGCGGCGCCCACGCCCTAGCGACGCCCACGTACTGTCGCTTCGCTCGCGCTCGGGTCAAGCAGCGCCGACCGCGTCGACACTGCCGGACGCCGCCTCCGCGGGGCGCCCGTCGACGTCCGCAGCGGCGACCGGCGACACCGTGATCGGACCGAAAGGTTCGTCCTGTTCGGCAACCGCCTTGCCTTCACGCACCAGCTCGAGCATGGCGGCGAAACCGACGGCCTTGGTCGGCCAATCGCGGGCGCCCAAGAGGTCGAACAGCAGTCCTCGCCCCCGCTCTCGCAGCGCGCGCACCAGTGCGCGCAACGTGCCGGCAAGGGTCAGTCGCTCGATGGCGAGTTCGAAGTACCCGCCCAAGCGGTAGCGTCCCGCCAGACGTGCCAGATCGCCCGGCGACGCCCGCAACGGCCGTTCCGGTCGCGGGTAGTGCGGCCGCAGCGCACGCGCGGGCACGACGATGCGACGTTCCTCGCGCCGTCGACGCAGGAACGCGATCGCTTCCTCCAGTTCTTCCAGCAGCGCGACGGCCTCGAGCGCCTCTTCCACGGCAGAGACCTCGTCGACCTCGTCCTCGCTCTTGGGCGGACGCGGCAGCAACAGTCGAACTTTCAACTCGATGACCTGGGCAAGTCGAGGCAAGGCCTCGGTCGCCAACTCCAGGTCGGTGGCGGCGTGGCGCTCGAAGTACGCCAAGAACGTTCGCACGAGGGCCAGGAGGTCGAGCCTTTCGGGCTGCAGGGCGCGCGAGCGGAGCGCATGCGCCAGCTCGGAGAGGCTGCCGCGGAAGTGCTCCTGTTCGACCACGAAGGTGTCGGTCTCCGGCGCGCCGTCGCTCACGCCGCGAGCGTACCACGCGCGCGTGCTGCGTCCTGGACGCGTTCGGAAGGGCGTTCGGGCCGCCGCTCTGGCAGGCGCTACGGGCGGACGAGCGGCGCCCCGCAGGCCGCTGCCATGCGGAACCGGGGAGGTCAGTCGAGGAACGGATCGGCGCCTTCCGCCGTGAGGTGGCGCGTGTCGTTGACGCGCTCGATGAGCATCTCGCCGTCACGGAACAACACCCGGCTCACGCTGGCGTGTCGCAGGTAGATGCGCTTGCGCCAGCGGGGATGCTCGACGCCCAGGACCCACGACAGCAACATCTGGATGGCGCCGGAGTGCGTCACGGCCACGACGTGATCGTCGTGCGCCGAGTGCGCGTCCTCCATCCAAGCCACCATGCGCTCGCGAAGGTCACGGTACGACTCGCCATCTGGAACCCGTCGCTCGAAGGGGTCTGCGAACCAATCGTGCCAGGCTTCCTCGACCTCGTTCTGCGCTTGCGTGTGGCCTTCGAACACGCCGAAGTTCAGCTCGCGCAAGCGTGGGTCGACCACGATCTCGTGGTTCGGGAACGCGATGCGGGCGGTCTCGAGCGCGCGTGACGAGGAGCTGGCGTAGACGACGGCTTCGGTCTCGGTTCCTGCGACGTGACGCGCCAGCCTGCGCGCCTGGCGCCTACCGTCGTCGGACAGCGGCACGTCCGAATGGCCTTGGAAGCGGCCGTCTGCGTTCCATGCCGTCAACGCATGCCGGATGAGGGTGAGACGGCGCACGAACGCGAGTCTAGCAGGTGCGCGCAGGGTGGCCGCGGCGGTGCGTGCTAGCCTTCGACCATGGACCTGAACGGCAAGACCGCGTTGGTGACCGGCGCCAGCAAGGGGATCGGCCGCGCGGTGGCGGAGGCGCTGGCCGGCGTCGGCATGAACGTCGCGCTCACGGCGCGAGACCCGGCGCCGCTCGAAGCGCTGGTGACACGGTTGGGCTCGGCGGGTGGCGGGCGGGCGTTGGCGCTCGCCTGCGACGTGCGGGATCTGGAGGCGCAGCGCGAGGCGGTGCGCCGCACCATCGACGCGTTCGGCGGACTCGACCTGTTGGTGGCGAACGCCGGCGTCGGCGGGCGGTGGTCGATCGAGGACCTCGATCCCGACACCTGGCAGCGTATCCTCGACACCAACCTGACCGGGGTGTTCCACAGCGTCAAGGCTTCCCTCGACGCGCTGATCGCCAGCCGCGGCATGATCGTCACCATCGGCAGCCTCGCCGGCACGAACTTCTTCGCGGGCGGCGCCGCCTACAACGCCAGCAAGTTCGGCCTGCTCGGCTTCTCGCAGGCGATCATGTTGGACCTGCGCGACCGCGGGGTGCGCGTCGCCACGATCATGCCGGGGTCCGTCGCGACCGGTTTCGGCGGCCGCGAGGTGTCGGACGCCGATGCCTGGAAGATCCAGCCCGAGGACATCGCCGAGACGGTGCTGTACCTGGCACGCATGAACCCGCGGACGCTTCCGAGCCGCATCGAGGTACGTCCCGCCCGCACCTCGCTCGACTGAAGGGCGAGGTGCAGGGTGGTGTACCGCACCGTTCGGCCCCTGCTCTACCGGCTCGAGCCGGAACGGGCGCACCACCTGGTCATGACGGGCCTGGCAGTGGCGAGCCGCAACGTCGGCGCGCTCGCGGCCCTGAGCGCGCTCTACGCGCTGCGCGACCCGCGCCTCGAGGTGCACGCCTTCGGCCTCGCCTTCCCGAACCCGCTCGGCCTGGCTGCCGGCCTCGACAAAGACGCCATCGCCGTCCCGGCGTTGGCGGCGCTCGGGTTCGGCAGCATCGAAGTCGGTAGCGTCACGGCCCTGGCTCAGCTTGGGAACCCGTCGCCTCGGTTGTTCCGGCTGGTCGAGGACGAGGCGCTGGTGAACCGCATGGGGTTCAACAACGCCGGCGCCGACGCGCTGGCCCGTCGACTGGCTGCCTGGCGCGAGCGCGGACCGCTGCCGCCCATCGGCGTCAACGTCGGCAAGTCGCGCGTGGCTCCGATCGAAGCCGCCATCGACGACTACGACGCGTCGCTCCGCGCGGTGTGGGACGTGGCCGACTACCTGGTGCTGAACGTCTCTTCCCCCAACACCCCTGACCTTCGCAGCCTGCAGGACCGGGAACCGCTGACGGCGCTGCTTCGCCATGCGCGGGGGTTGCAGGAAACGTTGGGCCCAAGGCCGCTGCTGTTGAAGATCGCCCCCGACTTGAGCGACGCCGCCCTCGAGGAGGTCGCTTCCGTCGCCACCGACGAAGGCGTCACCGGCCTCATCGCGACCAACACCTCCGTAGAGCGTCCCGACCTCGTCTCGCGGCGCGCCAGCGAGCCGGGGGGCTTGTCCGGGCGCCCGCTCGCGCGCAGGTCGCTCGAGGTGCTGCGCGTCCTGCGCGCCTCCACCCACCTGCCGATCGTCTCGGTGGGTGGTGTCTTCGATGCGGAGGACGCCATCCTGCGGCTCGAGGCGGGCGCCGACCTGCTTCAGCTATACACGGCGATGATCTACCTCGGTCCGGGCGTCGTGAAGCCGATCCTCCGCGGCGTGTTGGACGAACTCGCGCGCCGCGGATGCGCGCACGTCTCCGACCTGCGTCGAGGATGACGCGCGCCGGCCGACCGCTGCCGACCTGACGTCGATTCATGCGCGAACCGCCGGGGTGCCGCCCGCTTCGCTCTACGCGGTGTCGTCGGCATCCGCCCCGGCGTCTTCACCGTTCGCCGCGGCTTCGCTGAGCGCCGCGGCTTCGCTATGCGCCGCGGCTTCCCCGCGCGTTCCGGCTTCCCCGCGCGTTCCGGCCAATCCGGGCTTGCGCGCCCGCCACGGAACTTCCGCCTCTCCCGCTCGAACGTTCGCGACCCGCGCCAGCGTGAACAACAGGTCCGACATGCGGTTCAAGGCCGGCACCAGGTACGCGCCGACCTCGGCTTGCCGCGCGAGGGTGACGCATTGGCGTTCGGCCCGGCGCACCACGGCGCGCGCCAACTGCAACGCCGCCGACGCCGCCGTGCCGCCCGGCAGCACGAACTGGCGCAAGGACGGGATCTCGGCGTCGTAGCGATCGATCCACGCCTCCAACAGCGCGACGTCGTGGTCGTCGATCGAGCGGACGTACTCGCGCTGTCGCGCGCCGCGGGGCGTGGCGAGGTCGGCGCCGACGTCGAACAGCAGACTCTGCAGCGCACCCAAGTCTTGGTCGAGTCGCTCGGCGGCTTCGCGTTCGTGCGCGCCGCCTTCTCGGAGGAGGGCGCGCGCCAGACCGAGGGCAGCGTTCGCCTCGTCGACGGCGCCGTACGCCTCGACGCGCGGATCGTCCTTCGGAACGCGTTCGCCACCGAACAGTCCCGTTTCGCCAGCATCACCGGTCCGGGTATAGATCTTCATGCCGCAGGATAGCGTGAGCGTCGCACGATAGACTGTCCACGCCCTGATGGCGGGCAGGAACGGTGGCCACCGATGGACCTCTCCTTCTTCCCGGATTCCACGCTCCCAGAGAACACCGGCCTTCGCTGGGTGATCGCCTTGGTCGTCGCGGTGGTCGTCTACGTCGCCCTGCGCATGGCGCGAAAGCTGCTGCGCAGCCGCGCGCGCGAAGCCGCCGCACGCACCCGCAACGGCGTCGACGACGTGGTCGTCGCCGTCCTGGCCGCCGCCGGGACGTTCTTCTTCTTGGCAGCGGCGGTGTTCGTGGCTTCGCACGTGCTAGCGCTCGACGACACGGTTCGCAACTACCTCCGACAAGGCTTCGTGCTCATCCTCCTGGTGCAGGTCGTGGTTTGGGGCAACACGGCACTGGCCACGGTGCTCGACACGTACCGCCGACAGAGCGACCTGGACCCGACCCGGCGCACCTCCTTGTCCGCCCTGAGTTTCGTGGGTCGCCTGATGCTGTTCTCGGTCGTCCTGCTGCTGGCGCTCGACAACCTCGGGTTCGAGATCAACACGCTCTTGGCGGGGCTCGGGATCACCTCGCTGGCGGTGGCGCTTGCCCTTCAGAACATCCTCGGCGACCTGTTCGCCTCGCTGTCGATCCTGTTCGACAAGCCGTTCGAGATCGGAGACTTCATCGTCGTCGGCGACTATCAGGGCACGGTCGAGAACGTCGGCCTGCGCACCACGCGGCTGCGGAGCCTGTCGGGCGAGCAACTCGTGTTCGGTAATCACGACCTGCTGGCGAGCCGCATCCGCAACTACAAGCGCATGCAGGAACGCCGCGTGGTGTTCACCCTCGGAGTCGAGTACGGCACGCCCTCGGACGCCCTCGAACGCATCCTCACGCTCGCGCGCGAGGCGGTGGAGGCGCAGCAGGACGTTCGTTTCGACCGCGCGCACTTCAAGTCGTTCGGAGCCTACTCGCTCGACTTCGAGATCGTGTACACCATGCTCGTGGCGGACTACGCCGCCTACATGGACGCCCAGCAGGCCATCAACCTGCAGCTCTACCGTCGCTTCGAGGAAGCGGGCATCGCGTTCGCGTTCCCCACCCAGACGTTGATGCTCGACACGGCGTCGGGCCAGTCGTTGCCCCTAGCCGTCGAGGGAACGAAGGCGTAGGACGCGCGCGCCGGCTCGGCATCGTCATCCGGTGTAGGACGCCCGCGCCGGCTCGGCATCGTCATCAGGCGTAGCAGGGCCCGCGGGATGGTCGCCAGCCGCTCGCCCGGACGCAGGTGCGCCCGGCGCCGAAGGTTGTCGTGCCCGTTCTGCACGATCTTGTGCAAGATGGCTTCGTAGTTCCAAGCCGCCACCGCAACGGCGGGAGCCGCGCCACCCCTCAGCGAAGCGATTCCGCGCCAACCTTCCCGGTACAGGCGCCGCGCTTCCGCCGCCAGCTCGTCGAGCAGCGCAACGTAAGCGGGGCTCACTCGGCCGGCGCGCAGGTCGTCGAGGTCGACGCCGTGCCGCTGAAGCATCGCGGTGGGCAAGTAGCACCTTCCCTGCCGCAGGTCCTCGCCGACGTCGCGCAGCACGTTGGTGAGCTGCATCGCCTGACCGAGCGCCACGGCCCGCGCCAAGGTGGCTTCACCCCCGCGGTAGCCGGCGATCGGTGCGATGAGCAGCCCCACCACCCCTGCCACGCGGTAGGCGTACGTCATGAGATCGTCGTGGCTCTCGAACCGCGCACCGGCAAGGTCGGTGTCGAAGCCTTCGCGCAGCTCGGCGAACGCGGACAGGGGGATGGGGAAGCGCCGCACCGCCCAAGCGAGCGCCACCTCTACCGCAGCGTCTTCCCGCGGCACACCGTCGTAGGCACGCTCGATGCCTTCCCACCAGGCGTCGAGCCGGGCGCGTCCTTCACGCGGCCCGGGCGCCTCGTCGACCGCGTCGTCTCCCAAGCGGCAGGCGGCATAGACCGACACCACCGCCTTGTGCTGGTCGCCCCGGAACAAGCGCGCCCCTAGATGGAACGTGCTCGAGTGGCGCGCCGTCAACCGCGAGCAGACGGCGAAGGCGCGCGTCAAGTGCTCTCGCGCGACCGGCGCGGCCGGCGGCAGCGCGCTTACGGGGGTCGAGAGCGAAGTCGGAGCCATGTAGGGACGGTAGGCGCAGCGGGCATGAACGAACCGTGGCGCCGAACCAAGTCGGCCGCGCCGGAAGGCGTGGCTACGAGTTCCGTAGGGAGTTGCCCTCGCACACGAGCGAGGTCAGGCGCCGCCGGAAGTCGGGGTCGCGGCCGCGTCGGCCTGCCCGCCGTACCGACGCGCGACGTAGGCGTCGAGCATGCGCTGGAACTCGGGCACGATGGCGGCACCTTGCAGGGTGGCCACCAGTTCGCCGTCCTGGTACACCGGCGCGCGCGGGGACTCGCCGGTTCCCGGCAGGCTGATGCCGATGTCGGCATGCTTGGACTCGCCGGGTCCGTTCACGATGCAGCCCATCACTGCCACGCGCAGGCCCTCCACGCCGGGGTACCGTTCGCGCCAACCGGGCATCTGCGCACGCAGGTACGCCTGGATGTCGCGGGCCATCTCCTGGAACAGCGTGCTGGTGGTACGGCCGCAACCCGGACAGGCGGTGACGCTGGGCGCGAAGCGGCGCACGTCGAGCGCCTGCAAGATCTCCTGCGCGATCTCCACCTCGCGCTCCCGCGGCGCGCCGGGGTCGGGCGTGAGGGACACGCGGATGGTGTCGCCGATGCCCTCGGCGAGGAGCGGCGCCAACGCCGCGGTGCTGGCAACCGCGCCTTTGATGCCCATGCCCGCCTCGGTAAGGCCGAGATGGAGCGGGTAGTCGCAGCGGGCGGCGAGGGCGCGGTAGACGTCCCACAGGTCGCGCACGCCCGACACCTTGGCGCTGATGACGATGCGGTCGTGCGGCAAGCCGTGCTCTTCCGCCATCTCGGCGGACACCAGCGCCGACTGGAGCATCGCCTCGATCAGCACGTCGCGTGACGGGGCGGGATCGGTCCGGCGGGCGTTCTCGTCCATCAGCTTGGTCAGCAGTTCCTGGTCGAGCGAACCCCAGTTGACGCCGATCCGCACCGGTTTGCCGTGATGCTTGGCGACGGCGACGATGGTCAGGAAGTTCTCGTCGCGGCGACGCCCAGGACCGACGTTGCCGGGGTTGATGCGGTACTTGTCGAGCGCGCGGGCCGCTTCCGGGTGGTCGACCAGCAACTTGTGGCCGTTGTAGTGGAAGTCGCCCACCAAGGGAACGTCGAGGCCCATGTCGTCGAGGCGCGCGCGGATGTCGGGCACGGCACGAGCGGCGGCGTCGTGGTTGACGGTGATGCGCACGATCTCGCTGCCGGCCCGGGCCAAGTCGGCCACCTGTGCGGCCGTGCCCGCGGCATCGGAGGTGTCGGTGTTGGTCATCGACTGCACCACCACCGGGTGGCCGCTACCGATCGGCACACGTCCGACCCAGGTCGTGGGTGTGGAGCGCCGCAAGGTGAGTTCCATCGCGGCCCAGTGTACCGGCGCGAGGTCCAAGGTCAGTGGTCTTTGGGCCACGGTCGGCGCGCTAGCTAGCCACGATCGAGAGAGCTCAGTCGCGCAGCAGGTCCAGCACCGCCGGTAGCAGCTGCCGGGTGGTGCTGACCCCTTCGCCTCCATGGATGCCTGCTGTGCCGTCCCAGGAACCGAACCAGCCGCCCGCCTCGGGCAGGATGACGCCGAAGGGCCCGGCGTCGTACGCGTTCAGGACGGGGTCGAGCATCAGCTCGAGGCGGCCGGTGGCCACGCATGCGTGGCCGTACGCGTCCGACCACCCGGCGCGGTGGTAGGTCGCGTCCTGGACGCGTTGCCAGGCGCGTTCCCTGCCGTGGCGGGCGAACGAGGCGGCGTCCGTGAACGCCACCATCGCGCGGTCGAGCGTCGCCGTGTCGCGCACGCGGCAGGGGCGTCCGTTCACGAAGCAGCCGCCGCCGAGCGTGGCGTAAACCATCTCGTCGAGCGCCGGAAAGTACGCCGCGCCGACCTCGATGCGATCCTCCACCTCGAGCGCGAGCAGTACCGCGTACAGCGGGACGCCGCGCATGAAGCTCTTGGTGCCGTCGATCGGGTCGACGTACCAGCGCAGCGGCGCGTCCGGCCGGCTGACGCCGTGTTCTTCGCCCACGATGCCGTGCTCGGGGAAGGCGTGCTCGAGGCGGGCCCGGATGAGTTCCTCGGCGGCGCGGTCGGCGACCGTGACGGGCGTGTCGTCGCTCTTGAACTCGGGGCGGACGCCCGCGCCGAAGGTGCCGAGCGTCAAGCGGCCGGCGTCGTATGCGGCCTCCAAGCAGACCTCCAGGGTCCGGCGATGGTCCATGATCTTCCTTCCCTTCGCGCCGGCGGAAATCGCGTCCAGCGCGGGTGCTAGGATACCCGCACCATGCTCATCACGCGTGAACAGCTCGAGCAGGCCGAGCGCAAGGTGCTCGCGCCGTACGCCTGCCCCGCCGCCGACTCGCGCGGCCGCATCCATCCCGAGAACGAGAGCGCGCATCGCACCGCCTTCCAGAAGGACCGCGACCGCGTGGTGCACACGAGCGCCTTCCGCAGGCTCGAGTACAAGACCCAGGTCTTCGTGAACTACGAGGGCGACTACTACCGCACGCGCCTGACGCACACGCTGGAGGTGGCGCAGGTGGCCACCAGCATCGCCCGCACCCTGGGGCTCAACGAGGACCTGGCGGAAACGATCGCGCTGGCGCACGACCTCGGGCACCCGCCCTTCGGGCACGCCGGCGAGAAGGCGCTCGACGAGTTCGCCAGGGGCATCGGCGGATTCGACCACAACCGGCAGAGCCTGCGCATCGTGACCGAGATCGAGCGGCGTTACCCGTCGTTCCCGGGACTGAACCTCACCTGGGAGACGCTCGAGGGCATCATGAAGCACGAGACCGAGTACGACGTGCCCGACCCGTCGTGGGAGCCCGACGTGCAGCCGACGCTCGAGGCGCAGGTCGTCAACGTCGCCGACGAGGTGGCGTACAACGCCCACGACCTCGACGACGGGCTTCGCTCCGGGCACCTCCGTCCTCGCGACATCGCCGAGGTGCCGTTGGTGGGCGAGTTGATGGGAAGGCTGGGCATCGACCCGGAACGGTTCGACACGGGCGCGCGCTATGTCCTCATCCGCGAGCTCCTGGGCGAGGTCATCACCGATGTGGTGCACGCCACCCACGAACGCTTGGAGGACGCCGGCGTGCGCACCCTGGCGGACGTGCGTGCTGCCCCCGGAAAACTGCTCGGCGCGTCCGACGCGATGGCCGTTGGCCTACGTCAACTCAAGGACTTCCTGTACCAGAACTTCTACTTCCATTACCGCCTGATCCGCATGACCCGCAAGGCGCACCGGATCCTCGAGCGCATCTTCGACGCGTACGTCGGCACCCCCGAGATGCTGCCGCCGAACGTGGTGGAGCAGGCGTCCGAGCTCGGGTTGGAGCGGGCCGTGACCGACTACCTGGCGGGCATGACGGACCGTTACGCCAACGACGAGTACCGCCGCTTGTTCGAGCCGACCGCCCTGACATGAGCGCCCCGGAGTGGGCGCAGGCCGCTCAGTAGACGGCGCGCGCGGCGCCGATCAGGCTCCCGTCCTCCGCGTCGCGCAACCAGGCGACGGCGTAGCCGCCCCGCAACACCCGCACGACGACCCACGGACTGGTGAGCGCCTGAGTGGTGAGGGCGTTGGGGGCGGGCTCCGTGAAGACGACCTCGAGGTAGAGCTCGCCGTCCTCTTCCCGCACGCGCCGAACGTCGATGCCGTACCCGCCGGTGCCCTTCTCGCCTGCCATCAACGCCACGAGCGTCTCGCGACGGAAGTCGACCGTGGGAATCGGCGGCACCTGAAGTTGCCTGCCGTGCACCTGGCTCCAGAGCCGGATCAGTTGGTCGCGGTTCACCACCAACTGGTAGGTGGGGCCGTCGAAACCGACCGCCTGGCTACCCTGAGCGAGGACCTCCCACGGGAGTTGCTCCGGAGCCGGGCGGTAGGCGGTCTCGTCGGTCGGGATCTCCGTCTGCACGTAGACGCCGCTCCTGCGGTGCTCCGCGAGCCCATCGACGGGACGGCTCGGAAGGCGCCCGGCGGGTACTTCGGTCGCCACGAACGGTTGCCCGTTCGCTTCGAGCGCGTCGGCCAACGCATCGGCCTCACCGTTGGTGAGCAGACCGAAGCCGCGCAGGCGGTTCATGCGTGGCCGCGGCACGACGCGCTGCACCACGCCAGAAGCCAGCTCGTCGGCAAGTTGCAGGTAGCGACGCCCGTCGAAGTACACGACCTCCCCGACCAGCGTGTCGGCAGCGACCTGCATGTCGGTCGTCATGGGGATGCGCGAAACGGTGACGGGCGCTTCATCCAGTGGGTCGACCGCGCTTCGCAGGTACGCCGCTCCATCCACCAAGGAAGCGCTGCGAACCGCGTACGGAGCAGCGAGGATCCGTTCGTTCCCGGTCGGTTCGGTCAGGGTCAACGTCCGGCCTTCGTAGGCGATCTCGGCCGGGGCGCCGTAGAAGTACGTCAAGCGCGCGTTCAGCACGCCGTACACGTACACGTCGCTCATCGTCGGAGCGCCTTCCGGGGCGCAGCCGGCGAGCAAGGCGGCGATCGCCGCGAACACGAACGCGTTGCGTGGCATGCGGACCTCCGTACGCATGCTACCACCGGCCCATTGAGAGGTTTCTGAGCGCCAGCGCACCGACCCCCTTGCTATGCTCCGCCAGTGCATGTCGTTCCGCATGACGTAGCGCGCGTCCTCATCCTGTCCGCTTCGATCGGTGGTGGCCACGTGGCGGCGGGACGCGCGCTGGCCGAAGCGTTCCGGGCCCGCGATGCGCACGTCGAGCACGTCGACCTGCTCGAGCACACCGCGGCGCCGTTCCGGCGTCTGTACCGCCAGGCCTACTTCGACCTGGTGCGCAACGTGCCCGACCTGGTGGAGTGGCTCGGCCGCCGCCTCGACCGCCGCCCAAGCGAGTTGCGAACCACCCAGCAACTGTTGCGCGCGCGCCTAGTTCGCCTGTTGTCCTACGAGGTGCCACGCATCATCGATCGCTACCGGCCCGACGTCTTGGTGCATACGCACTTCCTCGGAGCCGAGATCGTGAGCGGCAGGCTCAAGCGTCACCGAGCCCTGCCGCAGGTCGAGGTGATCACCGACTTCTTCGCGCACAGCTTCTGGCTCCAGCCGGGCATCGCGCGCTACTTCGTCGCGACCGAAGAGGTGCGCGTCCACATGCTGGCCGCCGGCGTCGACGCGCACCGCGTCCGCGTCACCGGGATCCCCATCGACCCGAGCTTCGCTGCCTTGCCGGACGCGGCCGAAGCGCGAGCGCGCCTGGGCATCGACCCGTCGCGCGAACTCCTGTTGGTGCTGGCAGGAGGACTGGAAGGAGACGACCTGCGGGTCTTGCTTGGGCAGCTAAGGGACTTCCGCTGGCCGCTGCAGGTGATGGTGGTGGGCGGCCGGAGCAGCGAGTCGACCGCCTTGGCCCGAGCCGTCGTGGCGGAAGCCCCGGGTCCCACCACCTTCGACGTGCGTGGGTACGTCGACGACATCGCCACGCTCATGGCCGCCGCGGACCTGGCCGTCACGAAGCCGGGCGGTTTGACCTCGAGCGAGGCGCTGGCCGCCGGCCTGCCGATGATGTTGATCCGTCCGTACCCGCTCCAGGAGGAAGCGAACGCGAACGTGCTGCTCGAGCACGGCGTGGCGGTTCGGATCGAACCGCTCTCCACCTTCGGGCACAAGTTGCGGCGCCTGCTGGAGGAACCCGAGCGGCGCGTCGCGATGCGCGCCGCCACGGCGAGCCTGGCGCGTCCCCATGCTGCTGACGACGTCGCTCGCGCCGTGCTCGAGGAGACCCTCGGGCACCTGACCCAGGCAGGCGTCCGATGAGCGCCTCGCCCACGCCTCGATACCGCTCCCGCAGGCGTCGCCCGCGCCTGGCACAGGCCGTCCGCCTCGGCGTGGCGCTCCCGCTCGTCCTGCTCGGCGCGGCGTGGGCGGCGAATGCCGGTGCCTCGGCGTCGGACACCAGCGGTACGCTCTCCCCCCACGAACTGCCCGCCCCCGGCAGCGAGGTAGCGGTGGACGTGGTGGTCGTGGGCAGCGAGCCGGAGGCCATCGTCGCGGCCATCGCGGCGGCCGAAGAGGGTGCGCGCACGCTCTTGGTCACCGAGGACGAGCGGCTCGGCGGGCTGTTCGTGCTGGGCGAGCTCACCATGCTCGATCTCCGCACCCAACCGCACGACTACCAGCTCGGCCTGTTCGACCGTTGGTGGCGGCGCGTCGGCCGCGGCAAAGCGTTCGACGTGGCGCGCGCCGAGCGCGCCTTCGAGGAGATGCTGGCAGAGGCCGGTGTCGCGGTGTGGCGTGGGGTGGCCGGGGTGCGGCCGTCCCACGACGGTTTCGGAACGCCGACGGGCGTCTTCGTCGCCGGACTGGACGTCCACGTGTTGGCGCGCCAGGTCGTCGACGGGAGTGCGGATGCCGACCTGGCTGCGGCGGCCGGCGCGGCGTTCGACCTCGGTTGGGCGGGCTTCGGGGTCGATCAGCGCATGGCGGACACGCTGGTATTCCGAGTGCGCGATGTCGACTGGGGCGCGCTGGAGCGCGCCGCAGCCAGGCGTGGCCACGGCTACGGCACCGTGCGGGACGACGTCGCTTGGGGGTCGTTCGGTGACGTGCAGGCCGGCTACGAGCCGGCCGAACCCGGCCTGCGGTTGCGGGGCCTCAACCTCGGCCGACAGGACGACGGCAGCGTGCTGGTCAACGCGCTGCTCGTCTTCGGGGTCGACCCTTTCGACCCCGTCAGTCGCGCCGAGGGGCGCGAACGGGCAGCGCGGGAGGCACCGCGTGTCGTGGCGTACTTGGCGCAGCACCTCCCCGGCTTCGAGGAAGCGGCGTTCGCGGGCGTGGCAGAACGGCTGTACGTTCGTGAGACCCGGCACCTGCGCGCGCGCTGCGTGCTGAGCGCCGAGGACGCGTTCGACAACCGCGTCACCCACCTCGACGTGGCCGCGGGCGGGTACCCGCTCGACGCGCAGTCGTTCACGCCGCACGACAGCGGCATCGCGTTCGGCGTGCCCGAGATGTACGGCGGACGGCTCTGCATGCTCCTGCCCCAAGGACTGGAGAACGTCTGGGTCGTGGGGCGCAGTGCAGGTTACGACCCGGTGGCGTACGCCAGCGCGCGGGTGGTGCCGTTCGGCATGGCGATGGCGGAAGCCGCCGGGGTGGCGGCCGCCAGGGCTGCGGGCCTGGGCCTGCGCGCCGCAGCGGTGGGCTCGCTGCCGGATCACGTCGCTGCCGTGCGCGCGCGCTTGGCGGAGCGCGGCGCGTACCTGCCGAGCGTGCGCCCGCGCCAACCGATCGGCCCGATCGGCCACCCTCGATACCAGGACTTCCGGTTGCTGGCGAGCCGCGGACTGGCGGGAGCCGGGTACGACAACGATCCGAGCCTCGAGCAGCCCGTGAGCGCCGCATCGCTGGCCTACATGTTGCAGCACGTGGCGGCGCGCTTCTACCAACGACACGACCTCGGTTCGCGCCTGATCGCCACGGTGCAGCGCGCTGCCGGCGGCGATCTTGGCGCACCTCTGAGCGCCGCCGTCGCTGCCGAAGTCACCTACGAGGCTGCCTGCGCGCTGGCGCTGTGTCCGCAGGATTCGTCCTGGACGTCGCTGGCGGGCGCCGGCCTGGTGGCTTCGCCCGAAGCGCCGGTAGGCGCGCTCACCCGCGCCGACATGTACGGCGTGGCGGCGGCCGTCGCGCGCCGAGCCGGGTCGTACCAGGCGATGACGAACTCGCCTTGACGACGAACCAGGGTGGCAGACCGGCAGATCCCGGGCATCAACTGGTAGGCGCCTTCGCACGTTGCGACCGCGTGCGAGGTCCCGCCTAGGGGCTGTTGGTGTCGTCGTCCGCCTCGGTCTTCGACACCACGTCCGCTTCGATCTTCGAGTTCCCGTGGGCCGCCTCGGCCCTCGAGGCACCGTCGTCCGTATCGTCTTGCAGCAGGCTGTCGACGAACTGGCGGGCCGTCCGGCCCGAGTACCCGTTGCCCCACTCGGCGAAGCGGACCGCGCGCTCGGAAAGCGCTTCCACGTGGAGGCAGTGGCGCTCGACCAGGCCCATCACGACCTCGAGGTACCTGCGCTGGTTCGCATCCGGGAACGTGAGCGTCAGGCCGAACCTATCGGCTAGCGCCAGTCGCTCGTGGTGGGTGTCCCAGCGGTGCACGTCGTCGTCGAGCGGGTCGGGACGTTCACGGTGCCGTTCGCGCAGCAGGTGCCGGCGGTTGCTGGTGGCGTACACCGCGACGTTCGCTGGCCGCCTCGCCAGGCCGCCTTCGAGCAACGACTTCAGCGGCCGGTACCGCTGGTCGCCGTCCTCGAACGCCAAGTCGTCCACGAACAGCACGAAGCTCTGCGGCAGGTCGCGCAGGCGCTCGATCAGGTCGGGCAGCTCGTGAAGGACGTCGAGCGGCACCTCCACCAGGCGCAGTCCTTCTTCTTGGTACCGCGCCAGCAGGCCGCGCACCGCCGTCGACTTCCCGCTGCCACGCGGCCCGTACAGCAGCACGTCATGCGCCGGCGCCCGGCGCAAGAGCGCCTCGGTGTTCTGGCGCAAGCGCGTCAGGGCCGGTTCCAGTCCCACCAGACCCGCGAGGTCCGCGACGTCCGGACTGCGAACCCGAACCAGGTCCCTCCCGCTCCAGCGCAACGCGGGATGCAGCGCGGCGGGTCCGGCGCCGTGGCGAGCGAACCAGGCCTCCACCCGTTCCAGCCGTCCATCGGCGTCCGCCAGCGCGAGCCCTTCGACGAGCCGAAGGAGACGCGCATCGGCGGGGTCTTCCCCGTCGAGCGCGGGCGCAAGCGCGCGCACCGGCAACGATCCTGCGAGTCCGCTCGCCTCGGCCCGGGCCGCGAAGTCGGTGCGAGCGAGGCGTCCCAGCAAGGCGAGGTCCCGTCGCAGCGCAGCGCGCAAGCCCTCCGGTAGGCCAGCACGAGCATGGACGCCGATCGGCGTCGGCGACGTGGCGATGCTGCGCGCGATCGCCGTAGGCACGTCCGGCATCCCGGCAGCGATCAACGCGCGAAGCAGCGCGTCGTACGCCTGCGCGAGTTCGCTCTGGTCGGGCCGCTCTCCAGCCTCGGCGAGGCCGTGCGTCAGCCGGACGACGCGCGTGACCGCTCGCCACCAAGCGCGTTCGGCCAAACTGGGGAACACGAGCAGGTTCACGTGCCCGGCTCCTGGCGGCGTGCCCGTCTCTCGAGCCGCGGCTGCGCTTCGCCCCCCGGCGCGGACCACCGGGACACGCCGGGCGCCGGCCCACGCGTCAACGCCCGTGTCATGGCGCGCTCTCCCGCGGCGATCGCCTGCGGCGACCGATGGAAGTCCCACCAGGCGATCCCGGAATCGACCGACACCAACACGTGACCGCGCGGCGCCCGAACCGACCGGCTGTAGGAGCGCAACGAGATGGCCAGGCCCCGCGCCATCTGTCCGAACGGACCCGCGCTGCCCAGCCGGGCGGCCGTGCGGTAGAAGTTCCGGCCGTGCCGCGAAGCGTTGAAGCGCCGGATGCGCCGGATCACGCGCGAGCGCCGCACGTCCACGCCGGCGTGAACGCCGATCTTCGACTCGGCGTCGAAGCCGTCCAAAGCCCGGAACGGCACGGTCTCCACGAAGCCCCCGTCGATCAGCACGCGGCCGTCGACGGGCACGGGAGCGAACACTCCTGGTAGCGCGCAACTCGCCCGCACGGCGTCGGCCACCGAACCGCTACGGATCACCACGAGCTCGCCGCTGACCAGGTCGGTGCATGCCACGGCCAGCGGCAGGCGGGCGTCGTCGAAGGTGGCCCCGAAGAAGAACTTGCGGTCGAGCCAGTCGGCCAGCCGACGGCCGTGGATCACGGCGCCCCGGTGCAGTCCGAAGTCGAGCGCTTGGCGCCAGATCTCCGCAACGTCCTGCGACCGCACTACGCGCTCGAGCTCCAGGGCATGTCCGCCGAGAGCATAGAGCGCCGCCATGATGGCGCCGAAACTCGTGCCAGCGACACCGGCGACCGGCCGGCCCGACGCTTCCAGCGCCTTCAGCGCACCGATGTGCGCCATGCCGCGCGCAGCACCACCGCCCAACGCTACCGCCACCGCGCCGGAGCCCGCAGACGGGGTGCCTGGTGACGAGCCCCCCCGTGACGGAGCGGACGACGGCGAAGCGAACGACGCGGTCACGCGGCCACCTGGAGAAGCGGACCGCGGCCGCGGGTCTGACGGGCCGGACATGGCGCACATGGTACACCGCCCGCGCCCGCCCGGCCGCCGAAGAAGCAGCGTGAAGCGCGCCCTGGACGCGAACACGAGCGATCCGCCGAGCCCCATCTCACGCCGGACGAAGGCGGCGTCGGTGGTACAGTGCCTGTGCATGACCGCCCTATATCAACGCGCTCGCCCGGTCACGTTCGGAGAGGTCGTCGGCCAGGACCACGTCAAGGAAGTGCTCGTCTCGGCCGTGCGCCTCGGCCGCACCGGCCACGCCTACCTGTTCTCCGGACCGCGCGGCGTGGGCAAGACGACCAGCGCTCGGCTGCTGGCGATGGCCGTGAACTGCGAAGCGGAGGACCCCGCCGACCGGCCGTGCGGCACGTGCGAATCGTGCCGCCTGGTGCAGAGCGGCTCGCACCCGGACGTGGCCGAGCTGGACGCCGCTTCGAACAACTCCGTCGAGGACGTGCGGGCGTTGCGCGAACGGGTCGGATTGGCCAGTCTGCGTGGGGGCACGCGCGTATGGATCCTCGATGAAGCGCACATGCTGAGCAAGGCAGCCGCCAACGCGCTGCTCAAGACGCTCGAGGAACCGCCACCCGGCCTGCTGTTCGTGCTCGCCACGACCGAGCCGGAGAAGCTTCCGCCGACGATTCTGTCGCGCTGCCAGCACTTCCGCTTCCGTCGCCTCACCGATGCCGAGATCCAAGGCAAGCTCGAGCGCCTGTGCGGAGCGGCAGGCGTCGAAGCCGAGCCGGCGGCCTTGTCACTGGTCGCCAGGGCGGCCGACGGCGGAATGCGCGACGCCGAGTCGCTGCTCGATAGGCTGTTGGTCACGGGGGGCCCGATCACGGCGGTCGCGGTGGAGGAAGCCCTCGGCTTGCCGCCGCAGGAACGCCTCTGGGCGATGGCGCACGCACTCGCCGACGACGACCTGTCGGCCGTGCTCGAGCATGCCGCCGACCTCTACCGCGCAGGCTACGCGCCGCGCACGTTGGCCGAGCAGCTGGCGCGCACCCTGCGCGATGCGCTGTACCTGCGGCTCGCCGGGGACGACCGCCTCGGGCTCGACCAGGACGGGTTGCTGCGGCTGCTGCAGGCCATCGACGACGAACACGAACGCTTCGTGCGCCGCAACGACCTCTACGCGCTCGAAGTCGCGCTCATCAAGGGGCGAAACGCCTTGCGCGGCCCACGACCGGTAGCCTTCGAGGACGCAGGCGGGGCCGGCGCGACCATGCCGGCGACGGTCCCATCCACGACGACTACGACTACCGCAGCGGCGGACGACGTAGCGGCGGCCACCGCCACCGCAACGAGTCCGCCCACCGACGCGGGCCGCGACGACCCCGGCAAGAAGAAGCGCCGCCCATCCCAGACGGAGAAGACGCCGATGACGGTCGCCGAGCGCAGCGACGTCGGCGTCGCCGGCGACGCCACCGACTCGCATGCCGCGCCGACCTCCGACGCCGCCACGGCGAGTCCGGCCCCTTCCACGGGGTCTGCGCCCGCCGCAGCGCCGGCCGCCGGCACTTCCGCCACGTCCTCGACCTCGCCTTCCGCCGCGTCGGCGTCTTCGTCGCCATCTGCGTCGCCATCTGCGTCGCCCGCCGGTTCGTCAACACGGGCGCCCTTCTCCTGGCACGCCGTGAAGGCGAAGGCGTCGACCCAACTCAAGGCGTTCCTGCAACCGGCGCAAGCCTCCCTCGACGGCGACGAGGTTCGCGTCGTCTACCAGGACACGCACGCGTTCCACTTCCGCCAGCTTCTGCAGCGCCGAGAAGAACTCGAAGCGCTGATCGCGGACGTCGTCGGGCCGGGCCTGCGCCTCACCATCGACGGCCCCGGCGGGGGTGGTGGAAAAAAAGCCTGACGGGCAGGTCGGCACCGGCCGACCGGCCCGCGACCGCTCCTCCACCAACTGCCGAACCCGAGTCGACGCCGCCCCCCGCCCGACGCGCGACGCCTGACCCTGCAGGTTCGTCCGAAGTGTTCCCGATGCCCGCCCCCAAGCCGGTACTGCCCACGCCCACGCCGCCCACACCGCCCTCGCCTGCAACCTCCAAGCCTGCCGCGTCTCCCCAGTCGGCACCGGCACCGGCCCGTTCCGGGACCGACGGGGACACCATCCCGGAGGACGCGGAACTGAGCTACGCGACGTTGCCCACAGACTTCTGGGGCGACGAAAGCGGTGCGGAACTCGGTTCACTCGAGAGCGAACCAGGGCGCCCGCCGGCGCCCGCCGTGGACGCGCCTGGAGACGAGCAAGACACGGACGAGCCGCTACGGCAGGCGTTCGCCGAGCTGCAGCGGCTCTTCCCCGGTCGCGTCATCGAAGTGATGGCGCCGCCGCCGGAGGCCGAGAGCGCCTTCGACGACGCCACCACCGTCACGGCCGACGACACACCGGACGCCGACGACGATTCCGACGCCGACGACGAGCCGGACGGCAAGACACAGCCGGCCATCTCCTTCGTCCCCGCCCCGGATGAGGCGTGACGGCGTTCCCGGCTGGTCATGCGCCCCCCAAAGCGCCGCACACCCATCCCACGCGCGATCCGGACTACACTTCCCGAGGAGTGATGCGATGAACATCCAGAAACTGATGAAGGAAGCCCAGAAGGCCCAGCGCAAGGTCGCCGAGGCGCAAGAACGCCTGGCGACCATGACCGTGGAAGGCAGCGCCGGCGCAGGGCTCGTCACGGCGGTCGCCACCGGCGACGGCACCGTCACGGCGGTGCGCATCGACCCGAAGGCGGTCGACCCCGAGGACGTCGAGATGCTAGAAGACCTCGTGACGGCCGCGGTCGGGGAAGCCCAACGGCGCGCCAAGGAGCTCCAGGAGCAGGAGATGGGCACCGCCATGGGTGGGATGGGCGGCATGGGCGGCCTCGGAGGGTTGCTCTGATCTCGACGCCGTCGCCCGAGGAGCGCAGCGCATGAGGTACCCGACCGCCCTCGTCACGCTCGTGCGCGAACTCGGCCGCCTGCCGGGGATCGGACCGAAGAGCGCCCAACGCCTCGCGTTCTACCTCTTCAACCGGCCGGAGGACGAAGTGCGCGCCCTGGCCGACGCGTTGGTTGCGGCCAAGCTCGGTCTGGCACGCTGCCCGGTGTGCTTCAACATCATGAACGCCGGCGAGGAGAGCTGCGCCGTGTGCAGCGACCCGCAGCGCGACCGCTCGTTGCTGTGCGTGGTGGAGCAGCCCGCCGACGTGCTCGCGATCGAGCGGAGCGGCGAGTACGACGGCCTCTACCACGTCCTGCACGGTGCCCTCAGCCCCATGAACGGCATCGGACCGGAGCAACTCACCATCGCCGCCCTCGACGACCGCATCGCCGACGCCCAAGAAGTCGTGCTGGCGACGTCCACCACCGTCGAGGGAGAAGCCACGGCCATGTACCTCGCCCGGCACCTCGGCGAGAAGGACGTGCGCGTGAGCCGCATCGCCTACGGCCTGCCCGTCGGGGGCGACCTCGAGTATGCCGACGAGGTCACCCTGGGACGCGCCATCAGCAACCGGCGTCCCGTTTGAGTACCGACGCTTCGTTCGGACCGGACGCTTCGTTCGGACCGTCGGTCGGATCCCCGCGCCCGTTCGACCGGCATCGCCGTGGGGCGTGGGCGTCGACTCCGGCGCGTCGTGCTGCTGGGCTGCTGCCAAACGCGAACTTGACGCCGAGATGGCCGCACGTATAATGGCCGCGCCATTTCGCTAGGGAGAATGCCGTTGTCGACGTCGAACGCCAAGTCGAACGCCAAGAAGCGCCTGGTCATCGTGGAATCGCCCACGAAGGCGCGCACCATCCGCCGGTTCCTGCCACCCGACTACCAGGTCGAGGCGAGCATGGGGCACGTGCGCGACCTCCCCTCCAACGCCGCCGAGATCCCGGCCGCGCACCGCGGCAAGGAGTGGGCCCGGCTGGGCGTCAACGTCGACGAGGGTTTCGAGCCGTTGTACGTGGTGTCGCCGCGGAAGCGCGACATCGTCAAGAAGCTCAAGGACGCCATCAAGCACGCCGACGAGCTCTACATCGCGACGGACGAGGATCGTGAAGGCGAGTCGATCGGTTGGCACTTGGTCGAGCTGCTCGAGCCCAAGGTGCCCGTCAAGCGCATGGTGTTCCACGAGATCACCGAACGCGCCATCCAGGACGCGTTGACAAACACGCGCTCGATCGACGCGCACTTGGTCGACGCGCAGGAGACGCGTCGCGTCCTCGATCGCCTGGTGGGGTACGCCATCAGCCCGTTGCTGTGGCGCAAGATCGCGCCGCGGCTGTCGGCCGGCCGGGTGCAGAGCGTCGCCGTTCGTCTGCTCGTGCTTCGCGAGCGCGAACGGATGCGCTTCATGCCTTCGTCCTACCACGACCTCACCGCGCTCCTCGCCAAGGCCGAGCATGGGTTCCAAGGCACCCTCACGCACGCTGCCGGCGTGCGCGTCGCCGGCGGGCGCGATTTCGACGCCGACACCGGGCGCCTCAAGGAGGGCCTCGAGCCCGGACGTGACGTCGCGGTGCTGTCAGCCGACGACGCCGCCCTCCTGGCCCAACGGGCGCGCGAAGGAACGTGGCGCGTGGCCGGGGTCGAAGAGCGCGAGACGACCCGCAGTCCCGCCGCCCCCTTCACCACCTCCACCCTCCAGCAAGAGGCCAGCCGCAAACTCGGCCTCTCGGCGCGCGACACCATGCGCGTGGCGCAGAGCCTGTACGAGAACGGCTACATCACGTACATGCGCACCGACTCCACCCACCTGTCGGAGGAAGCCGTCACCGCCAGTCGCGGGGCCATCGCCAAGCGTTACGGCGAAGCGTACCTGAGCCCCGCGCCGCGCCAGTTCCGGCAGTCGTCGCGCAACGCCCAGGAGGCGCACGAGGCCATCCGCCCCGCCGGCACGGAGATGCGCACGGCCGACGAACACGGTCTGCGCGGGGTCGAGTCGGCCCTCTACGACCTGGTGTGGAAGCGCACCGTCGCCACCCAGATGGCCGAGGCGCGCTTGAAGTTCGTCACCGCCCGCATCGAGGCCCGCCTGGCGGGGCCGGACGCGCTGCGTGGCGTGGTCCGCGAACCGGCGGACGCCACCATGACCTTCCGGGCCAGCGGCCGCACGGTGCTCTTCCCCGGCTTCTTCCGCGCGTACGTCGAAGGCAGCGACGATCCCGAAGCGGCCCTCGACGATCGCGATCAGCCCCTGCCCCCGCTCGCCGTGGACGAGGTGCTGCGCTGCCGCGAGGTGCGGGCCGAAGGGCACGAGACGAAGCCTCCTGCGCGGTACACCGACGCCAGCCTGGTGAAACTGCTCGAGGCCGAGGGAATCGGCCGGCCGAGCACCTACGCCAGCATCATCGAGACCATCCAGGCGCGCGGCTACGTGCGCAAGCAGGGGCAGCAGTTGGTGCCGACGTTCACCGCCTTCGCCACCAACAACTTGCTCGAGCGGCAGTTCACGCGGCTGGTCGACACCGAGTTCACGGCGCACATGGAGGCCGCGCTCGACGACATCGCGGCGGGGGAACGCGCCAGCGACAGCTACCTACGCGACTTCTACCTCGGTGCCGAGGGTATCTCCGGACGGGTCGAAGCGGGCCTCGAGGACATCGACGCGCGCGAGATCTCCACCATCGTCAACGACCGCTGGGAGCCGTACGTGGTGCGCGTGGGGCGCTACGGCCCGTACGTCGAGGGGCCGCACGAGGGCGAGGTACGCACCGCGTCGCTACCCAACGACGTCGCCCCCGGCGACCTGGACCGCGACACGCTCGAACGCCACCTGCAGGAGGGCAACATGGGCGACGTGACGGTCGCCACCGAGCCCGAGTCGGGCGAACCTGTGCTACTCAAGCGCGGGCCGTTCGGCCCGTACCTGCAGCTCGGCGCCTCGAACGGCGACGCGAGCGCCGCGAAGGGCAAGGGCGGCAAGGCCAACGGCGCGAAGGACGCTAACGGCAAGGCGGCCGGAGCCAAGCCGAAGCGCGTCTCCCTCCCGCCCGGCGTGTCCCCGCACGACGTGCACGAGGCCATGGCGCTCGACCTGATCGCCTTGCCGAAGGCGCTCGGAACCCACCCCGACGACGGCGCACCTGTCGAGGTCGGCATCGGCCGCTACGGCCCGTACGTGCGCCACCACCGCGTGTACGCCTCCATCCCGAACGACGAGTACGTGCTCGAGGTCACGCTGGACCGCGCGCTCGAGTTGCTCGCGAAGAAGGCAACGCGCGGCGGCGGCGCCTTGCGGGTGCTGGGCGAAGACCCCGCCAGCGGCGAGACGATCGACGTGCGCGACGGCCGCTACGGCCCGTACGTGAAGCGCGGCAAGCTCAACGCATCGCTGCCCAAGGACCTATCGCCCGAGGACGTCACGCTCGAGCAGGCGTTGGAGCTGCTCGAGGCCCGGGCCGTCGCCAAGGGCGCCACGTCGCGAACCGGTGGCGGCAAAGGCAACGCGAAGAGCGCCAAGGCGAAACGTGCCAAGGGCTCGGGCACGCGCGCTGGCAAGAAGGCTTCGGCGGGAACGAAGGGCAAGGCGAAGCGCGCCAAGGCCGGCGCCGCTTCTCCCAAGCGGCCGAAGGCCACGACGGCCGACCTGGAGCCGTTCCTCGACCAGCTCGACCCGGAGGTCGCCGCGGTCGTGACGCGCGCCGAGGGGATGTCGGGCCGGGCGAAGACGTCGTTGGCCGAAGCAGCGGCCGCGCTCGGCATCGACGAGTCCGAAGCGCAAGCCCGCCACAAGCGCGGCATGTTCAAATTACGCGTCGCGTTCGGCAAGGAGCGCAAGGCCCAGGAGGAACGGGAGGTAGTCCCCGCCGGCTGAGGCCGAGTGGAGGCGCGCCGTGGACGACCTGCGCCCGCTGCACCTCGCCGGACTCGCGCGCTCGGCCGCTGGCGAAGCGATCGAGGTCCCGGGTGCCGACTTGCGCCTGCAACGGATCGACGGGAGCCACGAGCCCGAGCTGAACGCCTCGGCGTGGCTGGTGGTGCTGGATGGCCGCGTCATCGTCGACCTGCCCCACGGCGACTTCCGCGTCCTCGAACGCCTCGACGCCCTGCGGCTCCCGGCGCACCTGGACTGCCGCCTGGTGCCGGTGGACGGTGCTGCCATCGTCGCCTGGCACGGCGCCACCTAGGTCCCTCGCCCGACGTTGGGCGCACCAGGCGCCGCACCCGACCCGCGCTACACTGTGCCCGTGTCTCGCTACACCGTCACGGACGGCATCGTCATCCGCCGCAAGGTCCTTCCGAGCGGCGACGTCGTCGTGACGCTCATGAACGAGCACGGGAAGTTCCGGGCGATCCTCCGAAAGGGGCGCATCCCCGGCGGCAACCATGGCCGGCTCAGCCTCTTCCACGACGTCACCGTGCAGTTCCATCGCAAGCGCGAGGACGACCTCGCACTGATCACCCAGGTCCAATTGAACGGTGCCCTCACCCGCCTCACCGACCCCGCCACCTACCCGTACGCCCACGTCCTGGCCGAACTCGCCGATGCGCTCACGGTGGACGTGCACTTGGGCGAGCGCGTCTACGCCTACCTCGCCAGTGGCCTGCGCGGCCTGCACGGGCACGACGACCCGGAGCACGTCGGGCTGCTCTATTGCTGGCGGCTGCTCGGCGTCGCGGGGCTGGCGCCCCGAACCGCTGCCTGTGTGACCTGCGGTTCGCCCGGACCCATGGTCGCGCTCGACGTGGCCGCGGGCGGGCTGACCTGCGCGTCGTGTCGGCACGGCATCCCGCTCCCGCCCGAGGCGGCCTGCGAGCTGCACGCGCTGGTGGCGGCGCCACTTCGCTCGGCGCTGCGCGAACCCCCTCCTACCGACCGCGCGCTGCATTGGCGCGCGTTGGCCCGTTACGTGGCGTTCCACGTGAGCGAGCTGCGCAGCTTCGCGAGCCTCACCGAGCGCCCGTCCGGAACGGCCACGGAGTCCCCACCCCGCCCCGAGGTTCCGGGTGTTTGACACGATCGCGGCGTTGGCCGTCGGGTACTTGCTTGGGTCGTTGCCGAGCGCGGCACTGCTGGCACGCCTACGCGACAAGGACGTCTTCACCGTCGGCTCCGGCAACATGGGCGCCATGAACACGGCCCGCAACCTCGGTTACGGCCTCGGCGCGGCGGTGCTGGCCATCGACGTCGGCAAGGGGGCGCTGGCGACGTTCGTCGGCATGCGCATGGCCGCGTTCACGCAGCAGCCCGAGGTCGCTGCCCTGATCGTCGCGCTCGCAGCCGGCTTCGGTGCGGTGCTCGGGCACGCGTTCTCGTTCCTCGTACGCTTCCGTGGCGGCAAGGGATTGGCGACGACCTTCGGCGTGTCGCTCCCCCTCTACCCATGGGTCGGCCTGTACGCGCTCGTGGTGATCGTGGCCCTGATGCTCCTCACCCGGCGTTCCGAACTCGCCGCGATCCTCACGACCGCCGCCTACCCCGTCTTGACGCTCTTCACGCTCGACCGCTACGGCTGGCCCCGCGAACACACGTTCGTGGTCGTCACCGGCGTGCTCCCCATCGTCGCGGTCGTACTGGCGCGCCACGTCATGGCAGGGCGCCAACGTCCGCAGCGCGACGACGCCGTCACTGCCAACGCTCGTACCGCTCCGCCGCCTCGCCGCTGAGCCACGAACGCGCCTCGCCCACCAAGAAGAGGCTCCCCGCCACCACGATCGTGCCGCCCATGGGGGTCGCGTCGAGTGCCGCGGCCAGCGCCGTCGGCAGGTCGTCGATAGCGCGCACCCGCGGCTCCGCCCCCGAACCCGGCTTGGGCAACGTCCCCGCCGACACGACGTCGGCCAACGCATCGGGCGCCAACGCCCGCGGACTGCCGGCGGCGCGCGAGGTGAACACCCTACGCGCCAACGGGAGAAGCGGGCCCGCCACCCCCTCTGCGTCCTTGTCGTGCGACATGCCGAGCACGAGCGTGGCGACGCTCCCCTCTAGCTCCACCAGCGCCGCAGCCAACGCCGCAGCGGCTTGGGGGTTGTGGGCGCCGTCGAGTACGAACCACCGCCCCCGATGGTGCACGCGCTCCAGCCGGCCGGGCCAGCGGACACGAGCCACGGCCCGCACCACCTGCTCCGGCTCGATCCCCAGCCGCAACGCCGCCGCTGCCGCCAACGCGACGTTGGCCGCCTGGTGCCGGCCGACGAGAGGAGTGACGAGGTGAAGCGGTTGCGGATGCAGCTCCTGGTCACGGAACGCCAACGTCGTCCCGTCCCAGCTCACCTGCGAAACGCTCCCGAAGAACGTCTCCCCCAGGAACGCGACGGGCGCGCCGATGCGGGCCGCTTCCTCGGTGATGGCGACGGCGGCCGTGCCCTCGGCCGAGCTGACGGCAGGCACGCCCGGGCGCAGGATCCCGGCCTTCTCACGGGCGATCTGCTCCAGCGTGTCGCCCAACACCCCCATGTGATCCAGCGCCACGCTGGTGATGAGCGACAGCTCGGGCTCGAACGCGTTGGTGGCGTCGAGCCGTCCACCCATCCCCACCTCCATCACCGCCCAAGCCACGGCCGCTGCCGCGAAGCGCAGCAACGCCGCCACCGTCACGACCTCGAAGAACGTCGCCCCCAAGCGCTCCGCGTGCGGCCGGACTTGCGCCACCCAGCGTTCCATCTCGAGTTCGTCGGCGATGACGCCATCGACCTGGGCGCGCTCACCGACGTGCTGTAAGTGCGGACTGACGAACAATCCGGTGCGCGCGCCCGACTCCTCCAGGCACGCCGCGACGGTGCGCGCCACGCTTCCTTTGCCGTTCGTGCCCGCCACCAACACGAGCCGCATCCCGTCCTGCGGCGCGCCCACGTCGGCGGCCAGAGCACGCACGCGCTCCAGGCCGGGGCGCGCGCCGAAGCGCTGCAGGCCGAACAGCCACGCCAGGTTCGGCGTCTGCGCGGCCGCGCCCTGGGGATCAGGTGCGGGCATCGCACGCCCTCAGGATCGCAGCGTCGCCTGTTGCGATCGAGTCGTGGTGGCGTTGCACCAGGTCGGCGACGTCCTCGCCGCCGCCCGCGCGCCGGATCGCTTCGGCGCCGTACGCCGCGTGGTGACGTCTGGCCTGGCGCGCGCCCGCCAGGCCGCGCATGCGCGGCTCGGCGGGTAGCTTCGGTTCCGGCAGCAGGTGGGTCAAGACGCGCCACACCACATGGTGGGGCGAGCCGAGCTTGCCGACGTCGTGCAGCAGTGCAGCGCGCACCAACACGGCCGGCGCGTCGGGGCGCTTGCGAAGCACGCAACGTGCGACGTCGATGGCGTGCACCCGCTCGGGGGCGGGCAGTCGCAGGTAGAGGGCGGCCTCCGCCGGTTCGAGGCGCTCCTCGGCCCAAGCGTCGTCGGGGCGTGCCAGCGCCGGCACGGCGGCCGAGACGGTTCGCCGCGCCGCGTTCAGGTACCAACTGGCCGGTTTCGCGCTCACCGTCGGCCAGTCTACCGGCGCGAGACCAGGACCACGCGGTATGCTGACGGAGTTTCGCGCTTCGCCTGCGCGCTTCGAGGAGATGATGACGCAACCTTCGACACCGCGCGTCCGCCAACGACTCGCGCTCTTGAGCACGCTCTTCCTGACGCTCGTCCTCGTCATAGGAACGCGCGTCGTGGCGCAGGAGAACCTCGCGGACCCGCCCCCGGTGGAGAACGCGTCCGAGGCGCCGGCCGGCGACGACGCCACCGACGCACCGAACCTCGATGTCCCCACCGACCGTGCCGACCCGGAGGCCGACGCTGGCGTCGCCGAGGTCGGCGTCGCCGACGCCGGCCTCGCTGCCGACGTGGCCGTGGAGGCGTGGTTGGCCAAGGAGCCGCCGTCGTTCGACAGCTTGGCCCGCTTGGACGCCACGGAACTCTGTCGCGCGCTGCCCGCGCTCCTGGCCGACCCTGCCCCGCCAGCGGGCACCGAGGTACGCGTCGAAGACCGCATGGAACGGCCCTCGGACGATCCCGACGTACGCGTGTTCACCTACGCGGCCGTCCGTCCCGTGGACCAGTTGGACGTCGTCGAGGCGCGCGTCCGGCGCGTGGCCGACGGTTGGGTAGGCGAGAGCGTCGCGTTCCGCTCCACCACCGAGCTGAGCGGGATACGCGCGTGGTTGCAGACGCCGGCAGCATCATGGTCGTTCGTGGGATTCACGTTGCTGGTCCTGCTGCTGCTGGTGAACCGCGCCTCGCTGCTGCGCCGGTGGCTCACGACCTCAGCCGGCGCCCTGCGCGAGCACCGGCGCCTGGTGACCGGCACGCTCATCGCCCTGTACGCCATCTTCGGCCTCGGCGCACTGCTCGGCACGACGTTGCCTGAAGGTTGTGACGAAGCCGTGCTCGAGGTGGTGAACACCGCCGTGACGTCCCTGGGCGCGACGGAAGCGTATGGCAGCGGTGACGTCGCTCGCGCCGCGGTTACGACCTTCTACCAGAACTTCGTGGTCGTGACGTTGTCCGTAACCTTCACGCTGGCAGCGCTGCTGGGCGTTCCCGCGTACTTGTTCGCGGCGTTCTCGTACTTCGCCCAGGGCATCCCGTTCGGGCTGCTGGGCGGCGGTGGGCTCGGCGAGATGGCGCTGGTGCTGGTACTCCTGGTGATCGAGCTGACGGCCCACTTCCTCGTGGTCTCGGGCGGCGGCATGCTGCTCGCGACCATCTGGCGCAAGGGCCTCGGGGCCCTTCCACTCGGGTTCTCCAAGCTGCTGTCGATGCTCCCCGTCGCGATGCTGTTGCTGCTGGCCGGCGCCTGGTACGAGGCCCTGGTCATCATCCTGTTCGGGGGCTGACCCAAAGGCTGCGCACGGCCGGCGCCACGTCCATCAACGTGCGCGCCTGGGCGAACGCATCCGCTCCCGGCCCGAAGGCGAGCAACGGAACGTGGTTGGTCGTGTGACCCTTCGTGCTCACGTCCTCGAGGTTGCCGTGGTCGGACGTCACGATCACGGTCAGGTTGGGCGCGAGGTCGAGCACCGCAGCGAGCATCGCATCGAACCGCTCCAGGAGCGCCTTGGCGGCGACCTGGTCGCGGGCGTGGCCGTACTTGTCGGTGAGCCACAGATCCAGGAATGTGAAGCGGTGCGCCCGGGCGAGCTCGATCAGGACGCGCGCGCTCCGCTCGGGCCCCATCGGGGTCAGCGTCGCGTCGAACGCTTGCAGGAACGTGCCGTCGAGGTCGGCGGCGACCGCCGCATCGCAGCGGTACGCGGACAACTCGCGCAAGGGAACGCCGGCCGCGTCGGCGGCGAAGCGCGGCGCGTTGGGCCTCGACCTTCGGCGTCCTGCCTGCGCGAAGTACGGCGGCGGGTAGACGTTCGCCAGCGCCGCGCCGCCGACGTCCTGGGCGTCGTGGAACAGCGTCGCGCGCTGGAGCAGCGGACGGAGGCTGGGGCCCGGCCACGGCCCGTAGTGGCCGCCCATCGTCTCGGCCGCGTTGCGACCGGTGAGCAAGGCGGTCTGGCCGGTTGCCGATTGCGGCAGCCCCTCGTACCCCATCCCGGCATCGAGCGCGCGGAACACGCGCCCCGATGCGGTGACGGGCACCGCGTGGCGATCGGGCGCCGCCCCCACGCCGTGGCGGATGGTCGGAAGCTCGGCCGCCACGAGCGGGTTGATCGCGGGGTCGTCGTCTCCCAGACCGACGCCGTCGAGGAACAGGAAGAGCACGTTGCCGTCATGCGGCCCGGCGCGCGGCGCGGTCACGGGAAGGGCTCCGGGCGCGGCTCCGAGCGCGGCTCCGGACGCGGCTCCGGGCGCGCTGCCCGGTTCACCCGGTACCGCCGTGTCAGCCAACCCCCATCGCCTCCTTGGCGCGTGCCAGCACCGGACGGGCGATGGCGCGCGCACGTTCGGCGCCGTCGGCGAGCAAGCGGTCCAGCGCGTCGCGGTCCTCCATGTACTCGCGGTAGCGCGCCTGCAGGGGCTGTAGCGTCTCCAGCACCACCTCGACCAGCCCCTTCTTGAGCGCGCCGTAACCGGCACCCTCGTAATCGGCCTCGACCTCCGAGATGGGACGGCCGGAGAGCGCGTGGAAGATGGTCAGCAGGTTCCGCACGCCGGGCGAGGCGTGCTCGAAGCGCACCTCGCGGCCCGAGTCCGTCACGGCCGCCATGATCGCCTTGCGCACGGTCCGTTCGTCGTCGAGCAGGTTGATGGAATGACCGCCGCGGACGGCCGCGATGCTCTTCGACATCTTCACCGCCGGGTCGTCGAGGCCCATCAGGCGCGCGCCCACCTGGGGCACGGTCGCTTTCGGCAGCCGGAACACGTCGCCGAACAGGTGGTTGAAACGCACGGCGATGTCGCGCGTCAGCTCGATGTGCTGCACCTGGTCTTCCCCGACCGGCACCAGGTCCGTGTCGTACAGCAAGATGTCGGCGGCCTGCAGCACGGGGTAGTCGAGCAGCCCGGTGCCGACGCTCTCCTTGCCCTCGGACTTGGTCTTGAACTGGGTCATGCGGTAGAGCCAGCCGAGCGGCGTCACGCAGTTCAGCAACCATGCCAGTTCGGCGTGCTCATGGAGGTGCGACTGGGCGAACACCACGCTGCGTTCCGGGTCGATTCCGGAGGCGAAGTAGAGCGCCGCGGCGCTGCGCACCTGGTCCTTGAGTCGCTGCGGTTCGACCGCCTCGGGGATGGTGATGGCGTGCAGGTCGACGACGCAGAACACGCTGTCGCGCTCGTCCTGCTTCTCGACCCACTGCCGCAGCGCGCCGACGTAGGTGCCGAGGTGCAGCGTGCCGGTCGGCTGCACACCGGAGAACACCCGCGGCCGGGCCTTCGTGGTGGTGTCGGAGGTCGAACGTGCGTCGGAGCCGGCAGCAGGACTGGCGTCGGGCGCGGACGTCGCGCCGTTCGCCGGGGTGGATGCGCTCATGGTGGTCAAGTATAGCCAGGCAGCGGCGCCTGCCGCCGAAGCGCCGCGCCTACGGGGTTCGGGCCGGCACCAGGATCCGGAAGCCGTACCCGTCCAGCGTCACCTCGTCCAGCACCATCACCGGAGCGTCGGCCGCACCCCATGGTTCGCGGCCCGCCTGCCAACCCAGGTCGGCGAGCGACACCGTCAGCTCACGACCGCTCAGGTTGGCGAGCACCACCACCTCGTCGTCTTCCGCGCTGCGGCGAAGCGCCAGCACGGCACGCTCGCCGACGTCGAGCACCTCCGTTGCGCCGCCACGCAACGCAGCGTGCGCGCCCCTGAGCGCGATCAGCCGTTGGTACGTCGACCACAAAGAAGTAGGGTCGCCCCGCTGCTCGGCCACGCTCACGCCGGGGATGGCGTCGCCCGGGTCGGTCCACGGCGCCGCCGTGCTGAACCCGAACGTCCCGTCCGCCGCCGCGGCCTGCCAGCGCATCGGCGTGCGCTTCTCTACGTCGAAGACGCCAGGACCGTCCGGCATGCCGATCTCTTCGCCGTAGTACACGAACGGCGTACCCGGCATGGTGAGCAGCAGCGCCGCGGCCAGCTTCAAGCGGCGTTCGTCGCGGCGCGGGAACGACAACTGCGTGGCGTGCCGCGTCTGGTCGTGATTCGAGAGGAAGACGCCGCGCGCGGCGGAGGCCGGGTACTGCGCCAGCGTCTGCTCGATCTGGTAACCGAGGTCGGCGGCGGAACGCGCCTGGATGGCAGACAGCGCGGTGCGCCAGAGCGGGTAATCGAAGGACATGTCGAGCCCGGACGCTTCGTGGTAGCGCACGATGGCGGGCATCTCGGTCCAGGTCTCGCCCAGCACCAGCGCGTCGGGGGCCACCTCGCGCACGAACGTCTGGAACTCCGCCACCCACGCGTACGTCTCCGGGGTGTTGCGGATGCCGCCGTCCTCGCCTTCGACGATGTGCTGGATGGCGTCGACGCGGAACCCGTCGAAGCCGAACTCGAGCCAGTAGCGGGCGACGTCGAACAGTTCGCGCCGGACTTCCGCGTTGGCGTGGTTCAGGTCCGGCATCGACGCCGAGAAGAGGCCAAGGTAGCTGACCCCGTTGGCGGCGTGCCAAGCGCTGCCGCCACCGGTTCCGCGCCAATCGGGCGGGTCTTCGGCCCAGACGTAGTAGTCCCGGAAGCGCTGATCGCCCGCCAGTGCCGCCTGGAACCACGTGTGCATGGCCGAGGTGTGGTTGGGCACGAAGTCGAGGATGACGCGCATCCCCAACGCATGCGCGTCGGTCAACAGCGACCGCAAGTCGTCGAGGTCGCCGTAGTCGGGGTTCACCGCGCGGTAGTCGGTGACGTCGTACCCGTGGTAGCTGGGGCTGGGGTGGATCGGCATGAGCCAGATGCCGCCGACGCCGAGCTCGGCCAGGTACGGCAACCGGCTGCGGACGCCCTCGAGGTCCCCTACGCCGTCGCCGTCGGAGTCCTGAAAACTTCGGACGAAGATCTCGTACCACACCGCCTCGCGCATGTCCGGCCCGGTCACGCGGCCGGCGCCCGACTGGGCCCGCGCGTGGTGCGACGCGCCACTGGCGAGCCCCATCGCGATCACCGCCAGCGCCGCGGTCGCGGCGCGCGCGAGCCGGGAGCGCCGCCGGAGAGCACGGCCCACGTCGTCACGGCGCTTCACGGGAAGGTGCGGTCGACCCAAGCCGTGGGGCTGGTCGGTAGTTCGCGCACGCGCATCTCCCAGTGGAGGTGCGGCCCGGTAGACAGACCGGTCGACCCGACCTCTCCGATGACGGCTCCGCGGGCGACCTCGTCACCCACCTCGACCAGGACCTTCGACATGTGGAAGTACATGCTCATCACCCCTCCACCGTGATCGATGGCGACCCAACCGCCCTTGATCGGGTACGCCCCTGCCACCACCACGCGGCCCTCGTTGGTCGCGTGAACGGGCGTACCGGTCGGCGCCGCCAGGTCGAGCCCGTTGTGGAACGACACCGGCCCGCCGGGAGCGTAGCGGCGAGCGTCACCGAAGCCGCTGGTGCTGACCCCCTCGATGGGTGCAACGAAGGTGTCCCGCCAGCGCGGATCGGTGGCGAGGTCCGCCCACGCTGCTGCCCAAGCGCGGGCTTCCAACTCGCGCCCCTCGGGCGTGATGACCGCCAAGGTGGCGGCGTCGATGGCCAGTTGCTCGATGGTGACGGGCAGCGGATCCACCACCACGTCCACGCCGGTGGTCGTCGTGCGGCCGAACTCGTCGGTTACGGTGGCCTCGAGGTGCAAGGTGCGCGGCTCCACGGCGAGTGGGGCGGCCAGGATGGCCTTGCCTCCGTCCGCCGTCGCCAGCGTCGGCACGAGGGTTCCGTCGAGCGCTAGTGCGATGTCGCCCACGCGCGCCAGCAACTCGGGGTCGCCGCCGTCCTGGACCACCTGCAAGCGCACGCCCAGCGGGTCACCCGAGCGCAACCGGTCGGACGCGGTGAGTTCGAGGCGCGGCTGTGGCACGCCGAACACGACGAGCTCGAGCTCGGTGACGTTGCCTGCGCCGTCGGTGGCGCTCAGTATGGCCACGACCCTGCCTGCCGCCGCCGGCACGGTGAAGGTCGTGTCCTGCGCGATCTCCTCGAGCGTCTCGTCGCCGTAGACGAGGCGGTACGTGACGGGCTCGTCGGCGCTGGCGAACAGCTCCCAGGGCGAGGACGCAGCCAAGCGCTCGGTCGTCTCGACGTACACCTGCGGGGCAGTGGTGTCACGCAGCGCGGCCGAGATCGCCAGGCCGGCCAGCACCGCCCCCGCCACCAACAGCAGCGTAAGGAGCAGCCGCTGGCGGCGTCTCATGCGCCGCGTCGGCTGGTGACGAACGGCAGGTTGCGGTAGCGGTGATCGACGTCGAGGCCGTACCCGTAGGCGAACGCGTCTTCGATGACGAAGCCGACGTAGTCCAGCGGAACTTCCACCACGCGCCGCGATGGCTTCGACAACAGCGTGGCGACCTTGAGCGATAGCGGTTGCCTGCCACGCAGGTAGCCGAGCAAGTACTGCATCGTGAGGCCCGTGTCGACGATGTCCTCGACCAGGATGACGTGACGGTTCTTGAGGCTCTGGTCGAGGTCCTTGACGAGCCGCACCTCGCCGCTCGACTCGGTCCGCGAGCCGTAACTGGAGACGGACAGGAAGTCGACGGTCAACGGTAGGTCGATGGCGCGCACCAGGTCGGCCATGAACACGAACGCGCCGTTCAGCACGCAGATGAGGTGAAGGTCCTCGCCCTCGTGGTCACGGCGAATCACCTCGCCCATCTCGAGCACGCGGCGCCGGATGGTCGCTTCGTCGATCTGCACCGGGCCGTCGCCGGTGCGAAAGATGCTGCTGCTTTCCATGGCATGGGCCCTTCGTGCGGCCGCTTGGGGCGCCGCTTCGAGCAGTGACGCCGTCAGGGGCGCCTTCCGGGCCGAGTATACCCGAGCCGTTCGAGCTCGTCCTTGCCCACCTCGCGGTATGCGCCGACGGGAAGGTCGCCCAAGGCGAACTCGCCGACGCGGGTGCGCAGCAACCGCTCCACGTCGTACCCGACCGCCTTCAGCATGCGCCGAACCTCGCGCTTGCGTCCTTCGGTCAGCACCAGCACGGCGCCTCCCGGGGCAGGCCGCGCGGTGAGCGCCTTGGCAGGGCCGTCGTCGAGCTCGATGCCCTTCACGAGCCGCGCCAGCGCGCCGCCGTCGACGCGCCCTTGCTTGCACCAGACGCGGTACTCCTTGTCGACGCCGTAGCGCGGATGGGTCAACCGCAGCGTCAGGTCTCCGTCGTTCGTCAGCAGCAGTAGGCCTTCGGAGTCACGGTCGAGCCGCCCGACCGGGTGCAGGCCCGGCGCATGGGGGACGAGGTCCAGCACGGTCCGGCGGCCGCGCTCGTCGCGGGCGGTCGTGACCACCCCGACGGGCTTGTACAGCAGGTACGTGGCGTGCTCGGTGACGACCTGCACCTCCTTGCCGTCGACGCGCACGTCGTCGCCCGGAAGGGCGCGATCGCCGATGGACGCGCGCCGGCCGTTGACCGTCACGCGGCCGGCGCGGATCAGGTCCTCGGCGGCACGACGACTGGCGATCCCGGCACGCGAGAGCAGTCGTTGGAGCCGCTCGCCGCTCGCTTCCGAGGCGCCGCCGCCGGACTTGTCGGTCCGGACCTTCTTCGCCGAAGCACGCCTGGGCGGGCGGGGCCGGCGAACCTTCGCGCCTGGGGCGGTCGACGGTCGCTTGGTTGCGTCCGCGCGGCGGCCCTTCGGTGGTTTGTCGTCGTGTCGGGAACGGGGCATGGCCCGTCATCATAGGCCACTTCCCCCAGGTAGCATGAACTCCATGCCGCTGGACATCGACGCCGACGCGTTCCGCTCGCTCCTCGAGGAGATCGTCCCGTTCAACCGCGCGCTCGGGCTGGTGCTGAAGGAGTTCGACGCGGACGCAGCGCGCGTGTCGGTCGAGCTTCCGCTGCGCGATGAGCACATCGGCAACGTCGTGCGCCGCATGCCCCACGGCGGCGTGATCGCCGCCTTGATCGACGCCGCGGCCGGTGCTGCCGCCACGCTGGCGCTCGACGACCTGGAGTGCGCGCCGAACGTCGCCACCATCGACATGCGCGTCGACTACCTGCGTCCGGCACGCGGCCGGCGTCTGCTCGCCAACGCCGAGGTGATGCGCAGCGGCCGCAGCGTGGTGGTCGTTCGCACCGACGTCCACGACGAAGACGGCGCACTGGTGGCGCTGGGATCGAGCGCGTTCGCCATCGGCCGACGCGCCTGACGACGCAGGACGCGCCCCTCGCGCGCGAACGCGCGTCGCCACGGCGGGCCCGTGGTAGGTTCGCGGCCATGATCCACCCGCTACTGGAACGCTACGCCGGGCTACTGGTCGGGTACTGCACCTCCGTCGCGCCCGGCGAGCAGGTGATGCTCCAGGTCGATACCGCCGCCCTGCCGCTGGCCCGCGCGCTCATGCGCGCGGTGTTGCGCGCGGGTGGCGAGCCGCACCTGCGCCTCACCTACCCGGAGATGGCGTTCGACCAACTCGAGTTGGCGTCCGACGAGCTCCTCGCCAGCGAACCGGCGGCGCTGCTCGAGGAGATGCGACACATGGACGTCTTCGTGCGCGTCGCCGCTCCCGAGAACGACCGCGCGCTCACCGACGAAAGCGAGGAACGCTCCGCGCGCATGGCGCGGCGCATGCAGCCGGTGCAGCGTCGACGCCTGGAGGGCACCCGCTGGGTCACGACGCTGTTCCCCACCGCGGCGGCGGCCCAGCAAGCAGGCATGAGCACGGACGCGTACGAGCGCTTCGTGTTCGACGCCATGTTCCTCTTCGACGACGACCCCGCCGAGCGCTGGCGCGAGCTCGGACGGCGCCAACGACGCTGGGTCGAGCGGCTCGTCACGGCCGACGAGGTGCGTATCGAGGGTCCCGGCACAAACCTGCGCCTACGGGTGGGCGGCCGGAGCTGGGTGAACTCCGACGGCAAACGCAACATGCCGTCCGGTGAGGTGTTCACCAGCCCGCTCGAGGACAGTGCGGAAGGGACGATCACCTTCGCGGTGCCGAGCAACGTGCAGGGGGCCGTGGTCGAGAACGTGCGGCTGCGATTCGAACGCGGCAAGGTGGTGGAAGCGACCGCGGAACGTGGCCAGGAGCTGCTGAACGCCCGCCTCGACACGGACGCGGGGGCGCGCTACCTGGGCGAGCTCGGCATCGGCACCAACCCACACATCCTTCGCCCGACGTTCAAGACCTTGTTCGACGAGAAGATCCTCGGAACCGTCCACCTCGCGCTTGGTCGGTCGTACGTCGAGACGGGCGGCACCAACGACAGCGCGATCCACTGGGACCTCGTCTGCGATCTCCGTCACGAAGGGCGCGTGACCGTGGACGGCGAGACGATCCTTCAGGACGGCGAGCTGCGCGACTGACGTCGTTACCCGGCGCGGCCGCGCGAGGCGGGTCGGTCCTCGGCGCGGCTCCGCGAGCGAGGTCGTTCCCAGGCGCGGCCGCGCGACGCGCGTCGGACACCGGCGCGGCCGCGCGAGGCGGCCCTCGCCTCAGCGCGCGGTCCAGCCCAGGTCGATGGACTGCACGCTGCCGGTGATGCCCCACGCCGCCTCCGACGCCAGGAACACCACCAGCCCAGCGACGTCCGCCGGCTCGAGCAGGCGCTTGATGGCGGCGTTCTCGAGCAGGACCTTCTCCTCCACCTCGGCAGCGGCGATGCCCCGCGTGCGGGCCTGGTCCGCGATCTGCTTCTCGACCAGCGGCGTGCGCACGTACGCGGGAGCCACGACGTTGCAGGTGAGGCCGTGCGGACCTCCCTCGAGAGCGGTGACGCGCGCCAGCCCGACGAGGCCGTGCTTGGCCGTCACGTAGCCCGCCTTGTACGGGCTGGCCGTCGACGAGTGGGCGCTTCCCATGTGCACGATGCGCCCGCGTCCACTCGCCGCCAACGCGTCCCACGCGTACTTGGTGAGGAGGAACGGCGCGGTCAGCATGACGGCCAGCATCCGGTCCCATGTCGCTTCCGGGAATTCCGGCAGCGGGTCGATGTGCTGGAAACCGGCGTTGCACACCAGCACGTCGAGCGCGCCGTGCGCCGCCAGGGCGCCGTCGACCGCGGCCCTGCAGCCTGCCTTCGACGCGAGGTCTGCCGCCACGAACGTACCACCCACTGCCTCGGCGACCGCCGTCCCTTGCTCTTCTTCGACGTCGGTGAGAGTCACGCGGTAACCGGCCGCCGCCAACGCCTCGGCGCAAGCTCGGCCGATCCCGCTGGCGGCGCCGGTGACCAGCGCCACGGCGCCTCGCGCGCCCTCGCTCGTCGCGTTCGTCGTCGTTTCCATCGTTCCTCCTAGAGGCGCATCCCTGTCGCCGGATCGGCGCCACGATACCCGCCGCAGGACGCACCGCGCGCCTCTTGCCAAGGCGCTCGCGTGTGGTAGACTCCGTACTCGCTGGCGCGTGCGCCGAAGTGGCGGAATCGGTAGACGCGCATGATTCAGGGTCATGTGTCCGCAAGGACGTGTGGGTTCAAGTCCCACCTTCGGCACCAGCCGGCAAGGAGGGTCCCCGTGGTCGAACCGCGGGGACCCTCGCTCTTTGGGCATTCTGCGTCCGCAGGGGCGGCCGCGCAACGGCCCCGGCGCGCCGCCAGGCTCAGGCGCCTTCCAGCTCCTCCAGCGCGCCGAGTTGCCGCAGGACGTCGACCACCGCGGCCAGCATCGCCAGACGGTTGCGCCGTACGCGTTCGTCGTCGTCCATGACCAGGACGCCGTCTAGAAACGCATCGAGCGGGGCCTTGAGCGAGACGACGTCGCCCACGGCGGCGTCGAGGCCCGTCAGGCCGGACGCCATGGCGCGCGCGAGGTCCCAGGCGGGCAACTGGTCCGCGACGGCCGAAAGCAGCGCCTGCGCGCCGGAACGCGCCGCCGGCAACGCCGCCAGCAGCGGCGCCTCCTCGCTCTCGCGGAACAGCTCGTCGCGCACGCGCTCCTCGGGCAGACTCTCGTCCTCCGCCCCTTCCGACGGCTCCGCCGCCTTGGCCAGGTTGGCCGCGCGCTTGTACAGCGCCATCAGGTCCGCGAAGTCGGGACGCTCCATCAGCGCGCGCAGCAACGCCGCGCGACGCGCCGCCCCGATCACCGCCAGGCTTCCACCGACGGCGGCACGCACCACCTGAACGGGAGCTCCCAGGTCGACCAACAGCGAACCGACGCGGTCCCAGACGAAGGCCGTCACCTCGGCGATGGTGTCGTTGCCCACCTGGACCGGGCCGTCGCGGTAGGCCGCCGCCGCCGCCTCGACCAGCGTCGCCAGCGGCACGCGCCAGCCGTGGGCGGCAGCGATGCGAGCCACGGCCACGCCGTCGCGCCGCAGTGCGAACGGGTCGGCCGAACCCGACGGCCGCTTGCCGAGCGCGAAGAAGCCCACCAGCTTGTCCAACCGGTCCGCCACCGACAGCACCGCACCAGCAGCCGTGGCAGGCACGTCATCGGCGTGGCTGCGCGGCAGCACCCCGCCCAGCAACGCGTCGGCTGCCGCGGGCGACATCCCTTCGGCCAAGGCGTAGGCGCGCCCCATCACCCCTTCGAGCTCCGGGAACTCGTACACCATGTCGGTCGCCAGGTCGGCGCGGAACACCGGCAGGGCCCGCTCCAGCGCCTCTATCTCGCCCGGCTCGACCCCCAGTGCGTCCACCAGCAACTGCGCCGCGGCGCCGACCCGGGCCGTCTTGTCGGCCATCGAGCCGAGCTCCTTCTGGAACGCGATGCCCGACAGGCCCCAGGCGTGCTGCGACAGGCTCTTCGCGCGGTCGGCGTCCCAGAAGAAGCGCGCGTCGTACAGGCGGCCTCCTAGGACCTGCTCGTACCCCTTCCGCACCAGCGCCTCGTCGTCGACGCGGTTGTTCGACACGCCCACGAAGTGGCGTGCCAACGGACCGGGCTTCCCCTCGCCGGTCTCCTTCCGGGTCGGGAAGAAGCGTTGGTGTTTGATCATGACCGTCGCCAGCACCTCGTCGGGCAGCTCGAGGTAGCGCTCGTCGAA
>JAWOIL010000074.1:0-3472 GCA_046484635.1 Trueperaceae bacterium
CGTGCTGTTCGTGATCTACGCGCTGCTGGCCGTCCCGTTCCGTTCCTACCTGCAGCCCCTGATCGTCATGAGCGTGATCCCGTTCGGCGCCGCCGGCGCCATGCTCGGGCACATGATCATGGGCATGACCCTGACGATCATGAGCCTCATGGGGCGCCGAAGCGCAGCCGTAGGGGGCGACGCGCGATCGACTGCGCCAGGGCGCATCGACGCCTGACCTTAGGGGGCGAAGCACCACCAGCCTGCGCCGGGGCGCGCGTGCGTTCTTCCGCCGCTACGTCGGCTTCCGCAACTTCCACACCTGCTCGGTCGGCCAGTTGCGCGCCCAGTCCGCGGTGGCGTAGAAGCGTTCCTCGCTGCCGCCGCTTGCAGGACGTGGCTCCAGGAACTCCTCCACCTCCAGGCCGAGGCGCCGGAACAACGCGAACCACTCGGAGATGGGCAGGTTGAACTCGATCCCGCCGGGATCGACCTCCACCTGCGTCCAGTCCAGGCGGTGCAAGTCGAAGTAAGGCCGCGCCAGGCGTTCCGTCACCACGCTGCCGTCCTCGGGCGAGCACACCTGCGCCAGCGGGTGGTTGGCGAGGAACACCAACCGTCCGCCCGGACGCAGGACCCGCGTCGCTTCCGCGATCCACACGTGCGGGTCGCACCAGATGGCGGCACCGTACTCGCTGATGGCGAAGTCGAAGCTCGCGTCTTCGAACGGCGTGCGTTCGGCGTCGGCATGCACGAGCGTCAGGTCGACACCGTGCTCTATCGCCAGGCGCCGAGCGGTGGCGAGCTGCTCCTCGGACACGTCGATGCCCGTCACGCGCGCGCCGCGGCGCGCCATCCACGACGATACGTAACCGGTGCCACACCCAAGCTCGACGGCGTCCATGCCGCGCATGTCGTCTGGAAGCATGCGCAGATCCGACTCCGGCACGGCCCAGACGCCCCAGGTGGGCTCCGCGGCCGCCCACTGACGTTCGCCCGCCGCCACCCAGTCGGCCGCGCGCTCGTTCCAGTGGCGCCGGTTCTCCTCGGCGTGCGGGGTGGTGGCGGGGGTGATGGCGTGCGTCGCGGCAGGCGCGGCGGGAGGCGCGGCGGCAGAGTCCGTGGCGGGCGTGGAGGCACCGCTGACTGCGGGCACGCTCGGGTGCGCCACGGCTGACGCGTCGGCCGGCGGCAACGTCACCCCGTCCAACCGCCGCGACACCGCATGGACGTAGCGCTTCTGGGAACGCGTCACCACCTCGCGCGCGTCCTCGGGGATGACCCGCCCCCACCACGCGCCGTAGATCCGGTCGAACGCGAAGGGCGCCACCGACGCGGCCACGCGCTCGACCTCGGCAGGTGGCAGCGGGATCAGGTTGGGGTACGAGTACATGAAGCCCACGAAGCGTCGGTCGGGAATGACCTGCAGGATATCGCCGGTGAACAACACGCCGCGCCCATCCGCTCCGGCCGGCCAGTACGCCACGGTGCCGCCGGCGTAATGGCCGCCGGCGCGGATCAGGGTGATCCCACCGAACGGCGAGAACCGCTCCCCTTGCCAGAACCGCAGTTTCGGATGCGGCATATGGGCGTGTGCGCGGTCGGCCTCGTGGAGCAGGATGTCGGCCCCGAAGCGATCGGCGAAACGTTCGTACCCGCCGTAGTAGTGCGGGTGGCTGATGGCCACCGCGCGCACGCCACCTAGCGTTTCGAGCTGGGCCGCGCCCTCTTCGTCGAGCAGTGGAACGCAGTCCCACAACAAGTTGCCTTCGGGCGTACGCACCAGCAGTGCGCGCTGGCCGATGGCGAAGCTCGGTTCGACGCCGACGCCCCACAGGCCCGGCTCCTTCTCCTCGATCCGCATGCGGTGCTCTTGCGCGAACTCGCTGAACGAGAGCCAGAGTTGACCACCCTGACGGACGTACTGCCGCTCGTCCGCGCAGATGGGGCAGGGGTCGGGGGGAGGAACGTCGCCCGGAACGTGGGTGGCGCAGGTGGCGCAGACGAACACGTCGGGAGTAGCGGCGCGCGCGACCTCGATCGCGTCGGGGTCGGTAGGGGTGTGAGACACGGCCACCATGCTAGGGCAAACGACATCGCGCTGCCAGGTCGGCGTCGTTGACGGCGCTTCCGGGGCGCGGCTAGCATCGGGCGTGCCCACCACCGACTCGTCACCGAAGCCCTTGCGGGTGGCAATCCTCGGCCTCGGCGAGGCAGGCGGCGCGTTCGCGCGTGGCCTCATCGCAGCCGGCGCGCGCGTCAGTGGCTGGGATCCGGACGTCAGCAAGCGCCCCGAGGGCGTTACCGTCGCGGATGGCAACGCCGGCGCCGCGGCGGACGCCGACGTGATCCTGAGCATGAACTGGCCGAGCGTCGCGCGCGAGGTGGCCGCCGAGGTCGCTCCGGTGCTGCGCGAAGGGCAGCTCTACGCCGAAGCGAACACCGCCTCGCCCGACCTCAAGCGCGAGGTCGCGGCGATCGTGGAAGCGCGCGGCGCTGCGTTCGTCGACGTCGCCATCATGGCGCCAGTTCCGCCAAAGGGTATACGCACGCCATTGTGGGTAGCCGGTTCCGGCGCCGCGGCGTTCCACCGCCTCCTCGCCCCGTTGGGCCTCGACGTCACCGTGCTGGAGGGGGACGCCGGCACCGCCGCGACGCGCAAGCTGGTCCGTTCCATCGCCTACAAGGGCATCGCGGCCGTAGTGATGGAGTGCCTCGCCGCCGCGCGCGCGCTCGACCTGGAGGATTACGCCCGCGGTCAGCTCGCGACCTTGGTGGACGAAGCGTCGATCGACCGCTTCGAGGAGGGCAGCCGCAAGCACGCCTTCCGGCGCGTGCAGGAGATGGAGGCGGTGGTCGAGATGCTCGAGAGCATCGGTGTGCCGGCGCGCACCAGCGACGCGTCGCTGCGCTCGCTGATGGAGCTGCTGAACGCTGCCGGCGACGCTCCTAGCGCGGACACCGCCGGGATGCGTGCTGAGAGGCGCCTCTTCCGCTACCATGCTCGCACCATGAGCGAAGACTCCGCACGACCCGAACCGGCTGGTCTCGACGGCTACCGTTCCCGCGCCGCGCGCGCCTTGGTGATCATGCACGAGCAGGAGATGCGCAGATTCCTGCCCGTCTGGCGCGAAGCCGACGACGCCGGCATCGACCTTCCGCCGACGGACAACCGCCACTACGCATCGCGTGCCCACCTACTCCTTCACGTGTTCAACGCCGCGCGTGGGTACATGCGCTGGATGACCGAGAAGCTCGGTCTTCCCGAGCCCGACATCGACGAGGTGCCCGAGGTCGAGGACGTTGCCGGCCGTGGCGACACGTACATGGAGCACTTGCTCGATGGTTGGCGCACGCCGCTCGAGACCGTGTCGGACGAACAACTCGACCAGGTATTCAACGCCTACTGGGGCGAACCGTACTCGATCGACTCGATGCTCGAACACGCCGTGATGCACCCGGTTCGCCACCGGTTCCAACTCGAGGAACTGCT
>JAWOIL010000078.1:0-5163 GCA_046484635.1 Trueperaceae bacterium
CTATGGCGCCGCCAACCCCGAATCCGCATCCACCATCCACCCCGACACGTCCACCGCCTCGAAGTCTTCCCCACGGATCTCCTTCAGGTCGCGCAGCGCGTCGTTGTCCCAACGCTCGTCCGGGGCACCGGATAGGTACCAGGCCGAACCGTTGTCCGCCAGGATCATGCCGTACGTCTGCAGCGCCTGCACGATCACCTGCGCCTCGGGCGAGAAGCCGCTGGCGTCGAAGTCAGCGCGCAGGCGGAAGCGTTGGCCCATGGGAGGGTAGGCGGCGCCCGTCTCGCTCGAGGCGTCATGGCGCGCCGGCCAAACGTGGACGTTACTCGTGATGGGCGCAGTGAACCGCAGCGCGTGGTGGATGGCGCCGGCAGCCACCTCTTCGTAGCGCACCAGACCAGGCAGGATGGGAAGGCCGGCGGCGTCGGCCGAGGTCCAGCCGTCGGGGCGCAGGGCGTAACCGTTCAAGTCGAAGATGGCGCCGGAGCCGGCCTGCCAGCTTCCGTTCGGCTGGCGCTCGGCATCGAACAGCTCGTACAGCACGCACTCGCCCGTGTCCACTACGATCACGTGGCGATCACCGCCGGACGCCGTTCCGCCGGGTGGGGCACCCTCGACGGGGGTGTCTGGCGGGATGGGATACGGACCCGGGTCGCTCTCGGTCGGGTAGTAGAAGGAGACGTCGACGCGCTGCTGGCCGGCGCCGACGATGGTGTAGGGGATGCCGATGAGGCCGCCGTCCCACAGGCCCGAGCCGAAGTCCGGGTGCATGGTGCGGGTGGCTCCGATGCTGGCGACGAAGGCGGTCGACTTGGGGTCGAGGGGCGCCGTGGTGATGGGGGTGTTCCAGATGTGGTCCGGGGGGAACAAGGGACAGGACGAGAGCGTCGGGGACTCGTACGGCGTGGGGTCGGGTTGGGCGGAGGCGCAGGCGGCCAAGACGAAGGACGCGCACGCGAGTCCTAGGGCCAGGGTGGACAGGTTACGCGCCGTCGTGCTGTGCGCGACGAGGGTTCGGTTGCTGGTCGGCGGGTTCACGATGCGACCGCTCACGATACTTCTCTTCACGGTCCATCCCTTCCCGTCGCCAGCCGCAGCGCCGCGCGCGTCGGCCGCGTGCGCGCGTAAGGGAACAGGCCGGTGAGGCACACCGTGTAGACGCGGCGCAACTCGACGATGGGGTCGTCGTGCTCGTCGACGCGCAGGTCGACCAACGGGTACTCCTCCTCTTCGACCACGCGGACGGCGGCGGACTGCTTGCCGCGCTTGTCGCCGCCCGCTGCCTGCCCGGCGGCGAGCGCATCGAGTAGACGCTCGGTCAGGGGCGCTTCGGGCTGTTCCCCGAAGCGTTTCGCCATGGCGTCCAGCACGTCCCCGGACGCCAGCATGTTGCCGACCACCGCGAACCCGTCCTCCAGACGGTGGCCCGCATACGGCTCGCTCCGGTCCCCTGTGAAGGCCGCCACGCGCCCGGCGCCGTCCACCACGGCGAACTGCCGCAGGTGCACCTCCGGATCCCACCGCAGCACGGCGTCCACGACATCCTCGGCACTCGCGCCACCGGCCAATAGGTCGATGCCACGCAGGCCGATGTAGACGTTGGTTCTCGCTTGCGTGACGATCCCGCCGACACCCGTGCGCAGGTGCGGCACCACCGCGCCGACGGCCGGGATGCGCGACGCCACCGCGGCGCCGAACGCGCCGGTGCGAGGGCAACGCGCCACGATCGAGAAGGTGGCTTCTGCGGTCGACCCGACGGTCGAGCCGGCAGTCGATTCGACGGGCACTTCGACGCTCACGGACACGACCCAGCGTACGTCCCCGCTGCGCGGTGGCAAGCGACCCGCCCCACTTGCAGCCGGACGTCCGCGCGGTGGCGCCGAGCCCGCACCCTCAGCTTCGAGCACGCACCTCCGGCGCCAAGGCATATCCTGACGCCACCCATGGACTTCGACCTCGACATCCTCTCGCTCGCCGCCGCCTACCGCCGCCGGGAGACCACCGCCATCGACGTCACGCAGCGGTTGCTCGACCGCTTGGCGCCCGGCCCGGTGTTCCGCCTCGTGACCGCCGAGCGCGCGTTGGTGCAAGCCGCCCGCGCCGACGCGCTCTTCTCGCGCGGCATCGACTTGGGCCCGCTACAGGGCGTGCCGATCGGCCTGAAGGACCTGCTGGACACGCGCGGCGACGTGACGTCCGCCGGATCGGCGGCGCTCGCCGACCAACCGCCTGCGGTGCAGGACTGCGCCGTCGCCGCGCGACTCGACGCGGCCGGGGCGGTGTTCCTCGGCAAGACGACCATGACCGAGTTGGCCTTCTCCGGACTCGGCCTCAACCAACACTCGCCGATCCCGGGCAACGTGCTCGACCGCCGGCGGGTGCCGGGTGGCTCGTCGTCGGGCTCGGCGGTGAGCGTCGGGAGCGGGCTGACGAGCTTCGCCATCGGATCGGACACCGGCGGCTCGGTGCGGATCCCGGCATCGTTCAACGGCCTGGTCGGCTTGAAACCGACCGAGCGAAGCCTCCCCATGGACGGCGTGGTGCCGGCGTCCGTCACGCACGACACCCTCGGGCCGCTCGCGCGCACCGTGGCCGACGCCTGGCACGCGTGGCAGGCGCTGCTGGGGAGCCCACCCAGGTGGTTCGTGCCGCAGGACGTGGCGGGCCTGAGCCTGTTCGCGCCGACCACGGTGCTGCAGGACGACCTGGACACCGACGTTCGCGCCGGGTTCGAACACGGCGTGGCGCTGCTGCAGACGCTCGGCGCCGACGTGCGTCGCGGCGGGGCGCCGAGCATCGGCGACATCGACGCCACCTACGTTCGGATGCACTCCATCAACTCGGTGGAATTCAGCGCGGCGCACGCCGACCTGGTGCGGCGCTCCGGCGACCGGATCGACCCGCGCGTCGCGCGACGCGTGCTGGCCTCGGCCGACTGCACCGCGTCCGAGTACATGGAGCTATTGAACGAGCGCGAGCGGCTGAAGCACGCGTTCTGGCAGGAAGCCATGGGCGCGGACGCGATCGTCGCGCCGACCGTGGCGATGCTTCCGCCGCTCATCGAGCCACTGGTGACCGGCGACGACGCGGCCTTCGGCCAGGTCAACGTGCGCTCGGTTCGCAACACGCGCGTGTTCAACTACCTAGGCACACCCGCCGTCAGCGTCCCGGTGCTTGCGACGGCCGCGGGGTTGTCGGTGGGGTTCATGGTCGTCACGCGGCCAGGGTCCGAGCATCTGGCGTTGTCGATCGCGGCGGCGGTGGAGGCGGGGGCAATCCAGGTGAGTAGGCGGTAGCCGGCTGGCGCACGGTGGCCGGCCCGCGGAATCCTGCGGGAAGTCCAGTGCACGCGGCAGCCAGCCAGCACTGTTGTGCTGCCAGCTCCGCCGCGAGCCAGCGCCTCCACACCTCACCTGTAACGATCCGCCTCCGCTCGCGCCGTCACGAGCGCGTCCCGCAGCATCGCCACCATCTCGCCCGACTCCTCGCGCGTGATGGTGAGCGGCGGCCCGATGAGCAGGTGGTCGCCGGTGGACTCTTCTCCCGAGCCCGTGCCCGGGTAGACGTTCAAGCCCAGCTCGAGGGCGATGCGGCCGACGTGGTACGCGTAGCCCGGCGTGGCGAATGGGACGCCCGATCGCGGGTCACCAAGAACGACTCCGAGCAGCAGACCGTATCCGCGCACCTCGAGCACCTCGGGGGTCTCGTCAGCCAGGGCTCGGAGTTCACCAAGGAGATAGGCGCCCGTATCGGCGCTGCGGCGCACCAGGTCCTCGCGCTCCATCACGTCCAGCACGGCGCTGCCCACCGCAGCGGAGACGGGGTGGCCGGCGTAGGTGTAGCCGTGCGTGAACGTACCGCTGCCTTGGGCGATGGTCTCGACCACGGCGTCGCTGGCGGCGATGCCAGCCAGCGGCACGTAGCCAGCCCCCAGCCCCTTGCCCAGCACGACGACGTCGGGAACGGCGTGCCACCGGTCCAGCCCGAGCTTGGTGCCGGTGCGTCCGAGGCCCGACATCACCTCGTCCGAGACGTACAGCACGTCGTGGGCGCTGCAGATGCGGCGGATCTCTTCGTAGTAGCCGGCTGCGGGCGCGAGTGCTGGCGCGGCGGCCCCGACGATCGGCTCGGCGAAGAACGCCGCCACGTGCTCGGATCCGATGCGCTGCAGCAGCGCCTCGAGCGCCGCGGCGTCTTGGCGGCCGTCGACCGACGGGTCGGGCCGCGGGATCTTCAGGTACGCGTCGTCGCGCAGCAGCGGCTCGTACAGGCGCCTTCGCGCGCCCAAGCCCGACACGCCTAACGCGCCGAGCGACGCGCCGTGGTACCCCGACCAGCGCGACACGACGATGCGCTTGCCGGCGTTGCCGCGCTCGACGTGGTACTGCCGCGCCAGTTTGATGGCGCTCTCGGTCGCCTCGCTCCCGCCCGACGCCGCGAAGAAGCGCCACGAGCCGGATGGCAACCAGCGTCCGATGCGCTCCGCCAGCGCTTCCAGCGGCGCGCTGGAGAACTGGCTGCCGTGCACGAAATCGAGCCGCTCGATCTGCCGCGCGGCAACCTCGGCGATGTCACGCCGACCGTGCCCGATGTTGGCCACCAACGCGCCGGCGCAGGCGTCGAGGTAGCGCTTGCCGTTCGTGTCCCAGAGGTAGACGCCCTCGGCGCGTTCGGCGATGGGGTAGGCGCGGTTCGGGGAACGGTAGAAGACCCGGCAACTGGCTGGCGTGGTCAATGGTGGTCTCTTCCTTCGCGGATCGGCCGCTGCGCCAGCTCGTCGATGACCTCGGCCAGCTCGGCCGCCGCCGCGTCCAGCACGGCCCTTCCCTTCTCCACCGTGGCCTTGGTCGGGTCACCGCGCACGCCGGTGTTCGAGAACGCGCTCCAGATCTCCATGTACTTCACGGCGTTCTTGAACGCGGGGTCGGGGCGCCGCCCCATCAGGTCGCTCCAGAAGTGCGTGGTGGCCGAGCCGTCCATGTCCCGGGCGGCTAAGTCCATGCGCACGTGATCGGCGTCGATGGCGAGGTACCCGGAGGTCTCGAGCTCGCAGGCGTGGCTGGTGACCGCCGAATCGCGCACGGCGTTGAACGCCCGCTGCGCGTCCTGCAGCTCCCACCAGCTGAGCGCGATGCAGTGCGTGTGCGGTGCATCGATCACCGT
>JAWOIL010000155.1:0-2768 GCA_046484635.1 Trueperaceae bacterium
CGTGGCGCGAGCATGGTGCGCGCTTGGTGCGCCCTTGGCGCGTCCGCACCTCGGCATCTGCCGCCGGGTCGGAGGAGGGTGGTGTTCTCAGGACTTGCTCGATCTCGAGGAGATTGACCCGTTTCGCAGTCGACCTACTCGTTTTCGAGTACGGCGCGGACGAAGGCAGCCGATCCTCCGTTCGCCGACCGTCCGATCCTCCGTTCGCCGACCGTCCGATCGTTCGCTCGCTGACCGTCCGTTCGCCGACCGTCCGCTCGTCGACGGTCCGGACGTGCGGTCCCGAGGTCTTCCGCAGGTGGGTAGAGTACGGATCAACACCAAGCACGCCCGGTTGGGGCCCCTAGGGAAGCGAGGGTTCGGTCGACCCGAGGACGTGGAGGTCCACTTGTCCGTCGACGTGGCGGTTGAGGTCTTGCACGGTCTTCTTCGCGACCACCGTGTGCCCGCGTCGCGCATCGCGCGAGACGAGCGCGGCCTCACCTGGTGGGGGCCGCACCTGGTGCAACGCTTCACGGTGTCGGGTCCGGCCCTCACCAGCGCCGGCCGCACGTGGTGGCTGTCCTTCGAGACCGACTTCCTGGCCGGGTTCGAGCCTGGTTCGCGTGCGCAGTTGGCCACGGCCACCATGCTCGGGTGGAGCTTCGAGCTCTTCACCGCCGGGATCGAGAGTGACAAGGTCGTGCTGCGCGGACGGACGTACGCGCTCGAGGCGGAGCAGGGGCGGGGGCTGGCCGAGCGAGCGGCAGACCTGGGGCGTCGCGCACTGGTTGCCAGCCACGTGGCGCACACTCACGTGCGGTGGTACCTCGACGGGACGTTGAGGCTGCCGGAGGCCGGCGTGCGGGTCGACGCGACCGTGCAGCGCGGGCCTGGAGCCGAAGCAACCACGGAGAACCTGCCAACAGCGCCTTCGCGGACGGAACACCTGCCCACCGAGGACCTGCCCGACCCCACGCCGGCGCCCGGTGCCATCCTGACGGTCGACGACCTCGACCTCACGCCGGTGACGACGCTCCTGACGGATCGGGGGATGACGCCTCTGGACGCACCGTCTGGGAAGCTGGCCTTCGGCGTGCGCCTGCCTTCGAGTCAACGCGATGTGGTAATTCTGCTCGATACCACCGCGATGCAGCCGCATGCAGGGCAAGGGCTGTCGGTGCTGTTCAGCCCGGTGGGGCTGGCGAACGATCGCTCCGTCGCGTCGGCCGCGGAGATCAACGCGGCGGCCTGGTCTATCTCGGAACCTCCCGTGGGTATGGGCACTTGGTCGGGCCGGCGCGGGATCGGCCTGAGCTACGCGGACTTCCTGCCATACCGCTGGACCACGCCGACCGCGCTGATCGGCATCTTCGAGGACGACCTTGGCCACGTCCTGCAGGCGGACCGCAACGGGTGGGTGGCGCCTCGGTAGAGCGTGTTCGGGTTGTCGTGTGTCTAGCTTGGGACGTAGCTCGGGTCGCTGATTGGCGGAGAGCCAGTAGGGCACGGCGTAGTGTGGCAAGCATGACGCAGATCGAGGTGCTGTACTTCGATGGTTGTCCTTCGTGGCAGCACGCTTGGGCGGTGTTGGGTGCGGTCCTGGCGGAGTCCCGGTGGGAGGCATCGGTCCGGTTGCGTAACGTGGCGACGATGGTGCCCGAGGACCTCGCTGGATTCGCCGGCTCGCCAACGATTCGTGTCGACGGCATGGACCTGTTCGGTTACGTGGGTCCTGCCGTCATGGCTTGCCGTCGATACGAGGACAACGACGGGCTGGGTTGGCCAAGCCTCGAGGCGCTGAGGGCGCGGCTGGACAGCGCGCGTGAACGTGCCGCACCGTCGGCCTGAATCTGCCGGGACCAGAGGCTGGGGGCCCACCGGCCCATTAGCGGCTCGTGCCGGTGGAGACCAAGTGCCACCTGCCGACCCTATGCTGGCCGACCCTATGCTGAAGGTGCCGATGGAGCCGGTCTACTTCCGCTCGCCGTCCGAGTTCCGCGCCTGGCTGGAGACGCACCATGCCACCGCGGACGTGCTGTGGGTGGGGTACTTCAAACGCGCCACGGGCCGCCCGAGCCTGACGTGGCCGGAGTCCGTGGACGAGGCGCTGTGCTTCGGCTGGATCGATGGCGTGCGCCGCAGCATCGACGACGAGCGGTACGCCATCCGCTTCACCCCGCGTCGTCCGGGCAGCATCTGGAGTCGTGTGAACTTGGGGCGCGTGGCCGCCCTGACCGCCGAAGGACGGATGCGTCCGGCAGGGCTCACGGCGCACGCGGCGCGCCGCCCGGATGCAGCGGACGACGTGGCGTCTCAAGACCGGCCCGAGCGGCTGCCCGAGCCATACGACCGCGCCCTGCGTGAGCGCGACGAGGCTGCCTGGTCGTGGTTCGCGGCGCAGTCGCCCGCCTACCGCCGCACCCTCGTCGACTGGGTGCTGGCGGCGAAGCGCGAGGAGACACGCCTCCGGCGAATCGAGCGCCTCGCGGACGCAGCGGCCACGGGGCAGCGATGGATGCCTGGGTATCCGATGCCCGAACGCCGGGAAACGTGAGAGGCCGGCGCGATCGAGTTCGCATCTCATCGAAGGAATCACCCACCGGACCAACCTGAAAACCTGCGAGCTTCCACCATCCGCCTCGCGCGGCAACAACCAGCGATCACCGCGGATGTCTAGAATCCTTGACACGAGGTCAGTAGTTCTTTACACTCGCCATGTAAAGGATGTTTAACACCCGCGGCCATCGAGCCGCGCGTGTTCGACACCCGCAAGGAGGCGACCATGT
>JAWOIL010000201.1:0-3701 GCA_046484635.1 Trueperaceae bacterium
GCTCTACGACCGAGTTGGCGCGCCGCCCAAGCCCTGACGCGCGGCGCGGGCGCCCGTCAGCACATCGGCGGCGGGCGGCCACGTACGATGGGTCCGTCCCGACGTGGCGCGGGCCCTTAGCTCAGTCGGTCAGAGCAGGCGACTCATAATCGCTCGGTCGCGGGTTCGAGCCCCGCAGGGCCCACCAATACCGCCAGAACACTGCCCAGAACGAGCAAGGCCGCGACATGGACGCTGCCCGGGGTCGGAACGCTGGGCCCATTTCCGGGCAGGGGACCCACGCGGGTATGTGCTTGGCTTCCGGGAGGTCGACGCCTCGTCGCGGTCTTCTGGCTCTCCTCAGCTGAGCGGTGGATCCCAAGCAGCTGCTAGGCACTAGAGCGCGTGCAGTCGAGTAATGAGGATCTTGACGGCTGCGAGCACCAAAACGGCAACTATCGCGGCTCGCGGCGAGGGCACATAGGGGAGACGAATGCCGAGGAGCGTGGCGCCGACGACCACAAGGATCAGTGCACCTATCAAGTAGGCGAGAATCGACATCGGTTGGAGCCAGGCACCACGCGCCGCGACACGGCCGATGCCGGCTGTGCACATCGCCATGCCGAGCAGCGTCACGATGACCAACATTCCCTTCGCAGAGATGACGTGCGCGAGCATCACGTGCCTCCCTTCATGGGGCAACCCTGTCGTGAGCGCGACGTCGCCCGTTCCTGGGACGAACGTCTCCAACGCACTACGTCGCCTATCGGACCGCGAAGATCAGGACCAGGAAGTTGATCGCCAAGCCGAGGACGCCCTTCTGGACCAGCATGTTCGTCCCGCCGTCCCAGACAACGATCAGCACGGCGGAGGAGACGATCGCGGCGGAGGCAAGAGCGGGGCGCCACCAGGGCGCTTGGCTGATCAGCGCTACCCCGCTCACGACGAAGGCGGCGGCGGCGATCGTTAGCATGACGGCCGCGACAGTGCGGGTGGCAGCGTCGCCGATCGCTGACGTGAGCAACCAGGACCGGCCGGTCCAACCCATGTCGGGCTGGAACTCGATCCAACCCAGGGCGAGGACCACGAACCATAGGTGCACAAGGCCGTGCAGCGCCAAGACCACACCGAGAGCAACGCGCATCACGAGCCGGTCCTCACCACGGGGCCCTGCGTACGTGAGGATGCAGCCGGGCCAGGCGGATGTGAGAACCAACGTGCGATGAGGAAGAAGGCGACGGGCGCCCCGACCACCCAGACGAGACCCGTAGCGATGAGCACCCCATCGCCCGCCCCGAACATGCTGCTCGCCGTCTGCCCGACCGCGCTAACCAGCTGGGCTATCAGAACCCAGCGGATCACACGCTCGAGAGGTCCCTCGCGGAACACGAAGGCGAGGGCCGCCATCGACAGGGCCATGTAGACGTAGGAGGTGGACAACGCGCCGAATATGGAGTGGGGGTTATCCGGTAGGAACATCTCCATCCCGGTGGTCTCGCCCGCTGCAAGACTCCAGCGCACCCCCACCGCCTGGATGGTGTAGTTGACGCTTGCCATTGTCGCATACACGATGCCGACGGCCAAGGCGAACAGACTCCAAACGCGCCGCGGACCCTGAACCTGGACGTGCACCGCCGAGAGGAGCGCAAGGTAGGCGAGGGCGAGCAGCAAGGAAGGGTAGATGTAGAGCATCCGCCACGGCGACAGCGCGACGGCGTACGCCTCCACGTCGCTCCAGTCGGGGATGGGCGCGATGGCGTCCTTCGCTTGGAACGTCACGAACCAAGCAACACTGAGGATAGCGGCGGCGATCCCGGAGGCGACGCCGACGCGGCGAACGATACCTTCGTACATGGCTGAACTCCCCTCGAAGCAGGCCGTCCGGCAGCCCTGCCCCACAGCTGCGCCCGACGAGGCGGCTAAAAGGTAGTAGCTCAGATCCGTTAGCGAAAGGGACACATGTCCTCCGTGCCGAGACGGCAGCACGCTGTCTCTGCACAAGGCTGCCCCGACGCCGACGTCGTGCCACTGCGGTCGGCCGCCGTGGTCGAGAGTGTTTCCGAGGCGCGGGGGACGGGGGTGCGGCGTTGCGGTCGTGCGGAGCTGCCCGCGATCACCGCCGCCTTCAGCGCGATCGTGTTGCTTCGCGATCGGTCGCCTTACGAGAGCTGAGTTGGGCGTCCGGGCACAAGAAGAGCTGTTCTATGCCGGCCGCTCCCTTCGGGACGGAGCGGCCTGAAGGATCCGTTGCAGCCATCGTGCGGCGGCGGCCGTCGGACTCGGACGGGCCGGGCCGACGGCCGTGGACTCTTCGTCCGATCGCGGCCGTGAGGTCGGCCGCAGTGAGTCGGGCGCTACGTCACGGCGAGCGGACGCTCAGGGGCCGCCGAAGTCGATCTGGTTGCCCCCGTTGACGATCTCCCAGACGAGCGGCAGCGATGACGGTCCCGTCTGCACGCCGGACACCGGCGTGCCGAGGTCGTTGCCGATCGCCATGATGGTCGTGCCGGCGAAGGCGGCCCGGCGGTCTTGGATCTGCCACTCGGCGTTCCCCGTGATCGTGTTGCCACCGGGATCGGCCACCGTGCCCAGGTCGATGCTGCCCGGGCTACCGACCTCGATGCCGGACGAGGCGCTGCCGGTGATGCGCGTGCCGCGGACGAAGAGGCTGGCCGCATCCCCGATGTCGATCCCGTCGCCCCGGGCGCCGCGGATCACGCTGTCCACGACGCGGACCGCAGCGAAGTCGCCGATGGAGACGCCCTCGTCGCCGCCGGAGACCTCGACCCGCAGCAGCTCGACCACGGCGCCGCCGTCGAGCCTGATGCCGCTACCGTCATCATCGGCAGGGCTGACGACCCGTACGTCTGCGATGGTCGCCGTCCCGCCGGCGAACTCGATGGTGTTGCCCGTGAAGCCCGAGAGCGTGAGCCCTTCGATCGAGACGGTGCCGCTGAACGCCACCAACGCCTTCGCCCCCGGGTCGGACCCCGCGTACACGATGGACGCCAATGCTGGTCCGATGCCCTTGACGGTGTGGCCGGAGACGTCGATGGGGTACGCCTCGCCACTCGCGTCGCCGAACGTCCCGCACAGGACGTGGATGGTCGTGTCGAGCGACGCAGCGTCGAGGGCCTGGGTGAGGCTGCGGTACGGAGCGGCGAGGCTTCCGTCGCCAGTGGCGTCGCTGCCCGATCCCGAGACGAAGATCCCCGTGGCACCCTGTTCTGGGAGGCACTCGTCGAGGGCGGGGGGAGGGCTGCAACTCGCGAGCATCGCCGCGACGGAGAGGAGCGTGATGGATCGGCTGAGCTGGCTGCGCATGTGTCCTCCTTCGTGCACGCGGTCGTGGCGCCCTTGGCCACGACGCTGGCGACAGTCTGGAAAGCGGGGCGTTACGCGGGCGTGACGCGGCGATCGACCGCTCGCTCGGCGACGTCGCCGCGCTCGGCCGCGGGTTCGAGCCCCGCAGGGCCCACCGATCCCTCAGGAACGTCGCCCTGGAAGCGAGTCTCGGGTCGCGGACAGGTTGCTTCGCTCCGCTATGGAAGCTCGCCTGCGCTGCCCCTTCCGTCGGGCGCGGCAACGACGTAGCTGACGACGTTCTTCCCCTTGAGCTTGGCCTGGTACATCGCGGTGTCGGCCGCGCGAAGGAGCGCACGCGGGTCGGCCCCGTCGTTCGGGTACAGGGCGACGCCGATGGACGTCTGCACGCTCACCGT
>JAWOIL010000049.1:0-6254 GCA_046484635.1 Trueperaceae bacterium
CCAGAAAATCCAGTGCGGCATAGACACCCGGCAGATCCTCACCGGGGATCCCGGCGGTCATGTATTTGTAGGTGCCCATACCCAGGAACACGGCATCATACTGATCCATGAGCATCCTGGTGCCCGTCTACCTCGTCATCACCCAGGTGGGGTGGATCAACAGCCTGTGGGGCGTGATCATCCCTGGGGCCGCCACCCCGACCGGCGTGTTCCTGCTGCGTCAGTACATGCTGACGATCCCGGACGAGCTGCTCGACTCCGGGCGCATCGACGGCGCCTCCGAGTGGCGCATCTACTGGCAGATCGTGCTGCCGCTGGCCGCGCCCGCGCTGGCGGTCTTGGCGATCTTCTCGGTCATGTGGCGCTGGAACGACTTCCTGTGGCCCCTCATCGTGCTGACCCGCAGCGAGTTCTTCACCCTGCAGGTCGGCCTCAACGCCTTCCAGGGCGAACTCAACGTGCAGTGGCATTACGTGCTGGCGATGACCGTGCTGACGCTCCTGCCCATCACGGTCGTCTTCTCGCTCCTGCAGCGCTTCATCACCACCGGGATCGCCAGCACGGGGGTCAAGGGGTGAGTCCGCCGCGGGACGACGGCTGGCGGTGCCGTGCGGGAGGAGATGGAGGAAGTCACCAAGCAGCCGCTCGACCGACAACCGCCATCACACGTCAGGTTGGTGGAGGTTGCTTCGCGAACGGGACTTGGCGGAAGGCGGGCGCGCTGACACAGCGGCGATCCCGATGACGACCGCCGCCACGATGGCTGCGAGCAGAACGAGCGGCACCCAGCGTTCATCGGTGTAGAACCCGATGCTGTGGGCCGTCGCGCCAAAGATGGCGGGCCCGACCCAATAGCCGGTGACGACGCCGAAGAGCATGGCCGCGAGGCTGACCGATGTCGACTGGAGTCCACTCGCACGAAGCACCTGAAGTCGCGAAGCGCCGTAGACGCGAAGGAGGGTTAGCGCCGGTCGCCGGCCACCACGCCAGTTCGATATCGAGCGAAGGTACGAGGAGACGACGAGCGTGCCGGAGAGGCAGGACAAGAGCACGAGCACGCCGACGTCCAGCATGAGTCGTTCCAGCGTCGAGCGCAGCGTGCCAGCCAGCGGGATCGAAGCCAGCGAATCCGCGTTCCCGTTCGCCTGGAGCCACGCCAACAGCTCCGCCGGCGAAGCGCCTTGGTCGAGGATGACGATCACGCTCGAGTACCTGCCTTCGACGGCTTCGATGGGAAGCAAGTGCGCCGCGGCGCCTCTTGGCGCCGTCACATGAGGAAGGAGCCCGAAAGCGGTGAGCCAGTGCAGAGGCAGGGGAGCCATGATCTCGTGGACCGTGCAGGTCACGTCGCGATGACTCGAGACGAGCGTGATCGCAGCCCCTGCCGAAAGGTGCAAGCGCTCCGCCACGTCGGCCGTCACCCTGCATACACCCTCTTCGGATGGCAGCCCTCCGACGAGATCGGCGAAGTGTCGACCGTACGAGGCAACGGTGCCCAGAAGAGCTCGCCCGTCGGGACCTTCGATGCGCGCGTCAGCGATGAAGTTGGCTGGCTCGACAGCCTGGACGCTTGGGAGGGCGCCGATGTCGACGAGATCCATGTCGGTCAGCGTGCTTGCTGACCAGCGGGGCGCGAACTCGCGTCGGGGCCGATACTCCGTTTGCAGCGGTGTCGCCGTCACCAAGATGGCTCGCTCGATGCTCTGGGCGAAATCCGACATCAAGCCAGCCGATAGTGCCAGTGCGTGACCGGCGGCGACCGATGCGCTGAGGGACAGCACGAGAGCCGGGAGCAGCAGGATCGTGACGTGAGGCTGCACGCTCTCGTCCGCCCAATCGGAGTGGAGGCGTCGCTTCCACGTTCGATGGACGATCGAGCGTGCGACTAACCATGACGCGACCAGAACCACGACTGTCAGCCCTGCGGCTGCGGCGATCGCCGTGGCCGACTCCTCGAGAACCTGACCATCCCGGATCTGGAGAAGTGCCGCCGAGACGATTGCACCCATGACCGTGCCGCCCAAGCCCGGCACGACGGCATGCGTGACGGCCCTTGAGGAGGCTCCCACTCCGTCGCTTCCATATGCGATCTCGAGGTCCTGGAGCACGAACCGCTCGGCGACCGGTCGCAGCTGGAGTGCCGCCACGGCCAGAGCCAAAGCCGTCGCTATCGCCGTCGAGGCGAGTACACCCGTCCTTAGCATCACCCGGGCGCCGGCCGTTGCAGCGCCGGCTTCCCGCCATCGGCCGATCTCCGCTTCGTTGATGGGTAGCACCTCGATACCGTTGCCGAGCGTGGACTGCACGGCGCCCTGCACATCGTCCAGCACCGCTGGCAGCCCATCCTTCGGTAGGGAGATGAACAGTGCGGGTGGCATACCGCCAACGGCAATCGGCTCCCGAGCGACCTGAGCAGATAGATCAGCGACGATGTGCCAGTCGACGTCGAGCCTCGGATCGCGATATGGCGAGGTCTGCAAGACACCGACGACTCTGAGGTGTTGCACCGTAACTCCCCGCTCGATGTTCTGCACGGCAACGTCAGCTCCGACCGCCGATTCAGGCGATCCGAACAGATCGCGAGCGAGCGCTGCGCCGACCAAGATCTCGTCTTCTACGCCTTCGATGAGCAGACGACCATGAGAGACGTCGACGCCCCGGGCACGGAAGAACGCCGGCGTCACATACGCTTCCACCAGCGGTACGGCACCGACGAACGCATCGGAAGTCGCATGTCGCCCGTGCCGCCGTACATGTGCGTAGACGAGAGCGCCCTCGCTCTCCAACGCCGCCGCAAGCGCGTCGAGACGTTGCAGGGCATCCGCCGTGGCCCCAACCGCTCCTTCGCCCGAAGCCGTTGTGGTGTTGAGGGCGAACGTCGTGTCGCTGCCCCGGACCCACTGGTGCGTGGCCCGCAGTGTCGCTTCCAGAACCGCGCTGAGCGCGAGGACGATCAGCGCTGCAGCAACCGCCAGTCGCAGCGGCGGTTGGTTCAGGACCACCGGAAGCCCGCCGAAGAACCAGCCTCGGGCTCCGACCATTGACGCCTGATCACATCGATGCGGGCCGACACGTACGGAGCCCTTGGATCATCCCGAGCCAGTCTCTGTGCCGCGGCTTCCCATAGCTCCAAGTCGTCGCCCAACACCTCGGCTACTCGAATGACGTGCTGAGCCTCCCCATGTTCGAGTACGGCCCGTCGCACCGTCGCCTCCAGCGTCTCGCGCAACGTGATCACCCCCGGGGCACTCGAGTTCGGTAGCAGGGGGCCGCGGTAGAGGGCTACCATCGTGTCGATGTTCCCGATTCGGGCGGCATCCAACACGCGCAGGAAGTCTGCTCGGAAGTCGATGGCGATGCGGTAAGGACGCTGTTCGATCGGAAGCACCGATCGAAGGCGCGTGAGCCCCGCCCTTAGCGTGCTCATCGACCCGGCGTCGCCGAAGACGTCGGCATGGAGCCGCTCGCCGTTGACCCCGTCGGGGTTCTGAGCGAGCATCGCGACGAGATCCGCGTGCCTGGGGCGAAGGCGTTCGGTCCGACCGTCGATGATCACACTCGCCTCGGCCAGCAGCTTGATCTCGATCGGTGCAACCTCGAGATGGGACTGGCCGGCTACCCCTCCCGCACTGCTGGTCCGGAGGGGTCCGGCAGCTGCCCGGAGGCCCTCGCGACGACGGCACAGCGTCCCGGACACGATCTCGAACCTTTCGTCGACGTCAAGGGGTACATCGTCCTCGTTCGCTGCCAACACGATGACCGCTCCACGCGCCGCGACATGCCTGCACACCACCTCGGCGAACTGACGAGCGACGGCGCCGTCCAAGTCATCGAAGGATCGCTCCAGGAACAACACGCGCGGCATCGTCACGAGCGCACGGAACAGGGCGACCAGCCGTCGCTCGGGGAGGCCAAGATCCGCCGCTGGATAGGTGAGCCATCCGTCGAACCCGGAGGACTCCAGGATGGCATGCGCTGCGTTTCGTCGCTTCAGGCGAGAGGCACCGGCGAAGGCAAGGGGACGGGCGATGTTGTCGACCACGTCGGTGCCAAGGTCGAGCGCGCTGTTCGCGAAGACGAGCCCGAGATAGCCAGCCCTCAACCGTGTGCGTTCTTGCTTCGATAGGCTCGTCGTGTCGACGCCACCGACGACGACGACCCCGCTTCTCGGCACCGTCAAGAGGCTCGCGAGCTCCATGAACGCAGCGAGCGACGCGGCATCACCAAGGATGACGACGACCGAGCCTGGCCGGACGGCCAGGCTCGGAACATGGAGATCCGGATAGAGATCGCCCTGCGTGCAGACCTGCGACATCATCACCAGATCGCTCCCCTCGAGAGGATGGGTAGCGTTACCTGGATCAGTAGGTACACCTATCGTCGTCATCGGTCGCATAGCGAACCTGGTACGTGATCCCGCTGAAGTAGATGTATTGCGCCGCCGTTGCCGCACTGTAGCAGTTGTAGCTTCCATACGCGACACTGCTGCACTGGGAAGAGTTCCACCCAGTTTCGCTGCATGGGGTGGGCCAGTTGGCGCCAGCGCGCGCCAGGGACTCGGTGTAGACGTACCCTGCGCTCGGCCCTCCACCGCTGCATGAGGCGGTGGCGTACCCCTTGGCGCCGGGTGAGCCGCTGGTGGGCATCGCACTCGCAGCCACGCAGCCGTCGGTCGCGAGAGGTTCGACGGACGAATCGCCATGGTCGAGGCGACCGGCTGACCGGTGGAAGCGATCGAGGATCGCACTCCGCTCCTCGGCGGGCAGACCCGAGAGCTGCAGGAACCAGTAGCGGGTGTTCTCCCATGCCCGTTCCCACGAGGCCAATCGCGCCATGTCTTCCTCGGTCGCCGCCTCCGAGCGGAGTCGCTCGACGTGCTCTTCGATGTGGTCCATGCTTGCTTGGTCGAGCAGTGGCACGGCGATCTGGAACCCGACGCCGCCGTCGGTCGGTCTGAAGGAGAAGCCCGTCGCCAGGTGCACCCAGCCTTCAGGCGAGATCGCGCGTGATCTGAGTTCCTCGAGTTCAACCTCCACGGTCACCGCGTGGAGGTCCGATGCGGGCACAGGCACGAACGCCTCCCGGGCGCAGCCACTGAAGAGTAACGTCGCCAGGATGACGAATGAGAAGTACGAGCCAGGTGCTCTCACGCCAGTCCCCCATTCATGCCGGATCCATCGGGCATCTGGTCGCCGATGCTCGGCCAAGACAAGCTTGGCGCAACCAACGCTTCAGCTTCGCTGCTCATCGATCACGACAGCATCGCCACCATCTCCGCAAGGAGAAGCAGCGTTGCTGCAACGTTCGCACGGCGCTCGCCGACCGCATGTCCGCGCGCGCGGCGCGCTGCCTGGCCGACCGGCCCCCGTCCCAAGGTTGACACCCTGCCACCAGTCGGGGACCATGGCAGGAACACCGCGGCGCGCACCCAGAGCGCGACGGTGAGGCACTGCGCGGCGCCGCCCACCCGGGCACGCCGCCTGCGCGGGCTCCGGGGAGGTTCGTCCGATGACGGAACCGTGCCGCCGTGTGCTCGCCCTCGTCACCGCCCTCTGCCTCGCCACACCCCTCGCGTTCGCCACACCCGTCGGCGACGCCGCCGAGGAAGCCGAACGCATGGCCCAGGCGCTGTTCGCCGCGAGCACGCCCGCCGAGGCCGAGGCCGTCATCCTGGAGGTGCTCGAGCGCATCGGCGTGGGGGTCTACGACGCCATCGGCACGCCGCTCGTCGTCGGCAACGAGGCCGACGAGGACGACCTGTGGCTGCTCGACATCGAGGTCGAGGCGCTGGCGGTCGCGTTCGTCGCGGGCCAGCTGCTGCCGCTCGACGGCCTCGCCAGCCGCTGGCGCGAGGCCGGCATCGAGGTCGTGGAGGACGTGCGCCCGGTCCCGATCACCGGCGGCATCGTCGAGCGCGCGCTGCGGAGCGTGCGGGCCGAGGTCGAGCGCGACCCCCGTCACCCGCAACCCTTCCTGATCCTGCTCGTCGAGGCGCTGGGCGACCGCCAGGACTTCCCCTTCGACCTGCTCGACGAAGAGGAGGCGGAGCTCGGCTTCGCCGCGCCCGGCGAGGACGCCGCCGCCAGCATGATGCGCTCGATGTTCGAGCAGGCGCTGCGCGACGCGGTCGCCGACGAGGACCCCGAGGCGGCCGCGATGTTCGACGCCGCGTTGGACGACCCGGCCACCTTCGACGCCATGGTCGCGGCGATGATGCGCGGCGACATCGGCGCGGTCATGGAGCTGCTGATGGG
>JAWOIL010000023.1:0-10687 GCA_046484635.1 Trueperaceae bacterium
ACGGTAACCTGCCCGGCGCCGTGCCCGCCGACCACCGCGCGATCGTCTGCGTCGAAGGGATCACGGTCGTGGTGTACGGGTGTCGCACGTTGGATCCTACCGAGACCACCTATTCCATCACCGTCAACTGGGCCGAAGGCGGCACCGTCGACGTGCGTGTGCACGGGTTGCTGATCGAGGTCAATGCCGACGACCTCCCCGTCGCCTACCCTGGCTACGCCACCGCAGACGGCGCGATCACCGACGGCGGCGCGGCCGTGATCCACGTGGGCGCGCCCGTCGTGCCTAGCACCACGACGCTCTCGGCGGCCATGAACCCGCCTACGGGGTTCGATCCCTACCAGTACAACGTCGCCGTCGAACGGAGCGACAACTTCAGCATCCCGATTCTCGACGTCCTATCGCCAGCGAGCGGGAGCTTCTCGGTGCCGGTTCCGGTGTTCCCGGACGCGACGTACGGCATCTACGCCTCGGCTCGGCCCGCCTCCCTTGCAGCGTCGAGCAACGGCTGGCGCTTCGGTCTCTCGGGCGGAAGCACCACGACCTTCACGCTGGCCGCGCCTCCCGCGCTCGCGAGCCCGCCAGACGGCGCCACCGGCATCGGGTCAGGAGACACGCTCGCCCTGGCGAGCGACCCCGACGGGGCCGTGACGTTCGTCGCTCAGGGCTCCCCGAACTACACCGCGGCGGTCACCACCATGAGCAGCAGTGCGCAGATCCCGAGTCTCGCACCGTTCGGCGCCGCCCTTCCGCCAGCGACGGCGTACCCGTGGGCAGCGTTCGTTACGCCGGGCGTTGCGACGATCGACGATGCCGCAGTGCAATGGATCTCCGGCTACTACGAGGCGTTCCTCGCAGTCCAGAGCGGCGGTCCAGGTACTGCGGCCGGCACCATCATGGTCACGGACGAGCGCACGTTCACGACGCCTTGACCACGGGCCTCCGCCGCGCCTGATCGTCACGAGCCAAGGCGCGCGTCGGGTCGGGAAGCAGCGCTTCTCACCCCGACGCACGCCGATCATGTTCGGCGGTTGCTCGTCGACCCGTTCACGTCGCCAGAACCCCCGATGAACGGGTACATCGCGGTGTGGAGACACGATCTCGCACGACCCGCCGTCGACCGACCTCTCAGGATCCGTCCTAGTACCCGTCGTAACTCTCGTACTCGAACGAGTTGAACTCGGGATCGTACGACTCGCAGCCGGCAGCAGACCAGCAACTCTGCGCGTTGACCGAGTCCTGGTACGCCTCAGGCGCGTACGTCGACATACACGCATCGATGGTGTCGCACGTTCCACCGCCCGCAGCGGCCGGCGCACCACCACCGACCGCCTCTCGTACGGCCTCCTCGCCGAACGCCAGCACGAACACGCCCAGCACGAACTCCTCCTTGTCCGCCATGCTGGCGGTCGCCCAGTTGGCCTGCACGCGCGTCCAGACCTCTCGGGCCTGCGCCAAGGCGGCCTGCTCGTACGGGGCGAGCGTCGGGTAGTTCTGCGCGATGGCGTACAGCATCTGCTGAACGTCCTGCTCCGTGAACGCTTGGGTGTAGCCGGCTTGCGACAGGGAGAACTCCAGCGCCTCGATGAAGGCGAGGGCGTTGTCCTGCGTGAGCGTGCCGTACGAACCCTGCACCACCACCGGATCGTTCGGAACGGGCGCAGCAGCGGCGCCTTTTCCGCCCGATGGGGATGCGCCGGCCGGCGCCGGCGCCTTGCTCATCGCTCCGGCAGCGGTGACCGATAAGCGGTAGCGAGCCGCCATGGGAAGCAGGTTCATCACGTCGACGTAGAGGATGCCCGCGGGTGGTGCCGTGATGGTGTACGACGGGTTCGGCTCCTCACTGACGTCGAGATGGTCGACGTCGTCGTAGTCGAGGATGGGCGCGCCGAACTTGAGCGCGATGTCGATGTCGCTGCCGAACCCGTCGATCCGAACCGTCACGGGCCCGGATCCCGTGGGGATCGTCACGGTGTAGGTGTGGTAGACGACGGACTCCTGACCCGCGATGCCCGCCAGCGTTCCCTCGACACTGCTACCTAGGGACAGGCTGCCGTACTCGCCGCTGGGCGTACCCTGGGCAAGAGCCGAGGCGAAGAGCATGATGACGCCTACCGCAAACCCGACGGTGACTCCCGCCTTGGCGAAGCGGTGCTGGGAACGCGCTCGCGTCCGGCATCGAGGACGATGGTGGGCGTGTCGATTGCCAGCATGAGGTCGTGAGCGGATCGGTGAGCCCGCCTGCGGACAAGCAGCTTCGGGTCGCATGCTCCTCATCCTTTCGCGCCTGACAGGGTGCCCCTCGGCATCAGTGTAGGGCGTTCCCGACGCAGTATCGGTCGCCATGACGGGCGCGCCTACCCGTAGCCACCTTGTCGCGGGCGGGCGCGCCCGCCCGTAGCCGCAGTGTCGCTGGCGGGCGCGCCCCCCCGTGACCGCCATGTCGTCGGCAAGCGCGCCAGATTCGTTCGTCACTCGGGCTTCGTCGATCGTCAGCGGCGCACCACCAGGTTCCCACCGATGATCGTCTTGGCGCACAGGGCGGGCCACGCAACGGTATCGACGATGTCGGGCGCCGACTCCGCGGTGAACCACTTCCACGCGATGGCGTCGCCGTCGGTCGCAGGGGTCCCACCGTCGTGGACCTTCACGGCCACGAACTGGCCGACGCGCGAACCGGAGCCGGACGGCTGAGCGGTCTCGCCTTCGCCGTGACCACCCGAGCAACCGCCCTCGTCATGGCCCTCCTCGCCACCACCGCAACCGCCCTCGTCGTGACCCTCCTCGCCGCCGCAACCACCACCGGCGTCATGCTCACCGCCATCGTGGCCATCACCGCTGCCGTCGTGCCCGCCGCCTGCGCGCACGTCCGACACGACCTCCCCGACGAACCACGCCGTCCCGTCGAGGTAGGCGATCGCGACTCCGGTCTTGGGGTGACCCGTCACCGTCGCGACGATCTCGCGGTGCATGGTGCCGTCCAACGCGGTCACGAGGTAACGGAACAGGCCACGGTCCCCGCTCGTGCCGAAGTCGAACCATTCGATGACGGCGAACGCCAAGCGGTCGGCGGCATCGTCCGAACCGCCCTTGCCCGGGAACACGATCTCGACGGTGCCGGTCGCCTTGGGCACCGGCTTCGCTTTCAACGTCGCGAGGTCGGCGAACCCTTCGGCCGGTAGCGACACGATGCCCACGGTGCGGTCGTCGCCGTCACCGATGGCTACGACGTAATCGCCCGTCGCCAACCCCGTGAGCGTGACGGCGCCGAACCCGTCGTGCACGAGCGCGCCGTCGATTGCCCGCAGCACGGTCACGTGCGCGTCCCACGGCGTCGGGTCGATCACCAACGTCTCGCCAGGGTAGGTCGAGCACGAGGTGGCGAACAGGATCAAGGGTACGAGAAACGCGATCAGCCGTCCGAAGCGTCTCACGATGCGACCTTCCTTCCCCTCGTGGCCCGGCGTCGTCACCGAGCCAAGGTCCTACGGTCCGAGGTCGAAGACGTACGCTGCTCCGGCCCGGAGGCCGAGCTCGTCGTCTCGGTCGGCGCCGACCACGACGGTACGGCCCGACACGCCGACGCTGCGGCCGAACGACCCGCCGCTCACCTGGAACGACGAACCTTCGACCCAATCGCCGCCCGCGCCTTCCTCGAACAGGTAGACCGTGCCGGGATCGACGAGAGTACTGACGACCAATAGGCCTGCGTCGAGCGCCACCGCGTGCCCGAACTCCTGCTCCGCCGCGCCGTCTGCCGGCGCGAGCTTCACGCGCGAAGCCCAGTCGTCCGATGGCCCGCGGAACACGTGCACCGAGCCGCTGTCTTTCTCCGGATAGTCGTCGCGCTTGGCAGCCACCACGACGGTGTCGGCGCGAAGCGCCACGGCGTGCCCGAACCAGTCTCCATCGAGGAACGGGGTGGTGGTCAGCTTCTGCCACTCGGCCCAGCCGCCGCCGAGGTCGGCGAACACGTAGGCGTAGCCGGTCAACGGGTCTCCGCCTTCCACGCCGTACGCGCCGATGACAGAGAGGTCACCCACGAGGTCGATGGCGTGGCCGAAGCGCTCGTTCGTCTGGCCGTCGCCGGCCGTGAACGTCTCCTGCTCGGTCCAGGTGTCGCCACTTCGGGTGAAGCGGTAGACGGCGCCGGCGTCGACGGCTACGCCGTCGTGACGCGGGGCGCCAACGAGCAGGGTGTCACCGTCGAGCGCGAGCGCGCGCCCGAACTGGTCTTGGTTGGCGGCGTCAGCGGCCACCAGCCGCTGTTGCTGCGTCCAGGTCGCGCCGCTGCGGGTGAAGACGTACACGGCGCTGTGCGGCTCGGCCGCGTTGCCGAGTGCGACGGTGTCGCCGTCGAAGGCGACGCTCCAACCGAGCAGGTCGCCGGCCGCGGCGTCGTCGGCCGTGAGGCGCGCCTGTTGCACCCAGCCGGCGGCTTCGCGAACGAACACGTAGGCGGCGCCGGCGTCCTCGGCCGCGGCGTCGTTGAACGGTGCGCTGACCACGACCGTGTCGCCGTCAACGGCGACCACCCAGCCGAAGCGGTCACCGGCCTGGCCGTCTTCGGCCAGGAGCTTGTCGGTGTCGCTACCCGCCGGCGCCGTCACCGTGATGTCGGCCGTGGCGGAGCGGCTGGCGTCCGCGTTGCTGGTGGCGGTGAGCTCGTACGCGCCCGGATCGAGCGGCGAGGTGTAGGTGATGGTGTTGCCACTGCCGATCACGGTGCCGCCGGTCGTCGACCACGTCACGCTGGTGTCTTGCGTCCCCGTCACGTTGGCGGTGAAGTCTTGACTGGTGAGCGGCGATAGCGTCGCCGCGGTGGGTTCGATGGTCACTCCTACCGGCAGGGGCGGCCCCTCGGTGCAGGCCGCGAACGCCCCCAGCAGGAGGACGGCCAACATGCGCCGGATGGTTGCCATGATGCGATCCGTTCGTGTGCGGGTTGCAGTTCGCTTGCAGAGTGCGGTTGGTTCACAGCGTGCGGGCCCGGGTGGGCCCGCACGGTCGAAGCATGGTTCGTCGTTGCGCTTCCGAACGTCGTGCGGTCGTGCGGTCCTCCTGCCGCTGCCTACGGCACGGCGTAGGTGTGGATGTATTCGATGATGTGCAGCGCGTCGTCGACGGCTTGCGCGAAGCCTAGCGCGTTCCCGCCGGTACCGTCACCATCGAACAAGTCCTGTTCGAGTTCGAGCAAGATGACCCACTTCGGCACGAACACGCCGCCGTCCAATACCAGCACGTACGCCCGCTCGCCCTCGTAACGCTCCTGCCGGCCGTAGTTGAAGTCCTCGTAGTGCCCGTAGTACGGCTCGCCATCCAGCTCGTTCAGCCCCAGGAACCCGTTGATGTAGATGACCTCGTCGAGGTCGACGTGGCCGGTCTTGTCGGAGCCGGCGGCGAACAGCGCGGCGGCGACCTCGAGGTCGTCGCGCGGCATGACGAAGGTGGCTCCGGCGGGCGGCCAAGGTTCACCGTTCGCCAGCGCCGTCAACATGAACTTGTACAGCGCCAGGTTCTCGAGCGGCGAGTCGATGGTCTTCTCCACGCCGCCGATGACCGCGACCAGGCGACCGGCCGGGTCGGTGACGATGGGCTCTTCCGACGCGTTCAGCGTCGCCATCGCGGCGTTGAAGGCCTTCTCGATCACCTTCGGCGGCGAGCGCACCATGTTGAGGCGGCCAAAGTCGACTTCCTCCACGAGGTCGACGTCCCCGGGCGCGGGCTCGCACTTGGGCGCGGGGCCGTCGTCCGCCGGTACCAACGACAGGATGGTGCCATCGGACGTGATCGGCTGCATGCAGCCGTTCTCGTCGAGGACGGGTGCGCCGTCGGCGTCACGCAGGATGATCCACAGGTCGCCGTAGTCTCCGCCCTTCTTGCCGCCGCCACCGCCACCACCGCCACCGCCACCCGGTCCACCCGGGCCCTTGGCGATCGCGATCGTCCGGCCGTCCCAATCGAACGGTCCGTTGGACGCGTGCTCGTGGTAGGTGACGCGCGTGCGTTCTTGCGCGCCCACTTCGATCTGGGCCATCACGCGCCAGCGGGCGGTCACCTCGACGATGGCCTCCACCATCTGGCCGTCACGACCGGCGTAGATCCAGTAAGTGCCGGGCTCGAGTCCCGTGAGCAAGACGTCCCCGTACCCGTAGTCCACTGCTTCCAGTTCGTTCGTGATGGTCACGTGCGCATCGTCGGGCGTGACGTCCACGTACAGCACGCCCGCCTCCGGCGCCAGTTGGGTGGAGCACCCGACCAGCACGAACAAGGCGGCGAATGCGATTCCCAGTCGGCGTTTCATGCGCAACTCCCTGCCGGGCCGAAGCCCACGCGCGAAGAGCCTCGCGAACCTCCCCTTCGCCCGGTCCTCCCGTTCCCTTTCCGCGTGACGCCGTCAGGAAGCTGTCACTCTTTACCTAAATTACTGTCGATACGGGCCGGCGCGCACTAGGGTAAGACGTCCCGAAACGCCGGGAACTGGCGTACCGAAAACTCGGTGCCGCGCGACCTCGTCTAGCGTGGGCGCGCCGGCGCCAAGATCGGGCGGCCAGGGCGGCGCTCAGCCCTCCCCTTGCCCGAACCCCGCCGCTCGCGCTCGCATCACGGCCTGCACGCGGTCCGTGACCTGTAGCTTGCTGAAGATGTTCGTCACGTGGTTGCGCACGGTCTTGTCGGTGATGCTCAGGCGCCGCGCGATGACCGCGTTCGGGTGCCCTTGCGCGATCAGGTCGAGGACCTCGCGCTCGCGCTCTGTGAGGTCGGGGAACACGTTCAGCGGCAGGTCGCGGCGCGAGGTGGCGAAGAACGTGAGGATGCGGTCGGCGATCTTGGGGTTGTACAGCGCCTCGCCGTTCGCCACCGCGGTGATGGCACGCAGGAACTCGTCCTGCCCGGCCCCCTTCAACACGTAGCCGCGCGCGCCGGCGCGCATGGCGGCGAACACGGAATCGTCGTCCTCGAACATGCTGACGATGATCACGCCGACCCTCGGGTCGTTCGCGAGGATCTTTCGGGTGGCCTCGATACCGTTCATGTCGGGCATCTGGATGTCCATCAAGACCACGTCCGGCGCCGTCTCCAGCGCCCGCTCGACCGCTTCTGCGCCCGTCTCCGCCTCGGCCACGACCTCGGCACCGGTCGACGACGCCAGCACGGCACGCACGCCTGCGCGGAACAGCGCGTGGTCGTCGGCGATCAACACGCGCGGCGCGGCAGGCGCGGCGTCGCTCACGGCGACTCCCCGAACGGCAGCGCCACGTCGATCCGCGTTCCGCCCGCCGGGCCCGTACCGACGCGGAACGAGCCCCCGAGTTCGCTGGCGCGCTCGCGCATCGAGGAAAGGCCCACGCCCGGTCGGACCGGCGTTGGCAGGCCGGCGCCGTCGTCTTCGACGACGATCCGCAGTCCATCGCCGTGCGTCACGTGCACCCGACACACGCTTGCACCGGCGTGCCGCACCACGTTGGTGAGCGCCTCCTGGACGATGCGGTACGCCGCCACCTCGACCGCCGCCGGCAGCCGCGGAAGGGGCTCCTGGACGCGCAGGTCGATGCGCATCCCATCTCGCTCGTAGCGTCTCGCCTGTTCCTCGAGTGCCGCCGCCAGCCCGAGTTGATCGAGCGCCGGGGGGCGCAGGTCGTACACCAAGCGGCGCAAATCCTGGATGACCGCCTGCACTAGCTCCCGCACCTCCACCAGGATCGGCGCCGCGGCGGACGGATCGCGTTCCACCAGGTTGTGCGCCGCGTCGAGTTGCAGCGTCATGCTGGCCAACGCCGGGCCGAGGCCATCGTGAAGGTCGCGCCGGAGCCGCCTGCGCTCCTCCTCGCGCGACGTGACCAGGCGTTGATGCGAACGCCGCAGGTCGCGCGTGAGGCGCACGCTTCGCAGGGTCACGCCCGCCTGTCTCGCAACCGTTTCGAGCAGGGCCAGATCGGCCGCATCCAAGGAACTCCGTTGGTCGCGCGGTGCGACGCGCAACTCGCCGATCCGTTCACCCTGGTGGTCGATCGGCACGTCGATGGTGGCGGTCGTCGGCCGCCCGAACTCACTGGCCAAGCGCATCCCGTCCGGCTCCATCAACGCCAGCGCGACGTACGGCAGTTTCAGCGCGCGTGCGACCGTCTCGACCAGTGTGGGCAAGACCGTCTCGAGTTCCGTGGCGCCCTCGAGTCGCTCGCCCAGTGCCCCGAGCACGCGGCCGGGCTCGTCACGCTGCCCGTACAAGAGCCGGTTCACAGCCCGCTGTAGCCGGGCGCGAAGCGGCTGGAACAAGATCGCCACCACGCCCGTCGCGAAGAAGCCGATCAACAGGTTCTCCTCGTTCCGGAACGACGACCCCAGCGCACCGACGGCAACCACATACAGCATCGCAACCGCCACCGTGAGCACGGCGTAGACGATGGTCCGGTTGATGATCAGGTCGATGTCGTACAAGCGGTGCTGCAGGATGGCGACACCGGCCGCGACCGCGATGCCAAGCACCGACAGGTTACTGATGCTGATGCTCAGCTCCATGGCAGCGTTCGAGCCTTCAGGCAGGAGGAACCAGATCGCCGTGCTGACCACGAAGCCGACCACGAGGAGAACGGCCGCGTAGGCCAGCCATTGCATCTGCCGACGCCGCACGCCCTGGGCGCCTCGATACCGCACCACCAGAGCCGCGATCGCGCTCAAGCCGCCCACCGCCAGGAAGGACCCGCCCACACCGAGCATGACGCCGAGCAAGCCGGAGAACCCAGCGACGCCGAAGGGGTTGGCGGGCGTGCCGAACGCCTCCAACGGCCCTGGGTGCAGCGCCAGGCTTACGCACACCAGCGCGATGCCGAGTGCGCCCAAGCTCGCCCAAAGACGCCAGCTCGGGTCCGGCAGCCGTCCCTCGGGGAACAACAGGAACACGAACATCGTCGGCAGGAACACCCCTGGCACCCAGACCCAGAGACCGAGCCAGTTCGCGGCGGCTTGAAGCGCGGTACTGCCGAATTCGCCCGTCACCACGGCGCCAGCGAGCGCTGCGACGGCGTACGACACGGCCGTCGCGAGGCTGAGGGCGCCGATCGGGTTCCCTGGGCGCCGTGTCGCCACCAACCCCCCGATCACGGCGAAACCCGCCGTGATGAACGGTGTCAGCGCTTGGTGCGACACGAGCGACCGCAGATCCCCGCCCTGCGCGGCACCAACCACCGCCAGTACGAGCGCAGATGCGGCCAGGAGGATGGCAAGCCATGCCACGAACCATCCCCAACCCCGCGGCAAGGCACCCGACGCAGCCGACGCATGCGCACCTACGACGGCACCGGCATCGGTGGCGTCGGCTACGGCCGCGTTGATTCGAGCCGGATTGGCTCGGGCCGCGTCGATTCGGGCCGCGTCGATTCGGGCCGTACTAGTTCGGGCCGTATCTGCTCCGGCCGAAGGGGCCGCGGCGGCACTGGGATGGGTCCTGCGCATGGTTCTCACCTACTCTAGTCGCCTTCGCCGCTGCCGAGGCGGAACCGAAGAGCACCGCGTCGTTCCGTTCGTCGGCCGCCGACGTGCCGCGAACCGTATCGACGGCTCACATGATCGCCAGACTGCGGGAGATCCGCCCCATCGTGAACGGCAACCGCTCCCAACCCTCGCCGTGGTCGCGCGAGCGCCACACCTCTCCGTTCGCCATGCCCGCGAACAGGTGTCCCGGCATCTCGAGGTGCGTCGCGAGCCCGTAGGGCATGTGATCGAGCGGCTGGGGCAAGCCGCCGGACAATCGTTCCCACGGCGCGCCACCCGACGAGCGGTAGATCGCGGCGTGCGCGATGCCGTCGTGGTGCGCTACCGGCGTGCGCGTCACGTGCGGGAACGCCATGAACGGCGCTGCCGACACGTACCAGACCTCCGGCCGCTCCGGATCGGCCGCCACCGCCCAGCAGTAGCGGCCGTGCAGTCCTTCGACAGTGTGCCGCCACTTCCGGCCGCCGTCACGCGAGTAGGCGGGCCCACCCCCTCCGGCCTCGTACACCCAGTTCCCGTCCGAACCGTGGAAGGTGAGGGAGTGGCAATCCCGATCGGCACCGCGCAGGTGACCGTGCCATGTGGCGCCACCGTCCTCGCTGCGTACGACGGCGCCGAACTCGACGCCCGCCACGATGACGTCGGGGTCGGTCGGAGAGACACCGAGGCCCTGGACGTACGGGCGGCGGTCGGGGGGTTCGGCCGGGGACATCCAGAACCAGCGGCGAACCCGCGCGAACCCCTCGAGCTCGTCCCAACTCGCCCCGTCGTTCGTGGTCACGAACACGCTCGCCGGCTTGGTGCCTGCGTACACCTTGCCGACCGAAGCCGGGTCCACCGCCAATGCCTTGACGATCCTTCCCTCCATGCCGACCGGCCGCCACGTGCGCCCGGCGTCGTCCGAGCACAGAACCCCGTCCCCGTGCGTGCCGGCGAAGACGACGCCTTCGCGACGAGGGTCGACGGCAAGGCACGTCACGCGGACGCCATGCAGCGTCGTCGTGACGTTCCAAGCGTCACGAGAGCCCCCTTCGGCTCTCGTGACGCCTCGTTGGTTGACTGCCAGCAAGATCACGGTAGGCTCCAGCGCCGGCTCGCCGGCCCTCAGTCGGTGACGACGAAGGTGGTGACCATACCAAGCGCCAAGTGTGGCTGACCCGTGGCCGGGTCCGGTACGTAGCACAGCGCGACGTAC
>JAWOIL010000064.1:0-5107 GCA_046484635.1 Trueperaceae bacterium
TCGAATTGCATGCCGGCTTCCTTGGCAAGGATGTCGCGCGCCCTGGTGGGGTCCATCGCCTTGCGGTAGGGACGGTCGCTGGTCATGGCTTCGAAGGCGTCCACCACGCACAGGATGCGCCCGAAGAGGGGGATCTCCTGGCCGGCGAGGCCGTTCGGGTAGCCGTTGCCGTCCCACCTTTCGTGATGCGAGCGCACCGCCTCGGCGATGTCCTGGAAGGCGGGGGTGATGGTCATGATGGTCTCGGCCCCGATCGTGGTGTGCTGCTTCATGACCTCGTACTCCTCGGGCGTGAGCGGTCCTTCCTTGAGGAGCATGCGCGCCGGCGAGGCGATCTTACCGAGGTCGTGCAGGTATCCCGCCCAGTACAGGGTCTCGAGTTCGAGCGGTCTCAACCCGATCGTCCGGCCGACGGTGCGGGCGTTGGTCGCGACGCGTTCGCAGTGACTACTGGTCTCCTCGTCGTGATGCGCGAGCAGGCGCATGAGCGAGCGCAGCGTGCGGGCGTACGTGCGCGTGAGCGTGACCACGGCCCTCTCGAGCCGGTTGCTGCGCTGCACGAATAGGTTGCGGAGATATCCCGCGGACGCGCCGATGCCGACGTAGAACACGGCGCGGATCAGCCACGCGTCGGCGCCTTGGTCGATCGGGGTCGAGCCGCCGATGACATGCGGGCTCGCAAGGATGCCCGCCGCGAGGCCCGTGACGATGCCTCCGCGCGCGCGGAACCAGTGCGCGGCGAGCAACACGGGGAAGTAGAACCAGTGCACGAGCACGAAGTACGGACGCCCCGCGGCCAGCACCAGCGCCGTACAGGCGGCCAGGTGGATCACGATGATGGCGATGCGGACGGACGGGCGCGCGAGGCCGGCGGCGAGCCACCGGAACTTCCTCCGCGGCGCGAACGGCTGGGTTGGCGTGTCTTCCATCTCGCCCCCTGGGCCGGCGCGCAGGATTCCCCCCTTCGCGTGGCCCGACGACGAATCGATTATCGACAAGGAGGTAGCACGGGTGTCTCACAGACGTACGGTGAAGGGCAAAAAGTGAGATGCCTCACATAGCAGGGTCGTGCTGCGTGAGGCTTCCTTGGCGAAGCTTCGCCTGGCACGCTCCTTGTGGGCCTGGTCGGATCGCGGGCTACTTCGTGTGGTGCACCAGGACGTCGAGGACGCTCAGTTGGGGAAGCGCTCCGACGGCTTCCAGAACCTCGACGCCTTTCGGCTTCGCGCCCGAGGCACGTGCCGCGTCACGCATCGCCTCGAGTGCTTGCCGGCTCGACCAGACGGTGACGATCCTGACGAGGGAACCGTCGGTAGCATCGTCGGTGGCATCGTCGTGTAGGAGGTACGTCTCGTGGATCCCTGGGGCTAGCGGCAAGGTGTCGACCTTGAACCTGCGATGCAGTTCCTCCACGCGATCGGGCGCGACGCGCGCCTCGAGTATCGTGACCACCATCGTTGGCCTCCTTCCGGGGACGCGAACCTGTGCCACTCGGGCATCGCCAGCGTGAGTCGTGGGAAGCGAAGTGCGGGGTGGGATCCATGATGGGCTCCAGGGGAACGCATGTCAAACGCTGGGTGCTGCATCTGCAAGTCCCGCTCGCGCTTACCGGTGTGCCGGGAACGCGACGACGTTAGCGGCCCCTTGACCCTTACGTAACGTGAGGCTCTAGCCTGTCGCTTCGGAGGTGGTCTTCATGGACCCGAACGAACGACCGATGCAAGAACCGCCCACGCTGGGTGAGCACAAAGGCTTCGAGGTCTACCCGATGCCGATGTTCGCGGTCCTCGAGTGTCAGGACGTGGAACGATCGAAGGCTTGGTACGTGGCGGCCCTTGGCTTCGGCGACATGTTCACGTTGGCCGGGCCGGACGGCAAGCCCGGCACGGTGCACCTGCGCCGGCGCAAGTACCAGGACCTCATGCTCGTCCCACGAGCGGATGACGCTGCCACGGCCCGCCCCACGCTGCGCTTGATGTTCGATGCCAGCGGCGAGGTGACCGCTCTATGGGAGCGCGCTCAGGGTGCGGACGGCTTCGGCCACGTCGAGGTGGAGGAGCCGCGCGTGACGGCCTGGAACACGCGCGAACTTCCAGGTGACCGACCCCGATGGGCATGCGCTGGCGTTCAGCGAGCGTCACGAGGACCCACGAGTCAACGAAGAGTGGACGCGACGTTTCGAGGAGGACCGGCTCGAGGAGGACCGTCGTACCGTCTAGTACCGCGCCGACACGCCACTAGGGCTGGCCGTCAAGCTTCCGCCGCCCGCTTCTGCGCCGCCCCGATGGGGTTCGACAGCGCGTGGCGGGCGGCCGCCCATGCCCGCTTGAGCTCGACCTCTTCGGGATCGAGGGTGCCGTCGGGCGCGTCGGCGAAACGAGCGACCTCGTCGGCCTTGGCGGCGAGCACCTTGTTCAAGATGGCGTGGAGCGAGTCGCGCACGGCCAAGCCCTCGCGCAACATGTCCTGCAGTTCGAGGACGCGGTTGACGAGGTCCTCTTGGCTCATGGCTTCGAGCTCTGCGCGGGTGCGCTGCATGGGCCTACTCTAACGCGACGGGTTCGGCGCCGCGGGACCGGCGGGCACGCGTCGTTGGCGTCGCTTGGGCCGTCGCTATACTCGACCATGGCGGTATCGGTGCGGTTGCTGGGAACGCCGTCGATCCGGTGGGACGGGGCGGATCACGAGCCCCCGGCGACACGCACGTCGGCCCTTGCCTACTACCTCGCGTTCGAAGCCCGTTGGGTTCCGCGTGACGAGTTGCTTGCGCTGTTCTGGCCGGAGGTCGACGAGACCAGGGCGCGCACCAATCTGCGACAGCTGCTGACGACGTTGCGAAGGATGCCGTACTTTGCGGACGTCGAAGTCGAAGTGTCACGGGTGCGGTGGCTGGCGGAGACCGACCTGGCAGTGCTCCGCGCGAGGCTCGTGCGCGAGCCGATCTCCAAGCTGGCGGCCGCCGAACCGCCGGACTCGCCCGGGACCTTGCTCGACGGGTTCATCGTCCGGCTTGCCGAAGGCTTCGACGGCTGGCTGCAGGAGGAGCGGGCCCGACTGTTGGAGGAGTTTCGCGGCAAGTGGCTTGCGGCCGCGGATGCCGCCTTGCAGGGGGGTCGGGTGGACCAAGCGCTTGCCTGGTGGTCGGGTTGGCTTCAGGTGGAGCCGTTGGACGAGCCGGTCGTCGGGTCGTTCTTGCGTTATTGCCGGGCTGGCGGCCGCGCGGCCGAGGGCTTGCGGACGTTCGAGTCCTTCCGGACGCGGCTGGAGCGGGAACTCGGGCTCGATCCGACGGACGAACTCGCCGCCATGGCGCGCGACCTTCGACAGGCTTCGGGTTCTTCCGAAGGGGCCGTCGCGTCCACGGATTCCGACATCTTGGCTCCGGTCACGACTGGCACGGCAGGATCCGACCGGCGGGCACACCGCGAACTGGACGTGGTCCTACCGCCGCTCGTCGGCCGCGCGGAGGAGCTGAAGCGGTTGCTGCACGAACTGCGGTTGCCGGGCACCGTCGTGGCTCTGGTGGCTCCAGGTGGGATGGGGAAGACGAGGCTGGCACAAGAGGTCCTCGTGCGACTGGGCCGCGACGCAGCCGAGAACGCGCCGCGTCCTGAGCCTGATGCGCCAGAAGGCGACGCGACCGATACCAGCGTCATGGCCTTCGTCGCTCTGGTGGACGTGACGACGGTCGACGAGGCGGCCGCGGCCGTGGCGAGCACGCTCGCGCCGGGGGCACTTCGCGCGCTTCCGCCGCGTGAGCGGGCGCGGGCGGCCGCCGCGGGCCGTCGGGCGATGATCGTGCTGGATAACGTCGAGCAGATCGAGGGCATCGAGGAACTCGTCGATGACCTGCGAGGGGCCGCTCCGGCGTCGTCGTGGCTGTTGACGTCGCGGGTGGCCCCTCGACTGTCGAGTGCCGTCACGATGTTCCTCGGTGGCCTGCCGACACCGGAAGAAGGAGACCACGCGCCCACGCTGGCGGACCTCGAGGCTTCGCCTGCGGCGCGGTTGTTCCTCGAGCGGGCGAGGGCGCCCGGGCGCCCGGTGAACGACACGGAGGCAGTGGCCGTGGCCAAGCTGACGCGCGCCGTCGGCGGCATGCCGTTGGCGCTGGAACTGGCCGCCGGCTGGTCTCAGGTGCTGGCGTTGCCGGCGGTGCGCGAAAAGATGGCCGCCCACACCGGCGACGCGCCGCCGCCAGGCCAGCACCTGCCGGAACGTCACGGCAGCCTCGCGCGCGTCTTCGACCGGACCTGGCAGCAGCTACCGGATGCGCTTCAGGACGCCCTTCTGCGCCTCGGCGTCTTCGTGGGTGGTTGCACGGCGGAAGCGGCCGCCGACGTTGCCGGCGTGGACCTTGGCACCGTCGCCGAGCTCCGTCGGCACGCCCTGATCGAGGTCACGCAAGACGGCCGCTTGACGCAACACCCCGTGGTGCGGCAGTGCATCGTGCAGCGAATGGATGCCGAGAACGATAGCGCCAGGTTGGCGCACGTGAGAGAAGCGCACGCGAGGTACTACGTCCGGTTCATGCAGCGCATGGAGGCGGAAGGTCAGGCCACGGGTGGCGCCGCCGAGATCGCTGCGCTCGTCCTTGAGCACAAGAACCTCGAGGCGGGATGGGCCTGGGCGGTCGAGCACGGCTGGTGGGACGAGCTGATGGTGGCGGGAGCGATGACCTCGATCTCGTACGGGACGGTCGGGATGCTCCCACGGTGGCTCGAGATGGCGAACGCCGCGAGGTCGCGAGTGTCGGCTGGCACGCTGCCATGGTGCTGGTTCGAGACGGTGAAGACGAACTTCGCAATCCTGGCGGCAACGATCTCCGCACAGGAAGCGTACGAGAGCATGCGGAGCCTGTTGCGGCGCGCGCGCGCATTCGATCATCCCCTCAGGGTGGGTTGGATCTCGCACTTCGCGGCGCAAGCGGCGGCTCGGTACGGGAAGCGGGCCGAGGCCCGAGCCTGGACGCAGGACACGCTGAGGTTCTGGAGTCAGGCCGGGGCCATCCACCTGCTGCCGATGGCTGCCGAGCTGGCGCTGGCCCTCACCGTCGATCTGACCGAGCGTCAACGAGCCATGCAGACGCTGGCGGACGCCACGGACC
>JAWOIL010000056.1:0-29921 GCA_046484635.1 Trueperaceae bacterium
CACCTTGTCATGTCTCGTTCACCGCCAATCCGTCGACACCGGCCAGGATCCGGGACAACTCGGGTACGAGGGCGTCGCGCTCTTCGTTCGTCAGGTCGCTCAACGGCGCGCGGACCGGACCGACGTCCATTCCGCGGGCCGCCACGGCGTGGCGCGTGGCCGCCAGGTAGGGGTAGCGCGCGAACGCGCTGCGGATCTCGCGGATGCGCCCTTCCCAAGCGGTGAGGTCGCCGCCCCGCTCGAACGCGTGGGTGGTACCGGCGACCAGTTCGGGGAAGGTGTTCGCCATACCCGACGCGACGCCGGTGGCACCGCCCACGAGACCCTCGATGAGTGTCGTGTCGCTCCCCATCAGGAACTCGATGCCGGGCGCGGCTTCGCGCACGCTTCGGAGGTAGTCGAGGTCCTGCGAGCTGTCCTTGATGCCGATGATGGTTCCGTCGGCCGCCAGCGCCGCGACCAGCCGAACCGGGATCGAGAAGCCCGTGTAGCGTGGGATGTTGTACAGGAACACCGGCCCGGAGAACGCGTTCGCCGCTCGCAGCGCGAGGTCGTGGAAACCGCGCTCGGTGAGCGGGAAGTAGTACGGCGGCAGGACGGTGACGCCGTCCGCGCCCGCGCTCCTAGCGTGGCGGGCCAGTCGCTCGACGTCATGCGCGACCGTCGTGCCGACGTTGACGAGGACGCGCCTGCCCTCGGCGGCGGCGACGTGCGCTTCGAGCACGCGCTCACGCTCTTCGACCGACAGCGAGGCGAACTCGCCGTTCGTGCCGAGGGCGAGGAAGCCGTCGACGCCACGATCGGTCAGGAACCGGAGGTAATCGGGGATCCGCTCCAACCAGAGCGAGCCGTCCGTCCGGAACGGGGTCAGAGTGGCTGCCAAGACGCGGCGTGTCACGCTCGTCGCTCCTCTCGCGCTCGGGCGCGCAACATCCGAGCGTAGTCAGGGTCGTCGTCCCATGCCTGCTGATCGAGGCTGACTCCCGTGAGGGTGCCCGGTGCGAGCTCGGCCAGGAAGGCAGTGGGTGCGTCGAGGATGGTCGAAGGATGCAGTTCTGCGCGGACGTCGGGCGGCGCGCCTTCGAAGAAGCCGGTATCGACCTTCACCGACGGGAACACGGTGTTGACGTTGATGCCGGCCTCGCGGGTCTCCAGCGATAGCACGTAGGCGAACGACTCCAGCGCCGCCTTGGATGCGGAGTAGACCGCATCGCCAGGTACCCCGCCTTTCCAGCCGCCCAGCGACGACGTGACGAACACGACGTTGCCGGCGCGTCGCGAGAGCATGGCGGGAAGCGCCCGCTTCACCAACGAGACCGTCGACGTCACGTTCACGGCGAAGACGAGCCGCCAGGTGTCCATCGGCAGGTCCACGACGTGGTGATGGTCTCGGTCGGTGATGGCGGCGTTGGCGATCAGGGCGTCGATGGCCGCACCCCCCGGCAGCGCCTCGAGCGCGCGAGCCACGGCGGCCTCATCGGTGAGATCGGCGTCGAGCGCGAGGTCGACCACGCTTCGGTCGCGCCACGCGATGTCGATGCCGGCGACCCAGTGACCGCGTGCGCGGAGGTAGCGCGCCAGCGCCCGGCCGATCCCCGAACCGGCGCCCGTGATCAGCGTGCGGCGCGTCACTTCACGGCGCCCATCGTGAGGCCCTCGGCGATGAGGCGTTGGGCGAACAGGACCACCACGAACGCCGGCAGCAGCGCCGTGACGCTGATCGCGCTCATGAGCGGCCAGTCGAAGGCCATCGTGCCGGCCAGCGACGCGATCAGGGCCGGCACGGTCTGCGCGTCGCTCGAAGTCAGGATGAACGCGAACAGGAACTCGTTCCACGAGAACACGAACACCAGCAGCGAGACCGCGACGATCATCGGTCCGCTGAGCGGGATGACGACCCACCACAACACCCCGAGGCGGTTGGCGCCGTCGATGATGGCGGCTTCTTCGATGTCGACGGGGAGATCGTCGAAGTAGCTCATCATCAACCAGATGGCGAGCGGCAGGCTGATCGTCATGTGGGCGACGATGACGGCGCCGAGCGTGTCGATCAATCCGATCCCGCGGATGAACACGTAGAGCGGGATGACCAGGCCGAACGCCGGCGCCAAGCGGATCGACAGTACCCAGAACGCCAGGTTCTTGCGCGCGGGGCCACGCATACGCGACAGCGCGTAAGCGGCAGGGATCCCGAGCAACAGTGACAACAAGACGTTGACGCCGGCGATCGTCACGCTGTTGCCGAACACCTGACCGACGCCGCCGAACAGCACCTTCTGGAACGCCTCGTAGGTCGGCTGGAAGATGAGGGCGGGCGGGGACCGAAGCGATTCGAAGCGGCTCTTGAGCGACCCGAGTGCCAGCCACAAGATCGGCAGCAGCACGAACGCCAGGTAGACGCCGATGAACGCCCCCAAGATCCAGTTGCCTGCCCGCCTCATCGCAGCACCCGCCGGGAGAGGAGGGTGGTTCCGATGATCGCGAAGATCACCATCACCACCGCGATGGCGGCGCCTCTACCGATGTCGAACGACGTGAAGGCTACCCGCCACCCATAGATCGAGAGTGTTTGGGTCGCCGTCCCCGGGCCGCCCTGCGTCATGACGTAGATCAGGTCGAAGACGTTCACCGCCTCGATCGCACGGAAGATCAGGCCCACGATCATCGCGGGAACGAGCATGGGGAGCGTGATGAAGGTGAACTCCTGCCACGTCGAAGCGCCATCGATGCGGGCGGCCTCGTAGAGGCTCATGTCGATGGACTGGAGTGCGGCGATGAGAATCAGGAACATGAACGACGTGCGGCTCCACACGTCGGCGATGACGATCGAGACCATCGCGAGACTCGGGTTCGCCAGCATACTGGCGTCGAGGCCGAGATTCGGCAGGATCCAGCTGCCCAACATGCCGATCTCGCGATTGAGCAAGAAGCGCCAAGTGAAGCCCGCAACGACGGGTGGGATGAGGAGCGGCAGCACGACCAGCGCGCGCACGATCCCTCGGCCCGGGAAGCGGCGGTTCAAGGCCACCGCCAGCGCCAGGCCGAGGACCAGCGTGACCAGGCACGACGCGACCACGAAGATCGCGGTGGTCGCTGCCGACTGCCAGAAGGTGCTCGATCCGAGCACGAGCCGGTAGTTGTCCAATCCGCTGAAGTACTGGGCCGGCCGCGTGACGACCCAATGTCGAAAGCTCAGATAGAAGAGGTAGACGGTGGGGAACAGAACGATCGCGGCGAGTACGAGGATGGCCGGCGCCAAGAACGCCCCGGGGAACCGCGTGATCCGTCTGGCGAACGATGCCATGGCCACTCCGTGGGCGGTGGGGCGGCCAGACGGGCCGCCCCACCTCATGGGCGAGGAACTCAGCGGTAATAGCCCGCCGCGGTCATGGTCTCGACTGCCCAACGTTGCAGGTCCGCCAGGGCGCGATCGACGTCGCCCGTGGAGACGGCTTGGGAGGTCGCGGTGCCGATCTGGAACATGAAGTCGGCAAGCTCGGGGATGTACGGGAAGTAGTGTGTCTCCGATTCGAGCATCGCGCGCTCGTTCAGAAGCACTTCTTCTTCGCCGTAGCGTTCGACCAGGATGTCGCTACGCATCACCGAGGAGTACGGAGCGGCGGGCCAGACGGTCATGTCGGCGAACGCCTGGAGCGCTTCGCGTCCTGTGAGGAGCGCCAGCACCTTCATGGCGTCGTCTTTGTTCTTCGAAGCGGAGTTGATCCCGAACGAGAATGACCAGAAGCTCTGGATCTGTTCGCCGGACGGCCCTACCGGCGCCGCAGCGAACGCGCTGTTGTCTCGAACCTCCGCAAGCTCGGTGGAGGTGATGGCGGCGTAGGCGTTGATGGCGCTCGGGAACAGCACCACGGCCTTGCCTTGCGAGTACAGGTTCATCATGTCGACCCAGGTGTGGGTCGCGATCCCGGGGGGGCCGTACTCGCGCGCCAAGCGGACGAAGGTCTCGAAGCCGGGGCGGAACGCACCCGTGAAGTCGGGTTGGGCGTCGTTGGCCCTGATCTCTTCGACGGTGGCAGCGCCGCCTTCGAACCAGGCCGGATATCCGGCGTACGCGTAGACGAAGCCGGTGAGGTCGAGCGAGGGCTCCTCGCCCGGTCCGGCACGCATCGTCAGCGGGTACACGTCGGTGATTCCGTCTGCCGTCAGGCCCGCCTTCAGCTTCGCCATCGCCGCCTCGAACTCCTCCATCGTGGTCGGGACGTCGACGTCGTAGCGCTCGAAGATGTCGGTGCGGTACATCATGCCGGGGCCGAAGGCGTAGTAGGACATCCCGTAGATGTTGCCTTCGACGGTGTTCGCTTCGAGGATCGACGGGTAGATGTCTTCGAGGTCGAACCACGCGTCGTAGTCACCGCTTTCCAGGTAGGCGTTGAGTGGTTCCAGGAAGCCTGCGTAGCCGTACGTCTGGACGGCGCCGTCGGTGCCGAGCAGGATGATGTCGTAGCGCCCGGTGCCGGAGATCAGGTCGGTGAGCACCTTCTGGCGCACGGCACTCTCGTCGCCCCACTCGATGTTGACGACGATGTCATTCTCTTGCTCGAACGCGAGCAGCCGCGCGGACTTCTCGGTACCGCTGCTGCCGAACAGGTCGGGGAAGGCGAAGCCTTGGGAGAACGAGATCACGTTGATCTCGGTTTGGGCGGCGCCGAGCGTGATGAGCGCCAAGGCCGCGATCGCCAGGAAGGACCGCAGGAATCGACTCGTCATATCGGACCCTTTCCATGTCGGGGGATGTCAAGCCGTGGGGTGGCGAACTCGTGATGCCGTGATCGTCTCGTCAACCGAACCTCCCATCGGGTGCTGACCGAAAGCCGATGCTGCGACTTAGGGTTCGTGTCTGCTCGAGGACCAGCGGGGCGAGCGCGATCAGCTGGTCGACCTCGTAGCGCGTGTCCGGCACGCTGACGCTGATGGCTGCGAGTGGGCTTCCGTCGGGGCCCAAGATGGGGGCAGCTACGCAACGTACGTGCTCCTTGTCCTCACCGTCGTCGATGGCGAAGCCCCGTTCGCGCGTCCGGCGCAGCTCGGCTCGGAGCACGTCCGGATCGGTGACCGAGCGCGCCGTCTTGCATGCGAGCGGCCGGGACAGGTACTCCTCCTGCACCGCTTCCGGAAGGAACGCCAGAAGCGCTTTGCCGACGCCCGTGGTGTGCGGCGTCCCGCGTCGGCCGATGCTGGTGTGCACGCGGATGCCGTGCTCGCTGTCGCGACGGTCGACGTAGACCAGGTCGAACTCGTCCAGGATGGCCAGGTGGATCGTCTCGCGCGTGGTCCGGTTCAGGGAGGCCAGTGCCGTGGCGGCGTGCTCCCGCACGTCGAGGCCGTTCAGGATCGCGTAGCCGTACTCCAGCAGCCCCAGCCCGAGGGTGTACTTGGACGTCTCGGCGATCTGGCGCGCGAAGTTGTGACGCTGCAGGCTGGCGAGGAGGCGATGCGTCGTAGATGGCGCGAGACCGCAACTTCGCGCGATCTCGCTCAGCGATATCGGCCGGCCGGCCACAAGCAAGGTCCGTAGCACGGCAAGCGCGCGATCTGCCGTCTGGCTCGTCTGCACCGTCTTGCGGGCCTGCGTTCGATCCATCGCACCGTTCCGATAATCGGAATCTCATTCCATATCGACATCTGAGTGTACGCCGAGGGGAAGCCGCAAGGTCAAGGCCGCCGTACCGGCTCGATCCACCCCCCCGGCACAATACCTTCGGCTTCCTTCGGCCCCCACGATCCCTGTTCGTAGACGATCGGCGGCTCGCCTTCCCGCTCGAGCGCGGGGCCCACGATGCGCCATGCCTCTTCGACGTAGTCCTGTCGGGCGAAGCGGAACGTCTCGCCGTCTAGGGCGTCGCCAAGCAACTCGGCGTAGGGGTCGGTATCGCCACCCTCGCGCTCGTGGCTGGCCAAGAGTTCGAGCGGCCTGCCGAGTTCTTCGTCCGGGTCGCGCACGTTGGCACCCAAAGCGATCTGGATGCCGGGCCCGAGTTGGAAGCGAACGTAGTTGGCGTTCGTGCGCGCGCGCGTCAGCGGGGGCGGCCGGTGGAGCTGCACCATCACTTCGGTGCGCTTCTCGGCCGTGCGCTTGCCGGTGCGAAGGTAGAACGGCACGCCGTCCCAGCGCCACGAGGCCAGCCTCAGCTCGAGCGCGGCGAACGTCTCCGTGGTGGAGTCTGCGGCGACGTCGGGCTCGTCCAGGTAGCCGCGGTACTGCCCGCGCACGAGATGATCCCGTTCGACCGGTGCGATCGCTTTGAGCACCTTCACCTTCTCGTCGCGCAGCGTTTCGGCGTCGGCGTTGGCGGGCGGTGGCTCCATCGCCACGTTGGACAGCACCTGCATCAGGTGGTTCTGCACCACGTCGCGCACGGCGCCGGTCTGGTCGTAGAACGCGCCCCGCCCCTCGATACCGATCGGCTCGGCCATGGTGATCTGCACGCTCTTCACGTACCTGCGGTTCCAGATCGGCTCGAGGAACGCGTTCGCGAAGCGGAAGAACACGACGTTCTGCACGGCTTCCTTGCCGAGGTAGTGGTCGATCCGGAACACCGCCGCCTCGTCGACGCAGCGGTGCAGAACGGCGTTGAGTTGCTGTGCCGAGGCGAGGTCGTGCGCGAACGGTTTCTCGAGCACCAGGCGCGCCTGGCGGGCGCACCCGCTGCGGCCGAGTTGGCGCACGACGGTCTCGAACAGCGAGGGCGGGATGGCCATGTAGTGGACAGGGTGGGCGGCGCCTTCCAGTTCTTGGTGCAGCGCGTCGAAGGTGGCGTCTTCCTGGTACGGGCCGACGACGATCCGGAGCAGTTCCATCAAGCGGGGGAACGCTTCGCGGTCGACGCCGCCACCGTGTTCCTCGACGCTCTCACGCGCCCGCTCACGCAGCTTCTCGAGCGTCCAATCGTCGCGCGCGAGCGCCACGACCGGTACGTCGAGGGTGCCCTCGCGCACCATGCGTTGCAGCGCGGGGAAGATCTTCTTGGCGGCCAGGTCGCCGGTAGCACCGTAGAACACCAACGCACCGGAACGCTCGTTGCCCATGGGTCAAGCCTACGACGGGCCCAACAGCCGCAACGTCCGCCGCCACGATGCCAGGCCGTGGCGGACTCCGTCGACGCCGGGCGTGGAAGCCGATGTTCGACGACGTGGACGCGTTGCGTTGGCAGGCGGGATGCGGCCCATTGACAACGCCCGCGCGCTCCGCTACATTACTAATCAGTTATGCAACCAGTCGGTTATCAAGCAGATGGGAGCGCGCATCTCGACTCCACCTTCGCGGCGCTGGCCGATCCCACACGGCGGGCGATCCTGGCACGTCTGGCCGACGGCGAGGCGACCGTCACGGAGCTCGCCGCGCCGTTCGACATGAGCCAGCCGGCCATCTCGAAGCATCTGAAGGTGCTGGAGGAAGCGGGTCTGGTGGAGGCCGGCCGAGACGGCACGCGTCGGCCCAGGCGGCTGATGGCGCGACCGCTGCAGGAGGCCACCGACTGGCTGGCGGGCTATCGCCGCTTCTGGGCGGGGCACGCCGATCGCCTCGAGGCGTTCCTGGCGGAGTTGCAGGACGAGGAAGGAAGCCGACCATGACGACGCGTTCCACGCACGGAGAAGGAGAGCCAATGCCCGACAGAACCGCCACCCCAACGCACCCCCTGCACGAACTCGTCCTCGAGCGCACGTTCGACACTCCACCCGAGTTGGTGTACCGCTGCTGGACGGAGCCCGAGTTGCTGAAGCGCTGGTTCACGCCGGCGCCGTGGAGCACTTCGCATGCGAAGCTCGACGTTCGTCCCGGCGGGACCAGCCTGATCGTGATGAAGGACCCCGAAGGCAACGAGCACCCGAACCCCGGCGTCTATCTCGAGGTGGTGCCGAACCGCAAGATCGTGTTCACCGACGCCTACGTCAACGCCTGGACGCCTGCCGAGAACCCGTTCTTCACGGGGGTGATCACCTTCGAGCCCAACGGCGCCGGCACGAAGTACACCGCCAGGGCACTGCATTGGACCAAGGAGATGCGAGACAAGCACGAACAGATGGGCTTCCACGAGGGTTGGGGCGCGGCCGCGAAGCAACTCGAAGAACTGCTGCGGACGTTGTAACGATGCCTAGCGTTCCCTTCCCACCAGGAACCGCAGGTTCGCACGGTAGAACGGGAACGCGAACTCCCACGAGACGCTCTCGTCGTTGGGCATGGCGGTCTCGATGATGTCTGGCGCGACGCGTTCGCGTCGCAGTCGCTCGGCCTCCGCCAGCAGGCCTTGGATGTGCTCCACCAACACGGCCAGCGAACCTTTCGAGCCGATGGGGCCGTGGCCCGGAACGAACACCCGCGCGTCGAGCGCGGTCATGCGCTCCAGCGCCGCCAGCCAGCCCTCCGGTTCACCGTCGGCCAGGTACGGGTGCGACGCCACGAACAGCAAGTCGCCGCAGAACACGATGCCATCGTCCGGCAGGTAGAGGATCGCGTCGTCCGGCGTATGCGCCGCGCCCAGACTGGTGATCTCTGCCGTCCTTCGGCTGCCGTGCCAGGCGGCGCGGTCGCCGAAGGTGAGGTCAGGCAGCCGCACGCTCACCCTCGGTGCGGTGGCGATCAGGGCCTCCCAGTACGGTACGAAGGCAGCGCCGAACGCGCGCTGCTTGGCGTTCTCGGAACTGGCGTGGGCGCGCGCCTGGGCGAGTTGGGCCCGGCCGTGTGCCAAGTCGGACGCCAGTTCGTCGCGACCGAGGGTGCCGATCAACGACCGCGTCGCTTCGCTCGAGACCAGCACCGCGTCGGGGAACGACTGCGCGCCCCGCACGTGGTCGTTGTGGTAGTGGCTCAGGGCGACGTAGTCGGGTGCGCGGCCGGTGAGGGCCACGGCCGTCTGCCGCAAGTCCGCGCCCGCCTCTGGCGTGATGGTCGCGTCGAACACCAGGGTGGCGTCGCCAAGGTCCACGATGCCGGCGTTCCCGACGGCCCACCCGCCAGGCTGATGGATCGCCGCCCAGACGCCGTCACCGATCTGCTCGATGCGGAAGTGCTCGGACCGGAACTGCGGAGCCATGAGCGCAGGGTAGGCGGGGGAGCGTGGCTGCGCTGTGACGCGCTTGGCGGAGCGTTCGAGTTCGTTCCTCGCGCAACTCGGCGAGCGCCTCGCCGCATGCCTTCGGGCTCGCGCCCGTTCTCCCGGCGCTCGAGCCTACGCCGGGGCTCCCCCTGACGCGGCCGCGCTCGCCGCCCGCGTGGCAAGCGCCGCGAACGCTTCCCGCAGCGCCACGGGCCGTACCACCCTCACCCCGCATCCAAGGCTCAGCAGGATCGCCGCGAACGGCTCGAGGGTGTCCCGGGCGCAGCGCAACCGGGTTCCGCCTTCGTCCTCCTGCAGCGAAACGCGCCAAGGCATGAAGCGGCCGCGGGCACGTTCGATCGGTAGGTCGAGCCACACCTCGACCTCGTGCGGAGACGTCACGAACGGCAGGGACGCAAGCAAGTAGGCACGGGCGTCGAAGTCGTCGGGACGCGTGAAGGCGTCGACCGTCTCGGCGATTTCCTCGACGCGGTCGAGGCGGAACGTGCGCAGGTCGTTGCGGGTGTGACAGAAGCCGACCAAGTACCACCGCCCGTCGAGGTGCACCAGCCCGTACGGGTCTACGGTCCGCTTCGACGACGTGCGCTGATGACTGGTGTACCCGAACGTCACGGTGCGGCGGCCGCGGATCGCCTCGGCGACGCGAAGGACCGTGTCCGCATCGGTCGGCACGATCCAAGGGCCGGTCTCGAGCGCCACCGCCTCTTCGACCGCCACGGCCCGTTCGCGCACCGGTTGCGGCAGCACGCGCGCCAACTTCGCCGCCGCCCCTTCCGACGCCGGCGCCATGGCCGCGAGCCCTAGTTGGCGCAACGCCTGCAACCCTAGCGCCAGCGCGAACGCTTCCTCGTCGGTGAACATCATCGGCGGTAGCCGGAACCCCGGCCTGAGGCGATATGCCCCTCCCACGCCCCGCGTCGACTCGACCGGCACCCCCAGGTCCTGCAAGCGAGCCACGTAGCGTTGGACGGTACGCCGACTCACCTCCAGCCGACGCTCCAATTCCGCGCCGGTGACGCGTTCCTTCGCCTGCAACACCTCGAGCACCGTGAGCACCCGCATGGTCGGGTCGTACATGCGTCGAGCATGGCACGAATTGGCGTCACGTCTTGTCGGGAATTGCCGCTACGGTGGTCTCGTGGCAGTCGCGAAGGCCGGCTGCCCGCGAGGAGGAGACGCCATGACGAACACCATGACGAACAACCTGACGAACCAAGACACCGCACAGGACGGCGCCACCACCGCTGCCGCCACCGCAATCACCGCCACCAAGGCCACCGCCCAACCGGCAGATGCTCAGGGGACGATCGCGAGCGCACCCCCTGCCATCACCCCCGCCATGCTGCTCGAGCACTGGCAGGGGCACCGGCGCCTGACGCGGCGCGTCGTCGAAGCGTTCCCGGAGGATCGACTGTTCACGTTCAGCGCAGGCGGCATGCGCACCTTCGCTCTACTCGCGCTCGAGACCGTCAACATGGTCGAACCGACCCTGCGCGGCGTCGTCGAAGGAGATTGGAGCCAGTACCCGGTGGTCGATGTCGATGCCGTGGCGACCAAGTCCGCGCTGCTGGATCACTTCGACGAGGCCGACGCTGCGTTGCAGCGCTGGTTCCCGAAGATCGACGCGGAACGGTTCTTGGAGGTGGATACGGCCTTCGGTCAGTGGACCATGCAGGTGGCGTTGCTCCTGATGTACGTGATCGACAACGAGATCCACCATCGCGGGCAGGGCTACGTCTACTTGCGGATGCTCGGGATCGAGCCGCCGCCGTTCTGGGAGCGCTGAGCGCCCCGAAACGTTCGTCGTCACGTCGCGGGGTCGTCCGTGCGTCGATGGCTCGTCGCCGCAGCGCATGGGTGTTGCTGCGACGAAGTCATCGGCTCTCGTTGGGGCAGAATCGCGCGCGAAGCGAAGTACAATACCTGAAGGTTCCGTGAACCCGCGCCCTGCGTTCTCTCGGTCGATTCCAATCGCGGTGTCCTTGGATGGCAGAAGAGCCGATCATCCAAGACCGACCATCGAGGCAAGCGTAACCGCCGACCGAGCGCGGGGAGGCAAGCACCATGTCGATGTCCACCGGGAACGACCTAGGCGCAACGGCCGCGGGTGGTCCTGGGCCGTCACTTGCCGAGCGGATCCTCACCATCCCGGTGCGGCACGAAGACGTCACGCGGCCCACCGAGTTGCTCGAAGCCGTGCGTCAGGACCTGGCAAGCGAACTCGGCGCAGCCGTGCGCGTTCGCTGGTTGGAACCGTCAGCAGGCGAAGGCGAGGCCGGCGTGTCGCGAGATGCGACGGCCGCGAACCCGGCAGAGTTCGAACTCCGGATTCGTGGCGTCCTCGTTGCGTATGTCTCTGTCGAACGTTCCGAGCCGCTCGCCGAAGAGGAACATCGACTGGTGGGCTACCTGGCACGGGATCTCAGCCACTGGATCACCGAGGCGTCGAAGCGCACCGAGTCGCGCCTGGTGACGGCCCTGAGCACCACACTGCCCACCTGCGAGAGCCTCGACGAGATGGCGCGGGTGGCGATCTTCACCATCGTCGATCGGCTCGAGGCCGAAGCGGGGATGCTGCTGATCCGAGGTGACTCTGAGTTCCGCCGCTTGGCCGCGCTGGGCACCTGGCCCGACGACGAGGCCAGCGAGCGCGAGCGCTGCGACATCGCGGCGGACTGCGCGCAGTCCTATGGACCCAAGCTCCACCCAGGTAACGTCATCTCCGCGCCGGTCGGCAGCATCATGCCCGCGAGGTACGTGCTGCTGATCCGGACGCCGTTGCCGGACCCCCGGCAATCCACCGGCTTCCCAGCACTCATGCAGGCCGCGCGCGTGCTCGAGCCGCACCTCAGCGCCCGGTGGCGTTCCGTGGTGCTGGACGAGTTATTGAAGTTGGACCACGCCTCGACCGATACGCCCGCGCGCAACCTCTACGAATCGGCGGTGCGCGCCGCGGTTCGGCTGGTGCCCGGCTCCGACGGGGGTTCACTGCTGGTTCGACATGACGACCGCGAGCCCTTCGTGTTCCAAGCCGTACACGGCCACGTTCCCGAGGCAATGGTCGACCGTGCCCTGACGGAGGACGACCTGTTCGCCTGGTACGGCTCCGATGCCGATGGTTGGCAGAACGGGGCGCCCAAAGTGCTGCAGCATGGTGACATCGACGTCACACTCTTGGGTGACGATCGCGTCGAACCCCTGGAGGACACCGCCGCCGGCCCCCCTCGCGTCCACGCCAGTCTCTGCCTGCCGGTGGTCTTCGACGATACCGTCCTGGCCGTGCTTCACCTCGAGAACCGTGCAGAACGAAACGCGTTCGGCCGGGACTCGCGGGAGATCGCCGAGATGTTCGGTCCGCCGTTGGCGGGGCTGCTGCAGCGGCAGCAGACGCGTGACCTGTTGGTTCGCGCGGCGCTGACGGACAGTCTCACCGGGCTGGCGAACCGTCGCGCGTTCGACGATGCGCTAGCGCGAGAACTCGCGCGCACGGGCCGCAGTGGCGCCGGCGTTAGCGTCTTGTTGATGGACATGGCGGACTTCAAGTACATCAACGACAACTTCGGGCACGACGCCGGCGACGCAGCCCTGGTCGCCGCGGCAGACGCGTTGCGCGCCAGCGTTCGCGACGGTGATTACCTGTTTCGCTGGGGGGGTGACGAGTTCGCGGCCATTCTGGTGGAGGAGGCCGGTCACCTGACGCGGACCACCGTCGACCGCTTGCGCGACGCCGTGGCGAAGGTCGAGGTGCATGGCCGGCCGTTGCGCGTCGACGTGGGCTGGGCCGAGGCGCCCACCGACGGTCACGACGCCGCCACCTTGTTGAAGGTCGCCGACGAGCGGATGTACGCCAACAAGCGGGGCACCTGAGAGAGATCGGACGCGGGCCTCCGGTGCGGGCGTCGCACTACCCTGCGGCCGCGCTCGGCACGTCGGCCTGTCGCTCGTCGTTTCAGCCTGCCGCCTTGCGTTCGCGGTGACTGCGCACCTTCATGCGGTTGCCACACACGTCCATGCTGCACCAGGTGCCGGAGTGGTTGCGCGAGTGATCGAAGAACGCCCACTGACAATCGTGGTTGGCACACGCCTTGAGGCGGGGCCAGGTGCCCTCGAGCATGGCGGCGTACGCCGTCGCCAACAGGCGGGCCAACGCTGCCGCGACGTCGTTGCCGGTCGGTTGGAGCTCGACGGCGCCGTCGAAGGTGACGTGGAAGGTCAGCGGGGCATTCGCGGCGAGGCGCTCGATCGTCGCCACGGCTTCCGGGTCGAGGTCGTCACCGCTATTGCCTCGCAAGAGCGCGCGCAACGCCTCGCGGAACTCGATCGAGCGCCGCTGCTCTTCGGGCGAAACCGTCGCGCCGTCCGGCAACAGACCGTGAAGCGTGAACCACTTCGTTGCGGCTTCCGGGGTGCCGAGGTCGTCTTTGCCCGACTCGAGGTCGATCGTGTTGACGAACCCCTGGAGGTAGGCCAGGCTGCCCGGGGCGGGCTTGCTGCCAGTAGCGAGTCGGTCGGCGTTCTGCATCGGTAACCAGCATAGCATGTTGACAAGTTACCTGTCACCATCGTACGCTATTAGCAGGTTACAGCGAGCGCGAACGTCGCGGTCCCTCCGTCGTCGAAGCGCGCCGGAGAGGAACGGTACGCACATGAACGGCAACGACCTGCTGCAGTACGACATGATGCTGGCGCACCAGCAGCGACTGCGCGACGAGGCCGACCGACTCCGGCTGGCACGAGAGGTAGGGCGGCGAGCGGGCCGAGGGCGCGGCGCCGCTACCGCTGCTACGCCGCCGGGCCGTTGGCCCAGCGGCGCGCCAAGGCGTTGGCCGGCGCCGAAACACGCGCACGAACCGGCACGACGTCGCTTCGGCGGCGTGGCGGGACGCATCGGTGCCACGCTCGTGACGTTCGGCACGCGGTTGCAGCGGCTCGAAGGCGGGCCTGACGGCAGGACGTGATCACGTCACGGAGCTTGCGGGCGTCTCGCAGCACTCGCTCGTAGGGCGTCGCCGATGCGACACGGATCGTGCGACCCGCCCCCCAGAACTCCCGCCCAGCGGGCACTCGCTGGGCGGGAGTTCTGGCGGCGGGTCGGACACCATGTGTTCGCAACCACACGGTCTCTGGCTGTGATTTCACTGCCTCCACGGGGTGGCCCCGCGCGCGTTACCGCCAGTCGAGGATCAGCACGTCGGGCGCGATGGTGTGCGTCATGCCGCCGCCCTCGTCGATCACCGCGAAGCCGAACGGGAGCCGCCTGCGCACGGTGAAGCGGACGTCGTCGTCGTGACCGGTGTCGAGTTGCCGCCGCAGCACCACGACCCACGTACCGTCTTCCCACGTGCTCTGGACGTCGATGTCGCCTCGCGACCCCACGGCGCGCTCGAGCACGTACCCGGGGATCACGGCGCCGGCGGACAGCATGGCCGGGTCGATGGCCACCGTCTCGGAGGCGAGGAGGTACCTCGCGTCCACGCCGAGCGAGCTCATGAATGCCGGTCCGTCACCCGCTTCGTTGACGTTCGTGCTATAGCCGCCCGACTCCTTCGCGTCACCATGCCGGGAGCTCTCCACGTCGGTCGGGTCGCTCAGGAGGCCCCACCACTTGTCGTCGACGTAGCCGGCGCCATTGGTTCGGCTCGCCTTCCACTGCCAGGCGTCGTAGGTGAGGGACGCGTCTTCGGAGCCCATCCACCATGTCGACTGGTCGTCGCCACTGTTGTGGCACGCCGCCGCGCAGCCGCGGCTCGAGAACTCCGCGTTGTTCTGGATCGGCCAGGTGAACAGCAGCCGATCCTCGTCTCCGGACTTGGTGAACGTCGTGCCGTCGAACGTCCACGCGTTCTTGTAGATGCTCTCGGTGGCGTCCGCCCACTCGGCTCGGAAGGCGATGGTGTCGCCATCGTAGACGGCCTGGAGACGCACCACAGGGCCGTCCGGCTCGCCCTCCACGGCGGCGACCGTAGCGATCTCGAGCACCGGAGCGTCGTTCCAGATGGCCGCGTCGGCGTCGAGCGACGTCGCATTGACGCGGGTCGCCGCCAGGACGTTGTCCTGCGCGTAGGTCATGCCCGCGAGAAGCGCGACTACGAGGAATAGCAGAAGGTTCTTCATGTGACCTCCTCCGTGCCGAAGCACGTGAACGAGTGCATGACGGTTGCGTCTTCCGTCCGATCCGTGTGAACCGTGCGAGCACCTCCCAACGTCTTGCCTCGAGCTACCACGCGATGATGGTCAGCACGATGATGATGACGGTGTAGGCGATGGCGACGCCCGTGGTGACCGGCTTCTTCCAGGGTCTTCGCTCCTTGCCTCGGTCGAAGAACGGCAGCGCGACCATGGTGCCGAAGATGAACAGCGGGATCGCCACCGTAGCCACGGGCTCGAGCGCTCCGGGGAAGTACTTGAGCGCCTGGAAGTAGAAGAGGAAGTACCACTCCGGTCGCGGCACGAAGTTGCTGCTCGTCGGATCTGCCGGGAAGTCGAGCGGAGCCCCCTGCGACCAGCTGAGGTACACGAGCAGGGCCAGGATGCCAAGGCCGAAGACCGCGTCCGTCACGACCCAATGTGGGAAGAATGGCACGAACTTCTTGGCGTTGCGCTTCGCGCGCTCGGTGATGGCAGGCGCCATCCCGTGGAACCGCAGCTGGAAGATGTGCGCCACGATCAGGAGCAGCATCAGCGCGGGCAGCAGCATCGCGTGCGTTGCGTAGAAGCGCGACAGCGTGGCCTGGCCCAACTCCGCGCCACCGCGCATCAACTGCATGAGCGTGGGCCCGATCAACGGCACCGAGCCGGCGATCTCGCTGCCGACCTTCGTCGCCCAGTAGCCTTTCTGGTCCCACGGCAGCAGGTACCCGGTGAAGCTGAACACCAACACCAGGAACAGCAGCAACACGCCGGTCATCCAGTTGATCTCGCGCGGCTTCTTGTACGCGCTGAAGAAGTACGTCCGCAGCATGTGCAGCGCCGCTAGGATCACCATCGCGCTGGACCCGTAGTGGTGCACGCCGCGGACCAACCATCCGAGCGGCACCTGGTAGGTGATGAAGTCGACGCTGTTGTAGGCGCCTTCCGTGCTTGGGTCGTAATAGAAGACCAACAAGATGCCGGTTACGACCTGGATCAGGAACGTGATGGCCGTCAAGCCACCCAAGGTGTACAGCAGGTTCTTGTGGACGTACTTGGGAACGGGGTAGTTGAAGAAGTTACGGACGGGGCCGCTGAGGCCGGTTCGTTCATCGATCCATCGCGAGATCCTGCTCATGATCGCCGCCCCACCTAGATCAAGACCTTCAAGATGCCGTTCTCGACCTTGGCTTCCACCTGCCGCAACGGCCGCGGCGGGGGTCCATCGATGACCTCGCCCTCACGCGTGAAGTAGCCGGCATGGCATGGGCAAGCGAAGCGGTTGGCGTCCTCCTGCCACCGCACGGTGCACCCCAGGTGCGTGCAGGTGCCGTCCAGAACGAAGAAATCTTCGTTGTTCTCGGTGTAGGCGTAAAGTACGCCGCGCTGTTCTGTGTCGCGCCAAGCGTCGGTAGCCCGGATGCTGAACACGTGCCGCAGGACTTTCCCCGCGGCGAAGGTCTCGGCCGCACCGAGCTCGACCCACTGCTGCTGCTTGGGTTCGAGTGCGTTTCCGATGAGGAAGCGCCCGGCCGCCCCGACCGTGGCGATCGTGCCTATCCCGGCTACGCCCCAGAACACCGCGCCCAGCAACTTGCGGCGCGACACCGCTTCGTCGTCCCACTCGCCCTTCTCGTCATCGAGTGGTGGAAGTTCGTTCTCGGCCATCCAGCGCCTCCTGTGAATCGTGGTTCGTCGTTCAGGTGAATCGATGCACTTCTTCGTATCGGAGTGGCTGGGGCGCAGCTACGTTGGGCTTCGGGGCCACCGGCGCAAGCGCCGGTGCGATGACCAACGCGTCACGCGTCCGGCGCCGCAACTCGAACCGGTGCGTGCGCCGAGTTCTGCCCAGGCGTGCGCGAAGGGGCTGCGCGCCAGGTCTCGGTCGGTTCCGAACACGTGCGTCGCCTGCGACATCGCGACCTCCAGAAGGTTGGCGCAAGCATAGGATATCGGACATGGGCGGACATGGACATCCGTCCCGGGGTGGGGCCGGGTCCGAACCGCGTGGTTGCTGCGATCGGCGATCGTCAGACGCCCGTCTGCGCCGCGAGGCCTTCGTCGGTCATCCAGTACGCCCCGCCGCCTCCTTCGCGTTCCATGTAGCCGTGATCGACCATGGCGCGCCTCAGCCGTGCCGTGTCCTCGTGGTACCGCTCGAGGATGGCGTTCACCGCCGGCTCGGGGTAGCGCCTGCCCGGCTCGAACGCGGCCAGAACGTGCCGCAGGACCACCAGGAACTTCTTCTGCTGGCTGGGGAAGGCGGTGATGCGCCCGGAGCGATCGGTGAACGTTCCGAGGATCTTGCGCTCGAACGCGCCGAGGTCGACGTCGTCGGCCAAGCGCGGCAGCTCGTTCGGGCCGAGGAGGCGCGCGGCCATCTCGTGAAGCGCGCCCTCCCGCAACGAGTAGAAGCGGTAGTAGCCCTCGGGGCGCGCTTCGACCAGGCCGACGGTGGCGAGTCGCTTGAGATGGTGCGACGCCGTGCCGTTGCTGGTGCCGAGCGCGGCGGCGAGGTCCTCGACCGTGCGACTCTCTTGCGCGAGAAGGCCGACGATGCGGAGACGGTTCGGGTCGGCCAGGGCCCTGAAGAAGGCCAGGAGCGTTTCCGTGTCTGGGGCGGGTGCCATGATGAGCCTCTCGATCCGTCGCGCGTCGTGCCATGGCGGCGTGCGAACGGTAGCATGATTCTATACACATAGAATCAAAGTGACAAGTGTCGAGATGGGTCGATGAACCTAGAACCACTTCCATCCCCACCAAGATGCGGCCACCGTTATCGCTCACGGTGCCTGGTCCAGATTGTGGGGTGCTTCGTGGGCCACGCCGCCCGCGGCGGCGTACCGTGCGTTCGTGGCCGTTGCGACCGTTGCGACCGTCCTGACCGCTCCGGCCGTCCGGACCATCCCGCGCACCTCGCGCTTGCGGCGCCGCGGTCCCCGGGTCTTCCCGGCCATCCTGCTGATGATGGTCTCCCTCGCCACCGCGTGGGCGGAAGGTCCGTTCGACCCACCGCGTGGAGACGCCCGCATCGTGGTGTTCGGGGACTTCAACGGCCCGTACGGCGCCCTCGACTACGCGTCCGGCGTGGCGTCGGTGGTGCGCTCAGTGCGCGACGTGTGGCGGCCCGACCTGTTCCTTTCGCCCGGCGACGTGATCGCGGGGCAGTCCCGCTCCTTGCCGGACGACGCCTTCGCGGCGATGTGGTCTGCGTTCGACGCCACCGTCACTGCTCCGCTGCGTGAGGCGGGCATCCCGCATGCGTTCGCGATGGGCAACCACGACGCATCGAGCCTGCGCGCCCCGACCGGCGGCTTCGAATTCGCGCGCGAACGCGCTGCGGCGGAAAGGTACTGGAGGCAGGCCACGCTTCCACTGCAGCAGGCGTATCTCGACCGCTCGCGCTTCCCCTTCGACTACGCCTTCGTTCAGGCGTTCGATGGTGGCGACCTGTTCGTCGCCGTGATCGACGCCTCGAGCGCCACCGTGGACGAAGGCCAGCGGTCGTGGCTGCAGGCGGTGCTGGAGCACCCGGCGGCCGTGGCGGCGCGCTACCGCATCGTGGTCGGACACCTGCCGCTGGCGCCGGTGGCGGTGGGGCGTGACCGGTCAGGTGAGTATCTCGCCGACGCGGAGACGTTGCGCAGCGTCATGGAGGCTGGTGGCGTCGACCTCGTCGTCAGCGGTCACCATGCCGCGTATTACTTCGGTCGGCTGGGCGATCTCGAGATGCTGTTCGCCGGCGGAGTCGGTGGGCGCAAGTTGTTGGGGCACGACGCCCCCGCCCGCTCGACGGTGAGCGTGCTCGACCTGTGGTTCGCAACGGGTGCTCTGCAGGTGACGACCTTCGACCTGGTCGACATGCAGGTGGTGCCGCTGGAGACGCTGCCGCCAAGCATCGGCATGGTGGTGCGGCGCGACCAGGCTCCGCTTCGCGCACAGGGCACCGCTGCCAGCAACGAAGCGCCTCGGCGACCGCAGGCGCTCCAGGTTCCGTAGGGGTTCGAGGCTTCCGGACGCCCGAATCCGCGACGTACCCGGCACCCCGGGTGCCCAAGGTGGCCACGTTCGTCTGCGCCGCCTGGCAGGCGGTGGGCTTTACACGGCCCCCTGGTCCGCCGCCATCGAATAGAACCGATACTTGCCCTTGCCGAGTTTCTTGGCTTCGTACATCGCGAGGTCCGCCCGGCGCATGAGCACGTCACCGGCGTCCGCGTCCTGCGGGAACAAGGAGATGCCGAGACTGGCTCCACTTTGGATCGTGAGCTCACCGACGTGAAATGGAAGCGCGAGGTTCTCCACGATCTTGTTCGCCACGACCTCGGCTTCCCGAGGGTGCTTGAGCTGGATGAGCAAGACGGAGAACTCATCGCCTCCGATGCGAGCCACGCTGTCCTCCTCGCGGAGGAGAGCCTCCAGCCGCTGCCCGACGAGCCGGAGGAACGTGTCCCCGACGTCGTGCCCGTGCTCGTCGTTGATGCTCTTGAAGTCGTCGAGGTCGATGAAGAGCAGCGCGATGAGTCCCCCGTGACGGCGAGACTCCGTCATCGCCCGTTCGAGGCGTCGGGCGAAGCGCGATCGGTTCGGGAGGCCCGTGACGAAGTCGAAGTTGGCGAGGCGTTCGAGCTGGCGGTTCAGCGTCGTCTGCTCCGTGATGTCGCGCAGGTTGAGGAGGCGCGCGGGTTGGCCCTGCCACTCGACCTCGGACACGCGCATCTCGGCGACCCGCGGGCCGTTGCGGTCGGTGATGAGGTCGATGACGGCGGCGTGGCGGTCCGCGATCGGGAACCCGAAGGGCGCACCTACGAGCGTCCCGGTGCGGCCTTGGAGCATCCGCGTGGCCGCCGGATTGGCGAGGACGATCACGCCCCACGCGTCGACGATGATGATGCCATCGACCATGCGCTCGTAGATCAGATGCAGATGGTCGGTGTCGGGCGAAATCGGCGGCCGGCCCATGCTAGCGGCCGTCCGGACCCTGACGCTCGTCTCCGTCGGCGCCCGGATCTTGACGCTCGTCTCCCTCAGCGCCCGGATCTTGACGCTCGTCTCCGTCGGCGCCCGTCCGTGACCCCTCCGCCGTCAACCGGATCGACCGCGGGAAGGCCGGACCGATGTGCATGCCGCGCGCGTCCACGGTGAACTCGCGAACCTCCTTGTCGTGCTGGGACCCGCGCATCTTGAGCACCACCAACCCTCGGCGCAGGGAGCCGCCGACCTCGCTGTGTCGGAGCAGGATGATCAGGTCGGTGACGGTCGAGAGGTGCGACTCGCTGTGCGACGTCCCGCCAAGGAACGTGGGCGTGGTCGACGTCATCATGGTCGTTAGCCCGCGTTGCTTGAACAAGGCGGACAAGCTCACGATGAACTTGCGGAAGCCGTCGGCCGTGCCGACGCGCTCGAGCGCCGAGAGGCTGTCGACCGCCACGCGCGTCGGACGGTGCGCCTCGATCTGGGCCGAGATGGCGACGAGGTGGTCCTCGAGCGTCGCGACCTCCGGGTAGACGGCGACGATCTTGAGCAGCCCTTCTCGCTCCATCTCCGCGAAGTCGACCCCCCAGCCGCGCGCGTTGCGGAACAGCTGCTCCCGCCGCTCCTCGAACGCCAAGAGCAGGCAGCGCTCGCCCATGCGGACGCCGGCCGCCACGAACGACGTCATCAGCAACGTCTTGCCCGTGCCCGCGGCCCCGGAGATGAGCGCGATCGAATCACGGAAGAGGCCGCCATCGCACATCGCGTCGATGTCGGCGTTGCCCGAGCTGACGCGCTCGTCGGTCAACACGCGATCGTCCGTGATGTCGAGGTGGGGGATCACGGTGATGCCGGAGCCGTTGATGGAGAAGCCGAACTCGCCGGTCCCGTGGCCCGCGCCACGGAACTTGACGATCTCGACGGTGCGCCGACGCTTCTCGGCCGACAGGACGTTGCGCAACAGGATCAGGTTGTCGGAGACGAACTCCTCCATGCCCCGGCGCGATATCGGACCGTAGTCGCTGGCGCGCTCGGTCGTGAGGACCGTGGTGACGCCGAGTTCGCTCAGCCGACCGATGACACGTTGCAGCTCGTTCCGGAAGTGCTGGTCGGGGGTGAACTGCTGGAATAGGCCGTCGAGCGAGTCGATCACGACACGGACGGCAGACACCCGGGTGACCGCAGCCTCGATGCGAGCCAGTAGGGCCGATAGATCGTACGGGCCGGCCTGGCTCGTCGTGCCGTGTTGCGATCGGGTGGCGTCGACGAACGCCCACGCGTCGCCCGCCTCCCAGGCCGCGACATCCCAACCGAACCCGCGGACGTTGTCGCGGATGCTCGCTGGCGACTCCTCGGAAGTCACGAACACGCCCGGCTGGCCCGCCTCGATGCCGCCGCGCAGGAACTGCGCCGCCAGCACGGTCTTGCCGCTTCCGGCCGTCCCCGCGACGACGATCGCCCTACCTGCGGGGAAGCCGCCCCTGGTGATGCTGTCCAGGCCGGGAACGCCGGTCGAGACCTTGGCCATAGCCGTCATCGTCTTGGATTCCTCATGCACGGCTTTGACGCCCCCTCTCCGGTTGCGCCATGTCGTCGGGGATGTCCAGGGTCGCGAGCACGTGCCGCGTCAACGTCAGATCGCCGATGACACGGACTTCCGGGCCGGGCGCGCGTCGAAGTAGCGTGGGCGTCGCGAGGATCTTGGCGTGCTCCGCGCGCTCGGGCTCCTCGAGCACGTCGATGACCGCGAGACCGTAGCGGCCCGCCAGACGCTCGTCGCACATCGTCGTGAGCGTCTCGACCGCCCTGCGCGAGCGGATGCCATCGCCGGCGACATACAGCTCGAAAATGTACTCCAGCATACTAGAAGGTACCACGGTGGAATGGGCACGCTGGGGTGATCAGCACCTCTGGGCCGCGCGAGTCGTCGGTCAGGAACTCGGGGCCGCCGAGCCCGGTTTCGGTCACGTACGCCTGGACGGCCTCTTCGATATTGGCGCGCAGGGCAGCGACCTCCAGGTGCCCTGGTTCGCGGCGGACGGGCCCGTCGTGCCTAGCCGACGTCCTGCTCGGCGCGCCTTCGCAGCTGGGAGATCTGGTACGCGTGGCCCGCCTCGTGCTCGACCAGGTGGTACACGATCCACTCTGGTGTGGCCTCGTAGTCGGCGCCGTCGGGAGCGCGAAGGCGCCGCCACTCTTCCAGCGTCATCCCTTCGAGTTCCCGCAGGAACACCGCGCGCGTGCGCTCGAGGCGCGCGAGATGCTGCTCCAGCGGGATACCTGTCATCGGCGTGAGTCGGCCGTCGGGAAGGCGGTGGTCCTTCGGGAACTCCGCGATGACGTGATCCGGGTACGGTCGGCAAAGTAGGTCGGCGTACAGCCAGTCCGTCTCGATCAGGGCGATGTGATACAGCAGCGTGCCGATCGCGTTCTCTCTGCCCCCGTCACCGCCCCCGTCACCGCCTCCGTCGCCGCCTCCGTCGGCGCCGGCCGTGGCACCGGTGCCGCGGGCGCCGCCCACGTTCCCGTCCAGCACCCGTTGGTCGATGCCTTCCACCGCTTCGAGCGTCCGACGCCGTACGTCCTGCATCGCCCACAGCCAGCGGCCGACGTCCGGCTCGTACCCCGGTAACGGCTCGACTCGTTTCACCTCACGCATCACGTCCGCCTTCCCCTGCGCCGACCGGCTGCCTCGTGTCCTCACGCAGCTCCTCACGCAGCGGTGCGACCTGCGTGAACTGCTCGTCGTACAAGCTGCGGTACACGCCGGCTGTGGCCAGAAGGGCCCCGTGGCGCCCCTGTTCGACCACCTACCGGTCGATGATACGGGGGTGGCGCGCCACGGTGGTGCCGGTCGCACAGCCGCGAGCCGCGAGGCGCGGCAGAATGCGGACACCTCATGGCTTCGCATCTACTCGTTTCGCGCCGCGCCTGGCGGCGGTGACGGGCGTGGCGGTTCGGCTCACGCTCCTCGGCGCGCCGTGGGTGGAGGCCGGCGGCGTTCGCGCCGATCTCACGATCGATCGGCCGACGTCGTTGTTGGTGCTCCTGGCGCTTCGCCGCGACTGGGTGCGGCGCTCCGAGCTGGCCGTGCTGTACCGGCCGGAGGACGACGAGCGCACGGCCAACGCGTACCTGCGCAAGCTGGTGTTCCGCGCTCGGCAGCTTCCCTGGGCTCGCGGCCTGGTCGTCGAGCAGGCGCGGCTGCGGTGGGACGTCGACACGGACGTCGGCACCGTACGCGCGAACGCCGCGCGCGGGGACCATACGGCCGTCGTCGAGGCCTACGCCGGCCCGCTGCTCGCCGACGCCGACCTACCTGACGTGGCTGGCTTCCTGGCCTGGGTCGACGTCGAGCGCGACGCGTTGCACGCGCTGTGGCGCGACGCGGCCCTGCGCCACGTTCACGCGTGCACCGAAGATGGGCGCTTCCGCATGGCGCAGCGCTGCATCGAACGCGTGCTCGCGACGGACCCGTCGGACGAGGATGCCGTGCAAGCGCTCATCCGCCTGCTGGTCGCGCAAGGAAGGCGGCACGACGCGTGGTCGGCGTTCGAAGCGTTCCGTGTACGGCTGGCCTCCGAGATGGGCGTCGAGCCGCTCGAAGAGACGCTAACCATGGCGGACACCGCCCGCGACGCGCCCACCGAGGGGGCACCCGAGGGCGTGACGGGCGCGCTGCCCGCAGTGGACGGGCCGCTGATCGGCCGCCGAGAAGAGATCGCCCGCGTCGAGCGGTGGTGGGCGGACCACGCCGTACGGTGGGTCACGATCTGCGGGTTGGGAGGGGCAGGCAAGACGCGCTTGGCGGTCGAACTCGCCCGGCGCGCGGCGTCCGCTGGGGAGCGCGTCGCGTTCGCGACGTGCGAGGGGCTGGCTCACGTCGACAGCGTGATGCTCGCGCTCGCCTTCGCGTTGGGGCTGGAGCCTGCAGGGGCTACCGCGCCCGTCGACCAGGTTGCAGGGTACCTACGTGCGAACCCGAGTCTGCTGGTGCTTGACGACATCGAACCGGCGGTCGCCGTGGAGGTGGCGTTCGCCCTCGACGGCGTTCCACGCGCACGTGTCCTGGCGACCGCTCGTCAGCCGCTCCACGTCCCGGACGAATGGCTGGTCGACGTGGCCGGCCTCGCGTCACCGCCGCAGGACGCGACGAACGACCCGATGGAATACGAGGCGGTTCGCTTCTTCCTCACGAGGATGGAGCGCCGTGCGGCCCTGCCGCAGACGGACGTCGTGGCGCTGCAAGCGGTCGCCGCACTCTGCAGGCGGGTCGATGGGATGCCGTTGGCGCTCGAGTTGGCAGCGACCTGGACGCGCGTTGGCCCGGTCGAGGCGCTACTGGCGCGTCTGGAGCGCGACGTCGGCAGTTTGACGACGTCGACGGCCGACGTGCCCGAGCGCCATCGAAACATCGCCGCCGTCATCGGCGTGACGCTCGACCTGCTCACGCCAGCCGAGGCGGGGGCGTTGCTCGGGTTCGCCGCGTACGCGGCCGGGTTCGGCCTGACGGCAACGGAGCGCTCTTCGCAGGCGGGGCTGGCGAACCTGCTGCGCTTGGTGAACCTCGGCCTGGTACGCAGGACGCCCGCAGGTCGCTATCACCTGCATGCCTTGGTGCGTTCGGTGGTGTGGGCGCGTGGCTCCGACGACCAGCGCGGCGCTGCACGCCACGCGATGCGGCGACACGTTGCGGACATGTTGCGTAGAGGCGCGCAGGACTTGAAGTACCACGACGAGCGGGCGGCGGTCGAGCGATTGGCCCCCGAGTTCGAGGCGTTGCGGTTCGCGTGGAGCGATGCGCTGGAGACCGCGGACGCGGCCGCGATCGCCGACATGGAGGAGGGCCTGTACCTCCTGCTCGACGCGCGCGGGGCGTACCACGCGGGGGCCGCGGCGTTCGAGGCGGCGTTGCAGCGGATCGGTGACGGTGCGGGATCGACAACGGGTTCGTCCATGTCCGAAGGTGGCGCCGAAGCGACCGTTCTCCCGACGTCGTCACCACCAGCACCACCGCTGCCTGCGAAGGTCGTGGGGCGGCTTCGATCGAGAGCCGGCTACTTCGCTTTGCGGCTCGGGCGAACGGCCAGGGCGGAGGCGTTGCTGCGGTCGGCAGAATCGCTGCTGGCGGCCGCCGCGAACGGTGTCGACGATTCCGAAGCCGCCTTCGCCGTGCACAACCTGGGGGTGCTCGACCTGATCGCTGGCCGGCACGAAGAGGCGCGTCATCGGTTCGAGCATGCGTTGCGCGCGTACGAACGTGTGGACGACGCGTGGGGCGTGTCGCGCGCGGCGAACAACCTGTGTGCCATCGCGACGTTGGTGAGCGACTGGGGCGAGGCAAGAACGTGGGGTCGACGCGCCCTGGAGGCGTGCGAGCGCTCGGGCAACCAACGCGGTGTGGCCGGGGCAGCCATCAATCTCGGCGTCGCGAGCGAGTCCCTGGGTGCGTACGACGAGGCCATCGGGGCGTACCGCATGGCGCTCGAGACGTACCAGGCGATCGGCGACCCTCGGGGGGAAGCGTCCGCCTGGACCAACTTGGGGCACGTGGCGGAACGCCGCTCCGACCACGCTGCAGCGCGCGACGCTTACGGGCGCAGTCTGTTGTTGAAGCGCGGCCTGGGTGACCCGGTGGCGACCGCAGTGTCGCTCGTGAACCTGGCCGACGTCCTGGTGCGGATGGGCGAGAGCGAAGAGGGGCGCGTCGGCATCGTCGAAGCGCTTCGGCTCGCGTTCGACGCCGGCGCCACGACGTACGTCAACAGGGCCCTTTGGTCGGCGGCGATGGAGCGCGAGGCCGCGGGCGATCGCGCGAGTGCCGCTCGCATCGTCGACGTCATCGCGGAACATCCGGCCAGCGAAGTTTGGCTACGCGAGGAGACACGTGCGCTTCGCGCCAGCTGGGCAAGGGACCACTTCGTTCGCGACGAGCCACCCGCAACCGACGAAGAACGTTCCGATCCGATCGGATCCATCGTCCGCTGGACGCTGACGAAGTACGCAGGCACGAAGGCGGCCTGAGCGTCCGGCACTAGCGAGCCCGACGTCACCAGAGAACCCGCAGGCGTTCGCGAGGGGCGGTGGAACGCCCATGGAACGCTCCCTGCGTAGCCTCGATCCATGACCGATCGAACGATCGCGAGTTACGTGGTGCGCGTGATGGTCAAGCGCGGCGCATGGAGCATCGTGCTCACCGATGTGCGCAACGGCCGGACCTGGACGTGCGCCTCGTTCGTGGAAGTCGCCGAACGCCTCGAACGCCTCGCGCACGCGCCCAGCGCCGCGTGAACGCTCCCGACAGGCACCGCCACTGCCCACGTCTCGTATCCGGCGCCCATCGCCCCACCTTCAGGAGGTACCGATGAACCCACCCGCGCATCCTCACCCCCGTCGCCGCTCGTCTCGCCGACCATGGTGGCTGGCGTTGCTCGCCGCGTCGATGCTGGTACTCGTCGCTTGCGGCGCTCCCCCCAATCCCGACGTGCCGGGCGGTGGTGAGGACGACAGCACCGGCGCAATCGAGGAACTGATCGAAAGCATCGTCGACGGCGAGGTCGTCACGGAGATCGAGGTCACCACCCTGACGGCGTCCTCGTCGCAGTCGATGCACACCTACGCCAGTGCGTTCGAGGACACGCCGCTGATCGTCGAGGCGATCGCCAAGACGCCTACAGGGCGCGAGTTCAAGATCGTGTTCTACGGCCCGTCGATCGACACCAGTCTGGTGGGGTTCAGCGGCGCGATGCGGATACGCGCGCGTGTCGCGACGATCCAGGGCAAGCGGGTGCTGCGCGGCACGGCCTTGATGCCCGAGACCGCAGCGATCGCGCCATCGGCATCGAAGCACGTGCTGGCGGCCTATCCGTTCATCGCCGGCGGTATGGGGACGGTGTTCGCCGGGCCGGCGGTCGGAACCGTGTACGAGTTGCACGGCTACGGCACCGTCACCGGTCTGTGCAGCAGCACCGACGTGGCAGGGGGCATCGACATCGGACCGCCGGGTGGCCCTGCCGGGCGGATCGGACGCGGCGTGTTCGTGTCGACCCTTCCGGAGAAGGCCTCGTGCTCGCCGGGCTCCGGCCTCGCGGCGCAGGTGCAGGCGTCCCTGTTCGCCACGGCCGTCGACACCCACATGGGCACGTTCGTGAGTGGACCTGGCTGGATCGGCGCGCCGAACGGCCAACCGCTGGCGACGTTCGCGCTGCTGGTGGGGGAAGAGTTGCCGGATAGCGTCGGATTCGTGCGCGTCGTGCCGGCAGCGGGCGTGCGTGTGGTCGACGCGCTAGCTGGCGCGGCGCTAACGTCGTTCGACAGCGAGGACGGCACGCTCTACCTGACCGGCCTCGAAGGCAGCTTGGTCGGACTCGCCGTCGACGACGTGATCGTCAGCACGCCGCGCGGTGGAGCGGCTCATGGTTTCCTGCGGCGGGTAACCGCGATCGAGACCATCGGCGGCACCGTCGCCGTGCGAACGACCCGCGCGGTCCTGAAAGACGCGATCCAGGAGGCGGAGGTCCGCTTCTCGCGCACCTTCACCCAGGCAGACGTCGCGCTCGCCACCCTGGGCGCGGCCGGTGCGGACGCGATGCTCTCTCCGCAGACCCTGTTCGGGCCCATCGATCTGAACATCGACCAGGTGCTGGTCGACCTCGACGGCGATCACGGCACGAGTGACGACCAAGTGCGCGTGACGGGCGACTTCTTCATGGAGCCGCGCATCGTCATCGACCTCGACTGCTCCGGATTCCTCTGCACCCGGCCGGACTTCCTCGCCAAGTTCGTTCTCGAGCAGAGCTCCGATCTCAACGTGACCGCGGAGTTGGCGCAGGCGTTCGACGAACCCGTCCAACTCGCCCGCATCCCGCTCCCGCCGATCACCGCGGCCATCCTCGTGTTCGTGCCGGAGATCGTGATCGAACTGACCGCGTCGGGCGACATCCAGTTGTCGATGGAGTTTCGTGTCGAGCAGAGTCTCGACCTGCAGGTCGGCGTCGAGTACCAGTCTGGATCCGGTTGGGACACCATCGACGTGCTGAGCCACACCTCGAGCGTCGACGCCCCCACGTTCGCCGCCGAGCTCACCGCCGAGGCGGCGTTGGGCGTCGAGGGACGCTTGATGCTGTACGGCGTCGCCGGCGTCTCGGCCGGACTGGAGTTGTACGCGACACTCGAGGCCGGCATTCCTCGGACGCCCGCCTGGGAAGTGCGCGGCGGCCTGCGGGGCGACGTCGACGTGGATCTGGACGTCATCGTGTGGCAAGAGGAGTTCTCGATCCCGGTGTTCGACACCGACTGGCCGATCGCGTCGGCGCCCAACGCCGCCCCGGAGATCACGAACATGAGTGCCGGACCGCAGTGCTCGGACGGAACGGTGGCCCTCGACGTGTTCAGCGGCACCGTGACGCTCGATGCCAACACCGATGACGCGGAAGACGGTCGCGGGGGCGGAAGCGTGGTTTGGAGCTCCAACCTCGACGGAGCGTTGGGTACCACGGTCGGTGGAGGCCACACCCTGGAGACGGCCCTGTCGACCGGTCACCATGTCATCACCGCGCGCGCGATCGACGAAGCCGGCGCCGAGGACGTCGACACGCTCGAGATCGACGTCGACGTCGTCTGCTTGGCGGAGCATCCGGTGGGGGTGGAGGTCGTGGCGATCGGCGCGGCCCCTGGGATCTTCACGCCGGGTATGCCGAAGGGGTTCGAGGCCAGGACGTGGGGCGGATTCGGGGCGAATTGCTGTGCGCTCGACTGGTACTCCGACGTCGAGGGGTACCTAGGTACGACCACGGGTAGCACGCGCCCCGACGATCGCCTTCACACGTTCGAGCACACGTTCACGCAGCCGGTGGGCCAGACCATCACGGCGGTGGCGACCTACGGGAACGGAGAGACGGAAGCCAACGTCGAGCTCCTCGCTTTGGTCGCCATGCGGGACACTCCCAACCTCGGCGACCTGTCCATCGCGCTTCCTACGGGCGGCGCGAGCTACGAGGGTGACGCGGTGAACCTCGTGCTGGACTCGGCGGTCGAGGGGCTCGTCTGGAGCTCGACCGACCCCACCGACGTCATGGTCCCTGGGGTCGCAGGAGAAGCCGACGTGACCTTCGGCCTGGCGGGCCCGCGGACGCTGCGGGCCGTGGCGCACTCGGACGACGGGGGCATCACCGTGCGCAGCGTGCGCCTGCGGGTGGACGACATCCTCGCGCGACCGTGAGGGAGTGCGCCGTCCGGCGCGCCCAGCTACCTTGGAGTGTGACGCGTGGCCATGCTGCTGCGCGTCACGCGCTTCTTCCTGAGGTTGTGTCGACCCGGTACGGGCGGGGGCGGCTAGCGTCGGGCGTTGGGCGTCGAGGCTCCGGAGAAGCGGCCGTGCTGGCGGCCCTCCAACGCGACCCAGGTCGTCTCCGTGGACGCGCAGACGGCGCGCAGCGAGCAGCGAGCGCACGCCCCGGGCGGCAACGTCCCGGCCGCGTTCGTCCCGGCCGCGTTCGTCGCGGCCCTGTTCGCCCCGGCGGTGTTCGCCCCGGTCACGCAGGTGGTTCGCTGAAGGTACCCGCGCCGTTCGAGGCGCTCGAGCTCGCGCACCAGGTGCTCGGAAGGGACGCCCAGGCGCAGTGCCAGCGCCTCGGCCGTGACCGGGATGCGCGCCGCCTCGAGGATCTCGACCGTCAAGGCCACAGCGCGAACACCCCCCACGCCAACAGGTACGCGACGGCCGTCTGGTACGCCGCCGACAGG
>JAWOIL010000032.1:0-3785 GCA_046484635.1 Trueperaceae bacterium
CGTGCCATCGAGCTGTTCGACCTGCACCCAGACATGAGAGCGGATCGCTGCGCGGATATCGGGCACGACGGCGCCTGCCACGCCGCCTGCTGCGCTCTCCGCCGCGGCCACCCCTGCCCCTCCTGCCTCGCCGACCGACTCCAAGGCACCCGCTCCGGCCAGCGCCTGGGTCAACAGCGCGTGGTCCCGCCACGCCCTCGTCGCCAGCGCGTCCACGTCGAAGGTCGACACGCTGGCCGGGTGGGGGTCGTCGAGGGGCCGCGGGGCGCCCAGCGCCGAGGTGGCGAGCAGCGTGTCGACCGCACCGTCGTCGAGCTCGCCCATGGCGAGCCGCGTGCGATGCCCGTGGTACTCGAGGAGCGCGCGAAGCAGCAACGCGCGATCCCAAGCGTTGCCGGCGCGGGCAGCCAACGCCCCGTCGGCGCCGCGTAGGACGCCCGCGTACGGGTCGAAGGCGATGTGCTCGCGCACGAAGGCGAAGGCGGAGTCCAGGTCGGGGCCGAGGGACTCGGCCAAGGCGTCCACCTCCCAGAGTTCGGCGGGTAACAGGTCGGCCTGCGCCAAGGCGGCGTTCTCGACGGCCACCAGGTCGAAACCGCCCTCCGGTGGCACGGGAACAGCGGCGGGCACGAGCGCGGCGTGCACCGCCAGGTCGGCGTCAGCGGGGAGGACGAGCGATGGTGGTGTGTCGGCCGGCGCGCCTTGTGCCTGCGCCGTCGTTCCGAACAGCACCGCCCCGGCGACGAGGACGATCGCCGTCAGGAGTCCGCCGGTTGCGGCTTCCAGCGACCGTCGCGCGGCGGCGTGTCCCCCCGGGTATCGCTCGTCGGAGCTGTCGAGCGAGTTTCGCCGAGACCCTGGCCGCGTTCGCTGCGGCGCTCCAAGTCCGCGACCCCCGAGTGCGTGCGGGAAGCGCGCAGGTACATCGTGCACGGAACCACCGTAAGGACCGCCATGACGAGCACGCATCGAGAGCCTCCTCGCTCGACCCACGGGTCGATGTTGCCGACACTCTAGGGCATCGCTGGCTGCGCGCTTCGCCTTCGGATCCGTCGATCTCGACCCTTCGATGTACGTAAATCCCTCGGATTTGTCGATTCTGATCTCTCGGATTTCTCGATGTCACTCCCTCCGATTTGTCGATTCTGATCCTTCGGGTTTCTCGGTTTGGGCGCTTCGGATTTCTCGATGACGTGATACCCTCTGGCTATGTCTGCACGACCAGGCCACTACGCACGTAAGCTCGAGCACCTCGTCCTCGAGCGCCTACGCGAGGAGCCCGCGCTCCTCCTGCAAGGCCCACGCTCCGTAGGGAAGTCCACCTTGTTGCAGGCGATCGCGAGCGCCAACGCCGTACCGGTGTTCGATCTGGACGAGCCCGCCACCCGCGACGCGGTTCGCCTTGACCCGAGCCTATACGCCAGCGGTAGCCGACCCGTCCTGATCGACGAGTACCAGAAGGTTCCGGTGGTCCTCGACGCCATCAAGGCAGAGCTCAACCAGAGCAGCGCGCCCGGCCAGTTCGTGCTCACGGGTTCGACGCGGTACGACGCGCTGCCGACGATCGCACAGGCGCTAACGGGCAGGCTTCATCGCTTGACCGCGCACCCTCTCACCCAAGCCGAACTCGAGGGACGTGACACGAACATCGTCACAACGTTGTTCGACACGCCGCAAGAGCTCCGGGCAAGAGCGCCGTCGAAGACGACCCGCGAAGACTACATCCATCGCATCGTCCGGGGAGGCTTCCCCCTGGCTCTGGCGCGCTCCACCGTGGCTTCGCGCAACCGCTGGTTCGACGACTACCTGAGCCTGACGTTGGAGCGCGATGCTCGCGAGATCCGGGAGCTGCACCGCTCCAGTAGGCTGCCTCGGCTCCTGGAGCGCTTGGCCGGGCAAACGGGACAGGTTCTCAACGTGAGCAAGGCGGGCCAGGCCGCCGGCCTGGAGGCGAACACCGCCAGCGAGTACGTGCGCGTACTGGAGGCGCTGTTCCTGTTGCACCAACTCCCCGCTTGGGGCAAGACCCTGACGTCACGATCCACGAAGAGCCCGAAGATCCACGTGTTGGACTCGGGGGTGGCTGCGCGCCTGCTCCGCCTGAGCGAGGAGAAGCTTGCTAGCCGCGACGCGACTGCGCTGAGCGAGCTCGGCCACCTGCTCGAAACGTTCGTGGTGAACGAGGTTCTTAGGCACGCATCGTGGCTCGACGCATCCTTCACGGTCGGCCATTGGCGAACCCATGACGGCGACGAGGTCGACCTGGTGCTGGAGCGAGACGATGGGAGGATCATCGCCATCGAAGTCAAGGCGACCACACGTATCGGGGACGAAGCCTTCCGCGCGCTACGGAAGCTACGACAGGCTCTGGACGAACGCTTCTTCGCCGGCGTCGTGCTGCATCTAGGGGGACGTGCTCTCCGCACGAAGGACGCCCTCTACGCTGCGCCCGTCGACGTGCTCTGGCGTTGAGGCCGCGCCGGTCAGTACAACGACGATCGTCAACGAACTTCACCAGGCTTCACCCGACGCATCACCCCACGTCCTCCCGCGTCACGCCCTCGGCTTCCAGCACCAGGTCGGCGCCGTACGCCCGCGCCGGTGTCTGGAAACCGGGTAGCACCTCCCCCGCGAGTGCCCTGTGCACGACCGCCAGCGCCGCCCGGGTCGTCCACACCAGCCCCGCCTCGGGCCCGTGCAGGCGGGCCGTCGCGACCCTCCCCTCGTCGTCCGCTGCCTCGCCCCACACGTGCGTCACGGTGGCGGCACGCTGTTCGGCCGTCGGACCGGCGCGCACACCCAGCCGCAGCAACGCTCGCAGTGAAGCGCAGCCGAAGAGCGGTCGCAGTCTCCTTGCAAGGGCCAGCGCACGGCGCGCCGGCACCGACAGCACCGTGTAGACCTCGATGTCCGGGATCCGCGTGGTGTGGTATGCGGTGACCACGTCTCCCCAAGTGATCCGAGTGGCCTCCACCGGACCGCTTCCGAAGTCCATCGTCCGTGTCACCACGGCGGGCGTTGGCGTCACCAAACGTCCGCCACGCCGCACGGCGTCGGCGTAGGGCAGCAACTCGATGCCCGTGCGTTGGGTGCCAGGTGGCAGGCCCGCCGGCCCCACGCTCTGGAAACCGAGCGTGAGGCGCGTCGCGGACGGCAGCCGGCGCTGGAGATGCGCGGCCAGGCAATCCGTGGGCACCACGTCGAATCCGACAGCTGGCAGCAGAATCACGCCCTTCGCCCTTGCTTCTGCGTCACGCCCCGCCAGCCATTCCAGCACCGGGATCTCACCGGTGATGTCGAAGTAGTGCGTGCCCGCGCGCAGGCAAGCCTCCACCATCGGCCGGGAGGTGGTCAGGTAGGGGCCAGCTAGGTGCAGCACCAGTGGCACGTCTCGTAGTGCTCGGTCAAGGCCAGCCGCATCGTCCAGCGTACAGATTCGATGCTCTAGCCTCAGCTCGTTCGCCAGAGATGCGACCTTCGTCTCGTTGCGCCCAGCCAGGATGGGTTCGAGGCCCTGCTCGACGGCCAGGCGTGCCGCCGCCGCGCCCACGTAGCCGTTGGCGCCGTAGATCAGGAACTTGGGAGGCACGTGTCCACCAGGACGACCGCCGCGCGGAAGAGCCATGGCGCGATCGGGCGGTTCGCGGCGACCCGGTTCACGAGCAGTGGGTCGAGCACGTCGGACAGGGAAACCCGTGTGTGTCCGCGCTTCGTCATCGTCGGCCAGCGTAACGCGGGGTCGACCGGTGCGTGGGGCAAGCGCCTCCGCCGCGGCTGTTCGCCGC
>JAWOIL010000070.1:0-8736 GCA_046484635.1 Trueperaceae bacterium
ACCGCGGTGAACACGGTGCACCTGCTGCCGTTCTACCCGTCTACCTCCGACGACGGGTTCAGCGTGGTCGATTACCTGGCCGTCGACCCCGCGGTGGGCGACTGGTCCGATGTTTCGTCGTTCGGGCAAGACTTCTCCCTGATGTTCGACGCCGTCATCAACCACGTGTCGGCGTCGAGCCGCTGGTTCCAAGGCTTCCTGGCGGGCGAGGAGCCCTACGTCGACTACTTCCTGGACGTATCCCCGGAGACCGACCTCTCGTCGGTCGTGCGCCCGCGTACGCTTCCCCTCCTCACGCCGGTCGAGACGGTGCGTGGAACGCGTCACGTGTGGACGACTTTCAGCGCCGATCAGGTCGACCTGAACTACCACACCCCCGAGGTGCTGCTCGACGTCGTCGACGTGATCCTCGCATACGTCGCTCATGGCGCGAAGATCCTCCGCCTCGACGCGATCACCTACCTGTGGAAGGAGATCGGCACGGCCTGCGTGCATCACCCCAAGACGCACCGCGTCATCCAACTGCTGCGCACCATCGTCGATGCCGTCGCCCCGGACGTGTTGCTGCTGACCGAGACGAACGTTCCGCACGTCGAGAACGTGTCGTACTTCGGCAACGGACACGACGAGGCGCACATGGTGTACAACTTCGCGCTACCGCCGCTGACGCTGCACACCTTCGCGTCCGGCGACGCGCGCCCGCTCCGGGCGTGGGCGGCGTCGCTCGACACGCCGTCCGAGGCCACCACCTTCTTCAACTTCCTCGCGTCGCACGACGGCATCGGCGTGCGGCCGGTCGAACGGATCCTCGCGCCGGAGCAGGTGACGGCGCTTGTCGAGCGGGCGCTTCGCCATGGCGGCCGCGTGTCGTACCGCAGCGAGGCGGACGTGCGCCAGAGCCCGTACGAGCTCAACATCGGCTACTTCGACGCCCTCAGTGACCCGGCAGCCGACGAGCCGCTGGAGCGTCAGGTCGACCGCTTCGTGGCCGCGCACGCGATCGCCGCTTCGCTGGCGGGCGTGACGGGGGTGTACGTGCACAGCCTGCTGGGGTCGCGCTGGGACCGCGAGACGGCAAAGCGCACGGGCGTCAACCGTGCCATCAACCGCGCGCGCTTCGACTTGGAGGCGCTGGAACGCGAACTCGATGATCCTGCGTCGCTGCGCGCCCTGGTGTGGCAACGCCTGTCGAACCTGTTGGCAGTTCGCCGTGCCGAACCGGCGTTCCACCCACAAGCGTCCCAGGAGGTCTTGCCTGCTCCTGACGGCGTGTTCGCCCTCCGGCGCGGGGGCCGTGTCACCTGCCTGGTGAACGTCACCGACCGGCCGCAGGTGGTGGAAGTGGGCGAAGGCTCGGGGCGCGACTTGCTTTCGGGAGACACCGTGCCTGCCGAGGCGTCCGGGCGGCACGTCCTGCCGGCGTACGGGGTGGCCTGGCTGGCGCGCTAGGCCTCCGCGTGGCGTGGCGCGAGGCCACGGTTGGCTCGCGGTGGCGCATGCTACCGCCCTTATGGGTCCGCCGGGAATCGACTAGTCGCGGGGCCGGTCGTCGGTAGCGTGCTTGGCCCGCGCCGTCTTCGCCAGTTCGAGGAACGCCGCCACCGCGGCGTCCGGGTGCATCTCGTCCGGCAGCCCGATGCGCGCGCCTTCGTGCTTCAGCCATGGCGCCGTCTTGTTCCACGCCGCCACCATCTCGCGCGCGAGCGCCACTTCATCGCCGATCGGCGCCAGCGCGCCGTTCACGCCCGGCGTCACGAGTTCGTCGATGCTGGCGCCGTCGCTGCCGATCACCGGTGTGCCGAGTGCGAGGCTCTCGATGACGGTGTTGGGAAGGTTGTCCATGCGCGAGGGCAGCACGCTGGCAACGGCGTTCTTCACGACGGCGTAGAGCGTCGGCTTGTCGAGTGGGCCGAGCAGGCGCACTTGCGAGGCGCGATCCCCGAACGTCGTCCGAAACTCGCCGCCCGCCTCGTCGTCGATCGGTCCGGCCCACACCATCGCCAGGTCGGGCACCTCGTTCCACGCCAGCGGAAGCGCGGCCGCCACCACGTCGGTGCCCTTGCGCTTGCCGAGCGAGCCGAAGTGCACCAGGTACTTCGGCGGCAGGTCGTCCGGGGCGTCACCGACGACCAGCGTGTCGACCGGCGTCGGCGGACGTACGAGCCGGACGTCGAGTCCGTACGTGTCGCGGAAGTAACGCCGCAGGAAGTCGCTGGGGGCGTAACTCGCGTCGGCCCTGCGCTGGATGCGCACGTCGAGCCGTTCGATGAGCCGAGCCAGGGGCGTGATGCTCCGACCGTATGCCGGCAGGTAGAGCAGGCGCGAGGTGCTGATCCGCACCAGGTGCCTCCGCTCGGGCCGAGGCAGCACGAACTGGCCCGTGCCGCGGTAGTTCGCGCTCTGCACCACGTCGAACGGCCGCTTCGCGTGTTCACGCTCGAGCGCGTCGGCCAAGCGCTTGGCGTTGGCGATGTCGAGGAACACGTACGCCTGTGGATCGAGCGGACGGAGCAGCCTCGCAAGCGCGCGCCACCACGGCGAGCGCGTGCCCCCGACGCGAACCACGCGTACGCCGTCGTGCTCGGCCTCGCCTTCTCTCTGGCTGGTGACGAACACGGTGCAGTCGTGGCCGCGCGCCACGAGCGCATGCGCCATCTTGTCGACGTAGCTTCCTACGCCTCCCCTGCCGCTCCGTTCGGTCGGGTACTCGGGCGTCAGGAACGCGATGCGGAGCGGCCGGTCGGTCGGCGGACCGTTCGTCGGTTCGCTCATGACCCGGAAGACCCGGCCTTCCGGATGACGCTCCGTGCCCAGCGGCGCGCTCGGTACTGCCACGGCCGCTGACGGCAGTGAAGCGTCTCGTGCACCGCCTGGAACGCCATGGCGCGCTCGGCGGGGTCTTCGATGCGGCCGGCCCGGTGGTAGCAGTTCCGGCAGAAGTAGGCGGTCGCGTCGCGCCGAAACGCCGCCAAACCCTCGCCGGATAGCGGTTCCGACCCCCAAGGACCGTCGGGGCGTGTCGGCTGGCCCGCGTCCGCCCTCGACACGGCGTCGCACATCACGTCGATGACGTACTTCGCGTCCTCGGCCCAAGCCTGTACCGCGCCCACCTTGCCGAGGCTGCCCACGTGCTGCAGGAACGTCGCCTTGACGTCCGGCACCTCGATGGACCCGGCGGCGGCCGCCACGCGTACGTACGTCGCGACGTCGTTGAAGAGGTGCTTCTGAGACGAGAAGCCACCGACGGCTTGCAAGGTCTCGGTGTGAAAGACGGTGCTGCAAAGATAGAACGAGGTCTTGGTCGTGAACCAAGCGTGGATCAGGTCGGTCACCGAGGCGCCCGTAGCCTGGTTGCGCCGGCTGTACACGATCTGCCCGTCCATCCCGATCACGCGTGTCCCGGTGCGGATCAGCCCTGGCCGAGCGGTGCCTGTTGCGGCGACGCAACTCGTGACGAAGTCGGGGTCGATCTGGTCGTCGTCGTGGAGCAGCAAGAAGAACTCGCCGTCGGCGCGCGCGACGAGGGAGTTGAAGTTCGGTTCCGCGCCGATGTTGGTGGGGTGCCGCAGGTAGTCGACGCGGTCTCTGCCCACCTCCCGTACGACCCGTTCGGTGTCGTCCTCGGAGCAGTTGTCCGCGACGATGACCTGGAGGTGCGGGTAGTCCTGCGCCAGGGCCGATTCGAGGGCGCGGCGCAGCGTCTTGTCCGCGCGGTTGTAGGTGGGGATGCCGATCGTGACGAGGGGTCGGTCGCGCGTCACGCCCCCCAGCCCGCTCGCGCGGGTGGGTTCACCGTTCCGGCGCATGCTCGCCCTGGTCGTCACGGCCGCCTTCGTCGGCACCGGCTGCGACGCCGACCCAGCTCGCCGACGCGGCGTCCCAGCGCCGGAGTTGGCGCGCAGGCACGCCACCCACGATCGTCTTCGGCGGGACGTCGGCCGTCACCACGCTGTTCGCTCCCACGATGGCAAGTTCCCCGATGGTGACGCCCGGCATGACGACGACGTTCTGGCCGAGCCACGCACCGCGGCCGACACGGATGGACGCGACGCGGAAGATGCCTTGGAACTTGTACGGCACGTCGGCGTTCTCGTAGGCGTGCAGGCCATCGCACAGGAACACGTTGCCGGCGAGCATGACGTCGTCTTCGATGACGATCTCCTGGAACGCCGCGACGTGAAGGGCCGAGGTCGCGGTGACGCGATCCCCGATGCGGATGCTGGGCGTGAAGCGCTGTTCGACGTGCTTGCCCTCGGGGTGCTTCATCCAACCGCCGGGGAAGCGCGTGTTGGCCTTCAAGACGCTGTTCGGGCCGATCTTGACGTCCCTGCCGACGTGGATGGCGTTCGGGTTCGTGATCGAGCGTGGACGCTGCATCTCGAAGCCCGAGACGGGCTTCGCGAACTCCGGTAGACTCATGGCTTCGATCCGCCGCGCCAAGGGCCGGAACGCGGCCTTCACACGTGCCCAGATGGCGCGAACGATGCGCATGCTCCTCCAGGGGCCCTCCGGCCCGGAACGTGATGGGTCATGAGGCGGCGGGTCATGCCGCGGTGGGTCATGAGGCAGTGGGTCATGAGGCAGTGGGTCGACGGCCGCCGCGTCGATGAGTGGCGTGAACACGGCGCCCCACGCACGAAGTCGTGGGGCGCCGCGCAGGAAGCGCCGAAGCGCTTACTTGTACTCGAAGTGAAGCGTCGCGGCGCCGTCGGCGACGCCGCTCAGGACCACGCGGCTGTCAGCGGCCGTTCGGTAGCCGGCCGAAGCGTCCTCGTCGTCGTTCTCGATCATCAGGACGACGGCGTTGCCGGCGTTGGTCCAGCCCGCCAGGTCGACGATGGCCTGGAGGATCTCGGCGACGTCAGCGGTCTGCTGGGCGACGGCACGCTGGTTCGTATTCCAGCTCGGCGGCGTCCAAGCCACCGAGGGAGTGACGCGAGCGCGCCCGGTGATGTCGTTCTGGGCGTCGTCGACGAACAGCGCAGCGTTGACGTTGGACTCACCGAAGATGCGCAGGTTGGCGACTTCGACGTCACCCGCGACGCCTGCGGTGCCTTCCGAGCGACTGCGGAACTGTATGTAGGCGTTGGTGATCACGGCACCCGCGGGAATCGGAACCTCGGCGAAGCGAACGGCGCTCACGACCTCGGCGACGTAGTTGTCGGCGTACGCCAGGGGCAGCCGGAACGTACCCGTCACGACGTCACCCTGCGTGTACTCGGCGGAGGCACCCGTAGGCTCGTCCACGAACTCGTAGGCGTCGTTGGGCGAGGCGCTGGTGGCAGGATCGGGGATGGTGACGCTACCCGCGACGGGCGTATCGGTGCTGAAATGCGCCAAGACCGACTTGGCCCCGTCGACCGTCACGGCACAGGTGCCGGTCGGGTCGCATGCAGCTCCGTCGCCGCCCCAGCTCGCGAGCTCGGAGCCGGCGTCGGGCGTCGCGGTGAGCGTAACGACCGTGTTCGCCGCGACCTCGGCGCTGGTGCACACGCCGGTGGCCGCGCCGCCGGCGGTGTAGCTGCAGTCGATGTCGCCCACGTCGGAAGTGACGGTGCCGCTGCCGAGGCCGGCGAGGAAGTCGACGTTCACGACGAACGTCTTCACCTCGAAGGTGGCCGTGACGGTGGTATCGGCGTCGACGGTGACGTCGCAAGGGGCGGTGCCGGTGCAGGCGCCGGACCAGCCGACGAAGTCGGAGCTGGCGTCGGCCGCGGCCACGAGCGAGACGGTCGTGCCGGTCGGCACTTGGCGCGTGCCGCTGGCGTTGAGGGTGTCGGTGCCGTCGATGGTGACGCTACCGCCACCGGCGCCCTCGATGTTGATCGTGAGGGTGCTGGTGTCGACGACGGCCGTGAACTGTGCCGTCACGTCGGCGTTGGCATCGACCGTCAGCGTGCAGGTGTCGCCCGCCGCCGTGCAGCCCGTCCAGCCCGTGAACGACGAACCGGCGTCCGCGGTGGCAACGAGCGTGACCGTGGCGCCCTTCTGCACTTTGACGGTGCCCGTGGCGGTGAGCGTTTCACTGAGCTCGACGACTTCGACGCTACCCGAGCCGGTTCCGGTGAACGTCACCGTGAGGTCGAACGTGGTGCCTGGCGGGGTTGGACCCCCGCATGCACCGAGTGCGACAGCGAGAAGAGCGAGCAGGGAGAACTTGCGAATGGAATGCACTTTCGTCTCCTTTCACGCGTTGGCCCGTACGACGGGCCCATCAAGGCGGCCGGCCGAAACCTGGGGTGCCCTTAGCGCGCGGGCAGGTAGGTAGCCCCCTCGGCCCAAGACACGACGGTTCGCACCACCGCGGCGCGAACGGTTCGGCGTTGCTCTCAGATTATCCGGTAGGGCGACTCCGCGGTAGTGACCGACCGCGCACCACCGCCCGTGTGCGCCTTCATCGTTCGATGTTGGACGTGGTGCGGCATCTCGAGTAACGCACCTAGGACGACCTACTGGGGTAGCCCGGAACGCGAAATGCCGGGTTCCGGAGAGTGAACCTCCGGGTCTCGGGACCCCAACCACGATGGCTTGAGTGCCGATACGTCACACGCACGTTCACGGATGCGTGCCTATAGTTAGCACGATGCGAACCCGCCAGCCTCCGAGCCAACCCACGCCACGGCAACCCACTCCACGAAGTTTCGCCTGGTTCCGTGGCGCGCTGTTGGCAGGCGTACTTGCCGCGCTTGCCGCCTGCGGCGGCGGCACCAGCCTAAGCGTGATTCTGACCGGCACAGGCGGTGGCACGGTGACCAGCGCCCCTGCCGGCATCGCCTGCGGAGCCACCTGCACCTCGGCCTTCGATGCCGGCACGAGCGTCACGTTGACGGCCGAGCCCGACGGGATATCGGCGTTCGGCGGCTGGTCAGGCTGCGCCAGCACCAATGGGACCACTTGCGTCGTGAACGTGACGAGCGTCCATACGGTCGTAGCGACGTTCGTCGCCGCCGTGTCCTGGACGCTCCACCTCGACGGCAGCGGCTTCGGCGCGGTGCGCGCGAACGACGGCGCCATGCAGTGCACGTCCGACTGCACGGGGGAAGCCGCCGTACCGCTTCAGATCGAAGCGCAGCCGCTCCATGGCTCGGCCTTCACCGGCTGGGGCGGCGACTGCGCCGGCACGTCCGGCACCTGCACCATCACGATGCCGACCACCCGCACGGTCTCCGCCGCGTTCGCGCTTACCGATCTGACGCAGATCTCGTTCGTGGCGTCCGCCACCGGCATCGCCTGCTCGACGGTCGCCGCCGGCCAGAACTGTCAGGCGGCCATCCGCCTGGACCGAAGCGACGCCGGCGTGCGCGGCGCCCAGTTCGACGTCCGCACCGACGGGGCCACGGTCGTCGACGTCGTCAAGGGCGCCGGCGTTCCAGGTGCGTGCTTGTTCGCCTCGGGACCCGCCACGGTCATCGTGGCGTGTCCGGCCGGCACCACGCTGCCGGACGGCGTGCTGGCGCAGGTGACGCTCACCCGCGCAAGCAACGGCCCGATGCTATTGGTGAGCGAGGACGCGTCCGTCGTGAACGCCGCCCAGCAGGCGGTCCCCGTTCTGAGCGGGGCGCTCCCGGTGGAGGCGCGGCCATGAGCGGCGGGGCCCTTCGGCGCTCGTCGTCCGGGCGGACAGCCCGCATGGGCCGCGCTGCGCCACGGCGTTCGTTCGGTGCGCGGCGCATCGGGTTGCTGGTCGCGATCGTGCTGGTGCTTCCCGCGTGCTTGCGCACTACCCCTGTCGACGGCACCGACTCCACGCAGGCCGTTGTGTTCGCGTCCCCGGTGGCGGCGGCCGAACTCGAACTGCGGTACGCCGTGGGAACCGTACGGTTCACGGGCGTCTCGGGTACCGTCGACGCGGCGCTCGTGCGCGCCTTCGACGACGGCGCCGGGAACGTCACCATCGCGCTGGTGGCGGCAGAAGACGTGGAGGGACAGGCGCTCACGCTGCATTGGGAAGCCGACCCGGCCGCACCCTCGCCGGTCCTGACCTCGGTCGCCACCTACCAGCGCGGCGGTTCGGACGCCGGCGCCGACGTGCGTCTCGTGTCCGCGCCGGTGACGCAGGCAGCGTCGCTGCGGGGCACTACGATCGACGACATCGACCTGGCCGCGTTCGCCCGCACCGATGCCGAACGCTCCCTGACGACCCTGGCGTCGACGGCCGACCTGTTCGGCACCGACCTCGACCCGGCCTTCGCCGAGTACACCTTGGGCGACCTCGACCACAGCGGCGACGTCGACGTGCTCGACGTGCTGATGGCGCTCGACGTTGCCACCGGCGCCGACGCCAACCCGACCGCCTACGAGCGGTACCACGCCGACCTGGTAGCTGACGGGGTCGTGCAGATCGACGACGTCATCCGCCTGCTGGACAAGGCCGTCGACCCGACCCTGCCTGCTTCGTTGGTGGTGCGCCCGTTGCGCCTGAGCTACGTCGCGCTCACCCAGGACGTCCCGGTGCTGATCGGCAACGCGGGGAACGAGCCGTTCTCCGGGTTGGCCTTCGACGGGTTGTCGGGGTCGACGTCCGAGCCGATCCCCGGACACACCGCCGTGTTCGCTCCGAACGTCACCCCCAACCTGGCATTCGGCGCGCTCGAGGTGCAGGTGGACGGTGGCCTTGGTGTCTCCGTTCCGGTGGGCAACATCACCATCCTGGTGGCGGGCCAGTCGAACGCGGTGGGCTGGGATCCCGCCGTCCCGTTCGACTGGCCCGCCACCAGGATGGTGATGTTGCCCACC
>JAWOIL010000077.1:0-5869 GCA_046484635.1 Trueperaceae bacterium
AACTGAGCTACGGGCGCGTGCGAACTTCCCTGCCAGCGGCAGGACCGACCTGAGTCGGTTGGCGGAGAGGGAGGGATTCGAACCCTCGATGCAGGTTTTGCCCACATACTCCCTTAGCAGGGGAGCGCCTTCAGCCGCTCGGCCACCTCTCCGCGCTGCTCCGCTGCCGACCAGATCTTGGCGGAGGGTGAGGGATTCGAACCCCCGGACGGGTCGCCCCGTCAACGGTTTTCAAGACCGCCGCCTTCGACCGCTCGGCCAACCCTCCGGTCAACCTTCGTGCCTGCGTTCCGCCTGCGGCAGCACCGTTCGAACCCGCTGGGAAACGGCAACACCGCTCCCACGACCGGCCGTCCGGTCAGCGCCCAGAAGTATACCCGCGGCCCTTTCGGGGTGTCAACGCGAGTCGCGTCCCCACGCCGCTACGGACGCGACGCCGGCAAAAGCCCCATGCCGCTGGTGGGTGAGGTCTTGCCGGCGCCTTGCCGAGCGTCCGTACCGAGCGTCAGTGCTGATGCTCGTGCTCGGCCTCCATGGCCTCCTCGTACGTCTCGTGCACGGTGCCGTGCGGATGCGCCGGCGGAGCGTAGAGCGAGTAGATCTTGAGCGGCTCGTCACCGATGTTGTGCACGTTGTGCCAGGTCCCGCCGGGGATCAGGATCATGAAGTCGTCGGAGGCTTCCCACTCGTGCTCCATGTCGTCTTTCGAAGACCCCATCACGACGCGCGCGCGACCCTTCTCGATGCGCAGGAACTGATCGAGGTCGTCATGCTTCTCCAAGCCGACCTCCCCCCCGACGGCGATGGACATGAGCGTGAGCTGGAGGTTCGAGCCGGTCCACGCCGCTTGGCGGAACTTGTCGTTCTCGAGCGTCAGGTCCTCGATGTTCGCGACGTACGGTTTAGGCCCTTGGTCGGTGATGGCCATGGTGGTCCCTCCTCACCATCCAGGCTACTGCCGCCACGGCGTCACCCCTGTCGGGTGGGCAAGCTCGATGTAGTGCGCCGGCGTCCCGCTTCACCCAGGGCGCACCGGGTCCACGACGTACAGTGCCTAGCATGGCGAAGCGAACGTCCGACGACCTTCGCGCCGACGAAGGATCCCTTGTCCCAGCGCTGGAACGGGCCCCGGCTGCGTTCGACCCATACCCCGAAGAGCTCCGAACTTGCCACCGTTGCCCGCGCTTGGTGGGGCACCGGGAACGCATGGCGCGCGAGAAGCGCCGCGCGTATCGTGCCGAAGCCTACTGGGGCGCGCCGGTACCCGGGTTCGGAGACCCGGGGGCCCGCCTCGTGATCGTCGGACTGGCACCGGGCGCGCATGGCAGCAACCGCACCGGGCGAATGTTCACCGGCGACGCCTCGGGGGACTTCCTCTACCCTGCTTTGCATCGCGCCGAGTTGGCGAACCAGCCCGACAGCCGCTCGCGCGACGACGGCCTGACGCTGCATGGGGTGTGGATCACCGCCGTGGCGCGCTGCGCTCCGCCTGGCAACCGACCGACGCAGGACGAGTTGAACGCTTGCCGACCGTGGCTCGCCTACGACCTGACAGGGTTGACCGAGGCGCGAGCCGTGATGGCGCTGGGACGCATCGCGCACGACGGGGTGCTGAAGCTCTACCGCGAACGTGGCCTACGCACCACGCTGGCGGCGCACCCGTTCCGGCACGGTGCGGTGCATCGGTTCGACGGACTGCCGGGCGCCGAGGCAGCGAACGTGTTGCCGCTGGTCGACGCGTACCACGTGAGTTTCCAGAACACCAACACCGGCCGCCTCACGCCGGAGATGTTCGACGCGGCACTCGCCCAGGCGAAGGCTCTAGCAAGACTGGTCTGACGTTGGCGCGTCTGGCTGCTCCGTCGATTCCGATGCGTCGTTCCGCTTCGGCGCCGCCGACTCCGCCTGCACCGCCGTGGGCAGCACCGCGGCCGCGGCCGCTGCTGCTTCCGCTGCATCCGGCGCACCAGCATGTTCGGACCGGGCCGGACTGCGGTTCCCCGGTACGCCCTCGGGCCGTTGGTTTGCGGCCCAAGCAGCTTGACTCACCAACCCTCTGAGCGCCGCCAGTTCGTGTGCCGTCACGCTCGTGCGGTCGAAGATCCCTCGGTACATGCGCATCACGCTAGCAGCGCGCCGCGGATCGGTGTAGCCGATGTGCAGCATGGCCGCCTCGAGTTGGGCGTAGAAGCGTTCCATCTGGTCGCGGGTGGCGGCGTCCTTGCCGGTAGGCAGCGCCGGCGCCACGGCGTCCTTCCCGCTTGCACCTTCCGCGGACCTGGCCCGCGTGGCCAGCGCAACCTCGTACACCAGCACGACCACCGCCTGCGCCAGGTTGAGCGAGGAATACCCGAGCGTCGGGATGACCACCTGGGCCTGGCAACGCGTCAACTCGTCGTTCGCCAACCCGTGGTCTTCCGGGCCGAACAGAACGGCGGTGCCGTCCGTCAGTAGCGGGGCGGCCGCACGTGGCTCGACCACCGGGTAGTTCTCCGCCGCTCGGTCGCGCGCGCTCGTGCCCATCACCAGCGTCGTGCCGGCGATGGCCTCCTCGAGCGTGCCGACCACGCGCGCGGCGTGAAGGACGTCGTCGGCGTGCGAGGCAAGCGCTTCCGCCCGATGGTCGATGCGACAGCGCGGCGCCACGAGCACGAGTTCGTCCAGTCCGAAGTTCTTCATCGCGCGCGCCGCAGCGCCGACGTTGGCTGCGGCCTTGGTGCGAACCAGCACGATGCGTGGGCCAGGCATGCCTGCGAGCTTACCAGCGCACGCGGCAACGTTCGGACCTGGGGCTCGCGACGGCCCGCCAGCGTGCGCCCCCCGGCTGCTGCGAGCGCGCCCGGAGCGGCACCCGAACGCCCCCCGCCCCCGCCCGGCTCCCGGACGCGAAAGGCGCCGCGATTCGCGGCGCCCTCATCGTCGGTTCGAACGGCCCACGTGGGGAAGTCCGTCCTTCGTGGTCGTACGTGCCGGCGTTCGCCGGCGTTCGGTCAGGCCTTGCTCTGTTGGATCGCGTTGAGGCGCTTCGCCAAGCGCCCCTTGCGGCGGGCGGCGGTGTTCTTGTGCAGCAACGAGCCCTTTTCGGCCTTGTCGACCAAGCCCTGCACGACCTTCTGGTACTTCGCGGCGGCCTCGAAGTCGCCGCCCTCGGCAGCCACCACAGCCTTCTTTGTGAAGGTGCGGATGGTGCTCTTCTTGGCGCGGTTCGCGAGCCGGCGCTTCTCGGACTGGCGATGGTACTTCATCGCGGACGGGTTGCGTGCCATGGTTCTCCTCGTGCTTCGGCTTGGATCGCGCAGCCGGCTTCCACCCCGGTGCGCGGAGGGTACATCAGTTCTACGACCCGTAGGTCGGCAGCACCGGCGATGCTAGCACGCGGAGGGTCTCCGGCTCAACCGACAGGCCACCGATCGCTATCCCACGACACATCGACTCCTGACGCAGCCGACTTCGAATCGACGGCGCCCCGCGTCCGAGATGCTCCGTCAACGCGCCAGCGACGGCGTCCGCATCAAGTCCCGGATCAACATCCAGCCCGCCCGGACCAACGCGATCAGCGCGACGATGAAGCCCGCGAGCAGAGCCAGCACGATGACGAGTCGCCAACCGATCGGATCGGAAGTGCCCGACGCCAAGCCCGTCAGGACCGCGAGCCCCTGAGCAGCCAGCAGCAGCCCGGCCGCCGCCAGCATCGACATGACGATCGCACGCTGGCGGCGCTTCACGCGCCACGCGGCGATCACGAGCAACACGGCGCCGATGGCGGCAACCGGGAACAACTCGGCCGGCATCAGGAAGTCGAAGATGAACTCGCCTTCCATCGCCGAACCGATGATCGACAAAAGCACGGTGGCGAAGAGCGGGAAGGCGGCGAGCGCCGCTCCCACGATGGCGAGCACCCAAGTCAGCAAATCGGATCCTTTCGCGCGACCGAACGGTTCACGTCGGGACACCTGGCGCACCCGACGCCAGGACCCCGATGATGACGCGTGTCCTGGCGGGCGAAGCGTTCCGCGACGGCCGTCCGTGTCCTGGCGGGCGAAGCGTTCCGCGACGACCGTCCGTGTCCTGGCGGGCGAAGCGTTCCGCGACGACCGTCCGTGCTCAGTGCGGGCCGACCGTGAAGGAGATCTTGGCGTTGACGCGGTACTCGACGATCTGGTCGTTCTCGACGATCGCCTGCATCTCCTTGATGTAGATGGACTTGATGCCGTGGACCGACTTGGCGGCTTCCGCCAGGGCGACTTTCGTCGCGTCCTCCCAACCCTTTTCGGACTGCGCGAGGATCTCGATGACTTTGACGACGGCCATGATCTACCTCCTTCGCCCAGCCGGACACCTGGCGCCCGGCCGCGTCCTACCCCTCGACGATACGCCCTTCATACATGTCGGCCCGCGTCACCAGGGACATCCGGCCCTGCCCGTACGGACCAGTTCCGAGAGCGCGTCCGAACCCAGGTCCGGAGCGCGCCCGAACCCGGGGCCGACGCGCCCGAATACAGGACTGCAGCGAGCCCGCACGCGCGACGCCGACGAGTGCGCGAGACCGCCGTGCGCGATCGGACACGCGATGGGCGCAAGATGTCGTAGGATGCCCTTCGCTATCCGCTTCGCCTGAGGTTCGTCTCCTGGCTGGTGGTTGGCCAGGAAGGAACCAAACCTCATTATGGAAAACCAGGCATCGTTCGATGCGTTCGGGCTCGACCCGCGCATCTCCGCAGGCGTGCGCGCCGCGGGGTACGAAAAACCGACTCCTATCCAGCAGATGACCGTGGCCGGAGCCATGGCCGGTCGTCACGTGCTGGGCCTCGCGCAGACCGGCACCGGCAAGACGGCGGCCTTCGTGCTCCCGATCCTGCATCGCCTCCTGGCGACGGAAGGCAGCGAGGGTCAACGCCACCAAGGCCGCGGCACCCGGCGCACCGTTCGCGCGCTGATCGTCGCCCCCACCCGCGAGTTGGCCGAACAGATCCACGACGAGTTCCGTCGTCTCGGCAGCCACACCGGCCTGAAGAGCGCCACCGTTTATGGCGGCGTCGGCTTCCAGCCCCAGATCGACGCCTTGAAGGGCCGCGCCGACATCATCGTGGCGTGCCCCGGGCGGTTGCTCGACCACGTCCAGCGTCGCAACGCCGACCTGAGCCGCGTCGAGATCCTCGTGCTCGACGAGGCAGATCACATGTTCGACATGGGATTCCTGCCGCCCGTGCGCGCCATCCTGCGCGAGGTGCCATCCGATGCGCAGCGTCTGCTGTTCTCGGCCACCATGCCGAGCGAAGTCCGGTACCTTGCCGACGAGTTGCTGCACGACCCGCTCACGGCCGAGATCACCCGTCAGGCACCGGCCGATACCATCGACCACGCGCTCATCGCGGTCGACGAGAAGGTCAAGACCGACCTGTTGCTGCACATGCTGCGCACGCAGGATCACCGTTCGACGCTGGTCTTCACCCGTACCAAGCACCGCGCCAAGAAGCTCGCCCGCACGCTCGACGAAGCCAACGTGTTCGCCGCCGAGATCCAGGGCAACTTGTCACAGCGCCGCCGCCAGGAGGCGCTCGACGGCTTCAAGGACGGGCGCTACCACGTGCTCGTCGCCACCGACATCGCCGCCCGCGGCATCGACGTGGCGCGCGTGTCGCACGTGATCAACTTCGACTTTCCCGACACGCCCGAGGCGTACACGCACCGCATCGGCCGCACCGGCCGCGCCGAACGCACCGGCGAGGCGCTCACCTTCGTGACCCCGAACGACTTCGACAACGTGCGCGCGCTCGAGCGCAAGCTCGGCATGCGCGTCGAGCGCAAGCGCTTCGAAGGTTTCGCCGGCCCGGCCGAAGAGCTCGACGAGCTGCGACCCGGCACGAGC
>JAWOIL010000180.1:0-3880 GCA_046484635.1 Trueperaceae bacterium
GCCGCGGCCGTGCTCGGCAGCATCCCGATCCTGGTCATCTTCTACTCCTTCCAGGACGCACTGACCGGTCAGTACACCGCCGGAGGCGTGAAAGGATGACGATGACCGCGACCGCACGGCCCGCCCCGCCCGAGGCCCTGGGGTACGGCACGCTGCTCGTGCTCGACGGCGCCTTCGCGGTGCCGGACACGCTCACTGGGGCCGACGTCATGCAGCGCACCCTCCGGCGCATGGCCGAGATGGTCGAGCCGGATCCCTCTGCTGGGGCGAACTCCGTGTCGGTGTTGCTGGACGACCACGACGGACACAGCGTCGCGCTCGTCGACGGCGAGACCTGCGCCGTGGCGCACGCGTTCCCGCATGCGCGCACCGTCTCCGTTCGGCTCTTCTCGCCGCGCGAGGTGCCCTTGGACCGCGTCACCACGGCGTTCCACGAGGCGTTCAAGGTGGGCCGTTTCCAGAGTGCCGTGCGCGACCACGCGACCCTGTTACCGCGTGACGAGGCGGGGTTGCGCCGGCACCTCGCCGGCGACCGCGCCTATACCCGCTTGCGATTGACCCCGGACGGAACGGCGACTCCCGTTCCATGAGCTCGTCCGCTCGCTACGTGCTCGCGCTCGACCAGGGCACCACCAGTTCGCGCGCCATGCTGTTCGACCGTGAGGGCCGCGTGGTGGCGGCGGCGCAGAAGGAGTTCGAGCAGCGCTTCCCGCAACCGGGTTGGGTCGAGCACGACCCGCTCGACATCTGGTCGAGCCAATCGGGCGTCGCGGCCGAGGCGCTGGAGCGCGTCGGCGCCCGCGCCGCGGACGTGGCCGCCATCGGCATCGCGAACCAGCGCGAGACGACACTCGTGTGGGATCGGCGCAGCTTGACGCCGATCGCGAACGCAATCGTGTGGCAAGACCGACGCACCGCCCCCGACATCGAGCGTCTCCGCGAAAGCGGCGCGCTCGACCTGGTGCGGCAACGCACCGGCCTTCTGCTCGACCCGTACTTCTCCGCCAGCAAGATCGCCTGGTTGCTCGACCACGTTCCCGGCGCCCGTGCCAGGGCCGAGGCGGGCGAGCTGGCGTTCGGCACCGTCGATAGCTGGCTCCTAGCGCGCCTCACCGATGGCGCCGTGCACGCCACCGACGTCAGCAACGCTTCCCGCACGCTGCTGTTCGACCTCCACCGGCTGGAGTGGAACGACGAGCTGCTGGCGCTCTTCGGCGTTCCGCGCGCCGTGATGCCCGAACTCCGGCCGTCGTCGGGGGTCGTGGCCGAGGTGGCGCACGGCCCGTTGGCGGGCGTCCCCATCGCCGGCGTCGCGGGAGATCAACAGGCCGCGACGTTCGGACAGGTCTGCTTCGAGCCCGGGCAAGCCAAGAACACCTACGGCACCGGTTGCTTCCTGGTGATGCACACCGGCGACCGTCCGCGCGCCTCGCGCCACGACCTGTTGTCCACCGTGGCGTGGCAGGTCGGCGACGAACCTTCCGAGTACGCCCTCGAGGGCAGCATCTTCGTGGCGGGCGCGGTGGTGCAGTGGTTGCGCGATGGTCTTGGCATCGTGCGGGAAGCCAAGGACGTGGAAGCGCTGGCGGCCAGCGTGCCGGACAGCGGCGGCGTGAGCTTCGTGCCCGCCTTCACCGGCCTGGGCGCGCCGCACTGGGACCCGTACGCGCGCGGCACCATCGTGGGCCTCACTCGTGGCGCCGGAGCGGCGCACTTGGCGCGGGCCGCGCTCGAGGGCATCGCGTTGCAGGTCGCCGACGTGGTCGACGCCATGAAGCGCGACGCGGGACTCGCGCTGACCGAGTTGCGGGTGGACGGCGGCGCGTCTCGGAACGACCTCCTGATGCAGATCCAGGCAGACCTGCTGAACGTACCGGTGATGCGCCCGGCGATCACCGAGACGACCGCGTTGGGCGCCGCCTACCTGGCTGGTCTGGCGGTGGGCTTCTGGCCCGATCGCGAGGCGCTGAAGCAGCATTGGCGGGCAGAGCGCACCTTCGAGCCGAGCGCGGGGGGGTTGGCCGGTGCCGGGGCCCTGCGCGAACGCTGGCGCGACGCGGTGGAGCGCGCGAAGGGTTGGGAGCGCGCCGAAGGGGCCTGAGTCCGGTCGAGCGTGCCGACGGTGCTCGAGGCCGAAACGTCGCACCCCAAATCGCGCCGCGCGCATCGCGTCACGACGCAGACGGATGCGGCGCGATACGCTTGGTCCGCGACGGGCCGGCAGTACGCGTAGCGGCCCTAACGAGGCGACGTGCCGGGATGGCGGAATCGGTAGACGCAGCAGACTTAAAATCTGCCGCCCCCACGGGCATGCGGGTTCGAGCCCCGCTCCCGGCACCAATCACAGACGCAAGAACGACCCTCCGAGCGCTGCGCCACCTGAATGGCGGCGCCCGCCTGTGTGCCAATAGTGTGCGAAACTCGGCACGCTATTTGACAGCGATGTCTTCGACGACGTCGTCCCCGTGCTGGCCGAGTAGGCTCTCTGGCGCTTAGAGGTGGTTGATTCCTCCTGATGCGGGCGATCCGACGGGGCGGGAGGTGGAAGTGGCGGGCCAGCACCGTTCTGGTCGCTGGGACAACGGGCATGATCGCCAGATTTCGCGCGTTGGCTGAAGAATTGGGCTTACAATTTAGGTGGCAAAGAACGGAGGGGACACAGATGCGTAACCGGGTAGCACTGACCCTTGCATGCCTTGCGGTGCTCTTCGCCGCCTGCGCACCCACTACGACCGTAACCCCGGTGTCGACTCAGGAGATGATTAGTCCACTGGGATTCTCCGAAGCCTTCAGACTGGCCACAACTGCGATAAACTCGCAGCCATACCCAAGCGATAGTGGCGGCTGGGTGATTACAGCCAGTGACCAAGTTGGGGGGTTCATAAGCGCCGAACTCAACGGGAGGCGATTTCGACTCTTTGAGGGCCTGGTAACGTACCGTGCGTTCGTCTCGGTGGCTCTCGTGGATCGCGGCGACGGGACAACGGCAGTCAATATCAGCCAGAATCGGCATGAGGAAGCCGAAAAGCTAACTGATGCCATTGCTGCGAGTCTGGGCGTGTCAGACACTGCGTTGCCCTAGAGCGGGATACAGAAGTAGCTCTACTCAGGATCGGCGGAGCCGCCCCAGCTTATGCGCGGCTCCGCTTTACTGGCGCCCCGTGCGTCGATTCCTGCGCGCTTGAGCACGCTGTTGTGCTCGCTCACCACGCAGCGCAGGTTCGTCGGAGCGCCGTCGGCGTTGTGGAACACCTGGTCGTAATGCCTAGGTGGGGCGCTCAGGAGCGCCACGACTCCCTGCGGCAGGTCGACGGTTCGGCGGTTCTTACTTGTCTTCGGCTGCCCGAACTCCCACGCCCCCGAGGCCCTCGCGGCCTTCCTGTGCATCGTGAGGCGAGCGCCGGGCAAGGTCGACGTCGGACCACCGCAAGGCGATGGCTTCGCTTGGCCGCAGGCCGGTCGAGAGTAGCAGCGCCAGGAGGACACCGTGCGGGCTGGCTTGCGGCGGTGAGGTACCGTGCGGCCTCGTCGCTTGTCAGGGCGCGCATCTCTTCCCGCTGCTGCTTGGGCAGGTCGACGGCGTCGGCGGGAATCACCGGGATCACGCGCCACTTCACGGCCTGCTTGAGGGCATTGCGGAGGATGGCGCGCGTCAAACGAGCCGTGCGAGCGCTCAGCCCCTCCGCGAGCGTGGCGCTATACACCGCCTGAATGGCGATCGGCGTGACCTGCGCCAGTTTCAGGTGCCGAGGGGTTCGCGTAGTTGGGCTGGCGCTGTGGTCGACGCGGACAACGCGGCTCATGACGACGACTCGTTTGCGGCGGCCGCGCCCGCCCAACCCAGGTACCGCAAGCGCTAAGAACTCCGTGAGAGGCTCCC
>JAWOIL010000212.1:0-19700 GCA_046484635.1 Trueperaceae bacterium
CGCGTGCACGGCGGATCGGTGCTGGGCACCATCCCCGAGACGCCCTCCATCACCCACCGGGTGTTGGTGCCCCCGACGCTGCTGGGCGAGGGAGGCGAGAAGGACGCGGGGGTCATCGTTTCCATCGCGCCCGAGGGCGACCTCGAGAGCGACGCCGAGGTCGCGCGCGTGCGCGACGCGAACGGGAACGAGCACGCGGTTCCGCTGATGCACCGCTGGGCGGTGCGCCGCCCGCGCCCGTTCGCCGCGCGCCTCGATCCGAACCGGCCGTTGGTTACGGGCCAGCGCGTGCTCGACCTGTTCTTCCCCATCGTCCGCGGCGGCACGGCCGCGCTACCCGGGCCGTTCGGCGCGGGTAAGACGGTGCTGCAGCACTCGCTGGCGAAGTGGTCGGACGCCGACGTGATCGTGTACGTAGGCTGCGGCGAGCGCGGCAACGAGATGGCGCAGGTGCTGGAGGAGTTCCCGGCGCTCATCGACCCGCGCAGCGGCCGTCCGCTGATGGAGCGCACCATCCTGGTGGCGAACACGTCCAACATGCCGGTGGCGGCGCGCGAGGCGAGCATCACCACGGGCATCACCTTGGCGGAGTACTACCGCGACCAGGGCATGCACGTGGCGTTGATGGCCGACTCCACCTCGCGCTGGGCCGAGGCGCTGCGCGAGATCGCCGGCCGGCTCGAGGAGATGCCGGCCGAGGAGGGCTTCCCCGCCTACCTGCCTTCGCGCTTGGCGGCGTTCTACGAGCGTGCCGGACGCGTCACCACGCTCGGCGGTGACGAGGGCTCGGTCACCATCATCGGTGCCGTCAGCCCACCAGGAGGCGACTTCACGGAGCCCGTCACCCAGCACACGCAACGCTTCACGCGCGCGTTCTGGGCGCTCGACCGGGACCTGGCGAGCGCGCGCCACTACCCCGCCGTAGGTTGGCGCGGGAGCTACTCGTTCTACGAGGACGCCGTCGCCGACTGGTGGCGGCTGGAGACGGGCGAGAACTGGCGCGACTTGCGCCGCCGCGCCGGCGACATCCTCGAGCAGGACGCGCGCCTCGAGCAGATGGTGCGGTTGGTGGGCGCCGAGGCGTTGCCCGACCGCCAGCGTTGGGTGATCGAAGTCGCGCGCCTGATCCAAGAAGGGGTCCTGCGCCAGAATGCGCTGCACCCGATCGACGCGTTCTGCGCCCCCGCGAAGCAGGTGCGCCTCCTCAAGCTGTTCGTCGACCTGTACGACACGGGCATGGACCTGTTGGACGCGGGCCTGCCACTTCTGCGCATCCGCGAGGAGCTCGACCGCGGGCGCCTCATCCGCTTGAAGGAGACGGTGGAGAACGACGACATCCCGAGCCTCGACCAGGCCTGCCGCGACACGACGGTGACGCTGGCCGGGCTGCTGCGCGAACTCGAGACGGTGGCGAAGGGGGGCGCGCCATGAGCCGGCATGGTGCGCGCCCGCACGCGACGGCGTCGAACGGAGACGCAACATGATCGAAGTCGAACGCGCCGATCGCATCGACGGTCCGTTGGTGGTGGTGGAAGGCTTCGGCGGCGCCGCCTACGGCGAGTTGGTCGAGGTGCACACGCCCCGGGGCACGCACTTGGGTGAGGTCCTGTCGGCCGGCTCCGATGCCGCGGTGGTGGAGCTTTGGGGCGACACCACCGGCCTGCGCGCCGCCGACGTGCGGGTGCGCTTCCATGGTGAGACCCTGCACCTGGGCGTGGCGCGCGAGATGCTCGGCCGTGTCTTCGACGGCTTGGGACGCCCACGTGACGGCTTGCCTCCACCGGTGGCGGAAGCGCGCCGCGACGTGCACGGCGCCCCGCTCAACCCGGCGGCTCGTGCCTACCCACAAGACGTGATCCTCACCGGCGTGTCGGCCATCGACGGCCTGAACACGCTGGTGCGCGGCCAGAAGCTGCCGATCTTCTCGGGTGCGGGCCTGCCACACGACGATCTGGCGTCTCAGATCGCGTTGCAAGCGCACCTGGCGACACGGACGGTCGGCGACGCCGACGAGGAGGCAGCTCGTGGTGACGCCGGCGAAGACTTCGCCGTCATCTTCGCAGCGCTTGGCATCTCGCACGACACGGCTTCGTACTTCCGCGATCGCTTCGCGGCGTCGGGAATGCTGGGCCGCACGGCGCTGTTCCTGAACCTCGCCGACGACCCGCCGATGGAGCGCATCGTCACCCCACGCGCGGCACTGACCCTGGCGGAGTACCTGGCGTTCGAGCAGGGCACGCACGTGCTGGTCTTGATGACCGACATGACGAACTACGCCGAGGCGCTCCGCGAACTGTCGGCGCGCAAGAACGAGGTGCCAGGCCGCAAGGGGTACCCCGGCTACCTGTACACCGACCTCGCCAGCCTGTACGAGCGCTGCGGCCGCGTCCACGGGGGTAAGGGCTCGCTGACGCAGATCCCCGTGCTGTCGATGCCGGGTGACGACATCACCCATCCCATTCCGGACCTCACCGGCTACATCACCGAGGGCCAAGTGGTGCTGTCGCGCGCGTTGGACCGCGCCGGGGTCTACCCGCCGGTGGACGTGCTGGCGTCGTTGTCGCGCCTCATGAAAGACGGTATCGGTTCGGGACGCACCCGCGAGGACCATGCCGAGGTCGCTGCCGAGGCGTTCGCGGCGTATGCCCGGGTGCGCGAGGTGCGCAGCCTGGCGCTGATCATCGGCGAGCGCTCGTTGTCCACCACCGACCGCACCTACCTGGCGTTCGGCGAGGCGTTCGAGCAGTCGTTCTTGGCGCAGGGCGCAGCCGAGGCGCGCTCGCTCGAGGCCACGTTGGATCTGCTGTGGGACGCGTTGTCGCGCCTGCCCGCGGGCGAACTGCGACGCGTTTCCGAGGAGCAGTTGGCTAAGCACTACAGCGGCAAGCTGGAAGGGCCGGCTCATGCCACCGGGTAGTTCGGCGGCGACCACGAACCTCCCTCGCACGCGCGCATCGCTATTGGCACTGCGCGAGTCGCTGGCCGAGGCGAAGGAGGGCCACGCGTTGCTCGAGCGCAAGCGCGAGGTGCTGCTGCGCGAGGTGTGGGCGTTGATGCGCGACGCGCGCCAGCGCGAGAGCCGCATGCGGGAGCGCTTCGACGCCGCCTACGCCGCATTGCGAGAGGCGCGACTCGACGCCGGCTCGGACGCCGTTCGTTGGGCGCTACTGGCGCCGTCCGCGCAGACGACGTGCGTGGTGGAGGCGCGAAACCTCATGGGCGTCGCGCTGCCGAAGGTGCACCTTGCGGTGCGTCCCGAGCGCCTGACCACCAGCGCAGGCGGAACCCCAACGAGCCTCGACACGGCGCGGCGCAAGTGGCTGGAGGTGGCCGACGGCCTGGACGTATGGGCCGAGACGTACGGTTCGGTATGGCGCGTGGCGGCAGAGCTTGCGCGCACCCAGCGCCGCGTGAACGCCTTGGAGCAGGTGCTGATCCCCGAGCAGGAGCAGTTGGTGCGAGAGATCGAAGCGACGCTCGAGCAGGCAGAGCGCGAGAGCTTCGTGCGAAGCAAGCGGGTGAAAGCGCAGCTGGAAGCGCAACGAACGGAGGACCCCGATGCCTGAACGCGTGTTCCGCCACATCCTAGTGCCCACCGACGGCTCGGACGCCTCGGTGGCCGCCGCCCGTCTCGCGTTCCGCATGGCGCACGCGTTCGAAGCGAAGCTCGACGTGCTGTACGTGGTCGACCTGCTGTTGTGCGAGGAACTTCGGCGCTTCGACAAGCGCGAGCTCGAGGAGGTCCAGCGGGAGTTGCTCGAGCACGGCGAACGCTACGTCCTCACGCTGCGGCAGGAGGCCGAACGGCTCGGCCTGCAGGCGAACACCCAGGTCCGCCGCGGTGACCCCTTCGAGGAGATCGTCGCCCAGGCGCGCGACCGCGACGTCGACCTGATCGTGATGGGCCACGTCGGCCGCCGTCCCAGCACGCGCGTCCTACTCGGCTCCGTCGCGGAGCGGGTGCTGGAGTTCGCGCCGTGCCCTGTGATGGTGGTGAAGCACGAAGATGTGACGCGAGGTCGGCGCTGAGGGGCGCCCTTCACGCGCAGCGTGGCGGCGTTGCATGGCGGCGGCGCGTGGCGGCGGCGCGTGGCGGCGGCGCGTGGCGGCGGCGCGCGCCGACTCCGCCGTCGGCGTGTGATCGCTCGGCGGCGGTAGGAGGGGTAGTCCGCGGAAAGCTACTGAAATCGTGGTCGACGTACCACGATCGTGGTAGGTCTACTCGTTTTCTGGTAACTCCGCGGAACCGTCTCGCCATGCTCACCCGCACGACTCCCGCACCCGCACGACTCCCGCACCCGCACGACTCCCGCACCCGCACGACTCCCGCACCCGCACGACTCCACCGGCCGGCCTGGACGCCATGACCCAGCGCGTCCACGTGCCATCGTGAGGTCGTCATGCAGCCAGACGCGTTCCTCACCTTCCTACCCACGCACGATCTCGACGCCGCCGACGCGTTCTACCGCGGCGTCCTCGGCCTCGAACTCGCCCGCGACCAGGGAACGTGCCGCGTCTACCGCGTTCGGGAAGGCGCCTACGTGGGCTTCTGCCTAAGGAGCCCCGTCATACCGGTCGAGCACCGGGTGTTCGTCACGATCGTGGTGAGCGACGTGCAAGCCGCGTACGACGAACTCACGGCGCGTGGCGCTCGGCCGGAGTCTCCCGTCGAACACGTGCCGGCGTTCGCCATCACGCGCTTCCTCGTGCGTGACCCGCATGGGTACCTGGTGGAGGTGCAGCGCTTCGACGAGGCGCTGCCGTAGCCGCGCGACCTCCACCCGACCGGCCGTATGTCCCTACCGAGCGCGCCGTGACCTGAAACTACACTGGGACATGCTCGCTGACGCCGACGCCGGCCTCGGGACGCGCACCGGCACACCGATCCCCCGCCCACGGCCCGCCAAGGCTCTGGAGCAAGGCCGGTGATCGCCGAGCGCCTCCTCACGAGACGCCTGCAGGGCCTGCGCGCGCAGCAGCTCACGCTCAAGCCGCACCGTCCCGGCGACCTGCCACGACCCAAGCACGACGGGGGCTACATGCTCTACGCCCACGTCCCGTTCTGCGAGTTGCTGTGCCCGTACTGCTCGTTCAACCGCTTCCCCTACCGCGAGGAGGCGGCGCGCGCCTACTTCGTGGCGTTGCGGGACGAGATGCGGATGGTCGCCGACCAGGGGTACCAGTTCGACGCCATGTACGTCGGCGGCGGCACGCCCACCATGCTGGTCGAAGAGTTGGCCGCTACGATCGACCTCGCGCGCGACCTCTTCGATGTCCGCGAGGTATCGACCGAGACGAACCCGAACCACCTGAACGAAGACGTGCTCGGAGTGCTCGACGGCCGCGTGCAGCGGCTGTCGGTTGGCGTGCAGAGCCTCGACGACGCACTCCTGAAGCAGATGGCGCGTTACGGCAAGTACGGCTCGGCGGCGCAGATCTTGGAACACCTGGCGTTCGCGCGGGGCAAGCTGCCGGCGCTGAACGTCGACATGATCTTCAACCTGCCGTCGCTCACCGACGAGATCCTACTGCGCGACCTCGAGCTACTCGACGGCGTGGGCGCCGACCAGATCACCTACTACCCGCTGATGGTCTCGCCCGCCGTCAAGGGCACGCTCGAGAAGGCGCTCGGCAAGGTCGATTACGGCCGCGAGCTGCGGCAGTACCGGCTGCTCTCGCGCACGCTGTCGAAGACGCATCGTGCGACCTCGGCGTGGGCGTTCTCGCGTAACACCGCCAGCCTCATCGACGAGTACATCGTCGACCACGACGAGTACGTCGGCATCGGCAGCGGCAGCTTCAGCTACCTGGGGGGCGAGCTCTTCGCCAACACCTTCTCGTTGCGTGCCTACAGCGAGGCGATCGCAGCCGGGAGGCTCTCGGTCGATGCCCGTATGGACCTCCTGCCGCACGACCGCGTTCGCTACCGTCTGATGATGGACCTGTTCGGCCTGCGGCTCGACAAGCGGGCGTTCGCCAGGGCGCACGGTAGGCCCGTCGAGCGCGCGCTCTTCCTCGAGTACGCGTTCCTGAAGGCCGCCGGGGCGTTCTCGCGCGACGACGCCGAAGTCCTCGAGCTCACCGAGACGGGTCGCTACCTGCTGGTGGTGATGATGCGCGAGTTCTTCATCGGCGTGAACGGCATCCGTGACCTCGCGCGCGCCAAGTTGCCCGAAGAGGAGCGCGAATTGTTCGGCGAGATCGGCGCCTGCGGCCGGCCCGTGCGGATGCCGCAACCGGTGCTCGCGGGAGATTGAGCGCGTGCGAGCGCCGGGCGCCCGACCGCCGCCGCCCGACCGCCGCCGCCCGACCGACGCCGCCCGACCGACGCCAATGCCATGCGCGCCCACCGACTGATACCCGACTGATACCCCTCCGCTACCGTCCTTCCACGTTCGTTCGAGTACCCAGAACGGCACGAAGGAGGACGCATGACCCTGACGCCTCGTTCGCCCCGCGCCCCGCGGCGCGCCCACGTGCGCACCACCGGCACCGCGCTTTTCTCCTGCCTGATGGTCGCCATACTCGCGGCCTGCGGCGGGCCCACCGGACCCAACCCCAACCCGAACCCGAACCCGAACGATTCGGTGGCGGAGACGCTCGACGCGCTCGGCGTCGATACCTCGCCCAGCGCGCGCCTCGCCCCTGACGGCAGCACGCTCGACGACGACGCCGCCCCGCTGGGCGCCTCGGCGGCCTACAACGACCCCGCCGAGTTCAGTGACGAGAGCAGCGCGAACCCCACCATGGAACTGGTGATGGCGCGCAACTTCTTCGATCACGACACCTTCGTGGTCGAGGAGATCGACGGCGCCGGCGTCACTCCGGGCGGCGACGTCGACTACGGCAGCGAAGCCGTGCTGGCCGACCTGAGCGCGGGCAACGACTGGGTGACCCCCGTATACGGCTACGGCAACCAGTTCCAAAGCCTGCGCGATATCGCCGCCGGCGACCTCGACGACGACGGTTTCGACGAGATCGTCGCGGTCTACGTCGACCAGTCCGACAACGTGCTGAAACTTCGCACCTTCGAGGACGACGCTGCCGGCTACACCGAGCGCACCTCGTCTTTGGCCGCGGGCGCGGACGTCCGTAGCGTGAAGCTCGTGGCGATGGACGACGACGGCGACGGAGAAGCCGAGCTGCTCGTGGCGATCTCGTTCGACGACCGTGTGGAGCTCACCCCGATCGTTCCCTCCGGCTCCGGGTACGCCCTCGACGGGGCGGCCACCATCATCTTGCCGCAACAGGTCGCGAACTCGACGCTCTACGTGCGCCTCGTCGCCGGTCAGCTCGACTACGACAACGCCCTCGAGCTGGCCGTGGTGGTGAACGAGGTGACCGGCAGCAGTTCGAGCACCGCCGGCTTGGCGCACCTGTACGTGTTCGACGACGCCACCGCCGGCCGCACCGAACTCGACAGCCGTTCCGTGCAGGCGAACGTCGGGGGCGTGGTGGCCGCCGAAGCTGCCGACGTGTCGATGGACGACATCGACGGCGACGGCCTCGACGAGATCGTGCTCGCAGGCGCCACCAATCTTGCGTGGCACTGCGACGACGACTTCGAGGCCCTGTTGATCGCGTACGACGACGCCGTCAACGGGCTTGCTCAGATCGGCGCCTCGGTCGAGGCCCTCTTCTACCAGAACTGCCCCTCCTACGCCTCCTGGAAACGCTTCTTCGTGTTCGTCGCCACGCCGGACCTGGACGGCGACGGCGTGCACGAGATCGCCGCCAACCAGCTGATCTTCGATAACTTCGCCAACGCCGCCCCCTTCACGCTCCTGGCCGACGTGGGGCTGCCGTCCAGCGGGTTCCTCACCTCCACGCCCGACAACGGCCAGTACTTGAGCGTCGCCACCACTGCCCTGGTGGCCGCCGACGTCACCGGCGACGGGCGCGAGAACCTGATGGTCTACCACCAGAACCGCACCAGCATGCCGGTGTGGGGCTTGTCGGCGGTGTCCACCATCGGCGCGGACGGCAACGGCTGGGCGCAGCTCAGCGCCATCGCCACGCCGGGGCAGCACAACTCGCAGGCCACCGCGCGGCCGCTGCTGGTGCCCGCCAACGTCGACACCGACGGACCGCTCTTGAAGTACGGCGAAGGCAGCTACCAGCTGGTGTTCACCGAGCCGATCCTCATCGCGGCGCTGGCCGCTCCGCCGTGCCAGAGCGGCATCGCCCAGAACCTCGGCGCGTGCGTCACGAAGTTCGGACAAGGAACCAGCCAGACGGTCGATGCCTCCCTGACCGTGACGGTGAAGGCGAGCGTCAGCGCAGGCATCGAAGCGGGCGTCAACGTGCCGTTCGTGGGCGACGTCGGCGTGAACCTGAAGAAGACCGTCACCGCCACGGCCAGCGTCTGGGCCGGCGCGGCGTACACGGTCGAGAAGACGGTCACGTACAGCACCGGCTCGCTCGAGGACGGGGTGGTGTTCACCTCGGTGCCGTACGACGTCTACCGCTACGACATCCTGTCGCACCCCGACCCGGAGCTGGTCGGCAAACAGGTCGTCATCCGGATCCCGCGCGAGCCGGTCACCATGATCGCCGAGCGGAGCTTCTTCAACGCCGCGCTGCCCAGCACGAACGCGCGGATCGACAGCAACGTGTTCGACCACACCCCGGGCGACTTGGGCAGCTACCCCACCGTCAGCCGCAAGAACTCGTTGCGCTCGCAGTACGGCGGCATCGAGTTCGGCCCCAAGGGCGTCGGTCAGGGCACGGGTGAGACGGAACTCGAGATCTCCGTGTCGAGCGAGATCAGCGCCGGCGGTTCGCTCGGAATCGAGTACGAGAAGACGGTCGAGGCCACGTCCGGCGTCGCCATGGTGGGCTTCTCCGTCGGGTACGGCGCCGAGGCCGCTCTCTCCATCACCAGCGGCTCGCAGACGACCTACACCGGAACCGTCGGCAGCATCTCGGCCGCCGACTACGCCGCCAACGCCTACCAGTGGGGCATCTTCACCTACGTCCAGGACGTCGGCGGCCAGGAGGTCGAGGTCATCAACTACTGGGTGGAGTGACGGCTGGCCAGCGGGCGTGACAGCCCACCCGACGATCCTTTCCTGACTTCGAGAACGCGGCCGCCTCCCCCGAGAGGCGGCCGCGCGCTTCCGGGTCGTCCGGCGCCGTGCGGGGCGCCGTCGGCCCTCGGGGCGACGGTGGCATCCCCGCGGGTCAGCGGGGCGCCGCGGCACCACGCGCCGTGCCGTTCGTCCGCGAGGCGGCCGAGGAGGTCTCGTATCATGCCGAATGGACCGCAGTTTGCGCCTGCTCGGCGTTCCGCTGTGCCTCGGCACCGAGGAACCGCTCGAGTTGCCGCCGGGCCAGGCCACCCACCTCGCCGCGGTGCTGGCGATCCGTGGCGACTGGGTGGCGCGCGACGAGCTCGCCGCGCTGTTCTGGCCGGACGTCGAGCCGCGCCGCGGTCGTCACAACCTTGCGCAACTGCTCTACGCCATGCGGCGCGCTCCCTGGGGCGAAGGCGTCGAGGCGGAACCGTCTCGCGTGCGTTGGCAGGTCGCGACCGACGTGGCGGCGTTCCGCCGAGCGGCCTCGGACGGCGCTTGGGCGGCAGCGGCCGAGCGCTACGCGGGCGACTTGCTCGAGGGCGTCACGGAGCCGTCGTCGCCGCCTCTCGCCGAATGGCTCCGAGCCGAACGCGAGGACCTGCGCGAGACGTGGACCGAAGCGCTGCAGGGGCGCGCCGACGCGCTGGCGGCCGGCGGCCACTGGCAGGAGTGCGCGCGACTGCTGCGCCGTCTACTGGCGAGCGACAGCCTGCTGGAAGGCGCCGTCCAAGGACTGATCCGCGCCGAAGCGATGACGGGCCGCCGTGACGCCGCCCTGCAGGTGTACACCGAGTTCCGCCAGCGATTGGGGCACGAGCTGGGACTCGAACCGCTGGAGGCGACGGCCGAGTTGGCGTCGGCGGTGCGGAGTGGAGCGTTGGTGGCGGCGGGGGCAGTCGCGAGCCCACTCGAGGAACCAACCACGGAGCCCGACGTGAGACCGGGCCCCGTGCGCGGCCTCGCCGCCGACGCCACGCCGTTCGTCGGTCGGGCGTTGGAGTTGGCCGAGTTGCACGGTCTGCTGCGGGGTGGCGCGCATCGTCTGGTGACGGTTCGGGGCCCGGGCGGGACCGGGAAGACGCGCGTCGCGCGCCAGCTCGCGCGCGAGCGTTCCGGGCACCACGCCGACGGCGCAGCCTGGGTCCCTCTCGAGGGTGCCGTCAGCGAAGTGGACGCCGTCGACGCCATCGCCCGGGTGATGGGGCTCCGCGTCGACCTCGACGCCAGCGCGCTCGCGGGCGCGCTCGCGGACCGTGACCTTCTCCTGGTGCTCGATCAGGTCGAGCACCTGCCGGACGCCGCAGGGTTGGCCTTGGCGCTACTCGACACGGCGCCCGCCGTGCGAATGGTGGTGACGTCGAGGGCGCCGCTGGAGGTTCCCGGCGAGGCGGTGGTCGCGTTGGCGGGGCTCGCGGTCCCGCCGCGGGACGACGCGGAGGACGCGGAGGCGTTCGACTCCGTCGCCCTGCTGTTGCGTGCAGCGCGTCGGGCGCGTCCCGACTGTCACCCGGTGGGAGCGGAGCGCACGGCGCTCGTCGCGCTGGCGCGGCTGTTGGACGGCAACCCGCTTGGCCTCGAGCTCGCGGCGAGCTGGTTACGGCTGCTGGAGCCCAGCGAGCTTCTAGCCGAGGTGCGCCGCGACCTGGACGTGTTGCGCGACGTGCGCAGCGGCGGGGGCCGCGGCGCGGGCCGTGACGGGAGCCGCGACGCGCTTCCGGCGGGCGGGGCCGACATCGACCCCTCGCGCTCGAGTCTGCGCGCAGTGTTCGAGAGCTCGTGGTCGTTGTTGGGCGAGAGCGAGCGAGAGTCGCTCAGGCGCCTTGGCGTGTTCCGTGGCGGCTGCACCCGGGAGACGGCTACGGCCGTCGCCGACGTGCCGCTGGCGACGGTGCTGGCGCTCACGAACCGGTCGTTGCTGCAGCGCCAAGGCACCACTCGTTTCGTGACGCACCCGGTGGTGCAGCAGTTCGTGGAGGAGAAACTCGCCGAGCAACCGGCGCTGGCCGACGAGCTCGAGCGCCGCCACGCGGCGTACTTCCTCGCGTCGGCCGAAGATGCCGACCGGCGCCTCGACACGCCGGAGCAGAAGCCGGCCCTGGCCCGCCTCGCCGGCGAGGGCCCGAACGTGATGGCGGCGCTGGAGCGCGCGATCGCCGCGGAGCGTGTCGAGGAGGCGCACGCGTTGACCGCTGCACTCGGGCGCCTGTGGCGCTGGCACGGGCGAACGCGAGAGGGGCTCGCATGGTCCGAGCGCGTGCGGGCGCTGCCCTGGTCGGGCGACCCGACGCCCGCTCGGGTGCGCGCGCGCCTTGCCGAGGGGTTGTTGCTCGAGAAGACCGGGCGGTACGAAGACGCCGATCGTGCCTTCCAGGACGGTTTGGACGACGCCGAACGCTTGGGGGATGCCGCGCTGGTGACTGCAGCGCGCGTGGATCAAGCCATCGTGGCTTGGCGACGCGGAAACCTGGCGGAAGCGCGAACGCTCCTGGAGGAGGTTTGCGCGAGCTACCGCGAGCTCGGGCGCGAACCGCAGCTCGCGGGCGCCCTGGGGAACCTGGGGAACGTCGCGCGGGACGCAGGCGACTTGGATGCTGCCCACGCTTGCTTCGACGAGGCGTTGGAGATCGTGGAGCGAATCGGTCACGTGTGGGAGATCGCGAACGTCCGCAACAACAAGGCGATCGCCCACGCGTACGGCAGAGACCTCGACGCGGCCCGCGTCGAGTTCGAGCACGCGCTCGAACTGCAGCGCTCGATCGACAACCTTCCCGGCATCTCGATGTCGCTCACGAACCTCGGGAACGTGCATCTCGACACGGGGGACCTGAAGCGCGCCGAGGAGCTGTACCGCGAGTCGTTGGCACTGTGCGAGGAGATCGGCGACGTCGACGGTATCGCCCACACGAGCGTCAACCTGGGGATCCTGGCGCAGTGGGCGGGCGACTTCGAGGCATCCCACGCGTACTACGCCGACGCGCTGCGGAAACGACGGGAGTTGGGCGCCCGCGCCCTGGTGGCGCAGAGCGTGTCGTGCTTCATGGACCTGGCAGCGGCCCGCGGTGCGCACGAGCGCGCGCTGGTCCTCGCGGGCGCGGTTCGGTCGCTGGTGGAGCGCGTGGGAGTTCCACTGACGGCGCCGCAACGGAGCGTGTACGACGAGGCCTTGGAGAAGGCGCGCGACGCCGTGGCCGCCGACCGGGCCGCCGAACTCGAGCGGCGCGGTTCGGATCTGTCGGAGCCGGAGGCGGTCGACTTCGCATTGGGCACGCGGGCAGCGCCGTGAGGTCGGAACGGGCGCACGGGTAGAGGACCGTAGATCAGGTGGCGCCGGGAGCGCGGCATGGGGAGGGGTTCCTGCGCGTTCCTAGAATCGTGGTCGACGTACCAAGATCCTGGTAGACCTACCAAGATCCTAGTAGACCTACTGCGTTTCAAGTAACGTCCCGAGACCTCCCCCCTCATGCTCCATCGGTCTCGCACCTCGCAACCGCGTTGCAGGCCAGTCGCCATCGAGCACGTCAACTTCAGCGGGCGCCCGCGAGAAGCTTGTTCCCCAGCACTTCGGACCCGCGGCACCTGGGATGATCACCGCGCATGCAACGTTTACCCTCCGAACACGCGCGCCACTGCGTCGTGACGAACATCGAAGATCCGTCCCAGCATCCTGCGAACGACCAGCGCGTGCACCAGCGTGCCCAAGGAACCGAACGGCAGCGCGTACTCGACGTGATCGTGGATCAGCGTCTCGTCACCATCGGCCTCGAACGTGTGGGTGTGACGCCACGTCGCGTACGGCCCAGACTCCTGCTCGTCGACGAAGCGCACGCCCGGCTCCCAGGTGGTGATGCGGGTGCGCCACCGCATGGGCACGCCGAACAGCGACAACTGGTAGTCGATGCGCGCGCCGGCCTTCATCTCGATCGGTGTCGGCGACAAGATGCCGAAGCGCAGGAACCGCGGGGTGAGGACCTCGAGGTTCTCGGCGTTCGCGTAGAAGGCGAACACCTCGGGCAGGGGGCGGGGCACACGCTGGCTACGCTCGAGGTGAAAGGTGGGGGGCGCTGCGCGCGCCGTACCGGATTCGACGGACGAAGGGACCACGCTTCGAATGTAGTGCCGCTGGGCGAAGACGGACCGTAGGGAAGGCTGCCATCGCCCGCCGGCAAGACGCACCGTGAACGGGGGACGCCGCCACGCCGCCAACACCGCCAACACCGCTACGCCGCCAACATCTCCCGCAGCAACCGGTCCGGTTCGGCCGCCTCGCCCTGCCGCCACTGCTCGTCGAACGCCTCGCCCAGGTCCGCTCGCAGCGCGTCGCGAAGCTCGGCCCAACGGCTAGGGCCGACGCGTGGCCGGGGCGTACCGATGGCGTTTCGCAGGCACGCGGAGGCGGCGAGCGCGCGGACCGCCAGCTCGTTCGAGCTTGCGTCGCGGGCGAACACGGCGCCGAACTCCAGGCACTCGGCGATGCCGGCGCGGTCCTGGATCTCCAACCGGATCCGGCCGCTCTCACGCAAGTACGCCGCCGCCATCTGGTGCTCGCCGGCGTCGTGCACGACCAGCGCCAGCCGGCCAAGGGCAGCGGCCTCGCACCAGCGATGGCCCGTTCCACGCGCCACGTCGAGCGCCTCGAGGAGGGATGCCCGAGCGCTCGCCGGGTTTCCCTGCTCCGCTTGGGCTTGCCCCAGCGACACCAGCACCAACCCCACGCCGGTTCCGTTGCCGACCGCCCGCCACGCCGCCGCGCTCCGTTCGAGGACACGCAGCGCCTCGGGCCCCCCGTCTCGCTCTTGCAGCGCGTGACCCAGGTGCGTCAGCCCCCAGGCGCCGATCTGCTCGTCGCCCAACGCTTGCAGGATCGCGCCGGCTTCGCGCAGCACCGCCTCGGCCTCGTCGTAGCGCGACTGCAGCCGAAGTACCCAACCGAGGTTCACCTTCGCGAAGCCGACGCCGCGCCGGTCGTGCGACGCCACACGGTGCTCGAGGCTCTGCTGGAAGAGCGCCAGCGCACCGGCATAGTCGCCTTGGAACGACGCCGCCCAGCCCATGTTGTTGAGCGACAGCGCCATCCCGCGTTCGGAGCCTTCGTCACGGTCGAGTTCGAACGCCTCCTGCGACATCCGACGAGAGGCATCGAACTCGCCCAGCAGGCACAGCACCCAAGCCAGCCCGCTGAGCGTGCCCGCCATGCCCTGGCGGTCCTCTAGCGCGCGCCAACGCGCCAGGCTCAACTCGAGCACCGAGCGCGCCTCCTGCCAATCGCCGATCTCGTGGATCAGCGTGCCGAGGCCGTGCAGCAGCCTGGCCCTCGCCCGGATGGCCGCCTGGTCCTCGTCCTTGCGCATGGGGAAGCGAACGCGCAGCCGCAGCAGCCGCTCGCGGCCTTCGCGCATGTGGCCGCGCACCACCCAGAAGCGCCACAAGGCTGCCCCCAGACGGAACGCGACCAGCGACTCGCCGGCTTCCTCCGCCCATGTCAACGCGCCGCGCAGGTTCCCATGCTCGAGCGCCAGACGGTCCAGCCAGCTCGACGGGTCGGCGCCGGTGAGGTTGCTCTCGGCCTCTTCGGCTAAGTCGAGGAAGGTGTTCGCGTGGGCGCGTCGGGCCGCGTCAGCTTCGCCCGCTCGGACGAGGCGTTCCGTGGCGTACTCGCGCACCATCTCCAGCATCGCGAAGCGCGGCTCTCCAGGTCGGGCTTCGTACGCCGTGAGCAGGCTCTTCTCGACCAGCGCGGCGACGACGTCGAGCGTCGTGCGGCCCTCTTGGTTCGCGAACGGGCCGCCGGACACGCCACCGGACACGACACCGCCCATGCCACCGCCCGCGTCACCGCCCACCGCTTCCACCGCCTCGAGCGAGAAGCCTCCTGCGAACACGGCCAAGTGACGGAACAACGCTCGCTCCGTCTCGTCGAGCAAGTCGTAGCTCCACGCCAACGCTTCGCGCAGGGTTCGGTGCCTGGCAGGAGCGTCGCGCATGCCGCCTTTGAGCAGCTCGAGCGGCTGGTCGAACCGCGCGAGCATCGCCTGCGGGGACAACATGGCGCTGCGAGCCGCAGCTAGCTCGAGGGCGAGCGGTAGCCCCTCCAACCGCACGCACAGCTCGGCGACGGCGGTGGCGTTGTCGGCACCCACCTGGAACGCGGGCGCGACCGCTTTGGCGCGTCGGGCGAACAACGCGATCGACGCGATGGCGTCGGCGGAGTCGGCGGTCACGTGCTCGGGGTCGGTCGGTACGTCCAGCGGAACGACCGGGAAGATCCGCTCGTCGGACAGCCGTAGCGGCACGCGGCTGGTGACCATCAGGCCCAAACGAGGACAGGCCGCCAGCAGGCGGCTGACGTCGGGCGCTGCGCTCACGACCTGCTCGAAGTTGTCCAGCACGATGAGCATGCGCCGCTCCGCGAGCGCCGCCGCCAGCGTGTCCAGCGGCGCTTGGTTCGGGTTCTCGGCCACGCCGAGGGAGTGCGCGATCGTCGGTACCACCAGCGACGGTTCGCTCACGGAGGCGAGCGCCACGTAGGCGACGCCGTCGGCGAAGCGGTCGTGGCCGGGCGCGCTTGCCCGCAGAAGTTCGTGCGCGACGTGCAGCGCGAGTTGGGTCTTGCCCACGCCGGGCGGGCCAAGGAGCGTGAGCATGCGCGTGCTCGGATCGTCGAGAAGCGCCATCACTGCCGTCGTGGCTCCGTCGCGCCCGACGAGGGGGCGCTCGGGCGGAAGGTCGGCCGGGGCTCTCGACGAAGCCCCTGTCGTTGCGCCGGCGCTGCGACGCAGAAGTTCGCGCGCCTCGGCTACGGACAGGTGGCTGGCGCCGGACTCCGAACCGTCACCGTACCCCTCGAGTTCGCGGCGAACGATCTCGGCGTCCGGATGATCGCCCGCCACGAGCACGACGAAGAGGCGCCGCAAGTCTTCGACGTCCGGCGACGACGTTCGGTCGACGCGCAGCGCCGCCGCCGCACAGTGCGCCGCTTCGTCGAACGCGCCGCCCCCCGCGGCCTTCTCGGCCCGCCGGAGCAGTAGCGTTCGCTGGCGCGCCGCCACCGCTTCGCGTTTCTGGTAGACCCACTCCTCGAGCTCGCTGCCGATGTCCGCCAGGTACAAACCCTCGAGGAACGCGCCGCCCGGCGCCGGCTCGTCCGCGTTCCGAGAGCCCGTGTCCGCCGTCTCCGGCGCCAGCAACTCACCCGCGTCGCACCCGACGTTGCTCCACACCCGCACCCGGTCCGCGCCGACGGCGTCGGGGGCTTCGCGCCGGATGCGGCTGAGCGCCACGCCCAGGCTCTTCATCCGGTCGTCCGACGTCGGCCAGAACAGTTCGGCCACGTGCCGGCGCTCGCTCGGTCCTTCGAGGCAGAGATACGCGAGCAACAAGAGCGGCTTGGGGCGGGTCAGTCCGGTGCCGTCCAGCGTCAAGCCCCCCAAGGTTCGCAACATGGTCGAGCGAGCATAGCAGCACGTCGCCGGGCTGGCCGGCCGCCGGAAACGACCCGGTAGCGAACCGGTAGGGCATCGGTAGGGGTGCCCCAGGCATCCTCACTTCGGTCGCCGCACGAGCGGCGGACGCCGGAAGTGCAGACAGCACCTTCCCGCCGAGAGAGGAACACCGAAATGAACCCACGCAACGTTTTCCTGATTGGCATGATCGTCGTGAGCGCCGCGAGCATCTGGCAGGTCGTCGCGCAGAGCGCGCCGGCAGGGGCCGGCCCCGACATCCCGTTCGCCGCCTCGTTCGACGTCACTGACGCTCCCGAGACGTTCGCCATCACCACGCTCGTCCTCGACTTCCCGCCCGGTGCGGCGGTACCGCTGCACAAGCACCCCGGCCGCGGCGCCGGCATCGTTCTCAGCGGGACGCTCACCAGCGTCACCCCGGAAGGTCACGAGCAAACCCTGGTGGCCGGTGACAGCTGGGTCGAGGAACTGGGCCACGAGCACTTCGTCCGCAACGCCTCCAGCGAACCCGTTCGCCTGCTCTTCACGCTGCTGGTCCCGGTGGGCGAAGAGATCATGATCTACCCGGAGTGACGCCGTCAGCGGCCGCCCCTGGTCACGACCGGGGCGCCCGCTTCGACCCACCAACCTCTCGCGTCTCGAAGGCGAACACGCCGCCCGAGACGCCTTCGTGGCCGCAGCTCCGGGGCCAACCCGGTCGACGGCCCGAGATCGGAGTTCCTCATGTCGAAGGACATGTCATCCATCCGACCCATGGCCAAGCGCATCTCCGCCACCCAAGCAGCGATGTCGCCCTTCATGACCTTCTATGCAGACTCGGCTTGGGCGAAGCGCGACCCGCACGATCCCGCGACCTGCGACTTCGTGCTCGGCAACCCGCACGAGATGCCGCTACCGACCTTCGTATCGGCCCTACGCGGAGGAATCGAGCCGAAGAGCGCGGACTGGTTCGCGTACAAGGTCAGCGAGCCGGCGTCGCAGAGCGTCATCGCCGAGTCCTTGCAGCGCCGTCATGGGCTCCCGTACCGACCGGAGGACGTGCTCATGACCAACGGCGCGTTCGCCGCCATCGCCGTGTCGCTCTGCGCCCTGCTCGACCCCGGCGACGAAGTCGTGGTCGTGACGCCATCGTGGTTCTTCTACGAAGCGATGATCGTGGCGTACGGCGGCACGCCCGTGACGGTGCGCTCCGACCGCAAGACGCACGACCTCGACTTGGACGCCATCGAGGCCGCCATCACCGAGCGCACGAAGGCGATCATCGTCAACTCGCCCAACAACCCCACCGGCAAGATCTACCCGCCGGAGACGCTGAAGCAACTCAGTACGATCCTGCACCGGGCACGGCGCCGCTACGGACGGGTCGTGTACCTGATCTCCGACGAGGCGTACAGCCGCATCGTCTACGACGACCGCGAGTACCCCAGCCCCACGACGTTCTACGCCAACACGCTGCTCGTCTACACCTACGGCAAGACGCTGCTGACCCCTGGGCAACGCCTCGGGTACATCGCGCTACCGCCCCAGATGCCCGATCGCGAGCCTCTGCGCGACGCACTGACGGCGGCGCAGTTCGTCGTCGGTTTCGCGTTCCCCAACGCGCTGCTGCAACATTCGCTGGCGGAGCTCGAGCGCGTCACCGTCGACGTGGCGCACCTGCAGCGCAAACGTGACGCCATGGTGGAGGCGTTTCGCACGATGGGCTACCGCGTGAACGTGCCCGACGGGACCTTCTACCTGCTGGTGGACGCGCCGGTGGAAGACGACGCCTCGTTCTGCGACCGCCTGGCAGAGCACCACGTGTACGTGCTGCCCGGCAGCGTCGTCGGTCTGCCCGGCACGTTCCGCGTGTCGCTCACGGCGAACGACGACATGATCCGCCGGTCGATGGCGGGGTTCCGGGCTGCGATCGATGGCGTTAAGGAGCGGGCGGCGTGAAGCAACGCATCGCCTGCGGGTAAGGGGTACGTGACGGTACGCATCATGTCCACGAGAGGGCGGCGTGAAGCAGTGGGACTCGTGAACGTGCGAGCCGCCGCCGCGCACCATGGCGCAGGTCGTCAACCGAGCCGCAGCGTCACCCAGACCAGTCCCCCCAGCAGCAGCAGGAGCAGCCCCACCATCGGGAGCTCGCGCAGGCGAGCCTCGAGGCGCGAGAGCAAGTCGGCGACGGTTCCGGTGAGACGCCTGCGAGTTCTGCGGCGGGCGCCCGGACGGCCGAACGCGCGATCGGGCACGCGACGCAGCACGTGGCCGAGCGCGCGACCAAGTGCTCCCTCGCCCGACAGTGCGCCCGACAGTTCGCCTGACAGCGCGCGGGACAGCGCGCCGAACCGTGCGCCCCTCCGGCGCGCCACCCACTCCGCCGCCCGCTCGAGCAGGACCACCACGTCCCCCTCGGGCAGCGCGAGCCGCGGTGTGATGCGGCGAAGGACTGGCAGGGCCATCACCCACCCCAACGACCCCGCCACCGCAACGGCCAGAAGCAGCGGCCACGTCGCCGCCCACACGCTGCTAGGGGTAGGCGATTCCAACGACCCGCCCCACGCCGCCCACGCCCACGGCAGCGCGAACGCGGCGCCGGTCAGCAGCGGCCAGGCAGGGTGCAGCCTGGTGCCGGGTCTGGTGTTCGCCCCCACGTCGCTCCGCGCCAGCCGCCAGACGCGAAGCATCAACAGCATGGTGGCGAACGAGGTGAGCGTGAGCGCCGTGTACGCGAACGCCGGCAGCAGACCCGATTCGATGCCGTGCGCGACCGCGTGCTTCAGCGACGACTTCGCGAGGTAGCCGGTGGTGAACGGCGCGGCCGCCACGGACAGCGCAGGGAGCGCGAGCAACGCGACCCGCCAGCGCGACGCCCCCGGCGACCCGCCGCTCGCCAGGAAGAGCGCCGCCTTGTTCAGGCCGTGGTGCAGCACGAACAGGCCGAGCGCTGCACCGGCCGCGCCGGTCGCGCCGACCGCGCCAACCGCACCGACCGCACCGACCGCGCCAGCCGCACCGACCGCACCGGCCGCACCGACCGCGCCAGCCGCGCCGGCCGCGCCGGCGCCGAGCGGGCCCGATCCGGGTGCGCCAGCATCCGCGTACATCACCGCATAGCCCACCATCACCAACCCCATCTGGCTCACCGTGGAGTACGCCAACACCGTCTTGATCTTCGCTT
>JAWOIL010000118.1:0-4258 GCA_046484635.1 Trueperaceae bacterium
GCGATCTCGACCGCGCGTACTTCGGGCGTGGCCAGCAGAACCAGGACCAGATCGGCTACATCGACCCGCAGACGCGCGCCATCTTCGGTCGCGGGTACGCCGCCGAGCCGGACGCGCTGATCGAGCAACTAGCCCAGGACGAGGCCATCGCCGAGGCGGACACGCTGCTCCTGACCGTGCCGAACCAGCTCGGGGTGGACTACTGCGCGCACGCGATCGAAGCGGTGTTGACGCACGTGGCACCGGGGTTGCGGTGGCGGTGAGGGCTGCCTGACACCGGGCAACCTCTGAGCGCCATCTTGACAGCCCGGAACGAACTCCGTGACCAGCGACTCGGCGTCGTGGTGGTCCTTGCCACTCGAACGCCTCCCCAGCACCTGGCAGCACGCTTCGTCCGCCTCCGCGACGCCCGCCACTCCGGCCAGCGAGGCCGCGCGCTACGCGTGGCCGACGCGTTCAGGTGGTTCACGAACGGCACAGGTGTACCGGCGATGGGATGATGACGGCACTCGCATCCGTCGTGGATATGACACACCGAGTTGGGCTGTGCCTACAATGCCGCATGGAGCCAGATCGGCCGGCCGACCGCGAGGAAGCCGGCGAATGCGACGAGCGCGAAGTGCGCCACGCACGTGACGAGCGCGAAGTGCGCCACGCACGTGACGAGCGCGACGAGCGCGAAGTGCGCGACGAACGCGACGTGCGCGACGTGCGCTACGAGCGCGACGGACGCGAGCAGCACCACGAGCGCGACGAGCGTTCCGTGCGCCCTGCCGAGCGTACGGAGACCTACCTGTTCACCGACATCGAAGGGTCCACGCGTCTCTTGCAGCGTCTGGGCGAGCGCTTCTCGAGCTTGCTCGTGGAGCATCGCCGGCTCGTGCTCGACGCCGCGAAGCGCCATGGCGGCGTGGAACGAGGGACCGCGGGTGACGGGTCGTTCGTGGTGTTCGGCAGCGCGCGGTCGGCCGTTCTGGCTGCCGCCGAAGCGCAGCGGGCCCTAGCACGCCACGACTGGCCCGATGGCGTTGCGGTTCGGGTTCGGATGGGCATGCACTCCGGTGAGTCGCCCGTGGCGGACGACATCTATGCCGGCCTGGACGTCTACCGCGCAGCGCGGATCGCCGCGGCGGCGCACGGTGGGCAGGTACTCCTGTCGAACGTGACGTCCCGGCTCGTCGAGCGGGACCTGCCGGACGACCTGACGCTCCTCGATCTCGGCGCGCATGGCCTCAAGGACCTCGACCATCCCGAGCGCATCTGGCAGTTGCAGATCGCTGGCCTGGTCGACACGTTCCCTGCCCTGAAGACGCTCGACGCCCGCCCCGGCAACCTCCCTGCCGACCATGGACCGCTGATCGGCCGCGCAGCCGACGTAGCCAGGCTGGTGGAGCTCCTCGAGGACGAGACGACGCGGCTCGTGACGCTCACGGGTCCGGGCGGGGTGGGGAAGACGCGTCTGGCCATGGAGGTGGCCAGAAGCGTCGCGGCGGCGTTCCCCGACGGCGCGTACTTCGTGTCGCTGGCGACCTTGGCCGACCCGAGCGGCATTGCTGAACGGATCGTGGAGACGCTCGCGCTCGCCGACCGCGGGTCGCGCACGGCGGTCGACATCCTAGACGCGCAGCTGCGGTCGAAGCGGATCTTGCTCGTGCTCGACAACGTCGAGCAGGTGGTGGCCGGCGTCGACGTGATCGCGCGCCTGCTGAGCGCGTGCCCGGGTCTGAAGATCGTCGCGACGAGCAGGATCGTGCTGCATCTCAGCTTCGAGCACGAGGTTCCCGTTCCTCCGCTCGCGGTTCCCGATGTTTCCTCGGCGGTGTCGGCGGAACGATTGGCCGAGGTCCCGGCCGTCGCCTTGTTCGTCCAGCGCGCCCGCGCGGTGCGACCGGGCTTCGCGCTCACGGAGGAGAACGCTGCTGTCGTGGCGCGCATCTGCTGGGATCTCGACGGTCTACCCTTAGCCATCGAGTTGGCGGCGGCCCGCATCAAGCTCTTCTCGCCGCAAGCGCTGTTGGCGCGGCTCGGTCGGCGACTGGACCTGCTCAAAGGGGGCGCCGTCGACCGTCCCGTGAGGCAGCAGACGCTTCGCCGAACGATCGCGTGGAGTTGCGACCTGCTCGGCGCGGACGAACGCGCGTACTTCCGCCGCTTGGCGACGTTCGTCGGGGGGTTCACGTTCGACGCGGTGGATGCCGTGTGCAACGCGTCCAACGACTTGGAACTCGACGTCGAGGACGCCGTGGCCCGGCTCCTCGACAACAGCCTGCTACGCGCCGCCGATGACGGAGGCCACGAGCCGCGCTTCGCCATGCTGGCGACCATCCGCGAGTACGCCGCGGAGCTCCTCGACGAAGCGCCGGAAGCCCAGGACGTACGGAGAGCGCACGCCGCGTACCACCTGAACCTCGCCGAGGAGGCCGCGCCGCACCTGACCGGCCCAGACCAGGGTTCCTGGCTACAGCGCTTGGAGCACGAGCGGGGCAACTTCGAAGCCGCCTTGGACTGGCAGGAGACCTCGGGCGCGCATGTCGAGGCGCTGCGGTTGGGGGCCGCGCTGTGGCGCTACTGGGTCTCGCGGGGCCCGTTGCGCGAGGGGGGAGAGCGGCTGCGGGCCGTTCTGTCCTTGCCGGGCGCCCAGGAGCGCGACGCGGTGCGCGCCAAAGCGCTTCACGGCGCCGGCACGATCTTCGCCGAACGAGGCGACTTCGCCCTCGCACGGCGCGACCTCGAGGAGGCGATCGGGATCTGGCGCGACCTCGAGGACCAGGCAGGGCTCGCGACCTCGCTCAACAGCCTCGCGTGGGCTGCGCTTCTGAACGGCGACGCGCCGCGCGCCGAGGCGCTGGCCCACGAGGCCATACCGCTGACACGCGACCTCGGGGACGTTCGTGGCGAGTCGGTGGCGCACTACAACCTCGGTCAGGCCGCGATGGCCCGCGGCGACCTGCGCGCCGCCCATGACCTGGTGGTGCAGGCAGCGGAACTCCGTCGGCGAACCGGCGACCGGCGGGGAGTGGCGTACATGGACGTGTCCTTGGCGTACATCGAGGAGCTCCAGGGTCGGTACGACGCCGCCTGGGCACACGTCGATGCCGGTCACGCGGTGCTGCGCGAGCTTGGCGACACGCAGATCGGCGCCTGGGCGACCCAGATCCGCGGTCGAATCCGCCTCGGCCTGGGGGACGTCGAGGGTGCGCTCCGTTACCTGCACGAGGCCCGAGCGCTCTGGTTCGCGTCGGGGAACCACGACGCCCTGGCGCGCACCATCGCCGACATCGCCGAGGCCGAACTCGCCGCCGGCGCCATCGCCGAAGCGGCGGCCGCGGCACGAGAGAGCCTGGCGATCGTCCGCGAGATCGGGGGGCTCGGGGCCTTCACGCCCGTGCTGCCGCTGGCGGCCTCCGTGGCGCTGGCCGAACGCGACGAGGAGCGGGCCGAAGTGCTCATCGAGGAAGCGTGGGCGATCGCGAAGAGGCTGGGTGCACGACTGCTCGAGGCGGAGACGCTGGACGCGGAGGCGCAGCTGGCGTACCACAGGAACGACCTTTCCGCGGTGGTGCGGGCGGCGGCCCGAGCCGCGGCGCTCCGGGAACGGATCGGGGCGGCCGTGCGGTTCGAGGCCGCCCGCCGCCAAGGCGAGATGCTGGATTCGGTGCGCGGCGCGCTCGGTGCTGCCGAGTTCGCCGCGCTGTGGAAGGGCGCCCGGGAAGGGGACGACTAGGGGCCTAGAACCTGCGCCCTAGTCCCCTCGACCCTCGTACGGGAACTCGATGTCGCACGCCGGATCGTCGCCTTCCAGCGTGCTCCAGTCCGCGAAGTAGACCTCGCGGGGCGCGCCGGCGATCTGCTTGCCTTCGGCCTGCAGGTGCTTCTCGACGGCGTGGAACGCCTCGAGGATGCCGGGGAAGGTGACCTGGGCTTTGGTGATGCGCGTGAAGGCGGCGTGGTAGGCCGGCTCAACGCGGACGCGCACGTCCCCCACGGGTTCGAGGCTGCCTTGGAACGGCACGCACACCTCGACGGGGCCGTCGCTGTCCATGTCGACCTGCCCGTGGTAGGTCACGAACGGGTGCGGCTGGGGCGTGGCACCGCCTTCGGCCAGTGCCCCGAAGACGCGGTTCATGCCGTCTTGGATGAACTTCGGTAGGTCTTCGGCGGTGACGTTCGTCTGGATGCTGGCCACTTTCTGCTCGGGCACGGCCCGGGTCTCGATCTGGAACATGGTGCCTCCTTTGCCTTCGAGGTAGGACTCGAG
>JAWOIL010000119.1:0-7722 GCA_046484635.1 Trueperaceae bacterium
CACGCCCTGCCGCCCACAAGTAGGGGGCAATGTCGACGCCCCCGCGATCGGCCCAGACCGACCGCCGCAAGCGGGTGTGGATCTCGACCGGGCGCGGGTTGCCCGGATGCGTTCCGTCCATCGCCACGACCCTGTCCCCGGGCCTGCGGAAGACGATGTGGCGATGTTCCCTGCGCACGAGGTCGTAGCCGAGTCGGCCGAGGAGTTCATGGACGCCGCGCTCGTCGGCGGGACGGATCAGAAGGTCGAGGTCCGCCATCGGGCGCAGACCGGGGTCTCGGTACCGGGTGAAAGCGAGCAGGCTGCCCTTCAAGGGCATGACCGGCAGACCGGACGCGGACGCCTCGGCCAGAATGGCGCTCAGGTCGGCGGCGAACAGGCTCGATCGGACCCGGTTCTGCTGGAGCTGGAGCGCCAACCAGCCAGCGGTGCCATCCGGGTCGGCGGGCGCCGGCTCCGACGCCGAGGCGGTCGAGGCAACGATGTCGGCGATCAGCGGCGCCAACCCTTGTGTAGTCAGCACGTGACGCAGCGCCAAGTCCGTCGTGGCTGACCCGTCGGCCAGCGTCGTCGCCAGCAGTTCCGGGTCGCGCCTGCGCAACGCATCGAGCACGGGAGGCACGAGCGCCCGCGCCGTCGGCAATTCGGACGTCGCCCTCGCGCCCACCTCGTCACGGCTGGCGTGCTCGGCCGCTGGCGCGTTGCGTTCGCGCTCCACCGTCACTCCCGTGCGCTCGCCATGAACTCGTCGAGGACGTCCACCATGGCGTCGGGCTCGGCGTCGGTCGCGAAGCGGTAGACCCCCTGTCGCCGCACGATCGCCAACAGGGCATCGTGCGCATCCGTCCAGCCGACCTGCCACGGCCATACGGGTTCGACCAGCGCGGCCGCCTCCACGTCCGGCACACGCTCGATCACCGTACGCCCCGGCCGGCGGGTCAACACCAGCAGCGGACCGATCGGTGCCGACGCAGCCACACTGCCGGGAATCAGCCGGTCCAGCTCGACGTCGAGCTTGCGCTCGCCGTTCGGCTGCAGCCTCGGCTCAAGTCCCTCCAGCTCCGGGAAGAAGCGGACGGCGTCGGGCAGAAGCTGGAACTGCCACGGAACGCCCCACGCCGTCGCTTCGCCTCCGCCTCCGCCGCCGCCTCCGATCTGCAGCGAGTCCTCGGACACGACCTGGTAGCCCCGCCGAGCGGCGGCGTAGGCGAAGGTCGACTTGCCGGCGCCGGAAGGCCCGTGCAGAAGCACGCTGCGGCCGGCGCGCGTGACGCATGCGCAATGAAGCGGAAGGTAGCCCCGTGCCGGACCGAGCATCCCCAACGCCAGCGCGGCGATCACCTGTTGCTGCAGGCGTCTGCCGTCATCTACCAGCGCCGGGCGGACCACGGCGAACGCGCGGCCCGCCAACACGTCGGCTGCGGCGCTGTCGTGCTGCCCGAGGACGGCGGTGAAGAGGTGACCAAACGTCCGGAACACGGTGCTCGGGAAGGCGGCCGCCGGCGCCGCCGGTTCGTGGACCAACACGCGCACGACGAGGGGTTCGTCGGGGCCGTCCATCGGCGTCCCGTACTTGGAGAAGAGCTCGGCGGCCAAGCTCATGATCCGATCGTCGTTGGTCTCGAACGATAGTGTCTCCCCGGCGAGGGCGAACCGGCGGCAGAGGGTCGGTTCCAGGCGCTCGAGCAAGGAGTCTGGCGGCAACGCCGTGGCGGGGCGCCCCTTGGACGGCAGGATTCGGTCCCTGCCCATCAGACCCGACCGCCGGTCGTGACGATGCCACGCTGGATCGATCGCTGCGCGACGAAGAACACGACCCCCACCGGCACGAGCGCCACCAGCGACATGGGGATGAGGTAGTGCACCTGGGTGCCGTAGAGGCCCTGGAAGAACGACAGTCCGAGGGACATGGTGAAGCTCGACTCGCGCGACAGGTAGACGAGCGGCTCGAGGAACTCGTTGAACGAGCCGATCGCGGCGAACACCGCCACGGTGGCGACCGCGGGCCGCGCAAGGGGCAACGCGACGTGACGGTAGGTCATCCACGGGTTGCAGCCATCGAGCTCGGCGCTGTCGAACAACTCGCGCGGCAGCGCCCGGAAGAACTGGCGGAACAGGAAGACGTAGAACGCGTTGGCGAAGAAGTGCGGCACCACGAGCGGCAGGTAGCTGCCGACCCAACCGAGCCGGCTGAACAGGAGGAAGGTCGGCAGCAACGTCACGGCGCTCGGCAGCATCACCGTGGCGAGCAGCAACGCGAAGAGCACCCCCTTGCCGCGCGCGGCGAGGGTGGCGAAGGCGTATCCGACGAGGGAGGACGAGAGCACCGTGCCGATGACCGTCAGCCCCGCGACGAGCGCGGAGTTGAGCAGGAAGCGACGGAAGTCGAGCAACCGCCAGGACTCCGTGAAGTTCTCGAGTGTCAGACGCTCGGGCAGCCAGCCGGCGCTGACCTGGACCAGTTCGGCCGCCGGCCGGAAAGCGGACAGCAGCACCCACACGAGCGGAAGCGCGAAGGGCAGGAGTACCAGGCCCGTCGCTACGTAGCCGAGGGTCGGACTGAGCGCGCGCATCAGTCCGACCCCAGGTAGAAGACACGCCGTTCGAAGACCCGGAACTGTGCCAGGGTCAAGAGGCCGACGAACGCCAACAGCGCCACGGCAAGGGCCGCTGCGTACCCGAGCCGGCCGAACGCGAAGGCGTTCTGATAGAGGTACAACGGCAGCGTGAGGGTGGCGTTGTTCGGCCCACCGCCTGTCAAAACGTAGGTGGGTGTGAATACCTGGAAGGCGCCCACCACGTTGACGACGCCGAGATAGAAGGTCACCGGTGAAAGCAGCGGCCAGCTGACATGGCGGAACCGTCGCCAGGGCCCCGCCCCGTCCAGTTGCGCGGCTTCGTAGAGCTCGGTCGGTACGGTCTCCAGGGCCGCCAAGTAGACGACCATGTTGACGCCGACGCCCCATAGCCCCAGCAGGATCAAGGTGGGCATCGCCCAGGTCTCGCTGTGAAGCCACCCGGGGCCGTCGATGCCGAACAGCCCGAGGAGCCGGTTGACGAGCCCGAAGCGCGGGTTGAACACCCAGCTCCAGAGCAGCGCCATGGCGACGCCGGACAGCACCGCGGGTAGGAAGACGATGGTTCGGAAGAGGCGCATGCCCGGACGGGGCTTGTGGAGCAACAGGGCCAACGCCAGGCCGATGGCGAGACCGAGCGGCACGAGGCCAGCGGCGTAGTAGGCGGTGTTCACCAGGCTGCGGGCGAAGAGTGGATCTTGGCCGAGCGCGGCGAAGTTCTCGAGACCCACGAAACGCGGCGGCTGCGGCAGCGGCCAGTCGGCGAACGACATGGCGACGACCGCCAACAGTGGGCCACCTTGGAAGAACAGGAAGCCGAGCAACCACGGGGCGATCAGGAGGTAGAACCAGCGCTCGCGACTGCGGGCAACGGGGCCCAGGCGGCCACCGTGCCTCGACCGGGCCGCTGCCGTGCTCCGCTGGGTTCGCGCCTGGGCGATCACGGCAGACGGTCACCGGCGAGGGTGTCGTTGAGCACGCGCTCGATCTCGGCCAACGCCTCTTCCAATGGCAGGTCACCACGCATCATCTTGCCGAACAGGTCGGCGCTAAGCCCGTACGCCTCGAACGCGCTGGGCGTGAACGGGTGGAAGACCTCACCGACCTCCATCGCGACCAAGATGGCGTCCTGGTTGGCGGGCGCGCGCGAACGGTCGATGACCGAAGCGGCGGCGCTGCGGCGCGCCGGCACGGCATGCCCGGGGCGCCCCCAGGTCTCGGCCAGGAACTCCGGCGACGTCAGCGCCATCACGAGTGCCATCGCTTCGCGCGGATGCCGGCTGGTGGCCGCGATGGCGTAGCCGTTGGTGCTGAGCGGCGTGTGCCGCTCCCCGTCCGATCCGAGCAGGGGTGGAGCGACGTCGTAGTCGATGGTGCCGATTTCGTTGAGCTGGCCCACCGCGAAGAAGCCGTTGTACCCCATGGCGGCGGCGCCGGCCAAGAACGGGTCGCCTGGGATCCCGGTCTGGGCACCGGAATAGGGATCGTGGAGCCCGGCGTGATCGACCTGCACCAGGTCCGCCCACCACTGCGCGGCGCGGACGACGCTCGGGTCGGTTGTCGAGAAGGTGGTGCACAAGGCGTCGGCGCACCAATCGGCGCCGAAAGCCTGGATCAGGTGACGCTGCCAATAGTGGGTGAGCGAACCGTTCCAGCCCCACTGAACGATCTGGGTCGGGTCGAAGCCGTCGTCGTGCGGCGAGTTGCCTGCTGCGTCCCGGGTGAGGAGAACGGCGGCTTCTCGCATGTCCTCGAACGTCCAGGAATCGGTCGGGTAGGCGACCCCGGCAGCGTCGAACATCGCCTCGTTGTAGAAGAGCACGTCAGGTGAGGCGGTGTCCGGCAGAGCCCACAGCGTGTCGTTCCACTGGAATGGCGTGAGCACTCCGGGGAAGTAGTCGTCCTGGTTCGCGTCGGTGAATGCGTCGAGACGCGTCAGGTCGAGGAAAGCACCGCGCCGGATCCAGCGCTGGGCAGACAGCCCTTCGATGCGCACCACGTCAGGCAGCGTACCGGCGGCTAGGCGCGCGTTGGCGCGCTCCGCGAACGACGCTTGCGGCACCGGTTCCAGTTCGACGACGAACTCGGGGTGCGCGGCATCGAGCACCTCGAGCGCAGGTCGGAAGCTCGCGAGCTCTTGCGGGGTCATGCCGACCATGAGGGTCAGCCGCACCGGGTCCTGGGCTCGCGCCAACCCGAGGAGAAGGACCACAATGAGAACGAAGGATCGGTGGAGAACCAAGGACATGGCGCACCTCTCGGACGTACGGACTCGCCTATGGTGGTCGGCCTGCGTTTCGTCGGCGGGTCACTCACCGTACAGCACGGTGGGGCATTCGGCTACGACGGCACGCTCGCTGCGAGCCCTCGAACGCATCTCGACTCAGTAGGGCGTCTCCAGCCAGGCATATGCCCAGCCGTAGCCGCTCGCGTTCGAACAGGTGCCGTCCCCGGTCCAGTCGATGTCGAGCGTCCCGTGCGAGGTGTCGAAGATGTCGGGTCCGAGGCGCAGCGGCCGGCGCGACCCGTCGCCCGCCACCAAGGTGGCGCTCACGCGGTACGGCCCGACCGGCACGTCGTAGACGTCGGTTCCCTGCGCTGGGTCGAGGGTGCGGGTGAACGGCGCCACGCTGGACCCGTCGATGCGCGGCCCGGTCGGCGTGAAGGACAGCTCGATTCGGTTGCCGCCGGACGCGTAGGCGTTCGCGCTCATCACGCGCAGCATGCCGCCGAAGTACTCGTTCAAGCTGCGCATGTCCTCGATCGGACCGGTGAGCTGCCAGCGGAAGTTCCGCACGGCGCCATGCGACGGTACGAAGGCGTCGTAATCGACGGGGGATTCCATGCCGAGGCGCAAGCACAGTTGGCGCCCGCCGTACTCCACGTACGCCCACGCCTTGGCGTTGTAGGGCACGTCGATGAGGCTCGATGCCTGGTACCGCCCGTTGGCGTCGGTGCGGACTTCCACCAGGCCGGTCGTAAGCGCCGGCTGGACCCAAACGCGCGCGCCGGCGATGGGGCGCCCGGCCGTGTCGACGACCGTGCCGGTGACCGTTCCTGGTTGCGTCGCGGTGGGAGCGGAAGGCGGGGCGGGCGTCTGGGCTGGAGGCTGGGCTGGAGGCTGGACCGGCGCCTGGGACGGCGATTGCGGCGGAGCCTGGGCTGGCGTCTGGGCAGGAGTTGGTGGCGACGGCGACTTACCGGGCGTCGCCGATGCCGCACTGCCGGCGGCGGAGATCGTCAGCGCGTACCCGCCCGTCTCGCCGGCGAACGCGCTCGTGACGATGATCGTGTACTGCCCCGCGCTTGGCAGCAGCACCGTGACGCTCACGCCCAAGCCGGCGCCGGGGCTGTCGTCCACCTCGATCAGCGGGCGCTCGCCGGGGCCCAGGACGATCAGGTAGGGGTCGAACGCGCTCGACGACAGTTCGATGACGACCTGGTCGCCGGCCGCACCTTCGAACGTCACGCGATCGAAGTACTCGCCCGAGGCGAGTAGTGCGTCGCCGGGCCCGAGTCGACCGGCCCCGGCGGAAGCGAAGCCGGCGAGCATCGTCGCCAACATGAACGCGGCTACGGCGATGACGCGGTGCGGCGCCTTGATGGTGCCGTCGACCGGCTTGCCAAGGGGCGTGAGGAGGGTCAGCACGAGCGGATGATACTGCCACGCACGGCGGATGCGGAGGGGGTTGGGTCGAGTCCCGGGATGCCCCGTGCTCATCGAGAGTCTTGAGGTGTTCCAGCGGTATTCCGCCGCGTCGACACTGCGGTGGAAAACTCTTCGACGGCGCCGCCTACGCCTCGCTGCTTCGAGCAACCTTCGCGAACGCGAGCACGTGCCCGTCGGTGTCCAAGCTGTACGCAACATCATGGCCCCAGTCGCGCGGCGCCAGCGGGCTCAGTTCCGTCGCGCCTTGCCGGAGGGCGCGAGCGTGGTACGCGGCGGGGTCGTCGACCAGCAGGTAGAGTTCCGCTCGCGGCACGCCGTGCGCCGACGTCGGATCGGGCAGGGCGTCACCCAACAGCCGACGGATCCCGCTCGTGGGCATGAGCCCCAGCACCGCTCCGCTTACGAGCCGGAACTCGGTCATGCCGGCAACGTCGAGAACGGGAAGGCGAGCGAGCGTCTGCGCGTAGAACTCGGTACTGGCGCGTTGATCGGACACATACAAGATGAGGTTCGCCGCGCAGACCATGTATGAGCATGGTAGCCGCGGCGTGCGCGGTGCGCGGTGAAGCGGCCGCCGCGGGCAGGCTGCTTGCCGTTTCGCTCGTCGCCGGCGAGTCGTGGAACTGGCCGCGGCAGACCGAGGCGCTCGCCGCCGTGCTCTACCTCGTCGTCGTCGGCTCGGTGGTGCTCTTCGTTCTGACGTTGCTGTTGGTGCGGCGCTGGTCACCGTCGGCGACGTCGTACATGGTCGTGTTGTTCCCCGTCGTGACACCGCTGCTCGAGGCTTGGTTGGCCCACGTGCCGATCACCTCGACGCTCGTGGCGGCGGCGGGACTGGTCATGCTCGGCGTTTGGTTCGGGGCGTTGGCGCCCGAGCGCATGCGTATGGGACCGGCAACGTAGCGACGCTCCCCGACCGAATCCCCCGCCGACTAGCGGCCCGCTCGACCACGGCAATGCCACTACCATCGGTGGCTACGCCTGCGCCCCGCTCGTGCTCGCCATCGCCGTGAGGCTGGCGCTGGCAGTCAGGGGACGTAGATCGGTCTGGGCCTGCGCACGCGCCTGTCCATCCGGTGCAGGCCGACGGCATGCGCGGCAGCGAGGGCGCGGCGATGCTCGTCGTTCGTGATGCCGCGCTCCAACTGCGGCCAGTGGCCCGGTTCGCGGACGACGCGGTAATCGGGGCGATACTGGCCCATCACGTTCACGTACGTGCCGGTGCCGAGCGTTTCGGCGAGCCAGCGAAGGATCGCAGCCGTGTCGCCGAGGTTGCCCGGCATGACCAAGTGGCGAACGAGGACGCCACGTACCGCCAGGCCAGCATCGTCGAACGCCAGATCGCCAACCTGCCGGTGCATCTCGGCGATCGCCGACCTCGTCACTTCGGGGTAGTCCTTCGCCCCCAACCACTTCGCCGCGATCGACGGGTTCCAGACCTTGAAGTCGGGCATGTAGATGTCGACCACGCCGTCC
>JAWOIL010000134.1:0-9145 GCA_046484635.1 Trueperaceae bacterium
ACGTTCCAAGCGTCACGAGAGCCCCCTTCGGCTCTCGTGACGCCTCGTTGGTTGACTGCCAGCAAGATCACGGTAGGCTCCAGCGCCGGCTCGCCGGCCCTCAGTCGGTGACGACGAAGGTGGTGACCATACCAAGCGCCAAGTGTGGCTGACCCGTGGCCGGGTCCGGTACGTAGCACAGCGCGACGTACAGTCCGGGTGTGAGATCGAGCTCGACGAAGTTGCTTCGGCCGTCCGCAATCGCCTGCGCGCCGCCGACCGGGATTGCCGGCGGTGGGCCGCCTTCGCCTCCGGTCTGGAGGTAGGCCATGACGTCGTCGACGTCATACCCGTCCGCGACCTTCATCAGCGCCATCTCGTGCGGCTGCGGCCCGTCGTTGACGACCTCCCACACTTGCCGCCCCGCGCTGACCTCGGCGGGCAAGTCGTAGCCGAAGTCGACCATGCGCACGACCAGATCGGCTTCGATGTCGGGTTCCACGGCCTCCGCGCTGGCCGCTGTCACCTCGAAGAACCGCGTCATGCCGTGAGCGAAGTGCGGTACGCCATCGGCGTCCGGCACCAGGCACAGCTCGATGTAGGTGCCAGGCCGGCTCAAGTCCATGACGGCGGTCTGGCTCTGACCTGGCATGATGACGCCCACGCCACCGACCAACTCGACCAGGGCCAAGGCGGCACCGGGGTCTTGCTGCAGCGCCTGCAGCGCTTGCTCGGGAGTGACGCCGTCGTTGAGGCGGGCGATCTGCACGTGGTGCGGCTCCCCGCCAGCGTTGGTGAAGGTGACTCTGGCGAACCCCGCCGGGACGGTGTCGGGTCCGGTGTACGCGTAGTCACTTCCCGTGATGTTCAACACCGTGGTGCCGTGCCCATCGAGCGACTCGGCGAACACGGCGGCGGCGATGAGCAGCGCGACCAACGTGGTGGCCAAGCGCGCGGTCTTGTCGTGCGTCGTGTGCTTCATGGACCCTCCTTCGAGCCGCCGTTGCGGTCGGCTGCGATCTGCGGGTCCAAATTAGGGATCACGGCGTCCCGTCGTCACGGGGCCGGCGCCCCCAGGGAACGGGACGCCCGAACTGGGACGAGCGAACTTGGGAGCGCGACCGCCGCCCGCTACGGCATCGGCACCCGTTGGGCGCCGCCACCCGCTACGGCACCGGCCAGATGCCCAACAACCTCCGCACAGACACCAACTGCCCCACGTGGTACGCCGCGTGGTCCACCGCCACCAGGATGGTGCGCAGGTACGTGTGCGGCCCTTCGGCCCAGGGGATCTTCTGCGTGAGGTCGAGCGTGGGCCTGCGCGCCACTGCCTGCAGTGCCTCCCGATCCCGCTGGACGCTTGCGACGGTCTCTTCCCAAGCAGCTTCCGTGGCTGGCGCTCGCGTCGCCGGCCAGTACGCCTTGGGCCACGGTGGCGGCACGTACGCAGCGTTCTCCATGTAGTCGAGCAGGTCGGCTTGGGTCAAGCGGATGTGCTCGACCAACTCCCAGCCGGAGTGAGGGTAGCCATCCGGCCGCACCCCGCGTAGACCGACGGGCCAGTTCACCACCACCTCGTCGAACGAGACGTGCGCTTGCCGCCAGTCGAGCGATGCCGCCACGATGTCACGCCAAGCGTTCTCCATGGCCCACCTCCTGGATCGCATCATGCACCGGCGCTACGGGATCGGTGGGACCCATGGGGGTGGCGAAGCAGCCGGATCACGCTCCATCACCAGCCGCCCCCATACCGCGAAGTGGTCCGACAGGTCGAGTACACCGTCACGCAACGGGACGGCGCGGTTCCAAGCCGCGACCGGCAGGGCATGCCCCACGCCGTACAGCACGTAGTCGATCCAATGCACACCGCCGTAGGCCCACGCGTTCCGCCCCGGATCCCAGGTGTTCCGGAGCGGCCCCACCACCGGGGGCCAGGCCGCGTCCAGACCCGCCAGCATGGCGTCGCGCTCTGGCGTCCAAGCGTCGACGTTGAAGTCTCCCGCCAGCACCACCGGCTCGTCCGGTGGGATGTTCAGGGCTTCCACGAACGCGCGGATGAGATCGAACTGCTCGGCGCGCGTGTACGACGCCACCGGCCAGCCGTACTCGGACTGCGCGTGGGTTCCGAACACGTGGTACGTGAACGCGCCCTTGCGTACGGCGGCGTACGCCACGCCCTTGTCCGCCAGGCAGTCGGTGCCGCTGCATGCGCTGCCGAACGGCAACTGTGCCTGGCGCACGATGGGCCAGCGGCTGAGGATCAAGATGCCGCCGTCCTGACGCAGCGCGAACCCGCGGGCACCGTCCTGCCCGACCAACTCGGCGCGGTACGGATAAGCGAAGGCCAGCTCGTACAGGATGCGCTCGCGCCAGGCGTCGACGAACACTTCCTGCAGCACGAGCACGTCGTAGCCAACGAGGTGCGGCGCCATGGCTCGTGCGCGTGCGACCTGCCTCGTCGACACCACCGGTTCGGGTAGGAGCGCGGCGTTGAACGTCAGGACGTCGAGGACGTGGTCGTTCACCACGGCTTCGCCTGCTCGGGCGTCGGGGGCAGCGGACTCGGTAGGGACGGGGTCGGTCGAGACGGACTCGGTCGAGACGGACTCGGTCGAGACGGCTTCGGTCGTCACGGCGTCGCGAGCGAACGACGCCGGCGCCGTCGTGGCAGCCGGCGCACAGCCCACCGCCGTGACGAGCAGCAGCAGAGGCAGCAGCGGCAGCAGCGTGAGCGGCGCGGGTGCAGCGCGCGTCATGGCGCAGTCGGCGAGGACACGCGGCGTCTGCGCTCCGAAACGGTGCGCGCAGACGCTGTCGACATACGGCATTCTACGTTGCTGCTCTCGTTCGCGTTCATGCGCTCGCGCACCGGCCCCGGTTCTCGGGTCGCTCGGGCCCAAGCCCTCCAAGACGCAGCACCGTAATAGACGCCGCACTCGAGATTCCCCTGCTACGGTTGGCCGTACGATGCGCACGCCCCGTAGGCCGGGCGTTGCCGCGGCAGCGCTGACGCTCACCGCCGCCGCGGCGTCGGTCGTGCTCGTAGCCAAGGTCCCCGACGGGAAGAGACCGCCATGGTGGCCGTCGATCGACAGCCGGTCCATGAGTGCGCTCTCGAGCGCAGGCCAGGCACTACGTGCCGCGCCGGCCGGCGCCCCGCGCTTGAAGTTCACCACCGTCGCGTGGAACGACGGCGACGGGCCGCTAGAGGTACGTGGTGCGTTCGACGAGGCGGCCAGCGTGGTCCACGTGGCACAGTACGTGCTCCTCGAGAACGGCGAGGTGGTGCCAGGGCCGCCCGTTGGCACCTTCGACTTCGAGCACCGCCACGGCCACCTGCGCCTGAGCAGTCTATGATCTCTGGTCGCTCGATGACCGTGGTGAAGTCGTGGCGCTCGAAGCCGTGAACCCGAAGGTCGGGTTCTGCCTTATGGACGACCTGCCGATTGACACGGAACGTGCGCCCGAGGCGCCGGTGTACTTCGGGTGCGAGGCCGACATCCAAGGCATCTCGGTGGGTTACAGCGACCTCTACGCCGCCGAGCTGTCCGAGCAGGACCTGAACGTCTCGCACCTGCCCGATGGTCGCTATCGCCTCGTCAACGTCGCCAACCCCGACGGCGCCATCCGCGAGCACGACACTGGCAACAACGCCGGCGCGGTGGACCTGGTGCTGTCGGGTCGAACCGTCACTCCTGTTCCTCGACGCTGACTCCGTCGCGCGTACACGTTCCACCGCCGCTGGTCCCGCCCGCGTCGTCGTAGCAGAGCACTCGTGCGCACGGGGGGGTGACAGACGGAACGACGCGAAAGCGCTAGATTGAAGGTGTAGCGGTTCGCCTCCCGATGGGAGGTGCGCGTGATGCTCGCCCGGCTGGCGCGCGTGTTGGCTGCGCTGGCACTCGTCTCGTTGGTGGCATGGTGCGCGTCCGACGGACCGGTCGCAACGTCAACCACTGCCCGCGAAAGCGGCGAGAGTTCAGTCGGGGCCGCCGAGGGCTTCGCACAGGCCGATGCCAGCACGATCGGGTTCACGGTGCTGCGCTACCCGCCGGAACAGGTGCGCGTGTACCTGAAGCGGTGGAGCCCCCAGTTCCCCGGCCTTTGCCTGTTCCCCGCTTGGAACGGCACGCCCATCGACCCCGAGAGCGTGCTTGCCGATGTGGCAAGCATGGTCGCGGCAGAACCCACGGTCGGCGAGCCGCTGTTGGCATCGGCGCAGGCGGTTGGCGTGGTGGTGTGCCTCGATGACCGGTTCACGGGAACGTTCGGCTACTTCGAACCGCAGCACGGCATCGTCGTGATGAACCGCGAACTCGAGACGGGCGCGTTGGCGGTCATCCTGGTGCACGAGCTCCGGCATGTGGACCAGCACGCGCGCGGGCTGGGGCCGATCCTTTCCTTCGACATGACGGTGTATGCCCGCGCGCACCTCGCCAACGAGGCCGATGCGCAGGCGGTGATGACGCTGTTCGCGTGGCGCCTCCGGCAACTTGGTGGCGACGAAGCGTGGGAAGCGATGCTCGCCTTCGACCGCTACACCGACGTCACCGCTGCGTTCGAGGCGGCCATCGAGGCCGGAAGCACCGAGATCGGGGCCACCTTGGCGGCGTTCGAAGCCTGGCCGGAGTCCGAGTGGCGCAGGACGACGTACTACCAAGACGCATGCATGACGTACCTGGACATGTTGGACGAGCTGCACGCGTTCCGGTCCTACGGGACGCTCCCCGTTGGCTTCCTGGACGGGCTGTGCACGCTGCCGGACGGCGAGAACTACGGTTGTGAAGCGAGCGACGCGTGGCGCCACGCACCGTGACGACCCGTCCCCCTGGGCAAGACTCACCATCGGTGCCACGCGCCGGCACCTTCCCGCCAAGTCGACCGACGTCTGCGAGGGGGCGCGCTCGGCCGGCCAGGAAGCCCGCGTTCCACGCGAACGAGCAGCGGGGTGCGCGGCGTGCATGTTGGCGCTCTGACCACCCTGGGCGCTGGCGGACCCCGCGAAGCTAGGATCGTCGTATGACCGACCGCCACGAAGTCGCTCACCGGCCCGCCGGCCCGGGGAATGCGCCAGACCTACAACTGCCGCCCTGGCACGCACTGTCCGCCACCGAGACGATGCTTCGCCTCGCGACTGGCGCCCAAGGGCTCGGCAGCGACGAGGCCGCGCGCCGGCTTCGCGACCACGGCCCGAACCGACTACCCGAACCCCGGCCGGTCCCGCCGCTGGTGCGCTTCGCGCGCCACTTCGCCAACCTGCTCATCTACGTACTGCTGGCAGCCGCCGCGGTCACCGCCGCCCTCGGCGACTGGCTCGAGACCGGGGTGATCCTGGCCGTCGTGTTGCTGAACGGCATCGTCGGGTACGCCCAGGAAGGTAGGGCCGAAGCAGCCCTGGTGTCGCTCCGGTCGATGCTGGCGCTGCGTGCCTCGGTGCGTCGCGACGGCGTGCGGGCGGTCGTCGACGCGGTCGACCTCGTGCCGGGCGACTTCGTGCTGGTCGAAGCGGGCGACCGCGTGCCGGCCGACGTCCGACTCGTGACCGCCCACGACCTGCGGGTCGAGGAGGCGGCGTTGACCGGCGAGTCGGTGCCGGTCGTCAAGCGCGAACCCGCTGTCGACGAGCGCTCCGCGCTGGGCGACCGCACCTCGATGCTGTACGCCGGCACCAGCGTGACCTCGGGCGCGGGCCGTGGGGTCGTCGTCGCGACCGGCACGCACACCGAGGTCGGTCGCATCGGCCAACTGGTGCAGAGCGTGACCACGCTTCGCACGCCGTTCCTCGTCGCCATCGACGCCTTCTCGCGCACGTTGGCGATCGTGATCCTGGTCGCTGCCGCGGTGCTCTTCGGCTACGGCTGGTGGGTGCGCGGCGACGCGTTCCAGGAGATCTTCCTGACCGTCGTCGGCTTCGCCGTGGCGGCCATCCCCGAAGGGTTGCCTGCCATCATCACGATCACCCTGGCGCTGGGCGTGCAGCGCATGGCGCGCCGCAACGCCATCGTCCGGCGACTGCCGGCGGTCGAGACGCTCGGCGCCGTCACGACAATCTGTTCGGACAAGACCGGAACCCTGACCAAGAACGAGATGACGGTGAGGCGTGTCGTCACCTGCGCCGGCACGTACCGAGTCGGCGGCGAGGGCTACGAGCCCGACGGCGCGATCGACCTCGGCGACGCGCCGGTCGAGCCCGCCGACCACGACGACCTGCGCGAGTTGGTGCTGGCGGCGGCCCTCACCAGCGACGCCGAGTTGCGCCGAACCGACGACGGCGGCAGGGTGCTGGTCGGCGACCCCACCGACGGCGCCACCATCGTGCTGGCCGAGAAGGTCGGCATCGAACCGGCGTCGGCCGAAGCGAGCCGCGTCGATCGCCTTCCGTTCGCCTCCGAGCAGGGCTACTCCGCCAGCCTGCATCGTGAGGCGGTAGGAGGTGCCTGCATCGCGTACGTCAAGGGCGCACCGGAGCGCCTGCTGGCGCGCTGCGGGCAGCAACGCAGCACCACGGGCGGCGAGGAACCGCTCGACCGCGAGCGCTGGGAACGTGCCTTGACCGAGCTGGCCGCCGACGGACACCGCGTGCTGGCGGTGGCGTGCAAGACGATGGCGAATGACACCGTGGAGATCACCCACGCCTCGCTACGCGACGGCCTGGCGATGCTGGGTTTCGTCGCCATGATCGACCCGCCCCGCGCCGAGGCCTCCGCGTCCATCGCCAAGTGCCGCCGCGCCGGCATCCGTGTGGTCATGATCACCGGCGATCACGCCCTGACGGCGACCAGCATCGCGCGCGAGCTGGGCCTCGAGGTCGGCGACCGCGCGATCACCGGCACCGAGCTGGACGGTCTCGACACGGGTGAACTCGACCGGGTGGTGGCGGAGCACGACGTCTTCGCGCGCGCCAGCCCCGAGAACAAGCTCGCCATCCTCGAGGCGTTGCAGCGCCGTGGCGAGGTGACCGCCATGACCGGTGACGGCGTCAACGACGCCCCCGCACTCAAGCGCGCCGACGTCGGCATCGCCATGGGGGTGAAGGGCTCCGAGGTGGCCAAGGAGGCCTCCGAGATGGTGTTGGGCGACGACGACTTCTCCACCATCGCCATCGCCGTGGAGGAAGGGCGCGCGATCGACGACAACCTCAAGAAAACCATCCTGTTCATGCTGCCTACCAACGGCGCCGAGGCGTTGGTGGTGGTCGCCTCGGTGCTCGCAGTGTTCCACGTTCTGCCGGTCACGCCGGTGCAGATCCTGTGGGTCAACATGATCACGGCCGTCACCCTGGCGCTGTCGCTGGCGTTCGAGCCGCCAGAGGCGAACGTGATGCTCAGACCCCCGCGGGCGAAGGGCGCAGCGGTGCTGTCGACGTACCTGGTCGGCCGCATCGTCTACGTTTCCGTCGTCATCGCCGGCCTCACGCTGGTGGCGTTCTGGCTTGCGCTCGAGCGTGGGATGGACCTGGCTGCTGCCCGCACCGTGGCGGTGAACACCCTCGTGGCCGGGCAGTTGTTCTACCTGCTCAACACGCGCTTCCTGTTCGCCCCCGCGCTCGGGCGTCGCTTCTTCGGCAACCCCGTCGTGTTCGCTTCGATCGCGGCGCTGGTCCTGTTCCAGGTCCTGTTCACCTACTTCCCGCCGTTGCAGGCCGCCTTCGACACCGCCGCCATCGACTTCGCGGCGTGGCGCATGGTGGCGCTGGCAGGTGCGTTCGTCTTCTTCGTGGTCGAGGTGGAGAAGGCGATCACGCGTCGCCGCGGCCCGACTCGCGCCCAACGTCGTTGATGCCGACGCCCTCCTGCTACCCTGAATACGCGCAGCGACCCCGACACCACGGAACGAGGTGGCAATGGCCGCGCAGCAGAGCGAACGCGAACACGGCACCGTCGTCACCATCCGCGGCGGGGTGGTCGACGTGCGTTTCGAAGGCGGCCTGCCGCCGCTGCGCAACCTGCTCACCACCGGCGAACGGGGCGCGACGCGCCTGGAGGTGATGGCGCACGTGGACGACTCCACCGTGCGCTGCCTCGCGATGACACCGACCCAGGGCATGGCGCGTGGCGACATCGTGGCCGACACGAGTGACAGCCTCCAGGTGCCGGTCGGCCCTGAGTTGCTCGGGCGCGTCTTCAACGTCTTCGGCGAGACCATCGACGTCGAGGGTCCGTTCCAACCGACCCGCAGGCGCTCACAGCACCAGCCGCCGGTGCCGCTGAAGCGGCAGTCGGTGACCACCGACATCCTGCCCACGGGAATCAAGGCCATCGACGTGCTGGCGCCGCTGGAGCGCGGTGGCAAAGCCGGCCTGTTCGGAGGGGCTGGCGTAGGCAAGACGGTCCTGATCTCTGAGCTGATCCACAACATGGCCGCCCGGCATCGCGGCGTGAGCCTATTCTGCGGTATCGGCGAGCGTTCGCGCGAGGCCGAGGAGCTGCTGCGTGACGTGCGCGACGCCGGCGTACTGGACCACACCGTGCTGGTGTTCGGGCAGATGAACGAACCGCCGGGAGCGCGCTTCCGCGTGGGGCACACGGCCCTCACCATGGCCGAGTACTTTCGGGACGACGAGCGCAAGGACGTGCTGCTCTTGATCGACAACATCTTCCGATTCGTGCAGGCCGGGTCCGAGGTGTCGGGGCTGATGGGACGGCTGTCGTCGCGCATGGGGTACCAACCGACGCTGGCGACGGAGCTGGCGGAACTGCAGGAGCGCATCACCAGCACGGACGAGGCCGCCATCACCTCGGTGCAGGCGGTGTACGTCCCGGCGGACGACTTCACCGACCCGGCGGTGGTGCATGCTTTCGGGCACCAATCGGCGTCGGTGGTGCTGTCCCGCGAACGCGCCAGTCAGGGGCTCTACCCTGCCATCGACCCGCTTCGTTCGACCTCGTCGATGCTCTCGCCGGTCGCCGCCGGCGCCCGCCACGACCGGATCGCGCGCGCCGTGCGCCAGACCCTGGCGATCTACGACGACCTCAAGGACATCATCGCCATGCTCGGCTTCGAGGAACTCTCGCGCGAGGACCAGCTGGTAGTGGCGCGCGCGCGGCGTCTCGAGCGCTACCTGACGCAGCCGTTCCACGTCACGGAGGCGTTCACGGGTCAGGAGGGTCGTTCGGTGGCCCTCGAGGACGCGTTGTCCGATTGCGAGCGGATCCTCGGCGACGAG
>JAWOIL010000154.1:0-3520 GCA_046484635.1 Trueperaceae bacterium
CCATGGAGTACCTCGCATCGCGCGCGAGCCACCTCGGACGCGGTCGTCACGGGCAGCCATCGCCCCTCGTCGGCTTGGGTCATGCGCCCCATCATAGGTGGTGTGGCGGAATGCGGAATGCCATACGGGACGCGTCAGCGACCGCGTATCCTCGACACCGCGAGCTTCGGAGGCCATGATCCCCGCTCCGTACGTGGGCGCTTGGAGTGGGGTGAGCCAGTAGCGCAACCGGCCGAAGCGCGTCGTGCACCTTGTCATGGACCGTCGGCCGTACGGGTCCATCGGGTGGCCTTGAACGTCGAGGACGATGCGGTCGTCCGGTGCGTGCTCCTCCGAGTCCCGCGAGATGCGAGGTACTCCATGGAGACGATCTACCCACCGCCGATCGACACTCCCTGCGTCCCGAACGACGTGACGGTGACCCAGGCGGAGCCGCGCATCGTCGTGCGCAACCGCCGCCGCCCTACCAGGGCTAGCGTCCGCATCGCCTTCTACTCACACGACACGTTGGGACTCGGCCACACGCGTCGCAACCTGCTGATCGCCACGGCGCTGACCCGGTCAGGGCTCCAGGTCGACATGCTCCTGATCACCGGCACCCACGCCGCGTCTCGCTTTTCGCTTCCGCCGGGCACCGACTGCCTGACGCTTCCCTCGCTGAGCAAGGACGTGGATGGCGGCTACACCGCTCGTTCCCTCGACATGGCTCTCGACGAGCTCGTCTGGCTCCGGTCCCAGGCCATCTGGGCGGCGTTGAAGGGCTTCAAACCCGATCTGCTCGTCGTCGACAACGTGGCGCGAGGTGTTGCCGGCGAACTCGATCTCTCGCTGCGCAAGCTGAAGAAGCACGACCGCGCCAAGTGCGTCCTTGGCCTGCGCGACGTTCTGGACGCGCATGACGTCGTCAAGGCGCAGTGGGCGGCGCGCGAGACCACCCGCACGATCACCGCGTACTACGACGCCGTATGGATCTACGGCGATCCGCTGCTGCACGTCACGCTCCCCGAGGCAGAGCACGACGTCGCCGCTGATCGCCTCGAGTACCTGGGCTACTTCGACCCCTTCCTGCGGCTCGCGCCGGACGCCAAGCCGTCGGACGAAGCCAGCGCCGTCCTCGCGTGGGCCGGAGGACGCTTCGTCCTGTGCACGGTGGGCGGTGGCCAGGACGGCGTGGACTTGGCGCGCGCGTTCGTGCGCACCCGGCTCGCCGGCCGTCGTGGCGTGCTGTTGACGGGGCCGTTCATGGATCCGGACGCACGCCGACTCCTCAGGGCCGAGGCCGCCGAGCGCGACGACATCTTGGTCGTCGACTTCCTCGCGGAACCCCTCGAGGTCCTGCCCCATGCCGAGCGGATCATCTCGATGGGCGGCTACAACTCCGTGCTCGAGTCCCTCGCCTGCGAGCGGCCGTTGCTCGTGGTGCCGCGCGTCGTACCACGACAGGAGCAGTGGATCCGCGCCGAGCGGTTGGCTCAGGTCGGGTTGGCCGACGTTCTGCACCCTGCCTCGTTGACGCCGCACGCCCTGGAGGCGTGGTTGGGCCGCACGCTCGCGCCGTCGCAGGCCCGCCGACACCTGGGCTTTGACGCGCACACGCGGCTCCCGGAGGCGATCGGCAAGCTGATCGGCCGGCCACTGGTGCCGCGGCGAGCGCCTACCGCAGAGGCGGGGGAGGGAGAGGCATGAAGCTCGGTTACGTCGTCAAGCGTTACCCGCGGTTCTCGGAGACGTTCGTCGTCAACGAGATCCTGGCGCACGAAGCCGCGGGGGCCGACCTCGAGATCTTCTCGCTACTGACTACGGTGGACACGCACTTCCAGGACCTGCTGGCCCGCGTGCGTTCGCCCGTGACGTACCTGGCGGCCGAGGCACCCCGCGCCGGCGACCTGTGGTCGGCGCTGGCGTCCGAGGATCCCGTCCGCCTCCAAGCGTGGCTCCCCGAAGCGGCGACCGTGACGGCTCGGGAGGCGTACGCCTCGCTCGTCCTGGCCGCCGCCGTCCGGGCGCGCGGGATCGACCACCTCCACGCCCACTTCGCCACGTCGGCGGCGACCGTCGCGGGGCTGGCGTCGCGTCTCACCGGCGTCGGCTTCACCCTCACGGCCCACGCGAAGGACATCTTCCACGAGGACGTCGATCCTGCCGGTCTGCACCGGACGTTCGGTCAGGCCCACGCGATCGTCACGGTCAGCGACCACAACGTGGCCTACCTGCGCGGCGTGTTGGGGCAGGGCGCGGACGGCGTGGTCCGGATCTACAACGGCCTCGACCTGCAAGCCTTCCCGTTCAGCGCGCCCGACGATCGGCCGCCCGTCATCCTGGCCGTCGGACGCCTCGTCGAGAAGAAGGGTTTCGGCGATCTGGTCGATGCGTGCGCCCAACTCGCCACGCGGGGCCTCGAGTTCCGCTGCCGCATCGTGGGGGGCGGCCCGCTCGAGTCGGCGCTGAAGGAGAGGGTGACGGCACTCGGGCTTTCGGGCGTGGTCACGCTCACCGGACCGTTACCGCAGCGGGACGTCATCGACGAGGTGCGCGGCGCAGCCGCGTTCGCCGCCCCTTGCATCGTGGGCGACAACGGCGATCGCGACGGGATGCCGACGGTGCTGCTCGAGTCGATGGCGTTGGGGACGCCGTGCGTGGCGACGCCAGTCACCGGCATCCCCGAGGCGATTCGCCATGACGAGACCGGGCTGCTGGTTCCCGAGCGATGCCCGAGCGCTCTGGCGGACGCGCTTCAGCGCATGCTCACCGACCGAGACCTGCGCGTGCGGTTGGCGCACGGCGCAAGGCGGCGCATGGAGGAGGAGTTCGACGTGGTTCGCAACGCCGCCAGGCTTCGCTCCGTCTTCCGCGGCGAACGGCTTCCGCTGGCATCATGACGCGCATCGCGTACGTGTGCTGCGATCCGGGGGTACCCGTCTTCGGACGGAAGGGGTGCTCCGTGCACGTGCAGGAGGTCGTCCGTGCGCTGATCGCCGCAGGCGCCGAGGTCGAGATCTTCGCCGTCCGCATCGATGGTCCGGTGCCTCCTGGCCTCGAGGCGACCGTGGTGCATCGGGTGCCGGTGCCCGCCGCGGCGGATGCTGCTAGCCGTGAGCTCGCCCTGCTGTCGTCGAACGCCTCCCTCGAGGAGATCATCGAGCGCGCGGGCCCCTTCGATGTCGTCTACGAGCGGCACGCGCTGTGGGCGCATGCCGGCATGGAGTACGCCCGACGCCATGGCATGGCCGGCCTCCTGGAGGTCAACGCGCCCCTCGTCGAGGAGCAGGCGGAGCATCGCCTGCTCCATCACCGCGCGCTGGCCGAGGAGGTCGCGGCACGCGCCTTCGACGCGGCGACGGCCCTCCTGGCCGTATCGCCCGCGGTCGCGTCGCACCTCGACCGCCATCGCGAGGCTGCCGGTCGCGTCCACGTCGTCGCGAACGGCGTGGACCCCCGGCGTTTCGAGGTGCCGGCGACACGTGGGGACCGCGACGACGTCGCGATCGCCTTCGTAGGTACGCTCAAGCCTTGGCACGGG
>JAWOIL010000019.1:0-13603 GCA_046484635.1 Trueperaceae bacterium
TTGCGCGCGGCCTAGCTCGAAGCCTTGCTCGCGCCCGAGCTCGAAGCCTTGCTCGAAGGCGTGGAGGGTCGCGATCCCGTCGCGCGTTCCCTCGACCACGGCCACCACCTGGCCGAGCGGCCCGTCGAACGCCACGCGCGCTGCAGCCTCGTCGGACGCCGCGACGACGCGCACCACGGTGCACGTCGCCAGCAGTTCGGGCGGCACGTACGGCGCGGCACCGGAACCGACGAGACGTACGCCGGAAGCGGCGGCCAGGAGGGCCGTCTTCTCACGCGCCACGGCTTCCACGCTGCCTAGCGCGCTCAGGTGGCTGGCGCCGATCGTGGTGACGATGGCGTGCTCCGGCCGGGTGAGCTCGAGGAGCTCCGCCATCTCACCGGGGTGGTCGATGCCGAGTTCCAGCACCAACGGCGATCGGGTAGGACGGGTCGTGGAAGCTGCGCCTGCGCTCGCCGTCGGGGTCGCTCGTTCGTCCTCGATGGCCGCGGCGAACATCGCCTGCGTCAAGCCGGGCGGCGTGTTGTAGTTGCCGGGCGTGGCGCGCGCTGCCAGGGCGGCTGCCGTCATGGCCTTGACCGTCGTCTTGCCGGCCGATCCCGTGATGCCGATGACGGGGGCGCGGAGCCTGCGGCGCGCCTCGCGCCCCACGGCGATCAACGCGGCCTTCGGGTCCGCCACGCGCAACCCGCGCGGGTGGGGCACGTCCGACACGACGTATGCCGCGCCCTCGGCCAGGGCTTCGTCGGCCCGCTCGATGGCGTGGCCGGCGGCGCCTTGCCAGGCGAAGAGGATGTCTCCCGGTCGGACGCGGGCCCATTGGAACGTGACCCCGGTGCCGTCAGGCAGGTCGTCGACGGGCCCCTCGGCGGAGAGCAAGGCTGCCAGCGTTCTTGCCGAACCGAGCGTCACCGGTGAGTAACCTCCATATCATGCTTACTTTACACAACATATGCACCATAGGTGCCCGTGGGTGATGCTCCGAGCAAAGCGCTGGTGTCTATGCTCAGCGCGCGTTCGCAAGCGCGTCGACGGTCGGGGCGGTGCCCCAGTGCGCCACCACTTCGCTCCCGATGGCCCGGAACAGGGGAGCCGCCACGTAGGTGCTGGTGGCGTCCGTATCGGGCTTGTGCAGCATCACCACGACGATGACCCGCGGCCGTTCGGCAGGGAACATGCCGGCGAAGGTGAGGGAGTAGTCGCCCGGCAGGTACGCTTGGGCGGTGCCGTCCCAGATGTCGGCGGTGCCGGTCTTGCCCGCCACCGTGACGCCCGGGATGCCCGACTCGCGCAGGCCGCCGGTCTCCATCACGTGGATCAGCATGCTGCGCACGCTCTGTGCCACCTCGGGGCTGAGCACGCGGTGCGGTTCCGGCAGGGTGGCGTCCGCGATCAGCCTCGGCGGCACGTACACGCCGTCGTTGGCGATGACCCCGTAGGCGGCGGCCAACTGCAGTGGCGTGGTGCTGTGATTCTGTCCGATGCTGTTGGCCGCGTGGTCTTGCGGGACCCAGCGGCGCCAGTCGTTGAGGTGCCCGGAGTTGGTGAAGCTCGAGCGCAGGTCGAGGTCCTGGCCGATGCCGAAGCGGCCGAGCCAGTCGAAGAGCTCGTCGGGCGCGAAACGCTGGCCGAGGGCGATCATGGCGGAGTTGCTGGAGTAGGCCAGCACGTCCGGAACGCTGAGGACCGGGTCGTGGCGGGCGACGTCGCGGAAGGTCTTCTCGCCGACGCGCAGCGTCATCGGCGCTTCGATCGATTCGTTCGGCGACAGCCGGCCGGTCTCGAGCAGGCCGGCGACCACCAACGGTTTGACGACCGATCCCGGCTCGTACGGAACCTGGAACGCGCGGTTCTTGTGGTTCGCGAACTCGTCGCGCCAGGCGTTGGGGTCGTAGTTGGGGTAGCTGGCCGCGGCCAGCACGTTGCCGCTGCCCACCTCGAGGATCACCGCCGCGCCGCTCTCGGCGTGGTGTGCGTCGGCCGATGCGGCCAAGTGGCGCTCGGCGGTGGCCTGCAAGACGGGATCGATGGTCAGGACCGCGTCCGCGCCGTTGGCGAGGTACCCGTCGATGCTGTACTCGAGGCCTTCCAAGCCGTAGCGGCCGTCGGGTTGATCGGAGCCGGTGAAACCGACCAGCACGCCCGCCAGGGCACCTTGCGGGTAGCGCCGAGCGTCGGCCGGACCGTCGGCGAGCACGGTGCCGTCGGCTGCCAGGATGCGTCCCCGAGCGACGGGTTCGACGAGCGGCGCAGGCAGCTCCGTCACCTCGTGTTGCTGCATGGCGAAGCCTGCGAGCGCGGCCAGTAGCGGCGCGAACATCCCGAGGGCGAGCAACGCCCCTCGGCGCATGCGGAGCGTGGCCGGAGCGCCTGCCTTGGCGCCGGCGCGCCGCGTGGAGCGCTCTTCCGCGCGTGTACGCGGCTCGACCGGCGCCGGGGGGAACGTCAGGCTGCGTCCTTGAGTGGGGCTCGTCAACGCCATACGGTGCGGATCTCCATGCCAGCGGTGGGAAGCTCGAAGGTCGGGGCGGGAGCGGGGGCGACGAGGATGCTGCTGCCGCCTTCCGGAACGGGAACCATGCCGGCGGCGCGGGCCCAGTCCGCGACGGCAAGGGGACCGTCGACGGCCGCGGCGCCACGCCGGGCGATCGCGACCTCCTCGAGGAGCTTCGCCTTCTGGGCCATGAGCGTGCGCTGTTGGTCGTAGTCACGCTGGTTCATGACGCCCATTGCCGCCACCACGAGCAGCAACGTCACGTACGTCGGTACCGCCAAGCGCAACACGCCGGAGGACGCTCGGCTCATGCCCGCACCTTCCGGCCCGCGCGCAGCTTCGCGCTGCGGGCGCGCGGGTTGCTCGAGGTCTCGGCTTCGCTCGCGAGGAGCGGCTTCTTGGTCAGCGCCTCGAGGCGCGGCGAGTCTTTCAAGAACCGCTTGACGATGCGGTCCTCGAGCGAGTGGTACGAGAGCACCACCAAGCGTCCGTCGTCCTCCAGCAGGCGCGCCGCCCCTTCCAGGCCCTCTTGCAGTGCGCCCAGTTCGTCGTTCACGTGGATCCGCAGGGCTTGGAAGGTGCGGCGGGCGGGGTGCTCGCGCCGCGGGCCCGACGGGTACGCCGACGCCACCACCTCGGCCAAGCGGCCGGTGGTGAGGATGGGCGCGCTATCGCGCACTTCGACGATGCGGCGGGCGATGCGGCGGCTGTGGCGTTCCTCGCCGTAGCGCCAGATGATCGCGGCGAGCTCTTCCATCGGCGCTTCGTTGACGACGTCGGCGGCACTCACGTCCTGGTCGCCCATGCGCATGTCGAGCGGCCCCTCGTGCCGGAAGGCGAAGCCGCGTTCGCCTTCGTCGAGCTGCATCGACGAGACGCCGAGGTCGAGGAGCACGCCCGCCACCGCGCCGACGCCGTGCTCGAACACGATGCTCTCCATCTCGCGGAAGTTGCCCGCAGCGAAGACGAGCCTGGGCGTGGCGCCCGCGGGAACGGCAAGCGAAGGGATCTCGCGTTCGAGCTCTGCTGCGTACGTGGCAGCGCCGGGGTCCTGATCGATCGCGATGACGTTCGCGCCGCGCGTCAGCAGCGCGCGGGTGTGTCCGCCCGCACCGAAAGTGGCGTCCACGTACCAACCACCCGGGCGTGGCGCGAGGTGCTCGAGCACCTCGGCCGACATCACTGGCGCATGAGGGAGCGCGGTGGCAGCGTTCATCCGATCAACTCCCGCAGCAACTCGGGTGCCGGCGGTTGCTCCTGGACGGCGCCGAGGTTCGATTGCCACAGGTCCTCGTTCCAGATCTCGAGTCGGTTCGGGGCGCCCGCCACCACGACGTTCCCCTCGGCCTTGGCGAAGGTGCGCAGCGGAGGGGGGATGGTGATGCGTCCTGCCGTGTCGAGCTTGGCCTTGGAGGCCCCCGAGTAGAAGAAGCGCACGAAGTTGCGCGCGTCGGGGTCGGTGAGGGGTAGTTCGGTGAGGTGCGTCTCGATGCGTTGCCAAGCGGCCATGGGGAACACGAACAGGCAGCCGTCCATGCCGCGCGTCAGGACCATGCCGTCCTCGACGAAGTCGCGGAAGGCCGGGGGCACGATGACCCGGCCCTTGTCGTCGACGCTGTACTGGAACTCCCCGAACGGCATCCGATGACGCGCTCCTCGCTTGAAGTCGTGCGCGTGCGTCGGTGGCGTCGGAACCGGGGGGAACCATGCTGCTGGACGCATGCGCGTGCCCATCGGGCGGATGGAGCGAGTCTACCACAATCTCCCACGATTTCCCACGCAACTTCCCGATTCTTGAACGATTGTGGAATCTCTCCCACCGAGAACCCTGGTGCGGCTGGCGAGACCCGCGCGCGCTCCCACCAGAACGACCGTCGGCGACCCTGGCGGACGGTCGGAAGCGGCCCAACGAGGGGTCCTCCACCAACGCGAGCGCGTCGGCGCGCTTCCACGAGCAGAGGTCTCAGCGGCGGGGCGTCAGGACGATCGGGGCGGCGTGATCTAGAAGAAGAGAGCGGCGGCCCCACGAGGGGGCCGCCGTTGCAGGTGGGCTTGTAAGCCGGGTTCTGTCACGTGTTCCCCGGAAGGGGAACGCGCGCCTGGCCATCTATCTAGGGCGCGCGTCGCCGCGCGCCTCGAGCGGTCAACCCGGAGATGTTGGCGAGCCGGGCAGGCTCTCTCTCCCTATCGGACCTTGCACCGGGTGGGGTTTACCTAGCTGCCCCTGTTACCAGGGGCACTGGTGCGCTCTTACCGCACCGTTTCACCCTTACGTCCGCCGGCTGCCGAAGCGACCGGCGAGCGCGGTCTGCTTTCTGTTGCACGTGCCGTCGCCTTACGCGCCCAGCCGTTAGCTGGCACCCTGCCCTTCGGTGCCCGGACTTTCCTCGCCCGAGACGGACCCGGAGGCCCGTCTCGGGCGCGGCCAGACCGCCCACACTGCAGTCAAACATGATAGCACGCCGCCACGCGTGCCCTTGATGGACGCGCCACCGCCCGACGATGCCGGCGCGCCGGACGTTGGGCGCGCGCCCAGCAGCATTGCGTGCCCGCACTACGTTTCGGTTGCGCCCCACGATGCGGATCCGCCCCACGTTTCGGTTGCGCCCCACGATTCGGGCGCGCCCCGCGAAGGGGCGCGCCCAAGTCCGTTGCCGATCGATGGCGCGTTACTGCTGGCGGTAATCCGTGACGGAGATCTCGCCGTCGATGATCTGCTGCTTGATACGGTTCACCTCTTCTACGAGGTCGGCCGGGATGAGCGGCTCGTTGTACTCGTCGAGCGCGTAGTCGACGCCGCCCTCGGCCAGGCCCAGGTTCTGCAGGCCGGGTTCGAAGGTGCCGTTGACGACGTCCATGACCGCCGTGTAGGAGGCGTTGTCGACGCGCTTGAGCATGCTGGTGAGACCGTGGTTGAGCGTCGCCGGGTCGGAATCCGTGTCGCCCAGCCAGTTCTGGTTGCTGTCGACGCCGATGAAGAAGATCGGCAGCGCGCCGGCGGGGCAGGCAGAGGCGTAGCCGGCCGAGACCGGCACGTCGACCAACTGCTCGTCGAGCGGGGTGACGCGTACCGCGCCGCTGGGGACGAAGCACTGCTTCTCGTTGACGAAGTCGATGACGCCGTTCCCGCTCGCTCCGGCTGCCGCGAAGATGATGTCGGCGCCTTGCGCGTGCTGGGTGCTGGCGAGTTCCTTCGCGCGGGCCGGGTCGTTCCACGCGGCCGGTGTCACGCCGACGTAGTTGCTGATGACGGTGCAGTCCTCACAGGCGGCGGCGACGCCCTCCTGGTAGCCCAAGTCGAAGGCGCGGATGAGCGGCACGTCCATGCCGCCAACGAAGCCGACCACGCCGGTGCGGCTCAGCTTGCCGGCGATGTACCCGACCAGGTAGCTACCCTCTTGCTCCTTGAAGAGCACGCTGCGGACGTTCTCGCCTTCGGCCACGGCGTCGATGAGCACGAACGAGGTGTTCGGGAACTCCTGCGACACCGCCGCGATGGCGTCGGCCTGCAAGAAGCCGGGGGCGACGATCAGCTCGGCGCCCTCGAGAGCGATGCGGCGCTGACCTTCGGCCGCGGTGTCCGGCGTGCCCTCGAACTCGACGACCTCGATCTCGAGGCCTTGCTGCTCGAGTTCAAGCTCGGCGCGCTCGACGCCTCGCCAGGTGCTCTCGTTGAAGGAGCGGTCGAACTTCCCGCCGGCGTCGTACACGATGCCGAAGACGTAATCCTGGGCAGCAGCCCCGGTGAGGAGGATGGCTGCGATGAGTGCGATGAACTTGCGCATGATCGTTGGGTGTCCTCTCTGGCGGCCGGTTCTCGACGGCCTGTGAGAAATCTCACCTCGGAACGGTGACGCGTCGATGATACCACCCGCCGAAGGGGGACAGGTGGCGTCGGGGACGCGGTTCTTCATCGAACGTCCATTCGCGGGTGTGGCGGCGTTCGCTGTCGCTCGCCGCGCGCGGTTCCATCGGCGACGCGCATCTGGCGCGGGCGCCCGCCGCTGGTGTTGGGGCGCCCTCGGCGGGTCTCCGCCGCTGCCGTTGGCGCACCTTCGGCAGGATCCTGTCGGAACTGGGTGCCTAGAACAGGATCCGGGTCCAGTCGAGCTCATCGAGGTTCTGGAAGACGTCGACGTGCTCGAGCAGGATGCCGGCGGACTGGTTGCGGAACATGGCGCACTCGACGTGCTTGCCGTAGCGCTTGAGCGTCTCGACCAGTTCGACGTAGTCCCCGTCGCCGGATACCAGCAGCGCCGTGTCGTAGGCGTCCTGGAACGCCAAGGAGAGCGCCTCCACGGCGATCGCGACGTCGATGCCCTTCTCGACCATCGACCCGTCGGGCCGTCGGTGCAACCGACCGAAGCGCACCGTGACGTACGGGATGCGACGCAACGACTCGAAGAAGCGCTGCTGACCCTCACGCAGTTCCTCGTCGTAGTCGTCCGTCAGGGGTGCGTTGTAGTAGTACGCCCTGTGCAGCGGCCGTTCGCGAAGCAGCTGATGGATCAGCTCGGCCAAGTTCACGCGCGTGTTGCGCAGGTTCTCCCGCATGCCGTTGTAGAGGTTGGAGCCGTCGACGAATATCGCCACGCGTTCGCCGGGGATGACGCCGCGCTGCAAGTAGTTCGCCCGCTTGGCGCCGCTGTCGCGGCTTTCCGACTTGTTCCGCGGCCGGCCGGATCGGCCGTTGTTGTCGTTCTTGTCCATGTGCGTCCTGACTGGTTGCCTTCCTGAAACGTCGGAGGTGGGCGTAGATCGGTTCGAGTGGGGCAGGAGGCGGTTCGGCCGGTTCCCTGCACGCCTCGACCAGTCTACCCCTGTCGGGCGTGTGGCCCGTGACGAGCGGCCCGCGGATCATCGCCGACCCGTCGGCGAAGTCGCTCGCGGGGGATCGCGACGGCAAGCGGGCGGCCGGCCGAGGCGTGCCTTCACGCGTGGTGAAGACGCCCGCGTACACGGGCAACAAGACTCTCATGAAGACGCGTGGCATCATGCCCGCATGGAGCGCAAACCCCTTATCCTGATCGTCGAGGACGAGAAGGAGATCGCGAAGTTCATCGACCTCGAACTCCAGGCCGAAAGCTACGAGACGGTCGTCACCTACGACGGCGTCACGGGCCTGTCGAAGTTCCGTGAGTTGAACCCCGACCTCGTCGTGCTCGACCTCATGCTTCCCGTGCTCGACGGGCTCGAGGTGGCGCGGCGAATCCGCAAGACGAGCAACACGCCGATCATCATCCTGACCGCGAAGGACTCGGTGGACGACAAGGTCACCGGCCTCGACTCGGGCGCCGACGACTACCTCGTCAAGCCGTTCAGCATCGAGGAGCTGCTGGCGCGCGTGCGCGCCCATCTGCGACGGGTGAACCCGGCCGTGACGGGCGAGGTGCGCGTCGCCGACCTGGTGATGAACCTCGACGGCCGCGAGGTGTTCCGCGACGGTCGGCGTATCGAGCTGTCCGCCAAGGAGTTCGAGCTGCTCGAGTTGTTCGCGCGCAGCCCCGGCAAGGTGTTCAACCGCTTCGAGATCGAAGAGAAGGTGTGGCCCGAGTACACCGGCGGCAGCAACGTGGTGGACGTGTACGTCGGCTACCTGCGGCGCAAGCTCGAACAGTCGGGCGAGCGGCGCCTGATCCACACCGTGCGCGGCGTCGGCTACGTGCTGCGCGAGGAGTAGACCCTAGGTGCGCTTGCGCCTCCAACTCACGCTCGTCTTCGGAGCGTTCATCGCCATCATCCTCTCGGCGGTGGCGGGCTCGGTGTACGTGCTCACCGAGCGGTCGTTGAGCGTGGCGTTGGAGGAGCGCGCCGATCGCGCCTTGACGGACCTTACCAGCGGCGCCAGCAGCATCGCCGAGGGACTGCAGCGGCTGCCCAGTGATACGTATTATCAAATCCTTCTAGTCGGTCCCGCCGATCGCGTGCCGGACTCCGTCTCCGCACTCCGAGCCGGCGTACCGTACGCCACCAACGCCGGGTTGGCCGCCCTGCTGCCCGACAGCGCCATGCAGGCGCTCATCGACCAAGGCGAGGTGACGGCGACGGTGACGTCGCGTGGCGAGCGCCTGCGCATCCTCGGTCGCCTGGGACGCATCGACTTCACGGCGCAGGGGAGGAGCGTGCAGGCGGCGTTCCTGGTCGGCATCCCCGCCGGCCTGGTGGCGCAGACGCTCGACCAGCTCACGCGGGACCTCGTTCTGACCGTGGTGATGGCCTTCCTGGCGTTCGCGCTGGGCGTGTGGCTCCTGTCCGAACGCGTGCTCGGTCCCCTGAACCGCGTCACGGAAGCCGCCGGCCGCATCAGTGGGCGCGACCTTGGGCTGCGCGTGCCGGTGACCGCGAACCGCGACGAGATCCGCGCGCTGTCGGTCAGCATCAACCACATGCTCGACCGGCTCCAAGAGTCGTTCGAGACGCAGCGGCGCTTCACGGCCGACGCCAGCCACGAGCTGCGTACGCCGGTGACGGCGATCGTAGGGCACGCCAACTACTTGCTCAGGCGCACCGACCCGACGCCGGATCAGGTCGACTCGTTGACGGTCATCCGGCGCGAGGCGGAGCGCATGGCCAAACTCGTCAACGACCTGTTGGAACTCGCGCGGGCGGACGCTGGGTTCACCGTGCACGCCGAGCCGATGAACCTCGTCGAGGTGGTCCAGTCGGTGGTCGAGGCCGTGCGGCCGATGGCGGGGGAGACGGTCATCGAGATCGACGCGCCACAGCCGCTGGCCGAGGTGATGGGCGACTTCGCCCGCCTCAAGCAGGTCGTGCTCAACCTGGTGCAGAACGCCATCAACTCCGGCGCCAAGCGCGTCGCCGTGACGGTCGCTCCCGAGCGAAACCAGGTGCGGCTCGAGGTGCTCGACGACGGCTCCGGCATACCCGCCGAGGCCCAACCGCACCTGTTCGACCGCTTCTACCGCGTCGACGGCGCGCGCAGCGGGCGCGGCAACGGCAGTGGTCTGGGGCTGGCGATCGTGAAATGGATCGTGCAGCAGCACGGCGGCACCGTGCAGGTCGTGTCTCGCTTGGGCGAGGGATCGGTGTTCACCGTGCTCCTGCCCGCCTTGGACCCGCGTGCCACGGCCGAGTTGCTGGCGTCCACCCGGTCCACGCCCGCGCCCGTCAAGGCAAGACCGAGTGAGGGCGCGACCCGCACCTGAGGCCCGCACCCGCCCGGTCGATCCGGCGTTCGCCTCCGATCTTCGGAGCACCGTCAGGTACGCAGCCCGTGGTGCCCAACCGGCAGCAGGCGGGACGCTCAGACGACGCGCACGCCCTCGCCCCGCGTGACGTTGCCGATGGCGTAGAGCGGTTCGTCGGTCAGCCCTCGCGCCCGCTCGACATCGTCGTCCGCGACCACGACCACGAAGCCCACGCCCATGTTGAACACCTCGAACATCTCGTCGGCGGCGAGGTCTCCGCGGCGCCGGAGCAGCGCGAACACCTCGGGCTCCGGCCAGGTGCCGCGCGTCACCGTCGCGCCCAGTCCCGTCGGCAGGCTACGTGGAAGGTTGCCCGGCAGACCGCCGCCGGTCACGTGCGCCATGGCCTTGACCAAGCCGGCTTCGAGCAGGGGGCGCACCGCCGGTAGGAAGCTGCGGTGCTCGGCCAGAAGCGCCGCTCCCACGGTGCCGCCCGCGAACGGTTCGTGCAGTTCGCCGCCCAGTACGGAACGCGCGAGGCTGAACCCGTTCGTCTGCAAGCCGCCGGAGCCCAATCCGAGCAGTACGTCGCCTTCTTGCACCTTCGCGCCGTCGACGATGGCGGCCCGTTCGACCACGCCCACGATCGTGCCGGCCAGGTCGAGTTCGCCCTCGTGATAGACGCCGGGCATCTCGGCCGTCTCGCCGCCGAGCAGTGCCATGCCCGCGCCGCGGCAGGCGTCGGCGACGCCCTGGACCACGCGGGCGGTCGTCTCCGGCACCAGGCGCGCGCTGGCGACGTAGTCGAGGAAGAACAGCGGCGTCGCTCCCTGGACCAGGATGTCGTTCACACAGTGGTTGACCAAGTCGCGCCCGATCGTCTCGAAGGCGTCCAACGCCGTGGCGATCATCGTCTTCGTACCGACACCGTCCGTCGACGCCACCAGTACCGGTTCGCGCAAACCCGTCGGCATGGCGAACAGGCCGCCGAACGCGCCCAGACCACGCAGCACGCCGGGCGTGTAGGTGCTTTCCACCGCGCGTTCGATGCGCGAGAGCGTGTCTTCTGCGGCGCGCAGGTCTACCCCCGCGCGCTGGTACCCGGTCCGGTCGTCGGGGGTCATGGCGGCGATTCTACCCGGCCGGTCTCGCGGGTGCGACGCGCGGCTAGACTGGCATGTGCCGCTCGCCCTCGACGTCTTGTTCCCCTTGCCACTGGGACGGATGAGCTACCTGCCCCCGCTGTCCGGCGTCGATCCCGAGGTCGGCACGCGGGTCGTGGTGCCATGGCAGGCAGGTCTTCGGGTGGGGGTGGTGGCCGGCCGCAAGCAGGTCGAGGCGGGCCGCGGCATGGAGCTTCGCCACGCCCTGCACGCGCTCGACGCCGCGTCGTGGCTTCGCCACGATTCGCTCGATGCCATCGCCCGTCTGGCGCGGCAGCACGGCGTGCCCGAGGGGCTGGTGTTGGCCTCGGCGGCGCCACCCGGTCTGCACCCCGAGCTCGACCACCGCGTGCGCGTGCACGCCGAGGCGCGCGAGATCGTGGAGGAGGCCGCGCGGTCGGTGAGGGTCGACGAATGGATCGATGCCGCAGCGGTCCCCGCCGAGACGCTCGAACTGCTGCGTCGCCAGGGCCTCGTGGACGAGCGTGCTGTGCCCGTGCTGCCGAAGCGACGCGTGCTGGTTCCCCTGCGACCGCCCGACGACGGACTGGACGGAGCGCGCCGCGAAGCGCAGCGAGTGGCACTGGCGCTGTTGCACGACGTCGAGCGCGCTGACAGCGCCGCCGCCTTGGCGCGCGACGCGGGCGTGCCCGACAGCGCCGTGCGCGCGCTGGTGGCGCGCGGCTACGCCGGCTACGACGAGGTCGAGGTGGAGCCGCCCGACCTTCCGCATCCTCCCGACCCCTCCGAAGTCTCGGCCGGTGCCGACGAGGCGCCCTCGGGCGGCGTCCCCCCGGCCGAGGACGGCGCCGTCGTCGGCGGCCGTCGAGCCCAGCGGATCCGGGCGCTCGTCCCGCGCCTGCGGGCCGACCTGGAAGCGGGCCGCAGCGTCCTCGTGCTGGCGCCGGAGCAAGGTGTCGCGGCCGAGGCTGCGGCGTGGCTGGCACAGACGTTCCCCGTGCGCTGGTTCACGGGCGAAGCGAGCGAAGCGCAACGGGAGCGCGCCTGGCACGAACTGGGGTCGTCTCCCGCCGGTGTCGTGGTGGGAACCTCGCTTGCGCTGTTCGCGCCGTTGCCGTCCCTCGGGCGCGTGGTGGTGCTGGAGGAAGGAAGTGCGGCGCACAAGCTGCAGGCCGGCGCGCGGCTCTGGCTTCCCGCCGCAGCTCGGATCGTCGCCCAGGCCGCGGGTGCCGCCATGACGTCGACCGACGTGATGGCCGGACCGGAGTTGGCTGCGCGCGTGCCTGCCTCGGCCCGCAGGGCGTTGCCGGTTCCGCGGCTGCGGCTGCACGTTGCAGACCTGCGTACGAGCGCGAACTGGCCCCTTCACCCCGACCTGCTGGCCACCCTGCGTCAGGTGCAGGAGCGCGAGCGGCAGGCGATCGTGCTGGCCCCGCGGCGCGGCTTCTCGGGGGCGCTTGGCTGCCCGGATTGCGGTTGGAAGGCGCCGTGCCCGAACTGCGACCTTCCCCTGCGATACCACCAGCACGAGGCCCGGCTGCGGTGCCATCAGTGCGGCCACGACGAGGCTCCGCCGACCGCCTGCCCGGAGTGCGGTGGCGTCGAACTCGGACCGCTCAAGGGCGCGGGAACGCAGTGGGTCGCCTCGCAGCTCGGCACGGTGTTGACCGGTTTCCCGGTCTATCGCTACGATCGCGACCGCCGCGACGACGTGCGGCCGCTCGTGGACGGCGAGGCGGGCGTGGTGGTGGGAACCACCGCGGTGCTGGGGCTGCCGCCGCTTCCCAACCTCTCGCTCGTGGCCGTCACCCACTTCGACACGCACCTGGCGTCTTCGGACTACCGGGCCGACGAAGAAGCGGCGCGCATCCTGCTGCGCTTGGCCGAGCTGTCGGGAGCGCGACGACCTCTCGTGGTGGTGCAGACGCACTCGCCTGAAGCGGAGGTCCTCGCCGCGTTGGGAGCAGACGACCCCGACCTGGCGCTGGAAGCGTTCTTGGGGCGGCAACTCGAGCGCCGCAAACGATTCGGGTACCCGCCGTTCGCGCGCCTTGCGAAGGTGCAGCTCAGCGCCCGCGATCGCGCCGCCGCCTGGGCGGCCGCAGACGGCGTGGCCGACGCGCTGCGCCAAGCCGGCGCCCGCGAGGACGAGGTTCTCGGGCCGGTGGCGGCACCCGTCGCGCGCGTGCGCAACCGCTTCGTGGTGCAACTCCTGCTACGCGTGGATGACGCCGGTCGCCTCGAGAACCTGTTGGCCGCGATACCCACGCGCCTCACGAAGGCGCGCGTCATCTTGGACGTCGACCCGCGCGACGTGGGAGCCCTGCTCGACTGACCTGGGGTTCTGCCCGAGTGGTGTTCGGGCCCTGCTCGACCGCGGTCGAGCCATGGCGACACGGGCAGGAGCCGATGCGCCAGCGGGCAAGGGCTATCATGGCGTCCGGACGCAAGCGGGCGCCGCTGGACGCCTGCGGCGACGCAAGATGCCGCCTGACCACCGAGGAACCGCCATGCTACGGAACCGACGCGCTACGCACGAATACGAGATCCTCGAGACCTTCGAGGCCGGGTTGGAACTGACCGGCAGCGAGGTGAAGTCGTTGCGTGCCGGTGGTGGCTCGATCGTCGAAGCGTTCGCACGCGTGCAGGGCGGCGAGGTGTTCCTGGAAGGGATGACCATCCCCCCTTACAAGGACGCCAGCTACAACAACCACGAGCCGAACCGGCGCCGCCGGCTGCTGCTCAAGCGGCGCGAGATCGACGAGATCGCGCGCGGATTGGAACGCAAGGGGCTGACGCTGGTGCCGTTGCGGCTGTACTTCAAGGGCGGTTGGGCG
>JAWOIL010000112.1:0-121631 GCA_046484635.1 Trueperaceae bacterium
GAGCTGAGACGATCGAGCTGAGACGGCCGGGCCGGCCGAGCGGGCCGCGGGGTCCGATCAGGTGCTCGGGTCGTCCTCCAGTGGCGGAAGTGGAGGCAACGTGCGCTTCCGCTTCGGCCGGACCTGCGCGCGTCGCGGCGCCGACACGGAGCGCGGCGGCGTCCATGGCTTGCGCGGGGCGCCACGCTGCCGGCCAACGTCGAACGCCTCCCCGGCTGGCAGGCGGAACTTCGGCACCGTCTTGGGGATCGCCCTAGCGACGTGCACGCCGGCATCCTCGAGGTCCGGAACGGCGGACATGTCGGCTTCGGCCAAGCGCGTCCCGCTACGGACGGGGCCGGCGGAGCCGACCGTGGCACCGGGTGTCGGCTCGTGGCGTGGCTCCGGAACGATGCGGCTTCCGGGGAAGGCGAGGTGGTAGAAGCGGGGCCCGAACGCGAGGAGCAATGCGGCAGCGACCGCCACGGGAGCCAGGTCGATGGAGATCTCCGACCACCAGCGTCGCGGCAGCACCTCGCCGTACCGGAACGCCAACAACGCCACGCCGCCCGTCCCCCACGCCAGCGCGTGCGCCAGCGCCACGTCGACCGGTCCTGCCCAGCGCGCCTGGCGTGGCGACGGGTAGATGGCGAGCCAACCGAGCACGACGAGCTCCAACGCGAGGATCGCCTCGCGCCAGCCCGGCAGCGCGGTCTCGGCGGCGAAGCCGACGGCAAGGGCGGCCGCAGCGATCCCGATGCTGGGGCCGTACGCCAACGTGACGAGGTAGAGCGGTAGGCGACCCACACCTTCGAGCAGGGCGGCGAGGGTCGGAGCTTGCGTAGCGCCGACGAAGGTGCGCGCGCTCGCGGTGACGAGGAACGACACCGCCACGGCGCCTGCGACGCGCAACAAGATCCGTGGACGAAGCAGGGCAGCAAGGTCGGCCCGGCCCAGGCCGGAGGACCACGACACCAGGGCGAGCAACGCCGCGGCAGCCAACGAGTACAAGAGCAGCGGGTCGCCGGCGATGCGGTTCCAGACCTCGGGCCACGGCACCGACATGGCGGCCAATGTAGCACGTCGGCCCGCCAGGGCGATTCGTCGTCAGGGACGCGCCTCGTCTTCGGCCCCGGCGTCGTCGAGCGTCGCCCCGAACGGGGATGTGTCGAAGTCACCTGCGCGAAGCATGGCCAACATGCGTCGGTGCGCGGTGCGCTCCGCGTCACTGCGGGCGAGGCGCGCGCCGAGGCCCGCCTCGAGCCACAGGAACGCGCGGTGGGCACGCCGCACCGTCGCCGTGGCGTAGCGGCGCGACAGCGCGTAGCCGCCGCGCCGTCCCTCGACGTGGAACGCAGGGTGCGCCGGGGTGGAGGTGCCGCCCAGATGCACCACCGGCGTGTCGACCAGCAGGCACGCGAAGCCGGCCCTGCGAGCACGGAGGCAGAACTCCAGGTCTTCGTTGAAGAAGCGTAGACTCGGATCGTACCCACCCACGGCGTCGAGCACCTCGCGACGCACCAGCTGCAGGCAGCCGGAGAGCCACGGTACCGTCACCGCGGCGGGCGCCCGCCGCCGGGCATCCACGCCGCCGGCGGATCGCGCGACGTCGTGGGTCGAGGCGTCAGACGCGCGCCGCGCCCACCCGAGGCGCAGGTAGTTGGCGCGGTACGGAAGCCCGAGGTCCTGCAGGCGCCCGTGCCGGTCGGTGGCCAGCGGCCCGGCCAGTCCTGCCGTCGGGTGCGACGCCATGGCGGCCTCGAGACCTGCGAAGGTGGCCGGTTCCACCCACGTGTCGGCGTTCATGATGGCGAGCAGGCGAGCGTCGAGTTCCTTCCAACCGATGTTGGCGGCGTGAGAATAGCTGTGGTTCGGTGCCCGGACTCGTGTCACGCGTGCGGTCTGCGTCACGCTCTCGTGGCGTGCCACGACGGCAGCGGCAGCGTCGTTCCCCGAGGTGTCCACCACGACGACCTTCGCGGCCGGCGCCGAGACCGCGAGCCGCTCCAAGCATGTGTCCAGGACCTCTTCGTCGCGGTAGTGCACGACGACGATGCCGAGCTCGCCAGCGGTCTCGAGGACGGGCTTCACGTGTTCCAGCATCGCACGCGGCGTACATCCGTCTCATCTGCCAGGGCGTAGCATGCGCCACGTGGACCCCCAACGAACGACGACGTCGTCGGCCGGCGAACCGGCCCGCACGTCGAACGCCGCGCGCATCGGTGTCGCTCTCGGCGGCGGGAGCGCGCGCGGTTACGCGCACATCGGCGCCCTCGCCAGCCTCGAGCGACACGGATTCGCCCCTCACGTGATCGTCGGCACCAGCTTCGGTGCGGTGGTGGGCGCTCTGTACGCCACCGGCCGCGACGTTGCCGCGCTGCAAGCCGAAGCGGAACGCACCCGGCGTCGCGACGTCTTCCCGTACATCGCGGACTTCGGACTGCACCGTGCCGCCTTGTTCGAAGGGCGGCGTATGGAGGCGTACTTCGACCGCCTTCTCGAGGGACGGACGTTCGCGGACCTACGACGCAAGCTGGTGGTGGTGACCACCGACATCGACACGGGCGAGCGCGTGCTCATCGAGGACGGACCCATCGGTCTGGCACTGCGGGCCAGTTCGTCGATCCCCGGCGTGTTCGCGCCGGTGACGTGGAACGGTCGGCGGTTGGTGGATGGGGGCATCGGCTCGCCGGTGCCGCTCGACACGCTGGTTGGCATGGACATCGACGTCGCGATCGGCATCGGCGCCGGCATGGAGGCGCAGGACTCGCGCGCCATCCGGTTCGCGCGCCGCGTGCTTGAGAGCGACACCGGCCGGAAGCTCCATCAAGCGGCGGTCGAGCATCGACCGCGCAGTGCCGTGGGGCGTCTGGGCCGGGCTCTGGCGTTCGCCGCTGACGGCTGGATGGGTCGCGACGACTGGTGCGCGCAAGGCACGGAACGATCGGTGGCGCCCGCCTGCGAAGGCGCGCCCGGACTTGCCACGCTCGAGGTCCACACGCGGCCGCCGATCCATTGGTTGAACTTCCATCGCGCCGGCGAGGCGATCCGCGCCGGTGATGCGGCCCTCGACGGCCTCATCCCACGCTTGCGGAGTTCGCTTGCCGAGTTGACCAGCGCGACGGCGGCGGCGCGAACCGCGGTGCGCATCGCCGCGCCGATGGCCACGACCGGCAGCGCCGGCGCGGCCGTCTGACGGACCGACGCGCGCCCTGGGGTCGAAGGTCGGTTCAGAGGATCGTGCGGCCCATCAGGCTGGCGGCCATCTCGACCAGGATCGCAGCCGTCCGGTTCTGCACGTCGAGGATCGGGTTCACCTCGACCAGGTCGAGGCTCGTGACACGGCCGGCGTCGGCCAGCAACTCCATCAACAGGTGGGCTTCGCGGTAGGTCAGGCCGCCGGGAACGGGTGTGCCGACGCCCGCGGCCAGGGTGGGATCGAGCACGTCGGCGTCGAACGACACGTGGACGCGCTCGGTGTCCGACAGGCGATCCAACGCTTCGGCGGCGATCGGGGCGATGCCGCGCTGGTCGATGTCCTTCATGGTGTACGCGGCGATGCCGAGTTCCCGGATGCGTTCGCGCTCGTCCTGGTCGACGCTCCGTAGTCCGATGTAGACGACGTCCTCGGGCAGGACGATGGCGCCACCACCCCAGTTCCGGCGGAAGCGTTCGTCGCCGAGCCCGAGCAGGTGCGCCACGGGCATGCCGTGTACGTTGCCAGACGGGCTCGTGTCCGGTGTGTTCAGGTCGGCGTGCGCGTCGATCCACAACAGACCGGTGCGGCGGCCATTGGTGGCACCCGCGACCGTGCCCATGCTGATGGCGTGGTCGCCGCCAAGGGTGATGGCGAAGGCTTCGTCGGGCAGGTCTCGAAGTCGACGGTACGTCTCGTCACACGTCCGGGCGATGGCGTCGGCGTACGGCAGGGAAGGCGTGGTCGTCATCGCTTCCGCCACCGGAACCTCGACGTTGCCGAGGTCGGTGACGCTGTGGCCGAGGTCGGTCAGGGCCGGCGCAAGCCGCGCCAGCCGAAGGGCGCTCGGGCCCATGTCGACGCCGCGCCGGCCGGCGCCGAGGTCCATCGGGACTCCCAAGATGCGAACGTCGTGCACGCTGCAAGGTACCACGGCCTCGGGGTGGCTCCGCGCGTGCCTCACGACCTCGGCGTATGGTGGCCACCGAACTCGTGACGCAAGCAGGCAACGAGTTTCGCCGCCAGGCCGTCCTCCTGGCGGCTGGCGAAACGGGCGAAGAGTGCGGCGGTGATGACGGGAAGGGGCACGGCGTGGTCGACGCCGAAGGCGACCGTCCAGCGTCCCATGCCGCTGTCCTCCACGTAGCCGCGCACCCCGGCCATGGCGGGGTCGTCGCGCAGCGCTCCTGCCAGGAGTTCCAACAGCCAGGAGCGCACCACGGAGCCGTTGCCCCACAGCTCGGCGATGGCGGTAAGGTCGAGACGGGCATGCGGGTACGCCGCGAGCGCCTCGAACCCTTCTGCGTACGCCTGCAGCAAGCCGTACTCGATGCCGTTGTGGATCATCTTCACGAAGTGCCCGCTGCCGGCCGGTCCGACGTGGCGCAGGCCACCCGTGGGCGCGAGGCTCTCGAGGACGGGGCGGAGGCGCTCGAACACGTCGGCGTTGCCGCCCACCATGAGGTTGTAGCCGTGCTCGAGACCCCAGATGCCACCCGATACGCCCGCGTCGAGCCAGCCGATGGCGGCGCCCTCGGCGGCTTCGGCCCGCCTGCGCGAATCTCGCCAGTGCGAGTTGGCGCCGTCGACGATGGCGTCACCGGCCGCGAGCCGCGAGAGCGCGTGCGACACCACGGTCTCCGTCGCCTCGCCGGCGGGAACCATGCTCCACACCACCCGCGGGGCGCCGCCGAACGCCGCCAGCGCCGCGTCGAGGTCGGCGGCGCCCGTCGCCCCCTCTTCCCGTAGCTCGTGGATGCGGTCTTGGTCGAGGTCCGTGACGATGACGTCGTGCCCGGCGCGCAAGAGCCGGCGCGTCATGTCGGCGCCCATGCGTCCGAGCCCTACGATGGCGATCCGCATCCTCGACCTCCGGACCGGCGTGAGACCGCCGGTATCGCGTCCGATGCTACCAAGAGGCCGTGGTAGACTACCGCCCGTTCCGCGCAGGGCGTCCATCTCGGGCGGGAACGTGAGGAGCGGGCATGACCGATGAGCAGGTTGGCGGCGCGCGGGAGCCGGCGGGTTCGGCAGCGGCCGCCGCGAACGAGCTTGTGCCCGGCGTAGCCGAAGCGCTGACGGTGCTGCGGCGCGGCGCCGAGCAGATCGTGCCGGAGGACGAACTGACGAGAAAGCTGGCGCGGGCACGGCGCGAAGGACGTCAACTGCGCGTGAAGCTCGGCGTGGACCCGTCCAGCGCCGACCTTCACGTAGGGCACGCGGTGGTGCTTCGCAAACTGCGGCAGTTCCAAGACCTGGGGCATCGCGTGGTGCTGATCATCGGCGACTTCACCGCGATGATCGGCGACCCGAGCGGACGCAGCAAGACGCGGCCGGTGCTTTCGCTGGAGGAGACGCGGCGCAACGGGGAGACGTACGTGGCCCAGGCCACGGCGGTGCTCGACGACGACCCCGACAAGCTCGAGATCCGGCACAACTCGGAGTGGCTCGAGCCGCTCGGCTTCGCCGACGTGATCCGGCTGGCGTCGAATTACACCGTCGCGCGCATGCTCGAACGCGACGATTTCACCAAGCGCTTCGATGCGGGTGTACCGATCCAGGTGCACGAGTTCCTCTACCCGCTGGCGCAGGCGTACGACTCCGTCGCCATCCGTGCCGACGTGGAGCTCGGAGGCACGGATCAATTGTTCAACCTCCTGGTCGGTAGGGACGTCCAGCGCGCCTATGGCCTGGAGCCGCAGGTGGCCCTCACCACGCCCTTGTTGGTCGGACTCGACGGCGTCGAGAAGATGTCGAAGTCCCTGGGGAACTACATCGGTATCGCGGAGCCGCCCGAGGTGATGTTCAAGAAGGCGATGCAGGTGACGGACGCGCTGCTGATGTCGTACGCGGAGCTCTGCACCACGCTGGACCTGGACGACCTCTCGGAGCGGCTACAAGGCGACCCCGTCGGCGCCCATCGCGTGTTCGCGCGCGATTTGGTGCGCATCTACCACGGCGAGGAGCCGATCGCGGCGGCCGAGCGGCGCTACGACGAGGTCGCGAAGGGCGCCATCCCCGACGACCTGCCGGAGTACGTGGTGCCCGAAGGCGAGTTCCAGGACGGCGCCGTGGGACTGCTGCGGGTGGCCACGCTGGCAGGACTCACGAACTCCAACGGAGAGGCGCGCCGCTTGGTGCAGAACCGCGGCCTGCGTCTCGACGGCGTGGTGGTCGACGACCCCCTGACGAAGCTCGAGTTGCGCGCGCCCGGCGTGCTGCAGAAGGGCAAGGACACCTTCGTGCGCGTCCGTCGCGGCTGAAGGGCGCTGCCTTGGCCGGAGTCCGCTAGATCGCCAGGATGGTCGCGAGCTCCATCAGCTCGCGGTCGATGTCCTTGGTGTTCCGCTCCAACTCCGCGAGCGGAACCCGCACGACCTCGCGCTGGTCGATCCCGACCATGACGTCGGCCGCGCCGACCTGAAGCGCCCGCACGGCGTGGAAGCCGAGGCGGGAGGCGAGCACCCTGTCGCGCGTCGTCGGGCTGCCCCCGCGCTGCGTGTGGCCCAGGATGACCGTGCGAACCTCGTAGCCGCAGCGCGCCTTCACGGCGCTCTGGAGGGCCATCGCGCCGCCCTCGTACGCCCCTTCCGCCACGATCACGACGCTCGAGCTCTTGCCGCGGTCCTGGGCCGCGACGATCATGTCGGCGACGTCGTCGGCCGGCACCACGTCCTCGGGCAGGAGGATGGCCTCCGCGCCACCTGCGACGCCGACGTGCAGGGCGATGTGCCCCGAGTCGCGTCCCATCACCTCGACCAGGAACAGCCGGTCGTGGCTGGCGGCGGTGTCCCGGAGCCGGTCGACGGCTTCCAGCGCGATGTTGATGGCGGTGTTGAAACCGATCGAGACGTCGGTGCCGTAGATGTCGTTGTCGATCGTGGCGGGGATGCCCACGACCGGGATGCCTTGCTCGGAATGGAGCCGGTGCGCGCCGCGGAAACTGCCGTCGCCGCCTATGACCGCCAGACCGTCGATCCCGCGCTTGCGCAGCATGTCGGCCGCGTGCGCCCTGCCGTCCGGCTCGAGGAAGGCGTCGCAGCGGGCCGTGCGCAGGATGGTGCCGCCGCGCTGGATGATGTTGGCGACGCTGCGCGGCCCCAGCTCGACGATGTCGTCGTCGATCAGTCCCTGGTAGCCGCGGTAGATCCCGGACACGCGCAGGCGGTCGTGGATGGCGGTGCGAACGACGGCGCGGATGCCCGCGTTCATCCCCGGTGCGTCGCCGCCGCTGGTGAGCACGCCGATATGCTTCATGGCGGCCCAGTATAGCGGCGCCGCGCGTTCGCTCGGCCACGGTCGGACACGTCGCTGCGAGGGCCCACGTTCCGGAACCTGACGTCGGGAACGGGCTCGTCTGTGTGCACCGGGGACGGATGTCCGGCGTCCGCCGCGCGGGGGTGTGTCATCATGCCCCCAGCATGAACATCGTCGCGATTCGGGAATCCATCCGTGGTGAGCGGCGCGTTCCGCTCACTCCCCAGGCCGTGGAGAAGCTCGTCAGGTTGGGCGCCACGGTCACCTTGGAGCCAGGTATCGGAGCTCCATTGCACCTCTCCGACGAGGCGTACGCCAAGGCGGGCGCGTCGTTCGAAGCGGACCGCTCGGTACTGCTGAAGGCGGCCGACCTGCTGCTCACGGTCCAGCCGCCGGACTTGGACACGGTGAAGGCGCTCCGACCGGGCGCCGCGACCGCCGGCTTCGTCGACCCCTTCCGCAACTTGGACCTCGTCAAGGGCATGGCGGAGCACGGCGTCGAAGGATTGTGCATGGAGTTGATCCCGCGCACGACCTACGCCCAGAAGATGGACGCGCTCTCGAGTCAGGCCAGCCTAGCGGGGTATGCGGCGGTGATCGTCGCGGCGGAACGCATCGACAAGTCGTTCCCGATGATGAGCACGCCGGCCGGCACCATCCCGCCGGCGCGCGTCTTCGTGGTGGGCGCCGGCGTGGCCGGGTTGCAGGCCATCGCCACCGCCAAGCGTCTCGGCGCGCGCGTGGAGGCGTACGACACGCGGCCGGTCGTCAAGGAGCAGGTGCAGTCGTTGGGCGCGCGCTTCGTGGAGATCGACGTGGGCGAAACCGGCCAGACCGCCCAGGGCTACGCCAAGGAACTCACACCCGAGCAGCTCGAGATGCAGCGCAAGCAGATGGCGAAGGTGTGCGCGGGCGCCGACGTGGTCATCACCACCGCGCAGGTGTTCGGACGCAGCGCGCCGCGCATCATCAGCGGCGAGATGGTCGCAGGCATGCGGCCGGGCAGCGTCATCGTCGACTTAGCAGCCTCGACCGGCGGCAACGTCGAGGGCACCGTCGCCGATCAGGAAGTCGTCACCGACAACGGCGTGAAGATCGTGGGGTTGGCGAACATGCCTGCCGAGGTGGCGCGCGACGCCAGCCAGGTGTACAGCAACAACCTCTACCTGCTCATCGAGCACGCCTGGGACAAAGAGGGCAAGACCATGAAGCTCGACCCCGCCGACGAGGTCGTGAACGCGTGCCTGCTGACGTCGCAGGGCGCGGTGCGCGACGAACGGATCCGGAACCTGCTGGAGGGCGTGCGATGACCATGCTGCTGTTGTTGTTCATCTTCGTGTTGGCCATCTTCCTCGGCTTCGAGCTGATCACGAAGGTGCCGTCGCAGCTGCACACGCCGTTGATGTCCGGCTCGAACGCCATCTCCGGCATCTCCATCGTGGGGGCGCTTGCCGCCACCGCCATCGAGGGGCCGATGGGCACCGTGCTCGCGACGCTGGCGGTGGTCTTCGCTACCATCAACGTCATCGGCGGCTATCTCGTCACCGACCGCATGCTCGCCATGTTCCGCGCCGGCGAGAAAAGGGAGTAGGCGAGCATGAACGTCGTCATCGACCTCGCCTACATCGCCTCCGCCATCCTGTTCATCTACGGCCTCAAGATGCTGGGCCGCGCCACTACCGCCCGCCGCGGCAACATGGTCTCGGCGCTCGGCATGCTCATCGCCGTCGTCGCCACCTTGCTGTTGGGTGGCCTCGACTACGTCTGGATCCTCGTCGGCCTGGTGGTCGGCACCGGCATCGGGGCCATCGCGGCGCGCACCGTGAAGATGACGCAGATGCCGGAGATGGTTGCGCTGTTCAACGGCTCCGGCGGCCTGGCCTCGATGCTGGTCGGCTGGGCCGAGTACGTCGGCCATCCCGACCCCGACCCGATCACCGCGATCGCCATCGTCCTCGCCATCCTCATCGGCGCCGTGGCGTTCACCGGTTCGATCGTGGCGTGGGGCAAGCTGTCGGAGAGGATCGCCGGCAAGCCGATCCTGTACGGCGGCCAGCAGATCGTCAACGGCCTCATCGTCGGTGGCATGGTGGTGCTCGGGGCGCTCTTCGTCATCAACCCCGCCTCGTCGTACCTTCTGCTTCTGATCGTCATCGTGCTCGGACTGGTGTTCGGCGTGCTGTTCGTCATCCCCATCGGTGGCGCCGACATGCCGATCGTGATCTCGCTGTTGAACAGCTTCTCGGGCATCGCCGCCAGCGCCGCCGGCTTCGTGATCGGCAACAACGTGTTGATCGTGGCCGGGTCGTTGGTGGGGGCTTCGGGGCTCATCCTGACGCAGATCATGTGCAAGGCGATGAACCGCTCCCTGGCCAACGTGCTGTTCAGCGGCTTCGGCGCTGTGACGCAGACGTCGGCCACCGCCGTCGAGGGCGAGGTCAAGCCGATCACCGCGGAGGACGCCTACTTCGTTCTGGAAGCCGCCGGCAGCGTGGTCTTCGTGCCGGGCTACGGCATGGCCGTGGCGCAAGCGCAGCACGTGGTCAAGGAACTCGCCGACCTGCTCGAGAAGAACGGCGCCGAGGTGCGTTACGCCATCCACCCGGTCGCCGGCCGCATGCCGGGCCACATGAACGTGTTGCTGGCCGAGGCGAACGTGCCGTACGAGCAACTGGTGGAACCCGAAGACGTGAACCCGGCCATGGAGATGACCGACGTCGCGGTCGTGATCGGCGCGAACGACGTCGTCAACCCGGCCGCGCGCGAGGACAAGAGCAGCCCGCTCTACGGGATGCCGATCATCAACGTCGACCAGGCGCGCACCTGCTTCGTGCTCAAGCGCTCGATGAATCCGGGCTTCTCGGGGGTGGAGAACCCGCTGTTCTTCAAGCCGAACACGCGCATGCTCTTCGGCGACGCGAAGACGTCGTTGGGAACGCTCGTCTCCGAGTTCAAGGGAGCGGCCGAGTAGCTCGAACCACGACCGCAGCCCACCGCAGATCGTGACGCGCGCCCGGGCCCTGGTGGCCCGGGCGCGTCTTCGTCGGGCCATGGCACCCGTCCACGATTCAAGAAACTTGACATGACCACACTCAAGTTCCTATCATCTTCACCATGGAACCGGAACGTTTCACCGAAGCCGCGCTGCAGCTCGTCGCCAGCGCCCAGCAGGTCGCCGGCACGCGGCAGCACCAGCAGGTGGGGCCGCTGCACCTGGCGGCGTCGCTGCTGGCCGACCCGGCCGGACCGCCGGCCCGCGTGGTCGAGCGCGCAGGCGGCGACGTCGCGCAAGCAAGAACCGCCATCGACACGGCTCTGAACCGCCTCCCCAAGGTCACCGGGGACGCGGGGCAGCCCGCCGGTCAGTACATGAGCACCGAGCTCGGACGGACGTTCGAGCGCGCCGAGAGCCTCGCCAAGGAGTGGAACGACGCCTTCGTGGCCGCCGACACCCTGTTGGTGGCTCTGCGCCGGACGGCAGGAAACGAACTGAACGCGTTGCCGGCAGCAGACGCGCTCGCCGAGGCCGCCCAAGCCATCCGTGGAGGCAGGAGCGTCGACAGCCGCTCGGCCGAGAGCACCTTCGAGGCGCTCGAGAAGTACGGTATCGACCTGACCGGGCGGGCCCGCGAAGGCAAGCTCGACCCGGTCATCGGCCGCGACGAGGAGATCCGCCGCGCCATCCAGATCCTGCTCAGGCGCACCAAGAACAACCCGGTGCTGATCGGCGAGCCGGGGGTCGGCAAGACCGCCATCGCCGAGGGCCTGGCCCAGCGCATCGTCAACAAGGACGTCCCAGAAGGCTTGCAGGGCAAACGCATCGTGCAGCTCGACATGGGCAGCCTGCTGGCGGGCGCGAAGTACCGCGGGGAGTTCGAGGAGCGGCTGAAGGGCGTCATCCAGGAGACCACCAAGTCCGACGGCAGCATCGTGCTGTTCATCGACGAACTGCACACCATCGTCGGCGCCGGCAAGGCCGAAGGCGCCGTCGACGCAGGCAACATGCTCAAGCCGCCGCTGGCGCGAGGCGAGCTGCGCATGATCGGCGCCACCACCCTGAGCGAGTACCGCACCATCGAGAAGGACGCCGCCCTCGAACGACGCTTCCAGCCGATCGTCGTCGACGAGCCGACGCTCGAGGAGACGGTGTCGATCCTGCGCGGCCTCAAGGAGAAGTACGAGGTTCACCACGGCGTCGGCATCACCGACCCCGCCATCATCGCGGCCGCCACCATGGCGCACCGCTACGTCGCCGACCGGCGCCTACCCGACTCGGCCATCGACCTCATCGACGAGGCCGCCAGCCGCATCCGCGTGCAGCTCGACAGCCTGCCCGAGGAGATCGACACGCTGCGGCGTCGCAAGCTGCAGCTCGAGATCGAGCACGAGGCGCTCAAGCGCGAGGACGACCACGAGTCGGCCGCGCGCTCGATGCGGATCGAAGAGGAGCTCAAGGCCGTCGCCGACCAGATCGGTCAGGCGCAGGCCGACTGGGAAGCCGAACGCGCCGTCCTGGAGGACTGGCGAACCGACCAAGAGCAGCTCGACAAGGTGCGCACGCAGATCGAGGCGGCCGAGCGCGACTACGACCTCGAGACCGCCGCCAAGCTGCGCTACGGGGAGCTCCCGAAGCTCGAAGCCGAGGTGAAGCGCTTGGCAGGGCGCCTCGAGAACGCGCGCTACGTGCGGCTCGAGGTCGGTGAGGAGGAGGTCGCGCAGGTCGTGGCGCGTGCCACCAAGATCCCCGTCGCGCGCCTGCTCGAAGGGGAGCGCGAGAAGCTGCTGCACCTCGAGGACGAGCTCCACCAGCGCGTGGTGGGGCAGGACGAGGCCATCACCGCGGTTGCGGACGCCATCCGCCGCTCCCGTGCCGGCCTCTCCGACCCGAACCGGCCCATCGGCTCGTTCATCTTCCTCGGCCCCACCGGCGTCGGCAAGACCGAGACGGCCAAGGCGCTGGCGCAGCAACTCTTCGACAGCGAGGAGAAGATGATCCGCCTCGACATGTCCGAGTACATGGAGCGCCACAACGTCGCCAAGCTCATCGGCGCCCCTCCCGGCTACGTCGGATACGAGGAAGGCGGGCAACTCACCGAGGCGGTGCGGCGCCAACCGTACAGCGTGGTGCTGTTCGACGAGATCGAGAAGGCCCACCCCGACGTATTCAACACGCTGCTGCAGCTACTCGACGACGGTCGCCTGACCGACGCACACGGCCGCACCGTCGACTTCCGCAACACCGTGGTGATCATGACCAGCAACATCGGCAGCCCGCAGATCCTCGAGGCGAGCCGCGCGGGCGCCAGCTACGAGGACCTGAAGACTACCCTGTTCGGCCAGTTGCAGAACCACTTCCGCCCCGAGTTCCTCAACCGCGTCGACGACGTGATCGTCTTCCACGCCCTCGAGCGCGAACAGGTAGCCAGCATCGCCCGCATCCAGATCGCAGGACTCCAACGACGCCTCGACGAGCGCCGCATCCGTCTCGACGTCACCGACGCAGCCCTCGAACACCTCGCCCGCATCGGTTTCGACCCGGTGTTCGGCGCCAGGCCGCTGAAACGCGCCATGCGCGAGCACCTCGAGACGCCGCTTGCACGCAAGATCATCGCAGGCGAGGTGCAGGACGGAGACCTGGTGCGGGTCGAGCCCGCGACGGGCGAGGGCAGCGCGTTCCGCTTCGTGAGCGAAGCGCCGCAAGTCGTGGCGAACTGAGGTGCCCTAGGGCGTAGCGCGGACCTCCGCCCCCGATCATGCACGTCAGGCGGCCACCGCGCCGTCCACGGCCACCTCGGCCGCAGCTGCCGCGATCGCCTCCTCGGTGGTGCGGTACTCGTGCTTTCCGTGGTCGGTCATCGCGTCGTAGATCCCCGTGCGTTCCAGCAGGGCGCGGGGCTGGGGCTGCAATCCCGAGATCATCACCGTGATCCCGCGCCGGCGCAGACGGCCGTGCAACGACTCCAACGCGGTGACGCCAGTGGCGTCCATCACGGGCACACGCCGCAACCGCAGGATCAACACGCGGATGCTGGGATCGACCTTGAGCAGTTGGTCGATGAAGCGCTCGGCGGCGCCGAAGAAGATCGGCCCGTCGACGCGATACGCCACCACGTGCTTCTGCAGGAGCGCCCGTTCGGCCGTGCGCTCGGCTTCCGTCTCGTGCGCGCCGTCCGTGCCGGCAAGTGAGATCGGGTCGATGGTGAACATCGAGCTCATACGCACGATGAACAGCACGGCCGCTGCCACCAGGCCGACCTCGATCGCCAGGATCAGGTCGAAGAAGATGGTGACCACCATCGTCAGGAGCAGCACGAACGCGTCCGACTTGGTGCTCCGCAGGATGAGCGCGGCCGCTTGGCGCTCGACCATGCGCACGGCCACCACCATGAGGATGCCGCCCAGCACCGCCAGGGGCACACGCGCGGCCAGCGGGGCGAGGAACACGATGATGACAAGCAACGTCAGGCCGTGGACGATGGAAGACAAGCGCGTGCGAGCGCCCGAGCGCACGTTCACCGCCGTGCGCGCCAGCGCGGCCGTGGCGGGCAGGCCACCGAACAGGGCTGCTGCCACGTTGCCCAGCCCCTGGCCGACGAGTTCCCGGTCGGGATCGTGCTTCTCGCCGATGGTCATGCCGTCCGCCACCACCGCGCAGAGAAGGCTCTCGAGCGCGGCCAGGACCGCGATGGCGAACGCGGCCCGGGCGAGATCGACCCACGCGCCTGCGAACGTCAAGGACGGCAGGTGCGGCATGGGCAGGCTCCGCGGGATCTCGCCGATGCGCGCGACCTCGGCGAACGGGGGCAGCAGCGACACGAGCGTGACGACGAGCAACGCGGCCATGCTGGCAGGGACCACGCCCAAGGCCCTCACGCGGCTCCAGCCCACCATCACCACCACCGCGAGCAGCGCCAGCAGCGCCGGCGTGAACGTGGGCGCCGCCGACCAGGAGCGCACCGTCGCAATGGCCAACACGACGATGCTCTCGCCGTGCGGCGTAGGCGTGCCGAGCACGTTCGGCAACTGCTGCAAGAAGATGATCACCGCGATGCCGTTGGTGAACCCGGTCACCACCGGCCAGGGGATGAAGCGCACGTAGCGCCCCACCCGCGCGATCCCGAGCACGATCAGGATCAGGCCCGCGCCGATGCCGAGCACCGGCAGGGCCCCCACGCCGTAGTCGGCGACGATCGGCAGCAGCACGGCGGTCATGGCGCCGGTCGGGCCCGAGATCTGGAAGTTCGAGCCGCCGAACACGGCGGCGACGATGCCGGCGATCACCGCCGTCACGATGCCGGCGGTCGCGCCGGCGCCGGACGTCACGCCGAAGCCGAGCGCAAGCGGCAACGCCACGAACGCCACCGTCACGCCTGCGAGCAGGTCGACGCGCCAATGGCGAGGAGCGTAGTCGTGAGGACCAGGGAGGAACTTGCGGACCGCTGCGCGCAGCCCGCCTTCGGAGGATGAGGACTCGAGCACCAGGGGCGCTCCCTTCGCAGATCGCGTCGGCCGGCCCGGGGGTCGGTCGCGCCCGTACGATCATGCGCTCGTTCGATCGCGAAGGCAAGGCCCCGTGGCGTTGGTAGGCTTGGCGTCATGACCGAGGTCCTGCTGATCGTTCCGCATCCCGACGACGAGGCGTTCGGGAGCGGCGCGTTGCTGGCGCGCGCGGCAGCCACGGGACGCGGCGCCGCCACGCTCACCTTGACGCGGGGCAGGGCGGGGCGCTCGCTGGAGCTGTGTACTCGCGACGAACTGCCCGCTGTGCGGGAGCAAGAGCTGCGGTCGTCGCTCGAGACGCTCGGGGTTCGGGACGTCACTATCCTCGACCATCCCGACTACGTCCCCGACGCCGACCGCGGCCTGGAACCCGACCCGGGACTGGCGGGCGTGCCGCGCTCGCGCTTGGTGGCGGACGTGGTCGCGAGCATCGAACGCACCGAGCCTCGCGTGATCTTGACCTTCCCGCCCAACGGTTCCAACGGTCACCCCGACCACGTCACGACGCACGAGGTGGTGCTCGCGGCGATGTCGGCGGCGCGGCACCAACCCGAGCGCCTCTACTACTTCGCGTCTGACCAACCGTTCGCGGGTCCGCAGCGCGAAGGTTTCCTGGCTGCCGACGAGATGCTGGCGCGCCATCTCGCGCCCACGCACCTGGTGCCGGCGGGGCGCTTCCTGGAGACGAAGCTGCGCGCCATCGCCTGCCATCGCACGCAGGCGCTGTCCGTGGTCACGTTCATGCAGCGCTTCCCGCACCGACTGCAGGTCGAGTCGTTCCACCGCGCCATCCCGGCGGTCGAGCTCGGTGTCGGGACGATCGCCGTCGATTCGCTGTGACGAGGTGCCGCTCCCGCCCCGGCAACTGTGGCACATACCGCGTCCTGCACGACATGTCGTGGTAGCGTGACGAATGATGTTCCGTCGCTCGCGCAACGTCGACTTGGAGACGGCGCACGAAGCGCTGGCCCAGGGGCAGTACGACGTCGCGTTCGCCATGCTGGAGAACGCGGTGCGGCGCGGCGCCGCGCGCGGCCAGCAAGGACCGTACTGGCTGCACCTCGCGGCGTTGTACGCGCTCTACGGTGACGACGGGATCGACAACGGCCAACCCGCGCTGCGCAACGCCGTCACGGCCGACCCGAACCTGGTGTCGCATCCGCTCTACCGCGCGCTCTACTGGGAGTTCGCGGCGCTTCGGGGTGCGTCGGTCGGCGACGTCAAGCGTGGTGTACGCGAGGTCGTCGGGGAGGGCGACCCGGTCGCCTCGTATCACGCCGCGTCGGCGCTGTTCGCCGTGGGCGCATCGCGCAGCTCCGGCAAGGCGCTCGCCGCCGTCGAGGAAGACGCGTTGCCGGCGTATCTGCGTTGGCGCCGCTGGTCGTTGCTCGGTCAGTGCCACGAGGCGATGGGGGAGTGGGAGAACGCAGCCGGGTCGTTCGAGCGCGCGGTGGACACGGCTCCGCAGCCGGAGAGCGGCGCGGAGCGGCTCAGTCTCGCCGGCGCGTTGATCGAACTGCAGCGCACCGACCAGGCGCTGGCCGTCCTCTCCGAGATCGACGACGCGTCCCTGAACGACGACGAGCGCGCGGTGCAGCGCTACCTGTTGGGGCGCGCCCACCTCGAGCTCGACAACCCCAACCTCGCCCTCGAGTTGCTGCGTGAGGCGGCCGTGCTCGACGAAGGCGCAGGAGAGCCTTCCTACAGCGTGGCGTTCGCGACCGGGCAGGCGCTCGCCGCCCTCGGCAAGCAAGACGAAGCGGCCGAGGCGTTCCGGCAGGCGCTCGACGTCGCGCCGGCAGAGCATCGCGCGTTCACGCAGCACGAGGCGGCATTCGCTTTGACCGAAAGCGATCGTCTGAACGAGGCAGAAGAGCTACTGGCGGAGGTGGTCAGCGACCCCTCCTACTCCCATCGCGCAGAGGCGCTGGCCGACTTGGCCGACGTGCGGTTCCGGCGAGGTGAGTTCGAGACGGCGCAGACGCTCGCGGAGCAGGCGCTGGAGCTCGGCGCCACCGCACCCGCCTGCATCACGCTCGGCAACATCGCCTACGAGTACTACCGCCTGGAGGAAGCGGCGAGCTGGTTCGAGCAGGCGGTCAGCGCCAGCGCCGGTGGCGACCCGTTCTGGGTCAGCGCCCACCAGATGCTGGCCGACGTGTACGCGCAGATGGGGGAGGAGCACGCGGAGCAAGTGCTGGTTCATGCCCGCGCCGCTCTCGAGCACACCGACCCCGCCAGCGAGTGGTACCTCCCGCTTACGCAGTACATAGACGACGCGAAGGCCCGGCTCGGCGGCTTCGACCGGCTCCTGAACTAGTCTTCGGAACCAGCGGCCGCTGGACCCAAGGCTCCCGAACGAGAGAGGACGACACGCCGAGGTGGAAGGCCTCCTGATCGCCGAGGTGCTGCGTGACCTGGCGCCGCGCCTACCGGCCGAGCGCCTCGCTTGGCGCTTCCCCGACGACCGCACGGCGGTACTGCCGTTGGCGGGCGACGTCTCCTTGTGGATCGTGAGCCGGCCACCCAACCCGCGCATGGGGCTGCGGTCCGGGGCGCCGGAAGGTTCGCGTTCCCGAAGCCCGTTCCAGGCACAGCTCGCGGCGCATGCGGTGGGACCGCTCGTTGCCGCCGAACAGGCCGGACTCGACCGGGTGGCGACATTACGCTTCGGTGCGGGCGAGGGCTTCGTGCCGCGCCCCGCCGTGGATCTGGTGGTGGAGCTCACCGGCAGGAACGCGAACCTCGTCCTGGTCGATCTCGACGGCCGCATCGTCGGCGTCGAGCGTCAGGTGCTGTCGGACAGGAACCGGTACCGGGAACTCCGTGCCGGCATCCCGTACCGTCCGCCGCCGCCGTACCGCAAGCTCGACCCGCGTGCCGTCGACGACGCGACGCTGCACGAAGCGTTGGCGAGCAAGGAAGTGAAGGACGTCCGGAAGGTGGTGGACGGCATCGGGCCACAACTCGGGGCCGCGTTGGAGGCCTCGGTGCGGCGTGACCCGCTCGGGGCAACGTCGACCGCGACCTTGGTGCACGAGATCCGCCGCATGGTGGCCGCGCCTTCGGACTACCTGGCGGAGGCGGACGTCGTGGTCGACGTCGGCGCCGTGCGACGGGAGGAGCGCTTGGCGCGCTGGCGTGCGATCGTCCGTAGCGACGCCGAGCGCGAACTGGGAGTGGCGCGCAAGCGGCGGGACGACGCCGAGCAGGCCATCCGGACGGCGGCCGATGCTGTCGACCTACGCCACGAGGCCGACCTGCTCCTGGCCTACGCCCAAGCTGTGCCGCAGGGCGCAGCCACGGTCACGCTGACCGACTTCGACGGTGAAGAGCGCGAACTGACGTTGGACCAGAGGCTCGACGCTCCCGCGAACGCGCGCGCGCGCTACGACCGTGCCAAGCGCCGGGAGGGGCGGGCGGAGCGGGCGCGCCGTCTGCAAGCCGACCTGCAACGGGAGGTACGGGACGCCGAGGCGCGGCTCGACGGCATCGACGCCCTTCCGGAACCGGAACTGCGCCGGGCGGCGGAATCGATCGAGCGGGACCGCAGTGACAAGCGCGCGGCTCCGAGCGCGCCCGGGGTGCGCTTCCGCGACCCGCGCGGCTTCGAGGTTCTCGTCGGCCGGAACGCGCGCGAGAACGACATCGTCACGTTCCGATTGGCGCGCTCCCGCGACCTGTGGTTCCACGCCCAGGGGTACCGCGGCGCACACGTGGTGGTGCGGAGCGAGGGACGAGAGGTGCCGTTCGACACGGTGTTGTTCGCCGCACGGCTGGCTGCCGGTTACTCGGAAGCGCGCGACGAAGACGGCGTGCCGGTCGACTACACCCAGCGCAAGCACGTCTGGAAGGTGAAGGGCGGACCCGCTGGCGCGGTGCACTTCAGTCAGCACCGCACCGTGTTCGTCACGCCGGCAAGGGACGACGCGGGCGCGACGGGCGAGCCGCGACGAGCGTAGGACGAGCTTAGGAACAGCGTAGGAAGAGTCAAGACGAGCAAAGAGGAGCCCGAGCCGAGCCGAGCCCGAGCCGAGCCGAGCCGAGCCGAGCCAAGCCAAGACGAGCCAAGCCAAGACGAGCGTAGAGTGTTCCAGATGGAAGGACCCGCTCGCACCCGCGCCCGTCCCACCGCGGACACCGAACCGACGGCCGGCCGCGTGGGCGTCGCCGTCGGCGCCGGCGTTCCTGTGCTGCTCATCTTGGTGCATGCCACCAACGACGCGTTCACCGGCATGTTGGCGGCGCTCCTGCCGACCCTTCAGGACCGCTTCTCGGTGGGAGAGTCGACCCTGGCCCTGTTCGTGGCGACGCTGTCGTTCAGCTCGGCGGTGTTGCAACCGCTGCTGGGCGGCGTTGCGGACCGCTTCGGCAGGCGCACCATGGCGGTCCTCGGCATCCTGACGAGTTCGGTGGTCCTCAGCATGATGGGCGTAGCCCCCTCCGCGACCGCGTTGTTCGCGCTCCTCTTGCTCGGGGGCCTGGGCTCCGCTGCGTTCCACCCGGCGGGCACGGCGCTCATGCGACAACACGGAGAAACGTTGAAAGAACTCGCCGTTGCGGCGTTCAGCTCCGCCGGAACGGTCGGGCTCGCGATCGGGCCGGTGGTGATCCTCACCGTCGTGCGGCGGTTCGGGCTGGAAGCGTCGCCGCTGCTGATGATCCCCGGGGTCGTCCTCGGCCTGGCGTTGGCGGTGGCGTTGCCGCGCGCCAAGACCCCCGGTCCGCACCGGCGCATCGCCTTCCTGGACCCGCGCCTCGTCTGGAGTCCGATCGGGCTCCTGAGCCTGGCCGGCATCCTACGCAGCCTGTCGTTCGTGACGTTCAACAACGCGGTGCCGTTGTGGCTGGTCGAATCGCATGGCGCGGCGCCCGACGCCGCCGTCATCTCGACCACGCTGGCAGTGTTCGCCGTCGGTGCCGGCGTGGGCGGGTTGAGTGCCGGCGCGCTCGCCGCGCGCTACTCGCGCAGGCGCCTGACGGTCGGCGCCATGCTGCTGGCGGCCCCCGCCATGCTCGCGGTGTTCGTGGTGACGCCGGGCACGCTTCCGTTCTACGGCGTGGTCGCCCTGGGCGGCGTGCTGGCGAACGCGGCGGTGCCGCTCCTGATCGTCAGCGCTCAAGACTTGGCGCCGGGAAGCATGGGCGCCGCATCCGGCATGCTGATGGGGTTCACCTGGGGTACCGCGGGGGTGCTCTACCTCGGCGTCGGGCTGTTGCAGGAGGCGGTCGGCTTGGCGCCTACCATGGCGCTGGCGTTCGCCATGCTCGTGCCTGCTGCCGTCCTCGCGGGCGCGGTGCTCGCCCGCGAGCGGGCGGTGGTGGTGGCGTGAGCGGCGGCGCGCGCAGACTGGCCCCGAACGCCTCGGCCCCGAACGCCTCGGCCCCGAACGCTCTCCCGTCGTCCCGCTCAGGCCCGGCCGGCCGAGCCGAACACGCGCATGCGCTCGGCCACGACCTGCCGCATCTCGTCGCGTGCCGGGCCGAGGATCTTGCGCGGGTCGAACTCCTTCGGATGTTCGCGCAGGACCTCGCGCACGCGGGTGGTGAACGCCAGGCGCAGGTCGGTGTCGGTGTTGATCTTGGCGATGCCCTCGCCCACGGCTCGACGCACGTCGTCTTCGTGGATGCCCGCGGCGTCGCCCATCTCGCCGCCTGCGGCGCGCAGGCGCTCCACCATCGTGGCGGGGACGCCCGAGGCGCCGTGCATCACCAGAGGTTGGGGGATGCGCGCGGCGATCGCGCGGATGCGGTCGTGGTCGATGAACGGCCGCCCCTTGCCTTTGTAGGCGCCGTGGGAGGTGCCGATGGCGACCGCCAGGTAGTCTGCGCCGCTCTCCGCCATGAAGCGCTCGGCTTCCTCCGGCTTCGTGAGCGTCGCCTCTTCGGCGCTCACCACCACGTGTTCTTCGATGCCACCCAGGCGCCCGATCTCGGCTTCGACGGTGACGCCGACGGCATGCGCCGCCTCGACCACGCGACGCGTCTCTTGCACGTTGGTGGCCTCGTCCTCGTGCGACATGTCGATCATCACCGAGGTGAAGCCGAGGCGAAGCGCGCGTAGGCACGAAGCGTAACTGGAGCCGTGATCGAGGTGAATCGCCACCGGAACGCTGGCCCCGCGCGCCAGGAAGCCCACGACTTCGACCAGCGCAGGGCCGCCGAACTTCAGCGCGCCTTCTGACAACGACACGATGACGGGGCTGCGGGTCTCTTCTGCCGCCTCCACGATCGCCTGCGTGATCTCCATGTCGTTGGTGTTGAACGCTCCTACGCCGTAACCACCGTCGCGGGCGGCCCGGAGGATGTCGAGTCCTGTGACGAGTCCCATGACCGCGAGTATACGTGCCCGACGCTCAGGCGCCGTTCTTGCCGCCCGAGCGCGGCTTGCGAGCGTTCTCGCTCTTCCGCGCGGCCGGGGGAGGCGTGGAACGTCCGCTGACGATGCCGCCGGCGACGGAAGCAGCGATCGCCAGCAGGATGCTGCCAGGCGCGTCGGGTTGCACCACGATCAAGGCGATCAGCAGCAGGATCGAAGCACCGACCCGTGCTGCGGTAGCCAGGCCAGGGCGGGAAGGGACCGCGTCCGGTCGGTAGGCCAGGACGTGCGCTCCCATGAAGGTGAGCGCGAGCATGACGAAGTAGAGCCAGACGGGGATGGCGGAGAGCAGGTTCATGGGTCCTCCGGGTGCGGTCCGGGTGCCGCAACGAGTCGGTGTGCCCGCCGAGACGACGAGTTCGTTCGTTCGGCCTGGTGCCTCATCGAAGCAGGGCGAGGGCGGCGCGCGCCCGCGCGCACGAGGCGCGGATGGCTTCGGCGACGTTCCAGTTGCCGCGGTCGCGATCCCCCACGACGTTGCTCACGCCGCGCAGCTCGAAGAACGCTACGCCCATGGCGAGCGCGACCTGTGCCACGGCTGCGCCCTCCATCGACTCGACCGACACGCCATGCCTGCGGTGCAGCGCATCCGCCGTGGCCGCGTCCGCAGTTACCGCCTCGGCCGTGCCGAACACGACGGCGGGCACGTCGAGGACGCGGGCCAGGCTTCGCATCAGGGCCGTGTCGAGGTCGAGTCGGTTGTAGCGCGGGGGTGGACCCGGCAGCAACGCGTACCCGAGCGACTCCATCCCCTGCCACGCCTCTCCGTGGCCGACGCCGGTGTCGAGGTGGACCTCGGACGCGGCGAGCGCGACGTCGCCCAGCCTCAGCCCGGTACCGGCGTAGGCGCCGCCGATGCCGGTCTGCAGCACGGTTCGGGGTCGGAACCGCTCGATGGCGAGCGCGCCCGCGGCGGCGGCGTTGACCTTGCCGACGCCGGTGGTCACCAGGGAGACCTGCGTGCCGTCTATGGTTCCGTGTCGGTGGGGGGGCCACGAAGGCGCGCCGTCCTGACGCTCTTGCGGGTCTCGCTCGACCAGCGCCTCGAGCAGCGGCCCGAGTTCGCGTTCCGTGGCCGCGAGGACGAGCACGGGCGCCGCTACGGGTTCAGGCGGCACGCGCAGGCATGTCGAGCAGGGCGCGGACGTACGCGGCCGCGTCATACGGCTGTAGGTCGTCCTGTTGCTCGCCGACACCGATGAACTTGATCGGGAGGCCGAGCTCCCGCGTGATGGGCAGCAGGATGCCGCCCTTGGCGGTGCCGTCGAGCTTGGTCACGATGACGCCCGTGAGCCCCACGGCATCGTGGAAGCGCCGCGCCTGTTCGAGGCCGTTCTGACCGGTCACGGCGTCGAGCACCAGCCAGACGTCCTTCGGTTCGCCTTCGTCGGCTTTGGCGATGACGCGCTTGACCTTCTTCAGCTCCTCCATCAGGTTGTGCTTGGTGTGCAGGCGGCCCGCAGTGTCGACCAGGAGCACGTCGATGCCTCTCGCCTTGCGCTGCTGGGCTGCGTCGAACGCCACCGCGCCAGGGTCTCCGCCGTCCGGGCCTGTAACCGTCGGGATGCCGAGGCGCTCGCCCCACACCGCCAACTGGGCACTGCCCGCCGCGCGGAAGGTGTCGCCTGCGGCGAAGAGCACGCTGCGGCGATGGCCCCGGTAGTAGGCGCCGACCTTGGCGATGGTGGTGGTCTTGCCGACGCCGTTCACACCGACGACCATGACCACCTTGCCCGCCGGTTCGACCACGTTGCGGCCGACGTCGAGTTGGAAGCCGACGCGCCGCAGCTTCTGCCGCATGCGGTCGGGCTCGAGCTGGTCGAGCAGCGCCTTCTCGAGCGCGTCTTGGAAGGAAGTGCCGCGCTCGCGTTCCTGCTTGGCGTCGGCGACGACCTGGGCAGCGATCTTCGCCCCGACGTCGGCCGCGATCAGGGCGAACTCGAGGTCGTCCCAGTCCATCTCCCACGACGACGCGCCGCTCGAGATCGCGTTGCGCGTGCGGCTCAGCCCGTCGCGGAGGCGATCGAACCAGCTCACTGGGACGGCTCACCCTTCGCGTCGGCATTCACGGGAGGCGCCCCGACGCTCTTCGCGTGCGGCCTAGACGCTTCCGCCGCTGCCGCCTTGCGTGCCTTCTCCTCCTCGAGCAGGCGCTGTGGGTCGTCGTCCGGTAGGCCGGCATCGATGAACGTGAGCGCCTTGCCGATACGGTCGAGCGACGTGCGCTTGCCGAGGATGACGATGAGGTCGGTGACCCCAGGGGCGTTGGTCGTTCCGGTGAGGGCGGCCCGCAGCGGCATCAACACCTTCCCCATGGGTACGGCCTGGTCTTGCACGTAGTCGCGCAACATGTCCTCGACCCCGTCGAAGTCGAAGAACTCGACCATCGACAACTCGCGCTCGACATCCTGCAGGTACGCCTGGCCGGCCGCCAGCTGCTTGCGGGCGGAGTCGTCGTACCGCACGTCATCGACGAAGAAGTAGCCCGACTGCTCGACCAGCTCGACCAGGGTCTCCGCGCGGGGCCGCAAGACGTCGACCACGTCGAGGAGGTAGTCATCGTCGTCCCAGTCGTAGCCGGCCGCTCGCAGCAGCGGCGCGACGCGGCCGGCCACCTCCTCGAGAGAGAGCACGTCGCGCAGGTACTTCGCGTTGAAGAACCGCAGCTTCTTCAGGTCGAAGATGGGGCCGCCGAGCGAGACGCGGTCGATGTCGAAGTTCGCGATCATGTCCTTCACCGTGAAGAACTCGCGGCCGTCGGGCATCGACCAGCCCATGGTGGCGAGGAAGTTCAGCAGCGCCTCCGGTAGGATGCCCTGCGAACGGTACGACTCGACCGAGGTGTCGAGCTTGCGCTTGCTGACCTTGCTGCGGTCCGGGTTGCGCAAGAGCGGCATGTGGATGAACTCGGGCGACTCCCAACCGTAGGCCTGGTACAGCAGCACGTGCAACGGTGTGCTGGAGATCCACTCTTCCGCCCGGATGACGTGCGTGACGCCCATCAGGTGGTCGTCCACCACGTTGGCCAGGTGGTAGGTGGGGTAGCCGTCGCTCTTCAGCAACACCGGATCGCGCACTTCCTCGTTGGGGATGGTGACGTCGCCGCGCAGGCGGTCGCGGAAGGTGGTGCCGCCCTCGTCGGGTGTGATCAGGCGGATCACGTGCGGCTCGCCGGCACCCGCGCGACGCTCTTGTTCGGCGCGCGGGACGCTGCGGCCGCGGCCGTCGTAGCCGATGGGCCTGCCCAGGCGCTTCTGCTCGAGGCGCATGGCGTCCAACTCGTCGGACGTCTCGAAAGCCCGGTACGCCTTGCCGCTCTCGAGCAGCACGTCGACGTGGTGACGGTAGGTCTCGGTGCGTTCGCTCTGCCGGTACGGGCCGTTGGGGCCGCCGGCGGTCGGTCCCTCGTCGGGCGCGATCCCGAGCCATGCGAACATCTCCAGGATGCGCGTCTCCGCGCCTTCCTGGTAGCGCTGGCGGTCGGTGTCCTCGAGACGGAAGATGAAGCGCCCGCCGTGCTGCTTGGCGAACACGTGGTTGAAGAGTCCGATGTACGCCGTGCCGACGTGCGGGTCGCCGGTCGGCGATGGGGCGATGCGAGTGACGACTTCCATGCAGGCGCCTCCTACTGGGGCATCATAGCCTAGGGTCGGGCGCAGCCCCTGTCGCGTTCCGTTGCGTCCCCACCGGCGTTCTCGCCTCGAGGAAGGCCGCTTGGCGGGTCAGGCTCGGCCCACCAACATGACGTACGCCAGGGTGAACGCACTCACTGCCCAAAGGTAGGGCGAGAAGGCGCGGAACCGGCCGCGGCGAAGCAGCGCGAACAGCACCAGCAGCGCTGCGTAGCCGACCACGAACGATGCGGCGGTCATGACGATCAGGGCGGCCCAACCGATGTCAGCGGCGCGCAGCTCGGAGATGCCCATGAGCGCGACGCCGAACGACACCACCAAGTACATCAAGAACGAGAGACGCGGCGCCAACTCCTTGTCGGCGCCGCGTCCCAACAGCGTGGCGATGGTGAGGCCCGAACGCGACACGCCTGGCACCACCGCCAACCCTTGCGCGATGCCGGCGATGAACGCGTCGAGGAAGGTCACGTGCTGAACGTCGTGTTTCGGACCGGAGCGCGGAGCGAACCACAGCACGAAGCCGGTGACCGCCAAGGCGATCGCGACCGGCACCGGCGCGTTGAGGTGCTCGAACACGCGCTTCAAGCCGAGGCCGATCGCGGCGGTCGGAACGGATCCGACCAGGACCAACAACGCCAAGCGCCACCCCGGCCGGGTGCGTGCCTCGGCCGAGATCAACCCGCGCGCGAAGCCGCCTGCCGCCGTCGCGACGTCGCGCCGGAGGAAGGCGAGCACCGCTAGAAGCGTGCCAGTGTTGGTGGCGATGTCGACGTACAGTTCGAGCGAATCGCCCCAGCCGAGGAAGTAGTTGGCCAGCACCAGGTGGCCGGAACTCGACACCGGCAAGAACTCGGTCAGGCCCTGCACGACGCCCAAGACGGCGGCTTGGATGGCGGTCATCGATCTTCCCTCGATCCGCGCGCTGGTGCGCGCTCGGCAACGAAGCGGCGAGGCCGTCCCGCTGGGAGGGCCTCGCCGAGGAGCCTACGCTTCGATCGGGCGAGAAGGCCCGCCCGTGTGGCGAAGGCAGTGCTTAGCGCTTGCTGTACTGCGGAGCGCGGCGAGCCTTCTTCAAGCCGTACTTCTTGCGCTCCACGATGCGTGCGTCGCGAGAAAGATGCCCGCTCTGCTTCAGCACCGGGCGGAAGTTGGGGTCGACCTTCAGCAGCGCGCGCGCGACGCCGAGCTTGATGGCGTCGGCCTGGCCACTCGGCCCGCCACCCTTGACGGTGATGACCGCGTCGTAGCGGCCGGCGGTGTTCGTCGCCTTCAGCGGTTCGAGCGCCTCGACGCCGACCAGGATGCCGCGGAAGTACTCCTGGAAATCCCGGCCGTTGACCGAGATGCGGCCGCTGCCAGGGCGTAAGAACACCCGCGCGACCGCTTCCTTGCGTCGTCCGGTTCCGTAGTACTGGTCCATCACGCCAACTCCATCTTCTTCGGTTGCTGCGCTTCGTGCGGATGCGTGTCGCCGGCGTAGACCTTGAGGCGGCGGATGAGCTTGCGGCCCATGCGCGTCTTCGGCAACATGCCCCAGACGGCGTGCTCGAGCACGCGCTCGGGATGCTTGGCCAACACCTCGCGGGCCGTGGTGGACTTCAGCCCACCCTGGTAGCCGGAGTAACGAGTGTACACCTTCTGGTCGAGCTTACGCCCGGTGAAGGCGACCTTGTCGGCGTTGATCACGATGACGAAATCACCGCCGGGCTGGTTCGGGGTGTAGCTGGGCTTGTGCTTGCCCTTCAACACCGAGGCGATCTGCGTCGCGAGGCGACCCACACGCTGACCGGCGGCGTCGATGAGCACCCAGTCGTTGGTGGGTACGTCCGGAAAGTACGTCTTCACGAAAACCACGTCCTTCGGCTTTGCCTGCTTGATCGGGGCGGCAAAAACGAAAAGCCAAAGCGGAGTCTAGCACGGTGGGCTCCGCCGTGTATAGCATCGCGAGCGCGCGCTGACACGCGCAGACCGGCGGCGCGGTACGCTGGGCCGACCCGGAAACCTCCGAGAACTCCTTCGAGACCCCTCGAGGACCCAAGTCGAACCCGTGCGCGCCCACCAAGGGAGGACCCTTCGTGCTCCGAATCGCCCGCTTCCTCGTCGCCGTCCTGTTGCTCGCGCTCGTGGCCGCGCTGGCCTTGGTCACGTACGTTCGGTCGGCGTTGCCGCGCGTCGACGGGACCGTGGTGGTCGCAGGACCGACCGCGCCGATCGAGGTCGTCCGCGACGCCGACGCCGTCGTGCACGTCTACGCCGCCAGTCACGCCGACGCCGTGTTCGGCCTGGGATACGCGCACGCGCAGGACCGGCTGTGGCAGATGGAGTTCCAACGCCGCGTCGGTGCCGGTCGGCTGTCCGAGGTGATCGGCGAGGCGACGCTGTCGACCGACCGCTTCTTGCGCACGCTGGGCCTGCGTCGAGCGGCGGAGGAAGCGTGGTCGGCGCTCGAACCTTCCACCCGAACGCTGGTCGAAGCGTACGTGGCGGGAGTGAACTCCTATCTCGAGAGCCGAACCGGCGCGCTTCCGCCGGAGTTTCTCCTTCTGGGGTTCGCGCCCGAGCCGTTCGAGCCGGTGGACGTACTTTCGTGGTCGAAGATGATGGCCTGGGACCTTGGGGACAACTGGGACACGGAACTCTTGCGAGCGGCCGTGATCGCTGCGCTGGAGCCCGCCGATCCCCAGGCGCTGGTGACGACGCTATGGCCCAGCGTCGACGACGACGCCACCGTGGTCCTTCCCAAGCGGGCAGCCGACCTCTACCGGCAGCTCGACCTGACTGCGTTGGCCGAACTGGCAGGCGAGCCCAAACCGGACGGTTACGGTTCCAACAACTGGGTCTTGGCGGGCTCGCAGACGACCAGCGGCGCGCCGATCCTGGCGAACGACCCGCACCTCGGCTTGCAAGCGCCTTCGCTCTGGTACTTCGCGCACGTCGTCGCCCCGGGTGTCGACGTCATCGGCGCCACGTTGCCAGGCACGCCGGCGGTGCTGCTTGGTCGCACGGACCGCCATGCATGGGGCTTCACCAACACGGCAGCGGACGTGCAGGACCTGTTCATCGAGCGCGTGGATCCCAAGGACCCCGACCGCTACCTCACGCCCGACGGCAGCGCTCCGTTCGTGACGCGGCGCGAGGTCATCCGCGTGAAGGGCGCGGACGACGTCGAGATCGCGGTGCGCGAGACACGCCACGGCCCGGTCATCTCCGACGTGCACGCCGGGGCCGCGCGGGCGGCCGACTCGCACGAAGCGGTCGAGATCGACGATGCGGGCGAATCCGGCGCATCGGCAGCGGCGGAGGACTTGGTGGTGGCGTTGCGCTGGACGGCGCTGCTGCCAGGAGATCGCTCGATCGAGGCGGTGCTGGGGATGAACACCGCGAGGTCGCACGGCGAGTTCGTCGCGGCGCTCGAACGATTCCGGGCTCCCATGCAGAACATCGTCTACGCCGACGTGGACGGTGTGATCGCGTACCACGCACCCGGCCTCATCCCGATCCGGCGCAGCGGCGACGGCTCCGTCCCGATGCCAGGCTGGACCGGCGAGGGTGACTGGATCGCCTACGTGCCGTTCTCTGGACTACCGCATCTGGTCGACCCGCCAGAAGGCCGCATCGTGACCGCCAACCAGCGCGTGGTGCCCGACGACTACCCGTACTACCTCACGCGCGACTGGACCGTCCCGTACCGCGCGGAGCGCATCCACGAGCTGCTCGACGCCCAGCCCACCGCCACCGTGGAGGGGAGCCTACGAGCGCAGTTGGACCAGGTCTCGCCCATGGCCGCCGAGTTCGTGTCGGTGGCGCGAAGCGCGTTGCCCGGAAGCGAGGGCGCGCGGCGAATCCAGGCGCTGCTGCTCGACTGGGAGGGCGAGATGCGCCATGACGACGCTGCCCCGCTCGCCTTCTCGGCCTGGTACCGGCACTTCGCGGCCGACCTCTATCGCGACGACCTCGGGGAGGCGTTCGACGCCTTCTTCGGGCTTCGTCCGCAGCTGATCCGCGCCATCTTGCAGGGCGAGCCCGATTGGTGCGACGACACCACCTCACCCGCCGTGGAGAGCTGCGAGGACGTCGCCGCCGCCGCTCTCGAGGCAGCGTGGATGGAGCTCTCGCAAGCCTATGGCGAGGACGTCACCGCCTGGCGCTGGGGCGATGCGCACCAGGCCGTGCACGATCACGATCTGCTCACAGGCACGCCACTGCGCTTCCTGAGCGACCTTCGTATCGTCAACGGGGGTGACGGGTTCAGCGTCGATGCTGCCGGTTATCCGGCGCGGCCGGGAAGCGCGTTCGACCAGACCGCGGGACCTGGCTACCGCGCCGTCTACGATCTCACGGCCGGTGGCACCGGCGGCTTCGTGCACGGCACGGGCCAATCGGGCAACCCGTTCTCGCTGCGGTACCGAGACTACCTCGAACGGTGGCGCGACGGCCGCATGATCCCGATCCGCATGGCGCGCGACGACGTGATGACCGACGCGATCGGGGTGTTGCGGTTGGAGCCCGGCCGGCCCTGAGCGCTGCTCAGGTGCGCTTGCTTTCGACCACCGTGGCGTCGAGCTGCTGGATCTCCTCGATGAAGCGATCGACCGAGTCGAAGTCGCGGTAGACGCTCAAGAAGCGGATGTACGCCACACGGTCGAGGTCGTGCAGGAACTGCAGCACGCGCCGCCCGATCTCTTCGCTGGGGATCTCCGGCGCCTGGATCTCGTCTTCGAAGGCGTACGCGAACGTGCGCAGCTGCTTCTCGCCGATGGGGCGCTTGTTGCACGCGATCCGGAGCTTGTCGAGGAGCTTGTCGGCGTCGAAGGCTTCGAGACGGCCGGAACGCTTGCGCACCATCAAGGCTTCGAACTGGGCGCGCTCGTAGGTGGTGAAGCGCCGCAGGCACGAGGCGCATTCGCGCCGCCTGCGGATCGCGGCGCCTTCGTCGGAGGAGCGGGAGTTGATGACGCGGGTGTCGTCCGCGGAGCAGTACGGACACCTCATGCGCTGCCTCGCGGCCCACGGGTCACGGGATGCAGCGCTTCCTCGTCGTCTTCGGCCACGTCGACGTCGCCGTCCTCGTCGTACGAGGCATCATCGGCCTCGTACCCCTCGAGGCGGCTCAGGTCGCCGTAGAGAGCGTACGCCGGCTCGTGTCCGGCGGCGTACTCTTCGGTGGCGCCTTGTGGCTCGTGTTCGTCGGCGACGAGGTGACGCAGAGCGGGAGCGCCGATCGACAGACCGAACTCCTCGACCCAATGGTCTTCGAAGAGCGCCTCGTCGTCATCGGCCTCGGCCGGGAGCGAGCCGTCGTCAGCGATCTCGTCGTCCAGCCCGAGCTCGAGGGTCTCGTCCCAGCCCTCGGCGTCGTCCTCGGGTTGGCGCACGGTCAGGTCGAGCGCGGCGCGCACCTCCGGCAGTAGCGCTTCGGCGGCGCGCGGTGGCGGCGGAAGCTCCACGTCGACGACCTGCCCGGTCACGCCGGCCGACTCGGGCGAACCTAGGAAGCGCACCGCCCGCACCAGCGCCTGGTCGTGGCGCGGGTCGGCAGGAACGCGCGAGGGCAGCACCAAGTTGACGCGCGGGTAGGCGTAGCGGCGGCGGAACCCTTGCATCATGTCGCGCAGCGCGCCGTGCACCGCATGCATCTGGACAGCTTCCTCGACGGGCGGCGCCACCACCACCACCCAGCCCCCCGCCAGCAGCCGCGCAGCTGCCTTCAGCACTAGGAACGTCGAGCGCACGTCCTCGGCCATCAGTTCGAAGAACTCGCCCTCTGCCAGGTTCTCGAACGGTGTGGTGCTCACCTGGGTCGCGAGATGCACGACGCCCCCCAGGGCGCCGAAGATCTCCAGCACCTTCTGGTAGGCGGACAACACGTCCATCTGCGTGGTCATGTCGGCTTGGATGGGGATGGCTTGGCCGCCGAGCTCTTCGAGTTCGGCGGCGGTCTTCGAAGCCAGCTCGACGTCGCGGTCGGCGCAAACGACGTCGTAGCCCGCGCGTCCGTAGGCGAGGGCGACGGCGCGACCGAATCCCTGGCCAACGTTGGTGACCAGGACGACGCGAGCACTTTCCATTCCCTTAGGATACGACGCACGGGGAGTGCCCTCAACCACGCGGGTGCAAGCGTGCGATGGTTCGCTCCGTGAGGGCGCAGGCTGCGGTACAACCACTTCGCGGCGCGACCGTGCGTCGCTCGTGTCACGCTCATGTGGCGACGTTCTGGAGGAGGGCAGCATGTTCGGACGACCCCGGAAGGCCCAAGGCGACGGCGAGCGCCGCGAACCGTTCACGTACGTGCATCGCGGCACGACGGTGGTGGGCGAACTCGACGCCGAGGGGCGTGTCCGGGTCCACGGCACCGTTCGTGGCAACGTACGGGTTCGCGGCGTGCTCGAGGTCGCCGAAGCTGGCGTGGTGGAGGGGGAACGCATCGACGCCGACGAGGTGAAGATCCTGGGTCGCGTCGTTGCGGCCGTACACGCTCGCGGCAAGGTCGAGATCTGGAAGGGCGGCGAGCTGGTCGGTGACGTCCGAGCAGCGTCGCTCGACATCGAAGAAGGGGCGCGCTTCACGGGCCGCAGTGAGATGATGGCCGACAGTGAAGGGGAGGCTACGCGTCGCCCGTCGACCCGCGGCCTGGCCGAACCGGCCCGGGTCGAACCCGACGCGAGCGTCGCGAGCGACGTCGTCGGCGACGTGGGTACGGGGCTGCCGGAGCGCTCGCCCGAGGCGGATGCCAAGAGCGTGGTCGTCCCGGGCGCACCGGGGGACCGGTCCTCCTGAGGTCCGCCGTGTCGTTCGCGTAGCGCGTCGGGCGCCACCCCCCTGGCGGCGCACGCGAGGGCCGTTGCTAGAATGGAGCGTGCCCGACCGAGCCGAACCGCGCGCGGAGGCGTCCTTGTCAGGCAGGAGGCTTCATGGCGCTTGAACGTTGGTTCCGAAGGAACCGGCCCACCCGCAAGGAAGACGACAACGCCCCTGCGGGGCTGTGGCTGAAGTGTGCCGGCTGCCACGCACAGATCTACCGCAAGGACTTGGTGGCGAACGTCTACGTCTGCCCGGAGTGCGGTCACCACAGCCGCATGCCGGTCGAGGCGCGCATCGCGTTGCTGGCCGACGACGGGACGTTCGAGCGCTGGTCCGGTGGCATCGAGACGGAGGACCCGCTCGAGTTCGTCGACACCCAGCCGTACAGCGAACGGATGTTGGCGAACCAGCAGAAACATGGTCGCCCGGACGCCATCGTCACCGGTGGCGCTTCGTTGGACGGTGAGCCGGTGGCCCTGGTCGTGATGGACTTCTTCTTCCTCGGCGGTTCGATGGGGTCGGTGGTGGGCGAGGAGATCGCGCGCGCAGCCGAGCGGGCCGCGGCCGAGGGGCGAAGCCTCGTGGCCGTGACGGCTTCCGGCGGAGCGCGCATGCAGGAGGGCGCGTTGTCGCTGATGCAGATGGCCAAGACCACGATGGCGCTCGAGGAGCTAACGAGCCGCAGGTTGCCCTACGTCAGCGTGCTGACGGACCCGACCACGGGTGGCGTGACGGCCTCCTTCGCGACCCTCGGCGACGTCATCTTCGCGGAACCTGGGGCGCTCATCTCGTTCGCCGGTCCCCGCGTGATCCAGCAGACCATCCGTCAGGAGCTGCCCGAGGGCTTCCAGCGTTCCGAGTTCCTTTTGCAGAAGGGCATGATCGACGACGTGGTGCATCGCAAGGAGCTGAAGGCGCGACTCGCTTCGCTGCTGCGGTCACTGCGCGGAGGGCTGCCGGAACCCCGAGCGGAGGTGGCGCGTGTCGCTACCGTTTGAGAAGCCGATCGAGGACCTAGAGGCGAAGATCCGGGACATGCGGAGCTACGCCCAGGAGCAGGAGATCGACCTCAGTGACGAGATCGACGCGCTGCAACAGCGCCTCGATCGCCTGAAGCGCGACACGTTCGAGAACCTCACGCGGTGGCAACGCGTGCAAGTGGCGCGGGCACCCGGTCGGCCCACGGGCATGGACTACCTGCAGGGAGCGTTCGAGGACTTCCAGGAGCTGCACGGCGACCGCACCCTGGGTGACGACCCCGCCATGGTGGCGGGCCTCGCGCGTCTGGCGGGCCAGAGCGTGGTGGTGCTTGCCCAGCAGAAGGGGCGCGACACCAAGGAGAACATCCACCGCAACTTCGGCATGAGCCATCCCAGCGGGTACCGCAAGGCGATGCGCATGTTCGACCTGGCCGACCGTTTCCGGCTCCCGGTCGTGACCCTCATCGACACGCCGGGGGCGTACCCCGGACTGGCGGCGGAGGAGCAGGGCCAAGCGTGGGTGATCGCCGAGAGCATCCGGCGCATGAGTCGGCTGGAAGTTCCCGCCATCAGCGTCGTGATCGGCGAGGGCGGGTCCGGCGGCGCGCTGGCCATCGGCGTGGCGAACCGCGTGCTCATCCTCGAGAACGCGATCTACTCGGTGATCAGCCCCGAGTCGTGCGCCGCCATCCTTTGGCGCGACGCAGGTGAAGCGGAGCGTGCCGCCGAAGCGCTGCGCCTGACCGCTCGCGATCTGGTTGCCCTCGGCGTCGTCGACCGCGTCATCGACGAACCCCTCGGCGGCGCCCATGCTGCGCGCGAAGCTGCGATCTCCGCCGTCCGTGACGCCCTGACCGAAGAACTGGCGATGCTTGCGCCCCTCGGCGCGGACGCCCTGCGCAGGCAGCGCGCCCAGCGGTTCCGGGCCCTCGGGCGCTACCGCGAGGCGGCCTGACGCTCGGGCGCGCGTGCGCCCTTCTACCGAAGTCGCTGCTAGGCACTCCCGGCGGCGCGGATCGCGGCGATGCTGTCCGCCACGCTGGCATGGCCGCCGAACACGGCGCTCCCTGCAACCAGTACGTCTGCGCCGGCAGCGACGATCTGCGGCGCGGTCTTGGCGGTGACGCCCCCATCGACCTCGATGAGGCAGTTCGGGTTGATGCGATCGCGCATGCGGCGGGCCGCTTCGATCCGCCCGAAGCCGGCGGGAATGAAGTCCTGTCCGCCGAAGCCGGGGTTCACGGTCATCACGAGGGCGAGGTCGAGAAAGGGCAGCGCCCCCTCGAGAGCGGTCAGGGGCGTCAGCGGGTTGAAGGCGAGTCCGACGCGCGCGCCGGCCTCGCGGATCTGTTGCAGGACGCGGTGAAGGTGCGGAGCGACCTCGACGTGCACGGTGACGATGTCGGCACCGGCCGCGATGAAGGCGTCGACGTAGCGGTCGGGCGCAGCGATCATCAGGTGGACGTCGAGCGGTAGGCTGGTGGCGCGCTTCGCGGCGGCCACCACGATCGGGCCAATGGTGATGTTGGGAACGAAATGCCCGTCCATCACGTCCACGTGGATCATGTCGGCGCCGCCGTGCTCGGCTTCCTCGATGGCGGCTCCGAGCCTCGTGAAGTCGGCCGCGAGGATCGACGGTGCGATCTTGAAGGTGCTCACCTGGCGGAGTATAGCAGCAGGCCGCGACGATTCCGGCGCCCCACGAGAGGGCCGTCGGACACGGCAACCGGAGGCGAGTCGACCGCTTTCGTCACGTCGCTGACGGGCCTTGCTCCGTGCCGCGATACGATGGATCTCTCGGAGGCAAACATGGCTGGAGACGCTACGACCGAATACGCGCATCCCGACGTCCTGGTCGATACGGCCTGGGTCGAGGCGCATCGAGACGACCCGAACGTCCGCGTACTGGAGGTCGACGAAGACGTCCTGCTGTACGAGCAGGGGCACGTGCCCGGGGCGGCGAAGCTCGATTGGCACACGGAGCTGCAGCGGCCCGACGTGCGCGACTTCGTCGACGAAGACGGCTTCCGCGCCCTGATGGAGGAGAAGGGTGTCAGCAACGACACGACGGCGGTGCTCTACGGCGACAAGTCGAATTGGTGGGCGGCGTACGCCTTCTGGTTCTTCAAGTACAACGGGCACGCCGACGTTCGCCTCATGAACGGCGGACGCCAGAAGTGGGTGGCGGAGAGCCGGCCGATGGAGCGCGGCGTGCCGCGCGTCACGCGTGGCTCGTACCACGTCCCGTACCGCGACGCCTCCATCCGGGCGTTCGCGGCCGACGTCCTGCAGCACCTACTGGCCGTGCGCGAGGGTCGCGGCGCGCTGGTCGACGTGCGCAGTCCGCAGGAGTACACCGGCGAGAAGCTGCACATGCCCGACTACCCGCAGGAAGGGGCGCTGCGCGGCGGCCACATTCCCGGGGCGGCCAACGTCCCGTGGGCGAAGGCGGTGAACGAGGACGGCACCTTCCGGACCGCGGCGGAACTCGCGGAGTTGTACCGCGAGCACGGCGTCGTTCCCGAGCGTGACGTCATCGCCTACTGCCGCATCGCCGAACGCTCGAGCCACACCTGGTTCGTGCTGAAGTACTTGCTTGGCTACCCCAAGGTGCGCAACTACGACGGCTCGTGGACCGAGTGGGGCAACATGGTCGGCGTTCCGATCCGTCAAGGAAGCGAGCCCTGAGAGCTTCGTGAAGCCGCGACGGCGGCGTGCCGGCGCAACCGCCTAGGACGGCCACGCCGCGTGGAACGACGAAGAAGCGTGGCGCCCGAAGCCGGGCGCCACGCTTGCGTCGTGACGGGTGGGGCGTGCGGCGTGTGGCGCACGCGGCCGAGGCACCGGTCAGGCCATCGCGGCCGCCGGCGACAGGGCAGCGGTGACCGCTGCTTCGATCTTGCCGAGGCCTTCCTCCAGCTCCTCGTCGGTCAGGTTCAGCGGCGGCAGCAGGCGGATGACGTTGCCATAGGTGCCGGTCGACAGCAGGATCAGGCCGTTGTCGCGGGCGTGTGCGAGGACGGCCGCCACGACCGCCCCGTTGGGCTTGGTGGTGCCGCGCTCCACGAACTCGAGGCCGATCATCGCGCCGAGGCCACGGACCTCGCCGATCTCCGGGAACCGTTCCGCGAGCACGCTCAGGCGCGCGCGCGCGGCGTCGCCGATCTTGGTCGCGCGCTCGAGCAGGTGCTCTTCCTCGATGACGTCGAGCGTGGCCAACGCCGCCGCGCAACTGGTGGGGTTACCGCCGAAGGTGGTGCCGAGCATGCCGGGCTTGAGCGCGTCCATGATGCTCGCCTTGCCGATCACGGCCGAGAGCGGGAAGCCCGACGACAACGCCTTGGCGGCCGTCACCAGGTCCGGCTCGAGGTCGTAGTGGTCGACCGCCCACATCATGCCGGTACGGCCCATGCCGGCCTGCACTTCGTCGTCGATCCACAACGCGCCGATCTCGTCGGCGTAGGCGCGGAGGCCCTCCAAGAAGTTGCGCGGGGCCGCGATGAACCCGCCTTCGCCCGCTACCGGCTCGATGACGAACGCAGCTACCTCGCTCTCGCCGATCGAGTACTTCACCTGTTCCTTGAGTGCTTGCAAGGCGCGCTCGCCGGTCTCTTCCGGCGTACGCGCACCCCACGGGTTGCGGAAGTGATACGGGTACTGCGCGCGGTAGATCTCCGAGGCGCGGGTCACGAAGCCGGCCTTGTACGGGTTCGGCTTGTTCGTGAGCGACATCGCCATGTACGTGCGCCCGTGGAAGGCGTGCGTGAAGGCCACGATGCCGGCACGGTTGGTGACCGCCCGCGCGATCTTGACGGCGTTCTCGACCGCCTCGGCGCCCGAGTTCGCCAGGAAGGTCTTCTTCGGCGACGGGCCGGGAGCGATGGCGTTGAGGCGCTCGGCCAACTGGATGTACGTCTCGTGCATGCCGACCGCGAAGCACAGGTGCTGGAACTCGCTCGATTGCGCGCGTACGGCCTCGAGCACCTTGGGATGCGAGTGGCCGACGTTCATCACGGCGATGCCGACGGAGAAGTCGAGGTACTTGCGGCCGTCGGCGTCCCAAACATACGCGCCCTTGGCGCGCACCGGGTAGAAGGGGTGCACGCTCGCCGCGGCAGGTGTGACGGCGGCCTTGCGGCGCTCGGACAGACTCTGGTTGCTCATGCGAACCTCCCGATTGCCCCGCCCTTCCGTACGAAGGCGGGTGGCGGAACGGACCTTCAGTTCCGAAGTGGTGGTGACCGACGGACTTCGAATCGTAGGCAGAAGTGGTCGATTCCAATGGAATCGTAGCACGCCGAAGGCGTCGCGGCTAGGGCAGAAGAACCCGTCACCGGCCCGAAGTGCCGGCGGTCTTCCAGGGTCGCTGGCGGTGGTCCGCGGTTCCCCGAGCGCCGTAGCATGGGCCGTGCCACCGGAACCTGCTTCGCATCGACAGGCCGTCGCGCGGACCGCCGAGGTGATCGCCTTGGGCGCGAGGCACGCCGACCGGGCGTCGGCGTGGGCGGCGAGGCTCGGCTTGCCGTACCGCATCGAGGACGGCAACGGCCCGACGGCCGGAGCGGGCGCGCGGTTGGAAGTCGACGACGCCGGGCTCGCCCTGCGTGTCGGCGATGGCCCGATCGTGCGGCTGGATGTCTTGGCGCTGTTGCGTTCCGAGCGCAAAGGCAAGGACCTGCTCGGCCGGGCGGTGGGGCGCGAATCGCGGACGGTCGTCGACGCCACCGCCGGCCTCGGGCGCGACGGCGTCCATCTGGCGGCGATCGGCAAGGAGGTCACGCTGGTCGAACGCGTGCCGCTGGTGGCGGCGTTGGTGGAGGACGCGCTGGCGCGCGCCTCCGGCGCGGGCGGTGACGCTTCCGCCGTCGTCGCGAGACTGCGGTTGGTGAACGCGGACGCTCGCGCGTACCTGAACGCGCTCGTCACGTCGGGTGGGGAGCGGCCGGACGCCGTGCTGCTCGACCCGATGTACCCGGAACGCGGCAAGACGGCACTCCCGGGCAAGGGGATGGCGCTCTTCCGCGACCTGGTGGGCGACGACGAGGACGCGCCGGAGCTACTGGCCGTCGCGTTGCGAGTGGCCGTGCGGCGAGTCGTGGTCAAGCGGCCGGTGGCGGCTCCGCGTCTCGCGGGGCCGGCGCCGGTCGGTGCCGTGCGAGGCAGGACGACGCGCTTCGACATCTACGCCCCGCGGGCACCGTGAGGGGTTGGAGTGATCCTTGTCTCGTGGCAGGTGGAAGCGCCTCCCCGCGCTCCCACGTAAGCTGAGTCCATCCAACGGCGCCGATCCGGCCGCCGAAACCCGCGGGCCGAGCGACCTCCGCGCTGGAGACGAAGAGGTGCGACATGTCCACGAACTCCGAGCAGGACGCTCCCGCCAGGAAGGCGGACGATGCCTGGCAGGACGGCGCGACCGACCCACGCCCGGTCGAGCGCGTCGCCGTGGTCGGCGCAGGCATCATGGGCGGCGGCATCGCCACGCTGCTGCTGCAGCACGGCCTGCACGTGACACTCGTCGACCCCGAAGTCGGCGCCTTGGAGCGCGCCTCGGCGCGCATCGCGAAACGCAACGACGAGAACGCCGTGCGCCAGCGGTTGACGGTGGCCACCGACCTCGCGTCCGCGGTCGGTGACGTCGACTTCGCCATCGAGGCCGCGCCGGAGCGGCTCGAGCTGAAACGGGAGGTGTTCCGCTGCCTCGACGGTGCGGCGCCCGCCCACGCGGTGTTGGCCAGCAACACCAGCGAGCTCTCGGTCACGGCCATCGCCGGCGCGACCAAGCGACCGGAGCGCGTGATCGGCATGCATTGGTTCAACCCGCCCGAACGGATGCAGCTCGTAGAGGTGGTGCGCGCCGTCCAGACCTCGGACGAGACGCTCGCGAGCACCGTCGCGCTGGCCCGGCGTTGCGGCAAGACGACCGTCACGGTGGTCGACCGGCAGGGCTTCGTCACGACGCGCGCGGTCGCCGCGCTGCTATTGGAGGGGACGCGCATGCTCGAGGAAGGGGTGGCGTCGGCGCGGGACATCGACACCGCCGTCAAGCTCGGGCTGAACCATCCCATGGGCCCGCTCGAGCTTTCCGACTACATCGGCCTTGACACCATGCTTCTGATCGCCGAATCGATGACCGAGGCGCTCGGGGAGCGGTTCCGTCCGCCGCAGACATTGCGCAAGCTGGTCGAGGCGGGCCGGCTCGGGCGCAAGACGGGGCACGGCTTCTACCGCTACGACGACGACTGAGCATCGAGGCGCCAGCCGACACGAAGGGAACGGACCAAGAGATCGGGAACGGACCAAGGAAACGCCCCCCGAAGGGGGCGTCTGGCTGGCCCACAGGGATTCGAACCCCGACCGACCGGACCAAAACCGGGTGTCCTGCCATTAGACGATGGGCCATCGTCCGTCACGGCGCTCGCACGCCGCACCCATCCTACCCGGCTTACGGCCGGTGCGAGGCGGGGTGTTGGAGAAGCGTTGGCTGGCCCACTAGGATTCGAACCTAGACCGACGGAACCAGAATCCGTTGTCCTGCCATTAGACGATGGGCCAACGCACATGGGAGTGTACGGGGCGCGAGCAAGGGCGTCAAGGGAGTCGGTGACGGGCGTCGCGGTGCCCGCATGGACCTTGGGCAGTTGCGGTACGGATCGGGTTCGGGGCACGGTCCGCGCTTCGCTAGGCAACCACGACGAGGTTGCGATATACTTCCGACGCTCGGCGGCGGGACGACACGTTGCGCGCCGAGCGCCGTCGAGGAGAGGTGCCGGAGTGGTTGAACGGGGCGGTCTCGAAAACCGCTGTGTGGCTTACGCTGCACCGTGGGTTCGAATCCCACCCTCTCCGCCAATGCAAGCCACCGACATCGGTGGCGCGGGCCGTCCGTTCGGGCGGCCCGTTCTCGCGTGGCGCGGTTCGCGTCTTCGCTCCGCACGACTAGCCCGCAAGGGTGTCGCCTCGTGCCGTGGCGCCGAGGTTCGCGCGACCGTCCCCACCGAAGTTCTGCCTGTAAGGAGGCGACCATGGCCGTGACCGTCGTCGATCATCCGCTGGTGCAGCACAAGCTCTCGATCCTGCGCGACCGCGACACCAGCGTGCGCGATTTCCGCGCTTTGTGCGTGGAACTCAGCATGCTGATGGCGTTCGAAGCGATGCGCGACCTCGAGCTCGAGGACGCCGTGGTCGAGACGCCGGTGGCGGAGGCCAAGGTGAAGCGGCTGGCGGGGAAGAAGCTGGCTCTGGTCGGGATCCTGCGTGCGGGCCTGGTGATGGTCGACGGGATCCTGAGCTTGGTGCCCAACGCCCGCGTGGGCCACATCGGCCTCTACCGCGACCCCGACACGCTGACACCGGTGCGGTACTACACCAAGCTTCCGAACGACATCGCGGAGCGCGACGTCTTCTTGCTCGACCCGATGCTCGCCACGGGCGGCAGCGCCGTCGCCGCCATCGACCTGATCAAGGAACAAGGCGCGAAGCGGATCCGGCTGCTCTGCATCCTCGGCGCCCCCGAAGGCATCACCGCGGTGGAGACGGCGCACCCGGACGTCGACATCATCCTGGCCGCGCGCGACGAGCGCCTCAACGACCACGGCTACATCGTTCCGGGCCTGGGAGACGCCGGCGACCGCATCTACGGCACGCGATGAACGTCGTGGTACTTCTCATGCCGTGCCCACGCCGCGCCATACAATGGGGCACGTGCGTAGCACGCTGATCACGTTCCTTCCGCTTGCGGCCGCCGCGTTCTTGACGGCGCTGATCGCCGTCGCTTGGTTCGTCCCGATGGTGCGCGTCTTCGCGCTGCGCATCCGCGCCGTCCAGCAGGGCGGATCGTCGCACGGTGACGGGAGACGCGTTCACGAGGGCGCCATCCCCAACATCGGCGGGATCGCGATCCTCGGAGGCTTCCTCATCGCGGTGATGGTCGGCAGCTTGGTGGCGCCTGCCCTGATCGACCAGTACCGGGTCGAGCTCCTCGCCATCGTACTGGGCGGGGCGCTGATGACGCTGGTCGGCTTCCTCGACGACATGTGGGAGGTGCCGCCCGCTCTCCGGCTGGCGACGCACGCCGTGGCGGCCGGCATCCTGGTGGTGAACGGCGTGCGCATCGGTTTCGTCACCGACTACTTCGGCGACGCCACCTTCCTGTTCATCCCGGAGACGTTCTCGGTGATCCTCACGCTGTTGTGGGTGGTGGGATTCACCAACGCGTTCAACTTCATCGACGGTCTCGACGGACTCTCGTCCGGGATCGCCGCGATCTCCAGCATGAGCTTGCTGGCCGTGGCGCTGCAGTTCCCCGATCGGGGCGCTGCGGTGCTGATCCTGGCTGCCCTGGCGGGTTCGGCGCTGGGGTTCCTGCGGCACAACTTCGGGCCCGCGACCATCATCATGGGTGACTCCGGGGCCTACTTGCTCGGCTACGTGTTGGCCGCGGTCAGCGTGCTGGGAGCACTGAAGGTGACCGCGGCGGTGTCGGTGCTGGCTCCGGTTCTGGTATTGGCGTTGCCGGTCCTGAACATCACCCAAGTCACCGTGCGGCGCCTGCGCCGCGGCACCAGCCCCGCCCTCGCCGCCAACGACCACATCCACGACATGCTGCGGGCACGGTACGGCTCGAAGCGGCTGACGGTGGTGCTCTTGTGGGTGGCCACCCTGCTGCTCGGGGTCGCCGGCATGCTCCTGTCGAGCACGCCGCCGGTGCTGACGTTCCTGACGCTGGTCGTCACCGTGGTGATGATCGCCGGGGCGTCGCTGCTACGCCTGGTAGAGGTCCGCAAGGCACGCAGCGCAGCGGCATGACGCCGACCAGCAAGCTTGGGCGGGTGCCGCGGGTGTGCGTCGCGTTCGGCACGCGTCCGGAAGCCACGAAGATGGCGCCGGTGGTCGCCGCGCTCGCGCAACGCCCCGACCTCGAGCCCGTCACGCTGGTCACGGGTCAACACCGCGAACAACTCGACGACGCCCTTCGCACCTTCGGCATCGTTCCCGACGCCGACCTGGACGTGATGACGCAGCGTCAGGCGCTGCCCGAACTGTTCGCCCGCATCACCCGCGAGGCGGCGCGCTTGCTGCCCGAACTGGACGTCGACTACGTGTTGGTGCACGGCGACACGACGTCGACGTTCGCGGTCGCCCTGGCGGCCTTCCTGGAGGGTGTTCCGGTGGCGCACGTGGAAGCCGGGCTGCGGAGCTTCGACCTGCGCCAACCGTTCCCGGAGGAGGCCAACCGGAAGCTCACCGACGTGCTGACCGACCTCGACCTTCCACCTACGCCGCTGGCGCGCGAGCACCTGCTGGCGGAAGGCAAACCGGCCGAGCGCATGGTCGTCACGGGGAACACCGCCGTCGACGCAGTGCGGATGGCGCGCGAGCGCGCGCGGTTGCCCGAGAGGACACCGGCCGGACCGCTGGTTGCGGTGACGATGCACCGGCGCGAGAACCTGCCCCTGATGGCCGACTTGGCGCGGGCGCTGGCGCGCGTGGCGGCCCGCTTCGAGCACCTCACCTTCGTCTACCCGGTGCACCTCAACCCGTCCGTGCGTGAAGCGGTCATGCCCGTGCTGTCGAACGTGCCGAACGTGGTGCTGGACGAGCCTTGGGACTACCTCTCGATGATCGCCTTGCTCGACCGTGCGGAATTGGTCGTGACCGACTCCGGCGGGATCCAGGAGGAAGGAGCCGCCCTGGGCGTCCCGGTGGCCGTGCTGCGCAACGTCACCGAACGACCGGAGGGCGCCGCTGCCGGCAGCCTGCGTTTGCTCGGCAACGACCCTGCCGCGGTGGAAGCGTCGTTGAACGCGCTGCTCGGTGACGCCGACGCCTTGGCGTCCATGCGCAGCGCGCCCAATCCGTACGGCGACGGCCACGCGGGCGCGCGCGTGGCCCAGGCGGTAGCGTGGCGGTTCGGCCTCGCCGAACGACCGCCGGACTGGCGGCCGGAAGCGCGTGCGGACGAGCGTCCTGTCTCGGGCCCTGCGTCGCGCCCCGCGGGCGCCTGACCGACGCCATCGCGGGCCCGTACGTGGTGCTAGCATGCCGTTCGTGACCAGCGCCGCGCACCTCACCGAGCATCGCATCCGCTTCGGCCGTCCGTTGCAGGACGGTGGGAGCGAGCTGACCTGGCGCGGGCCCGCGTTGATGGGCATCGTCAACGTCACGCCGGACAGCTTCAGTGACGGCGGCGTGCACCAGGACCATGGTGCGGCCGTCGATGCGGCGATCGCCATGCACGAGGCCGGGGCGATGCTCATCGACGTCGGCGGTGAGTCGACCCGGCCCGGCGCGGACGAGGTGCCTGCCAGCGAGGAGATCCGGCGCGTCAGCGGTGTGGTTGAGGCGCTCGCAGACCGTGGCGTGCTGGTCAGCATCGACACGCGCAAGCCCGATGTGGCCAGGGCCGCCCTCGAGGCCGGAGCCCGTGTCGTCAACGACGTCGGCGGCCTCGCCGATCCGGCGATGCGCGAGGTCTGCGCGGAGTTCGGCGCGCCGGCCATCGCCATGCACATGCAGGGCGAGCCCCGCACGATGCAGCGGGCACCGCACTATCAGGACGTGGTGGAGGAGGTCGCGAGCGTGCTCGTGGCGCGCCGGCGCGAGGCGCTGGCCGATGGCGTGCCGGACGTGCTGCTCGACCCCGGCATCGGGTTCGGCAAGACGGCCGCGCACAACGTGGCCCTGCTCGACGGGCTGGAACGCCTGACGCGAGAGGCGGAGGTCGTGGTGGGCGCGTCGCGCAAGCGCACGATCGACACGTTGGCGGGGGCGCCCGACCCCGGTGGCCGCTTGCCGGGCACCTTGGCGCTCCACCTCTTCGCCGCTCGCCGAGGCGCCGCGATGCTACGCGTGCACGACGTGCCGGAACACGACCAGGCACTGCGCGTGTGGGCGGCCTTGCAGGAAGCAGAGGCGGTCCATCGCGCCGAGCCGGACGATCGCGCCGAACCGGCCCATCGCGCCGAACCGGTCGCGAGCGCGCCGCTAGACAGCATCCGTCTCGACGGGATGGAGTTCCACGCCTACCACGGGGTCTACGAGGAAGAGGGCAAGCTCGGCGCCCGCTTCGTGGTCGATGTCGAGCTGGGGCTGCGCATCGGCGGCCGGGACAGCCTGAAGACCACCGTCGACTACGGTCGCGTGTACGACATCGTGCGGCGCGCCGTGACCGAGGAACGGCGGTACCGGTTGATCGAGGCGCTGGCGTCCCGGATCGCCGACACGCTCCTCGCCGTCGACGAGCTCGTCGAGCGGGTCACCGTGCGGGTGCACAAGCCGCACGCCCCCTTGCCCGGCGTGGTGCGTGACGTGTCGGTGGAGGTCCACCGCTCGATGGAACCGCGCCGCTCGCGGGAGGTCCACCGCGCACGCCGTTGACTCCGGCGACCGCGACGCCGTGTCGGGCGTCTCGAGAGCGGCCTCACAGGCGTCGACGGCGTCGCGGGCGTCGACGGCGGGCCCGCGGGCGCTGGTCGCGCTCGGGAGCAACCTGAACGACCCGTACGCACAGATGTGTCGCGCGCGGGACCTCCTCGCGGCGCTCGGCAACCTGCGCGCCAAGTCGTCCTTGTACCGCACGGCCCCGGTGGGTGGCCCCGCCGGTCAACCGCCGTACCTGAACGCCGTGGTGGCGCTCGTCCCGCACCCCCACCTGCACGATCCCGGCGCCTTCCTGGCGGCGCTGCTAGACGTCGAGGCCCGCATGGGCCGGACGCGCTCCGTTCGCTGGGGGCCGCGCACGATCGACCTCGACCTGCTCGACTTCGGCGGAGCGGTGGTGCGTTCTCCGGGGTTGACCCTGCCGCACCCGCGCATGTTCGAGCGCTGGTTCGTGCTCGCGCCGTTGTGCGAGTTGGACCCCGGCTACCGTCATCCGCTCGACGGTCGCAACGCTTGCGACGCTTTGGCGCGACGCGAGCGAACGCACGCCGCGCGCCGCGATGCAACTGCTCGGGCAGGTTCGGAAGGAGGCGAACCGCCCGCCGGGGAACGCACGACGTTGCCCTGGTGAGCCGTGCCGGTGCCGGCACGGGCGTCGGTTGTCGTCCTCCGGAGAATGATCCGGAGCCACGGTAGACTGGACGGCCGATGCGTCTGTTCGCGATCGCCGACCCCCACCTTTCCCGCGCCGACCCGAAGCCGATGGACATCTTCGGGCCGGGCTGGGAAGGGCATCCCGAGGCGTTCTTCGACGGTTGGCGAAGCGTGGTCGCCGACGAGGACTTGGTGCTCGTGCCCGGCGACCTCTCCTGGGCCATGCGCTTGGACGATGCGCTCGTCGACCTTCGTGACATCGCCGACCTTCCTGGTCGCAAGGTGATCCTGCGCGGCAACCACGACTACTGGTGGCCGTCGATCTCGAAGCTTCGCAAGGTCTTACCCGAACGGATGTACGCCATCCAGAACGACGCCGTCGTCGTCGACGGGGTCGTGATCGCCGGCACGCGCGGCTGGATCTGCCCCGGGAGTCACGGGTTCAGCGCGGAGGACGAGCGGATCTACCGGCGCGAGGCCGAACGGCTGCGACTGTCGCTCGACGCGGCGCGGAAGCTCGATGGCCTGTACCGTGTCGTGATGTTGCACTTCCCACCCACGAACTCCCGCCTCGAACCGAGCCTCTTCACCGAAGCCATCGCTGCGGCCACCCCCGATGCGTTGATCTTCGGGCACGTGCACGGTGACTCCGAGGTGGTACTCCGGTCGCTGGAAGACATCGCGGTGCACTTCGTGGCCGCCGACGCGTTGCGCTTCGTTCCGCGGCTGATCCACGACTTCGGGGCCGTCGAGACGGGCTCGGCGAGAGGAACGCCGACCACACTCGCGACGAGTGCGCGAGCCGAGTCGGCAGACGAGCTGGCCGTGCCCGCCGCAGAGCGACGACGGAGGACCCCATGAGTCCACGGAGGACCCCATGAGCGGGACACTGCAGTACGCCCTCTCGAGGAGGGCGATGTGAACGGCGTGCCCGTTCTGGTCGTCAACGCGGGCTCGTCGAGCCTGAAGGTGAAGCTCGTTCCGCAAGGCCATGCCGTGCTGATCGAGCGCATCGGCGGCGAGACGTCCGCGCACGCCAGCTTCGGAACGTTGCACCCGCCCAGGCTGGAGCGTCACGACGACGCGTTCGCGTTCGTGTTGAATGCGCTGCAAGACGCGCCGGGGGCCACACTGCCGGCCGTGGTCGGTCACCGCGTGGTGCACGGGGGCACGAGGTACCGCGAGCCGGTGGTCATCGACGCGGACGTCGAGCGTGCGATCGAGGAGCTGTGCGTACTGGCGCCACTCCACAATCCCGCCAACCTGGCGGCCGTGCGTGCGGCGCGGCGCGCGCTACCAGGCGTGCCGCACGTGGCCGTGTTCGACACGGCGTTCCACGCACGCCTCCCGCGGCATGCGTACCTCTACGGCCTGCCGCTGGCGTTCGCGCGCGACCACGGGGTGCGGCGGTACGGCTTCCACGGCACCAGCCACGACTACGTCTCGCGCCGCGCCGCGCACCTGCTGGGCGTGCCCCGCCACGAACGGAAGATCGTGACGCTTCACCTGGGCAACGGCGCGAGTGCGGCGGCGGTGGCGCACGGTGTATCGGTCGACACCAGCATGGGGTTCACGCCGATGGAGGGTCTCCTGATGGGTACCAGGAGCGGCGACCTCGACCCCGGCGTGGTGCTGCACCTGCTACGCGGGGGCCGCGACGTCGACGAGGTCGACACCATCCTCAACCGCGACTCCGGGCTCCGCGGTATGTCACGCGTGTCGAACGACATGCGAGACGTGCGCGCCGCCGCCGACGCCGGCAACGACGACGCCGCTGCGGCGCTCGAGCTGTTCGCCTACCGCATCCGCAAGACCATCGGCGCCTACGCCGCGGCCATGGGTGGCATCGACACCGTGGTCTTCACGGGTGGGATCGGCGAGAACGACCCCCGTGCGCGGGCAGACGCGGTCGCGGGTCTGCGCTTCCTCGGCATCGCCATCGACGCCGGGAGGAACGAGGCAGCGGTCGGCGTCGAGGCTATCGTGAGCCCTCTTGGAAGCGCCGTAAGCGTGCTGGTGGTGCCGACCGACGAAGAAGGCGCGATCGCGGAGGCCGCACGGAGCGCGGCCGGCGTCGCGCCGCCGGAACTTCGAGCAGCCGGCCAGGACACGGCCGGCGACGCCACCAGCGGAGGTGAGGCGCGATGAAGACCTTGGGCATCGACCTCGGCGGCACCAAGATCCTCGCCGCCGTGGTGGAGGACGGCCGGGTGATCGCGCGTGAGCGCGTCGCGACGCCGCAAACGGGCTTCGATGACGTGGCGGACGCCATGGCGGCCGCCGCGCACGCCCTGTTGGCGCGCGGGTTCGCGGTCGAGGCGGTCGGCGTAGGTTCCCCCGGACCGCTGGACCCCAAGCGTGGCCGGGTCCGGTTCGCTCCGAACATCGCCGGCATGATCGACGCCCCGATCGTCGACGCCCTCGAGCAGCGTCTGGGGCTGCCGGTGACGCTGGAGAACGACGCCAACGCCGCCGGCTACGCGGAGCATCTCTACGGCGCGGCGCGCGATCTCGAGTCGAGCGTCTTCGTGACCATCTCCACGGGGATCGGCGGGGGCCTGTTCCTGGGCGATCGGGTGATCCGGGGAGCGAACGGGCTGGCGGGGGAGATCGGGCACATGACGCTGCTACCAGGTGGGCCGATGGGCGGGGACGGCCATGGCGGCAGCCTGGAGGCCATCGCGGCCGGGAGGTCGATCGCGCGCGATGCGAGTTACGCCTACGGGGTCGACATGGACACGCCCGAGGTGTTCGAGCGGGCCCGTTCCGGTGAAGGCAAGGCGCTCGGGATCGTGGACAACGCCGCGACCTTCACGGGCATCGGCATCGCCAACCTCGTCAAGATCTTCGATCCGCAAGGCTTCGTGATCGGAGGCGGCATGAGTGATGTCGGGGCCTTCTACGTCGACCGGATCCTGGCCGCTGCTCGGCGCTTCCTGGTGGGCTACCCCGAACCGGTGCTCCGGAGGGCCGAGCTTGGCACCGACGCCGGCGTCATCGGCGCGGCCGCGGTAGCGGCCGCGGAAGGCGCCGGACGTACCGTGCCGGGGCCGGCGCCGAGGGAGGAGCACGGACGTCCGTGAACGCCGATCTGTTGCTCGCAGCCGCGACCATCTTCGTCCTCCGCATCACGGACGTCTCCCTCGGCACGCTGCGGATCGGCTTCCTGGTGCGCGGTCAGCGGCGCTTGGCCGGACTCTCCGGCTTCTTCGAGTCGTTGGTGTGGTTGTTGGCCGCCGCGCAGGTGCTCAGCAACCTCGACAGCCCGCTGAAGTTCGTGGCCTACGCCGGTGGGTACGCGGCCGGAACCATGCTCGGGGTGTCGATCGAACGCTGGCTGGCGATCGGCAGCGCTTTGATGCGGATCGTGGCGCCGGTCGCGTCGCCGCCGCTCGAGGATGCGTTGCGGGAAGCGGGCTTCTACGTCACCGTGTTGAACGCCCGGGGACGGGACGGCGACGTGCGGGTCGCGTTCACGATCCTTCCGCGTCGGCGCATCCCGGAGGCGACGCGCTTGATCGAGCGAGTGAATCCGAGCGCGTTCGTGACCTTCGAGCCGACCACCCCGATGCGACCCGGCGTGACGCCCGCTACGAACATCCGCAAGTAGCCGAGTCAGCCGAACGAGATCCTCGTCACTGCACCGCGCACGTCCAGCTTCAGCCGCACCGCGTTTCCCAGCACCTCGACGGCTCGCGCGTTCGCGCGCGGGTCCGTGCGCTCGTCGGCGTCGTGGACCAAGACCGGTCGCGCGTCGATGGCGAGGCTGGCCCGGTGCTCCAGGCGTTCCATCACGGCGTCCACCGTCCAATCGTGCTGGTAGACGCGCTTCCACGCCAGCAACGCGGGCCGGTCACCATGCGCCATACGCTGCGACGACGCGCCCGGGCGCCGTAGGGCCAAGCGGGACGCCATCGTCTCGAGGCCGGCGTAGAACGCGTCGATCGCCTCGTCGAGCAGGAAGTGCTCGCGGAACAGTCGCGTGGCGGCCTCGGCCGCCTCTTCCACGATGTCCTCGTCGGGATCGGCAGGGTCGAGGCCGGCGTAGAGCGACCGCAGGCGCGCGGGCAAGTTGTTCAGCCGGTAGTAGCGCTCCTCGAACACCGCCGGGATCACGAGCCAGCCACACGCCATGCCCGCGTCCAACAGGCGCGCCATGGCCGACATCTCGGCCTCGGCCGCGATCTCGCTCGGCTCCGCTTGCGCCAGTGTGCCTGCGCGGAGTCGTGGGGCGGGTGCGGTCATGCCCCATGCTACGCCGCCGCTTCGATCCTGCCAGCGAAGGCCCTCGGTGCCGGTCCTGCCCCGCCGATCCGGCCCACGCGCGCCACTTGCCGAAGCGCACGGAGCCCCGTCCCGCACGGCCCTCGTGCCACATGAAGGTCCCATATGCCGTGGTAGAGTGTCGCTCGTGCGCGCCTCCCCCTCGAACGATCCCGGCCCGCATGCGCCGCGACGAGCATGGGTGTGGCTGGCGGTCGCAGCCGCGACGCTCGTGATCGCGTCCGCCGCCACGCTCGTCAACTTGGAGCGCTACCTCAGCGTCGACGAGGTGCGCATGCCCGATCTCGTCGGTATGCCGTACGACGCGGCCGTTCAAGTCCTGCGCAGAGAAGGACTCGACCCGGTGACGTTCGTGGAGTACGTCGCGGGCGTGGCCGCGAACACCGTCTCGTCGCAGTCGCCCGACCCGGGCGCGATCGTGAAACGCAGCCGCACCGTTCACCTCGGGGTGAACACGCCTCCGGCCGAGGCGCGCATCCCGGACATGATCGGCATGCGCGAGCCCGACGCCATCCGGCGCGCGGCCGACCTCAACCTGCCCGTCGGCACGGTGCACTACACGCCCGACTCGCGTGAAGCAGGCATGGTGGTGGACCACACGCCCGAAGGGGGCGCTAGGCTCGGACCAGGCGAGCGCCTGGAGCTGGTCGTGAGCGCAGGTAGGGAGCGACCCGCGGTGTCGTTGCCGCAGTTGGAGGGTCTCGACGTCGATGACGCCGCGGCCCGCTTGCGTGAGCTGGGGTTCGGCAGGGTCGAGACGCTACCGTCCGCGGTGAGCTTCACGCGTCCGCGAAGCGTCGTGTCGATGTACCCGTCCGCGGGCAGGGCCGTGCCTCCCAGCACGCCGGTGGTGCTGCACTACGCCCTCTCGTCGGCGACGGTCGTGAGCGTTCCGGAACTGGTGGGCCTGCCGCAGTGGCGTGCTCAGCTCGCGTTGCGGGCAGCGCAGTTGCTCATCGGAGAGGTGACGTACGTCCAAGACCCCGCCCAGCCGGAAGGTGTGATCGACGCGAAGCCCACCGGCTTCACCCTGCCGGGCACGCCCGTGTTGCTCACCGTGAACGGCACCCCGCCGGACTTGCCCATGCCCGACTTCGACCTGCCCGTTCGTGACGGAAGCGACGATCTCGATCCTCGTGGCGGAGGTGGCGGTGGCGCCGCGCAGCCGGTCGACATCGGCGGCCGCTCGGTTCCGTTCACCTTCGACCCGACGTTCATGGGCGTGCGGCGCCTGCTGGAGCAGCCGTACCAGCTACGACTCGTCGTCAGCGACGACCGCGGCGAGCGCACGGCGCTGGACCGGCGCCTCGAAGCGGGCGAGGTCGTGTCGACCACGGTCGTGGTCTACGGTGAGGGGATGCTGCAGACCTACATCGACGATGTGTTCTTCCAAGCGTGGCGTCCTTGACATCGCGTCGACGTCCGGGAGGTGTCTTGTATACTCGCCGGTGACGACCGAATCGCATGACGCGCGGTGGCGTAGAGCACGTAGCCGATAACCGCCCGGTGCGTTCCCCTCGAGGAGGAGAGCCGTGAGCGAACCCGACATCTCCACGCTGGCCAAGCGTCTGGCGGAGCAGAACAACGTCGATTGGCGTGCCCTCAAGGGCAGTGGCCCCAGCGGGAAGGTCGTGGAGCGCGACGTGCTCGACTACTTGGCGCGGGTGATGGCCGGCGAGGAAGCCCTCGACCCGACCCCCGAGCCGCTGCCCGACGGCATGGCAGCTTGGCCCGACCAGGACCTTCGCTCCTTCCAGGAGGGTCTCGGCGAGAGCGCCTCGGACATGCGCGATTTCCGCAACGACATGGCTGCGTCGGTGGAGGAGTCGCTCGACGCGAGCGACGGGCCGTCCGACCACGGCGTGCTGCATGAGGGCGAGCACCTCCATGAGGGTGGGCAGCATGTCGCCGGCGAGGACCAGGCCGAGGAGGACGTCACGTTCGAGCGCGACGTCGAAGGGGTTCGCTCCGCGGGCGCGGCGTACGCGGCCGAGGCGGCCGAGGAGGCGGCGGGCGGGAACGGCGCCCCGATCGACGAGGACATCTTTCTCTTCGACGACGACGACGACGTCGATCCCGACGCCGTGGTGGGGCCCGAAGAACTCTCAGCTGGTGAAGGCGACGCGCCGTTCGGGTTCGAGGAGCCCCCCGCCGCAGCCGAACCCGCGCACCAAGGCGCCTTCGGAGACGCTGCGGACTGGACCGCGGCCGACGGCCCGGCAGATGTCACCCACGCCGGTGCCGAGGCGGGGGCGGCCGAGTTCGCGGGCGCTTCGCGTGACGGCCACGAAGCCGATCCCGCCGCCGCTGCCTCAGCGGAGCCCGGGGTGGACTTCGACGCAGCAGGCGAGCCGGACGACCTTCTCGTCGTGGAAGGTGACGACGAGCCGGAAGCGTTCCCGCTGTCCGCTGGCGAGGGCGCCGGTGACGAAGATGGCGCGGGCTGGCAGGGGCAGGCGGAAGAAGGAACGACTCCGGAGGACGAGCCTGCCTGGGCAGGGGACGAGATCCGCATCGGCAGGGACGCCTTCGGGCTGGAAGATCGCACGGAGGGCGCCTCGGACGACGACCTGTGGGTCGACGATGGAGCGCCGTCGGCCGAGCCCGCGGGCGCCGATGACGCGTCCGGGGCTTGGGCAAGCGCCGCGGACGGAACGGCGGACGTGGACCTCTGGGAGGAACGCGACACGGCTGCCGCGAGCAGCTACGAGGAAACAGGCGCCGGCTTCGACGCAGCGGCCGTCGAGCCTGCGGACACGACGCCACTGCCGGTGGCATCGGAACCCACTGCCGACGCTGCCTTCGCCTCGGATGCGGATCACTTCGCGACGACCGGCACCGACCGGGTGGCGGAGGTGGGCGCCGACCTGCCGGCCGCTGGTGCGGCTGCTCTGGGCGCGGCCGCCGACGCGGCGCGTGCGCTACCGTTGGCGCGTACCACGACGCTGCTCCGCCGGCACATCGACGTCAGCGCTCTGGCCGCGGCACAGCTCGCGGTCGGTCAGGAACTCGGCGAAGAGGAACCGCTCGGCGCTTCCGCGTTCCTGCTCCGTGCGGTGGCGAAGGCGGCGCGTGACGTGGCCTTCGATGAGGGTCAGGTCGCGTTGGCCGTGATCGGGGATGGTGTGCGGCTCCGTCGCGTGGACGAGGCGGCTTCGCGCTCGTTCGGATCGCTGGTCGCGGAACTCCGCGATGCGGGCGTCGAGGAGGACGAGATCGGCTTGGTGGCCGCCGACCTCAGCGGCCTCGATCTCGACGAGGCCGTGCTCGATCTGTCGGCGCCGGTGGTGACGTTGGGCCGCATCCTGTACGACAACCAGCGCGGCGCGTATCGCAGCACGCTGTCGTTGGCCGGCGACCTGCCGCTCGAACTCGGCGCGCGCTTGTTGGCGAGGGTCGCCGACCTGCTCGACGCGCCCGTTCGCCTCGTCCTGTAAGACGCGCCTGCTGCCAGACGCAGGCTGCCGGCGGGACGACCGTGGAGCGAACGCGCGCTCGTCGAACCCGGCGGATGACGCGAGCTTCGCTGTGGCCGCTAGGCTCCGGGTGCGGGCGCCTCGAGCGGCACCAGCAGGCACAGCACCGGGTACCCCACGGCGGTCACGCCCAAGGAGAGCACGGCCGAGACGGCGTAGAGGATGCGAACGTCGCGGGGGCGCGCGCCGACGAAGGCGGCGATGCCCCCGCACAGTCCGCCGAGCCTGCGGTCCGTGCGGGAACGCCGTAGCGGAACGGCGCTGGCCGGACGGCGCGCGCGTCGATGACGGTGGGGCAAGGGATCGGCAACGGGGATCGGATCGATTTCGGGCACGGCAGGGCTCCTACGCGCTCGCGCGTTCGGGGTTCGAAGTGGGTGGGACCTTCGGGGTGTAGTCGCGCGCTCGCAAGGCGCGGTGGACGCGGGCTTCGAGCTCCCGCACGTCGATCTCGTAGTATCGGTCCGGCACCAGCGCCAAGTGCCGCAGCGCCTTCGCGTAGTTCCGCCTGCCGCCGCGCGCGCTGCCCATCGCTCGGGCCTTGTGCAGGGCAGCTGCCAACAGGATCATGCCGCCCAAGAAGTGCCGTTCCACCCCACTGGCAAGGTGCCAGGTGTCCTCGAGGGCTTCGTGACAGTCCCAGTACGCACCGTCATCGAACAGGGTTACGCCGCGCGCCCACGCGCCGGGATCGATCACCTCTCGAGTATACGGGCGGCGCTGCGGTACCCTGACGTCGTGCGCTCCGATCCATCCCACGTAGGATCCGGCGGGCCGGCGCCCGGCCGGCGTGTCGTGGTGGGGGTGAGCGGCGGCAGCGGGATCGTCTACGCGCGCGACCTGCTCCGCACGTTGCGCGCCGCCGGCGTCGCCATCGATCTGGTCGTCAGCGCTGGCGCGAAACACGTCATCGCCGCCGAACTCGACGGTTCGCTCCACGACCTCGAGGCGCTGGCCGACGTGGTCCACAAGGACACCGACTTGGGCGCGCCGATCGCCTCGGGCAGTCATCGTTTCGACGGCATGGCGATCGTTCCGTGCAGCGCGGGCACGCTCGCGAAGGTGGCGCAAGGTTTCACCGACACGCTGCTCACGCGCGCCGCCCACGTCACCTTGAAGGAGCGGCGGCCGCTGGTGGTGGTCGTGCGCGAGGCGCCGTACTCCCGCCCGATGCTCGTCAACATGCTCGCCGTCAACGACGCGGGCGCCGTAGTCATGTCGGCGTCGCCCGGCTTCTACCATCGCCCGCAGGACATCGACGATCTCCTGGGCAGCGTCACGGGCCGCGTTCTCGATCATCTCGGGGTGCCGCACGCACGCACGCCGCGCTGGAAGGAGGACGTGTGAGCGCGAAGAGGGTGGCGGCCCTGGTCGCCGCCGCCGGCGAGGGCCAACGGCTCGGCCTCGGTCCGAAGGCGTTCGTCGAGATCGGGGGCACAACGCTGCTCGAGGCTGCGGTGACGGCATTCGAAGGCCACGTCGACGAGATCGTGATCGCCGTGCCACCGGGGAGTCTGGAGCGCGCGGCGCGGTTCGCGGCCGGCGCGCGCCTGATCGAAGGGGCGCCGTCGCGGCAAGCGACCGTTCGGCGGCTGTTGTCCGCGTCCGAGGCCGACGTGGTGTTGGTCCACGACGTGGCGCGGCCGTTCCTCACCGCAGACGTGATCGCGCGGGTGGTGGCGGCGGTGGAGCGTCACGGCGCCTGCACGGCGGCGATCCCGTTGGCCGATACCATCGTCGACGTGGCCGACGGTCGGGTGGTCGAGCGCGAGCGGTTGCGCGCCATCCAGACCCCGCAGGCGTTCGAGCGAAGCGTCTTGGAGCGCGCGCATGCCACGGCCGACGCCGACGGCGTGGTCGCCACCGACGACGCGGCGTTGGTGCGAAGGCTCGGCCATCCCGTCGCGCTGGTCGATGGTAGCCCGCTCCTCGCGAAGCTCACCTCCCCGGCCGACGTGGACGTCATGGAGGCGTTGCACCCGCTCTGGTGCAAACGCATGGCCGGCGCGTGAGCGGCCCCTCGGCAGCGGACGCGGAAGCGGGCGAGTCGAACGACGGAGCCGCCGCCGGCACGGGTCGCCTGCGTACGGAGACCGCCCACGCCAAGCTGAACCTGGGCCTGGCGGTGATCGCCCGCCGGGGCGACGGCTATCACGAGATCGAGACGTTGATGGCGCGCATCTCGCTGGCGGACGAGGTGCGCCTGCGCCTGACCGGCACGCCAGGAGTGGAGTTCGAGGCGAGCTACGAAGACGGCGCAGCCGGAGCCGTGCAGGCGGGCATGACGCTGCCGAGCGGCAGCGCCAACCTGGCCGTGCGTGCTGCCGAGTCGTACCTGACGGCACTGCACCCGAAGGCGCCACTGCACGCGAACGCGCCACGAAGCACGAACGTCGGGGTCCACGTCACCCTCACCAAACGGATCCCCATCGCCGCCGGGTTGGGGGGAGGATCCTCCGACGCAGCGGCGGTGCTGCGTGGCCTGGCGATGCTACTGCCGGGCGATGTGGACTGCGCTCGGTTGGCGCGCGACCTCGGTTCGGACGTGCCGTTCTTCCTGCTCGACACGCCCCTGGCGGTCGCGCGCGGGCGGGGCGAGCGCCTGACGCCGCTGGAAGCGCCTGTCGGTCGGGGCCGGCGGCGCTGGGTGTTGGTGAACCCCGGTTTCGGCGTCTCGGCCCGCGAGGCGTACGAGGCGCTCGTCGGGTTCAGCCCGCGGTTGCGGGTCGAGCGGGTGTTAGGGCGCATGGCCGCAGGCGACGACCCGGGTTGGTCGAACGCGCTCCAGCCCGGGGTGCTGCGGCTGCGACCGGAGGTGCGCGAGGTGCTCGCGGCGCTGCGAGACGCTGGGCTCCGCGGGGTCGCGATGTCCGGCAGCGGCCCCACGTGCTTCGGCCTCGCCAGGGACGAGGTGGCGGCGGAGGCGGCGGCCACGGCGCTGCGCGCGGCGCGTCCCACGTGGTGGACGTCCACCGTCGCGCTCGACGGCGATTGAGCAGGAAGCTACGGTAGCAGCGCGGCGCGAAGGCGCCTTGCGGCCCGGGTGCGGTGGGGACGTAACGAGTCGCTTCAGTCCGGCGTACGGGGGCTCGGCTCGAGCGGAACCGCCTGGCCGGTGACGCGAACGCTCGCGACGTCGCCTTCGCGCACCAGACAGTCGGCGGTGGCGTTCACCAAGATGCGCTCGTCTGCCTGCGCTTCGTTCGCGGACGCCTGGCCAGTAGCGGCCGCGCGCAGCGGGCGGCACTCGTACGTGACGTCGTGACCCTTGAACTCGCGGCGCAACACCTCGAGGCGCACGCCCGGCGTCGCGCCATCCGCCGGGTGCCGTTCGAACGCGACGTGCTCGGGCCGAACCGACAGCACTACGCGGCCGGTCGCGGGCCGCGCCAGCGTCACCGGGCCGAGCGCGGTGTCGGCGTGGTCGCCGTTCGCAGTGCCGCGCAAGAGGTTGGTGCGCCCTAGGAAGCCCGCCACGAACGCCGTACGGGGCTCGAGGTAGACCTCCTCCGGGGTGCCGAGTTGCTCCAGGTGGCCAGCGCGCATCACGGCGACGCGATCGGCCACCGACAGCGCCTCCTCCTGGTCGTGAGTGACCATCACGGCGGTGGTTCCGGTGCGCTTGAGGATGCTGCGGACCTCGTCGCGGGTGGCGCCGCGCAACGCGGCGTCGAGGTTGCTGAACGGCTCGTCGAGCAACAACAGGTGCGGCTCGGTGGCGATGGCGCGCGCCAGCGCCACGCGTTGCTGCTGCCCGCCGGAGAGTTGATGCGGGTAGCGCTGCTGGAACACCGTCAGGCCCACCAGCGCCAGCACCTTGGCAGCGCGGGCGCGTCGTTCGGCCCGTGAACGGCCGGGCAACCCGAACGCCACGTTGTCGAGCACCGACATGTGCGGGAAGAGCGCGAAGTCCTGGAACACGAAACCGATGCGTCGTCGCTCCGGTTGGACCCATACGCCGTCCCCGGCGACGACCCGGCCCCCCACCTCGACACGTCCCTGGTCGGGCGCCTCGAAACCGGCGATGAGGCGCAGCAAGGTCGTCTTGCCGCAACCCGACGGTCCCAAGAGGCAGAGGATCTCCCCTGAGCGCACCTCCAGGTCGAACGACCGCACGGCGATCGGTCCGTGCTCGCCGTAGCGCTTCTCGACCGAGGAGATGCGCACCACCGGGTGGGGCTGCGCATCCGAGGTGCTGGCGTCGAGGTGTCGGGGGTCGGTCATGGGTGGGGTCGGCCGAACGGTGGGTGACGCCCGCTCGCCGGACTGACCCGTGGGAAGCGGGGTGTGGGGCGGGGTTCCGGGCATGAGGATACCAGATACCCTACCCCGCAGGTAGGAGAAGCAGGGTAGGCTGGGTGCGCCGTGCGAACCCCGTTCCATCCCTTCCGACCGCGTCGGTCGCACGGACCGCCACGACGCTCGCGCTTCTGGAGCGCGCTGGTGGTCTCCATCGCCGGTCTGTTGGCGATTCCCGTCCTGGTGGTGGTCGCGAGCCTGGCGGTGCCGACGGGAGAGATCTGGCGCCATCTCGTCGCGACGGTGTTGCCCGGGTACGTACGGAACTCGGTGCTGTTGACGTTGGGTGTCGGCGTCGGGGTGGCGGTGACCGGCACGGCCAGCGCGTGGCTGGTGACCATGACGCGCTTCCGGGGTCGCGCACTGCTCGAGTGGGCGCTACTGCTGCCGTTGGCGATGCCGGCCTACCTGCTCGCGTACGTGTACACCGACGTCCTCGACGTGTACGGACCGGTCCAGACCTGGATCCGCGCGACGTTCGCGCTGGCGCCGGGGCAGTACCCGTTCCCCGACGTCCGCTCCCTGGGCGGCGCCATCGTGGTGATGACGTTGGCCTTCTACCCGTACGTGTACCTGCTGGCGCGCACCGCCTTCATGGAGCAGTCCGTCTCGGTCCTCGAAGCGAGCCGTTCGCTGGGCAAGGGGCCGTGGGCGACCTTCTTCCGGATCGCGTTGCCGCTCGCTCGACCGGCCCTGGTGGGCGGGATCGCGCTCGCGTCGATGGAAGCGCTGGGCGACTTCGGCGCCGTGCAGCACTTCGGCGTGTCGACCTTCACCACCGGCATCTACCGCACCTGGTTCGGTTTCGGGTCACGCACGGCCGCGGCGCAACTGGCAGCCGTGCTGATGATCTTCATCCTGCTCCTGATCGTGGTCGAGCGCTGGTCGCGTGGCCGCAGGCGGTACGACGCCCCCAGCGGACGTGGCAAGCACCTGCCCAGTCATCGGCTGTCGGGCGTTCGTGGCGTGCTGGCGCTGGTCTTCGGGTTGGTGCCGATCGTGTTCGGGTTCGTGCTACCCACGGCCCTGCTGGTAGGGATGGCCTTCGACGACCCGGGCCGCAGTTTCGATCCGCGCTTCTGGCGTCTGGCCGGCAACAGCCTCACCGTGGCGGGCCTGACGGCGCTCCTCGGCGTCGTGTTGGCGTTGCTGGTGGCCTACGGCGTGCGTCTGCGGCCGTCCCCTGCCAGCCGCGCGGCTTCACGGGTGGCCGCGCTGGGATACGCCGTGCCGGGCTCCGTCATCGCGGTCGGCGTGCTGATGCCTGCCGGCGTCTTCGACAACGCCCTCGACGGCTGGCTGCGCGCGACCTTCGGGGTGTCGAGCGGGTTGTTGCTGTCCGGCACCATCGTGGCGTTGGTGTTCGCGTACCTCGTGCGGTTCCTGGCGGTGTCGCTAAGCAGCATCGAAGCGAGCCTCGCGAAGATCACGCCGAGCATGGACGAGGCCGCGCGAAGCCTGGGGCGCGGTTCCTGGCGCACGCTGGTTCGCGTACACGTGCCGATGCTGCGCGGCAGCCTGTTCACGGCGGGCCTGATGGTGTTCGTCGAGGTGATGAAGGAACTGCCTGCCACCATGATCGTGCGACCGTTCGACTTCGACACCTTGGCGGTCGAGGTCTACCGACTCGCCAGCGACGAGCGCCTCGCCCAAGCCGCGGGGCCCGCGCTCGCGGTCGCGGTGGTGGGCATGGTTCCCGTGATCCTGCTCAGCTTCGCGATCGCCGGCACGCGGGGGCGTGACTGACGCGCGACACGCTCGCGCCCGGGGCCGGTCGTCCGGACCCTCGGGCGCGAGCGTCGTTCGGTTCGGTTCAGCGCCAGCCGACGCGGTCCATCAGCATGACGGCGGCCGGGTTGTTGCGCCCGTACGCGGCGACGTCGAGCACGTCGGCCACGAACGGCCCGAGGTCGTCGAGCACGGTTGGTAGAGGCACGCCGTCCACCACCGGGTACTCGAAGTTCTCCCGCACGAAGACCGCTTGCGCCTCCGGCGTCACGAGGAACTCCAGGAAGCGGATGGCGTTCTCCGGGTGCGGCGCCGAACGCGTAACGCCCGCCCCGCTGATGTTCACGTGCGTCCCGCGACCGTCCTGGTTCGGGAAGACCACGCCGACCACCTCCGCCACCGCCGTGTCGGCGGGGTCGGCCGAGGCGAGCAGACGCGCGAGGTAGTAGTGGTTCACGATGGCCACGTCGCATTGGCCGACCGCGACCGCCCGCACCTGGGCGGTGTCGTTCCCTTCCGGGGGGCGCGCGAAGTTGGCCACCAGCCCTCGGCCCCAGGCTTCGGCGTCGGCCGTGCCGTGGTGCTCGATCAGCGACGCGACCAACGACTGGTTGTAGATGTTGCTGCTCGAGCGAACGCAGACGCGACCGCGCCACGCCTCGTCGGCGAGCTCTTCGTACGTGGTCGGCGGCGTGTCGACGTTGGCGCGGTGGTAGACGATCACGCGCGCCCGGCGCGAGAGGCCGAACCAGAGGCCGTCCGGGTGGCGAAGGTTCGCCGCGATGGCCGCTTCGAGCGTTTCCGACGTGATTGGCTGGAGGATGTCCGCCTGCTCGGCGCGCCATAGGCGGCCGGCGTCGGCGGTGAAGAAGATGTCGGCGGGGCTGTTGCGACCCTCGCTCCGGAGGCGTTCGATCAGCTCGTCCTCGCCGCCCTGGATGGCGTTGACGCGGATGCCCGTGGCCTCCTCGAACATCGCGTACAGCAGCGCGTCCGAGTCGTAATGGCGAGACGTGTAGACGTTGACCTCGGCTTGCGCGTGGGCGGCGCCACCGAGCAGCGTCAGGGAGAAGGCGACGCAAGCGGCGATGACAAGGGCGCGTGCCGGGCGGAAGAAGCGGGGCGTCATGCGGATCCCTTCGCGGGCGCAGCTCGAAGTCGGTCGGGCCACGCCCAATACCTGGCCCAATACCTGAGTGAGTTACTCGGGTATGGGGCGATTGTTCCAGTACGAGCGGCGGATGTCAAGCCGCCGCTCGTGTCCGTGGGGATCACCGCGGCGTCGCGGCGCCGCCCGATCCGCTCGGGCGCCGTCCATCGCGTTCCGGCCCGTCCTTCGCGTTCCGGCCCGTCCTTCGCGTTCCGGCCCGTCCTTCGCGTTCCGGCCCGTCCTTCGCGTTCAGGCGCCGTCCTTCGGCTTGCGCGGGAACGTCGCCGTGTCGGAGACGTCCTCCTGGACCAGGAAGTCCTCGCCGGCGAGCGACTCGACATGGTGCCGCAACTCGTGCGTGAGCGTCTCCCAGATCTCGCCTTCCCAGTCGAACCCGGGGTCGTCCTTGGAGACCTCCACGAACGAGCCGTAGTACATGGCGATGTGTCTGCCGAGGCCCTCGCCCGCGCCGAGGAAGTCGCCGGGTCCGGGGTCGAGGTACTCGCCCAGGCGGAAGACGTCGTCGAACTCGTCCTCCTCATGCGCTTCCCGCAAGACGTGCACACCCTGGAGCCCTTGCAGGAACGTCTCGGGGATCTCCGCGACCATCTCCTCGACCAGCGCCTCGAACGCTTCGAAGGTCATGGCGTCATGCTAGCCGGGGTTCGAGGCCGTGAGGGTCTCTGGCGCGTCGCGCAACCGCACGGGAACGCCGTCCGTGGCGCTGGCGTACGCCGCCAGGATGATCCGCACCGCCTCGCGCCCGTCCTCGCCGCTGCACACGACCGGCCCTTCACCTCGAAGGGCGTCCACGAACGCCATCACGTGCCGTGTGTGCGGTGACGCTCCGGTGAAGGCGAAGGTGGTGACGTCGGTCGTGTCCCAAGTTCCTCCGGGCGAACTGCGGTAGGCGTGGCGCAGGGTGGGCGGTCCGTACCGATTGGTGCTCTCCAGTGCGCCGTCGGTGCCGTAGATCCAGAAGCCTTCTTCCCAGCCGGTGGCGGTCCAGGCGGTCTCGACGACGCCCAGCCCGCCGTCGTCGAAGCGCAGGCTGATGTGGGCGGTGTCCTCGAGTTCGACCGGGAAGGCGAGGGTCGCCATGCGGGCGAACACGTCTTCGACGCGTCCGCCGAAGAAGCGCGCCAGGTCGGCCAGGTGACAGCCGTTGTCCAGCAGCGTGCCGCCGCCCGCGCTGGCGCGCGTCTTGAACGAGGGACGCACGCCTTGGCCGCCCCAGTCGTGCGCTTGTCGCAGGCGCACGTGGGTGACGCGACCGATCACGCCGGCCTCGATCATCTCCTTGGCCTTGCGCGCCGGCCCGCTCGAGCGGAGTTGGTGGTTGACCGCCAGCACCACTCCTGCCTCCGCGCAGGCGCGGATCATCTCGTCGGCAAGCGTCAGGTCGAGCGCCATCGGTTTCTCGACCAACACGTGCACGCCCGCCGCGGCAGCGGCCAACGTCGCCGGATGGTGCACCACGGTGGGCGCGGCGATGCTGACGGCGTCGAAGCCACCGGCCGCGAACATCTCGCGGTAGTCGGTGAAGGTGCGCTCGACGCCCCAGGTGCGGGCGCGGGCGGCCAACTGCGCCGGGTCGACGTCGCACAGCGCCACGACCTCGGCGCCGGCGGCGCGGAACCCGTCGAAGTGGGACTGCGAGATGCCGCCCATGCCGATGATGGCGACGGGTAGTGGTCGTTCCATGGGCACCTCTAGAGGATGGGGTCCTTGCCGGGATTGGGAACCGGCTCGTGCGCGGGGACGTTGGGGCTGGCCGCGTCGTCGCGCCGGATGCGGGCGCCGGCGTAGGCCGCGGCGTTCGCGACGATCCGCTGTACGTTCGGGTCGTGATAGCTGGGGTAGGTCTCGTGGCCGGGCCGGAAGTAGACCACGCGGCCGTGACCGCGCCGCCACGTCATGAGGCTGCGGAACACCTCTCCACCCTGGAACCACGAGATCATCAGCAGTTCGTCGGGATCGGGCACGTCGAAGCGCTCGCCATACATCTCCTCCTGTGGCAGTTCGATGGATTCGGGTACACCGGCGAGGATCGGGTGCCCGGGCTGCAGGTTCCAGAGGCGTTCCTTCTCGTCGGCTTCCCGCCACGTCAGCGAGGCGTGCGTGCCCATCAGGCGCGTGAACGGCTTGGAGTAGTGGCCGGAGTGCAGTACCACCAGGCCCATTCCGGCTAAGACGGCGTGCTGAACGCGCTCGGCGACCTCGTCGCGCACCTCGCCGTGGGCCTTGTGTCCCCACCAGAGCAGCACGTCGGTGGCGTCGAGCACGGCTTGGGTCAGTCCGTGCTCCGGTTCGCGCAAGGTGGCGGTGCGCACGTCGGCGCGCAACCGCTCCTCCAGGGTGCGCTTCAGCGCCATGTGGATGCCGTCAGGGTACACGGCGCGCACGACCTCGGACTCGACCTCGTGAAGGTACTCGTTCCAGACCGTCACGCGGAGCGGTTCGCCGGCATGGTTCGGTTGCTGCCGAGGATCTCCGGCGTGGGAACGGGGGTGCGAGGGGGTCTCGGGCATGGCACGACTCCAAGTTGCGGCGCGGCAGGGCGAAGCCGGGCGAAGCAGGGCGACGACGGTTCGACCCGCGGGGAAACGATACCGCGACCCGGCGCAGCATCGGGGTCTAGTCGGTCACTGCCCCGCGCGATGCGCTCGAGACCTGCTTGGCGTACTTCGCCAGCACGCCGCGCCGGTAGCGCGGCTCCGGCGGCGTCCAGGAAGCCCGCCTGCGCTCCAGCTCGGCGTCGTCCACCTCGAGTTGCAGCAGGTTGTGCTCGGCGTCGATGGTGATGACGTCGCCTTCCTCCACCAAGCCGATCGGGCCGCCCGTGGCGGCTTCGGGCGCGACGTGCCCCACCACCAAGCCGTACGTCCCGCCGGAGAAGCGACCGTCCGTGATGAGCCCGACGGCGTCACCGAGCCCCTTGCCGATGATGGCGCTGGTCGGGGAGAGCATCTCGCGCATGCCGGGGCCGCCTTGGGGGCCCTCGTAACGGATCACGATCACGTCGCCCGCCTGGATGCGGTCCTCCAGGATGGCGGCGAGGCACGCCTCCTCGCTCTCGAACACCCGCGCGGGCCCCGAGATGCGCGTCCGTTTCAGGCCGGTCGTCTTGGCGACGGCGCCCTCGGGCGCGAGGTTGCCCCGCAGCACGTTCAGGTGGCCTTGCGGGTAGATGGGCGACGCGAACGGGTGCACCACGTCCTGGCCGGCAGGAGGCGTGGACGCGACGTCGGCCAAGTTCTCGGCCACGGTGCGACCGGTGACGGTCACGCAGTCGCCATGGAGCAGGCCGGCCTCGAGCAGCATCTTCATGACCAATGGGATGCCACCTACTCGGTGCAGGTCGGTGGCGACGTAGCGGCCCGAAGGCTTGAGGTCGCACAGTACCGGCGTGGTCTTGCGCAGGCGTTCGAAGTCGTCCATCGCGAGCGGCACGTCGGCAGCGTGCGCGATGGCGAGGAGGTGCAGGACCGCGTTGGTGCTGCCGCCCACGGCCATGACCACGCGGATGGCGTTCTCGAACGCCTCCCGGGTCATGATCTGGCGCGCCGTGAGGTCGCGCTCGACGAGCCGCAGCAGGGCGCGCCCGCTCTCCTCGGCGCTGAGGCGCTTCTCGTCGTCCTCGGCGGACATGGTGCTGGAGTACGGCAGGCTCATGCCCATCGCCTCGATGGCCGAGGACATGGTGTTGGCGGTGTACATGCCGCCGCACGAGCCCGCGCCTGGGCAGGCGTGCGTCTCGATGGCGCGGAACGTCTCGAGCGGGATGCGGCCGGCGGCGTGTGCGCCCACGGCTTCGAAGACGCTGACGATGGTCAGGTCTTCGCCGTCGTAGTGCCCCGGCTTGATGGTGCCGCCGTAGACGAAGACGCTCGGGATGTCCAGTCGCGCCAGCGCGATCATGGCGCCGGGCATGTTCTTGTCGCACCCGCCGACGGCGAGCATGCCATCCATGCTCTGGCCGCGGCCGACGGTCTCGATGCTGTCGGCGATCACCTCGCGCGACACCAGGCTCGCTTTCATGCCTTCCGTGCCCATCGAGATGCCGTCCGAGATCGTGATGGTGCCGAACATCTGCGGCATGCCGCCGGCCGCGCTCACGGCGGCGTCGGCGGCCGCGGCCAGACCCCCGAGACCTGCGTTGCACGGCGTGATGGTGCTATGACCGTTGGCGATACCGACGATCGGTTTGTCGAAGTCCTGGTCGTCGAACCCGACCGCGCGCAACATGGCGCGGTTCGGCGCCCGCTGGTCGCCTTGCGTGACGACCGCGCTGCGGCGGTTGAGGTTCGTGGAGCGCGAACGGTCGGCCATGGGTTCCTCCTGCGCGATTCTAACCCCGCCCCACGACCGCGCCGGGGGTGGGAATCGCGGCTATGACGGCATCGGTGAAGGCTCGCGTGCCGCGGCTGCCGCCGAGATCGACGGTCGGGTCGTCGGCGAGGGCGGCTTGCACCGCAACTTCCAGCGCCTCCGCCGCGGTCTGCTCGTTCAGTCCATGACGCAGCAGCATCGCTGCCGAGAGCATCGTGCCGACGGGGTTGGCGATGCCTTTGCCGGCGATGTCCGGGGCGCTGCCGTGCACGGGCTCGAACAGGCCGACCTCGCCGCCGAGGCTGGCCGACGGCAGCAGCCCGAGCGAGCCGGGGATCACGGCCGCGAGGTCCGACAGGATGTCGCCGAACAGGTTGCCCGTCACCAGCACGTCGAACGCGCGCGGGTCGCGCACGATCTGCATGGCGGCGTTGTCCACGTACAGGTGGTCGAGCTCGACGTCGGGGAACTCCTCGCGGTGGACCTCCACCACGACGTCGCGCCAGAACTGCGACACGTCGAGCACGTTCGACTTGTCGACGTTGGTCACGCGTCCCCTGCGTTGCCGGGCGGATTCGAACGCGACCCTCGCGACCCGCTCGACCTCGTGTCGCTCGTACACCATGGTCGACACGCCGCGGTTCTCTTCCACGAACGACGGCTTGCCGAAGTAGATGCCGCCGGTGAGCTCGCGCAGGATGAGCATGTCGGTGCCCGCGGCGCGCTCCTCGCGTAGCGGGGAAAGCCGCTCGAGGCCGGGGAACACCTTCACCGGGCGCAGGTTCGCGAACACCGCAAGGTGGCGGCGAAGCGCCAAGATGCCGCTTTCCACCCGCTTCTCACGAGGCAGGCGGTTCCAGGGATGGTCCCCGACCGGACCACCGGCGGAGCCCATCAAGACCGCGTCCGCCTGGGCCGCCGCGACCTTCGTCTCCTGCGGCAGCGGTTCCCCGTGTGTCTCGATCGCGCCGCCGCCGAACGGCAGGCGTTCGAACGTGAACGTCAGCCCGTGCGCGCCAGCGAGGGCCTCCAGTGTCTCGACGGTAGCGTCGATCACTTCCGGGCCGATGAAGTCGCCGGGTAGGACGGCGATGCGGTAGGTCATGTCGGTACTCCTCGTGACGCGCGTCGCGTCCGCTGGGGCTCGTGGCCGCAGGTCACGCGCCGTGACCGAGCCTGCTGGCGGTGGCGGCGATGTCGTCCGCTCCCTCGAGCAGCTCGCCGATCGGGTCCCAGTATCCCGTCAGCAGGGCCTCACGCACGCTCGGCGCGATGTCGGCAGCGTATCGCGCGTCGCCGGCCCGCACCTCCTGCGCGTCGACATCGATCACGACCTCGAGGTCGGGGTCCTCGGTCACGCGCCGCGCCAGGTCGGAGCGGGCGGCGGCGTCCAAGCGCGCGCACACCAGGCCGAGGGTGGTGGCGTTCCCGAGGAAGATCTCGGCGAAGCTGCCGGCGAGGACCGCGCGGAAGCCGGCCCGTTGGATGGCTTGCGGGGCGTGTTCGCGGCTCGAGCCGCAGCCGAAGTTGTCGCCCGACAGCAGGACCCGCGCACTCGCGTGACGCGGGTCGTCGATGGCGTGGCCCTTGGGCGTGCCCGCCTCGTCGAAGCGCTCGTCGTAGAAGAGCGCTTCGCCCAGACCGTCGAAGGTGACGCACTTGAGGAAACGGGCGGGGATGATGCGGTCGGTGTCGATGTCGTCGCCGGGAATCACCAAGGCGCGGCCACGCACTTCGCGGATGGGGTCGAGTGCCATTCAAGCCACCGCCCGTCCGCTGCTGGCGCCGGGGCCCGACGCGCCGTGCCCGATCCCGCCGCCCGCGTCCGCGAACACCTCGCGCGCGTCGGCGATCACGCCGCGCACGGCGGCGGCAGCCACCATGACGGGGCTCATCAGCACGGTGCGTCCGGTCGGGGAGCCCTGCCTACCCTTGAAGTTGCGGTTCGACGAGGATGCGCACAGTTGGTCGCCCACCAGCTTGTCGGGGTTCATCGCGAGGCACATGCTGCAACCGGCGTCGCGCCACTCGAACCCGGCATCGCGGAAGACGCGGTCGATCCCGAGCCGTTCGCATTCCTGCTTGACCAACTGCGAACCGGGCACGGCGATCGCCTGGACGCCCGGGTGGACCTTCTTGCCCTCCAGGACGCGGGCCACCTCGACGAAGTCCGACAGGCGCCCGTTGGTGCACGACCCGAAGAACGCCACGTCGATGGTGGTGCCGGCGATCGGCGCGCCCGGCGTGAGCTTCATGTGGGCCAACGCTTCGGCCACCGCCGCGCGGTCGTTCTCGGACGCGGCCTCGACGGTCGGAACGGCTTCGTCCACGGCGATCGCCTGCCCCGGGTTGATGCCCCACGTCACCGTCGGTGGGATGTCGCGCGCGTCGAACCGCACGACGTCGTCGTAGGGACAGCCGGGGTCGGACGCCAACGCCTGCCAACGCGCCAGCGACGCTTCCCAGTCCGCGCCGCGGGGCGCATGCGGACGACCCTCGAGGTACGCGAAGGTGGTGGCGTCCGGGTTGACGTAGCCGCAGCGCGCGCCTCCTTCGATCGACATGTTGCAGACCGTCATCCGCTCCTCCATCGTCATGCGGTCGAAGACGTCGCCGGCGTACTCGTAGGCGTAGCCGATGCCGCCCTTCACCCCGAGCGTGCGGATGACGTGCAAGATCACGTCCTTGGCGTAGACGCCGGGTCCGAGTTCTCCGTTCACCTCGATGCGGCGCACCTTCGGCTTGGACATGGCGATCGTCTGCGTCGCGAGGACGTCGCGGACCTGGCTGGTGCCGATGCCGAAGGCGATGGCGCCGAACGCCCCGTGGGTGCTGGTGTGGCTGTCACCGCAGGCGATGGTGGTGCCGGGCTGGGTGATGCCTTGCTCCGGTCCGACCATGTGCACGATGCCTTGGTTGCCGCTGCCGAGGTCGAAGAAGGTGATCCCGTGCTCGGCGGTGTTGCGCCTGAGCTCCCGGATCATCTCGTCGGCCAACGCGTCCTCGAACGGCTCGGCGCGGGTGTGGGTCGGCACGATGTGATCGACCGTCGCGAAGGTGCGATGCGGCATGCGGACGGGCAGGCCGAGGTCGCGCAGCATCCCGAACGCCTGCGGGCTGGTGACCTCGTGGATCAGATGGGTGTCGATGAACAACTGCGTCTGACCGTTGCGCAACGTGCGCACTTCGTGCGCGTCCCACACCTTGTCGAACAAGCTTCTCGCTTCTGGCATCCGGTGCCTTCCTTCGCCCGCTGGTACGAAACGACCCCCGGCCGCGGGTGGGGCCGGGGGTCGAGGTATGCCGAATGGATCGCCGCTGCCCGCGGCGCGTCGTCAGCCCACGCCCCCCAACGCCCGTAGCAACACGCACATGCGCGACTGCAGGAAGCTCAGTCGGCGGCGAACGCGCAGAACGGGGGGCTTACACATCTGGCGAAGTATAAGAACGTGCCGAGGGGGGCGTCAAGCCGAGCGCCGGGGCGGAGCACCATTCGGCGCGTAGATGCCGCGCGCCTCGACGAACCGGCGGATGCGGGGATCGGTGAGGAACGGCCGCACTACCTGGATCTGCAGCCCGGCGCCGTAGTTCGCCTCCAGGATGGACATCCCCGTGTCGGTCTTCACCACGTCCCAGCCGACGTAGGAGAAGTACGGATGGCGTCGCGTGAAGTCGAGCAGCCGATCCACCACCTCGTGCCAACCGGGAACGACGGCGCCACGCACGGGCGTGCCGGTGTCCGGATGATCGTCGCGCCAGGTCGTGCGGGCGGTCTTCGCGTCGTAACCGAACAAGGGGCCCATCTCGCCCGTGGCGGCGTCGATTCCCGCGAAGACGCCACCGCGCGAGTAGTTGTCGACCGGGACCGTCGCCGTGCGCCCGAAGCGATGGATGGCGGCCGGCACGAACGGTTCGCCCGTGTCGACGTCGCGCATGACGATCAACCGCATGGTGTTGGCCGAGCCTGGGAAGATCTCGGCCGCGTAGCTCGCCTGTCGGACGAACGCGCTGACGAGAACACCGTCGAGCCGGCCGATCGCCGCGGCAACGTCGTCGACCGTGGTGGGCCGGCCATCGTAGCGGAGCCCGTCCGGGGACGTCTCGACGCGGTGGATGCCCCTGCCCTTGCCGCCGCCGATCGGTTTGAGCATCACCGGCCCGACGGCGCCCAAGTACGTCAAGAGGTCGTCGAACGATGTTATGGCGCGCTCGGAAGCGCGGTTGGGGACGAAGCGCCCGAGGGCCAGGGATGCAGGCACGTCCGGTAGCGGGAGTTCGTCCCGGAACGTGTGGTGGAACAGCAGCTTGTTGCCAAGCAGCGCCTGGACCGTGGCGCCATCCACCTTGGCCATGTCGCCCCAACAGCGGTCGGGCAGGTAGTGGGCGCTGTCGTTGCGGTCGAGCTCGTAGAGCGCGAACGCTTCGGCCTTGAAGCCGAGGCGGCGCATCCGCAGCCGCGTGGCGTACGGCACCGGCGTCCGGTCGAGCGCCGCCGACAGCGCGTGTTTGGCGTAGCGTCCTCCCGGAACGCGATCGACGGCCTGGAGGAGCGTCGCGAGCGTCATGGTCGTCGGGGCGGGCTCAGCCTTGGCGCCCGCCGCGCCCGATCGATGGCGGGCCGCCGCGGCCGCCGAGGTTGCTCTGGGTCGGACGAACCGGGGCGGCGCGCCCGTCAGCGGCAGCCTCGGAGGCGAGGCCCCCTGTCGTGACCAGGCGCTCGTACTCCTTGGCGTCCACGGCACGGGACATGCCCATCTCGAACGAGATGATCTTCTTCAGGTGCAGCTCGGCCAAGCAGGCGTCCATCGTGATCATGCCCAACTGGCCGCCCATCTGGATCGACGCGGGGATCTGGTGCGTCTTGCCTTCGCGGATGAGGTTGCGCACGGCCGGGGTGGCGATGAGGAACTCGTAGGCCAGCGCCCGCCCGTCGCCGTTCGCTTTCGGCATCAGTTGCTGCGTGAGGATCGACTGCAGGTTGTTCGCGAGCTGGACGCGCACCTGCTCCTGTTGGGCGTCGGGGAAGACGTCGATGATGCGGTCGATGGCCTCGGACGCGGTGTTGGTGTGCAGCGTGGCCAACACCAAGTGACCGGTCTCTGCTGCGGTCACGGCGGCGCCGATGGTCTCGTGGTCGCGCATCTCGCCGACCAGGATGACGTCGGGCGCCTGGCGCAACACGCTCCTGAGAGCGTTGTGGAAGTTCATCGTGTCCTCGCCGACCTCGCGCTGGTTGACGATCGACGTCTTGTGCCGGTGGAAGAACTCGATCGGGTCTTCGACCGTGACGATGTGCTTCGGGAACTCGTTGTTGATCAGGTCGATCATAGTGGCCAGCGTGGTCGACTTGCCCGAACCGGTCGGACCGGTGATGAGCACCAGACCGCGCGGCAGGCGCCCGACGTCGGCCACCTCCTTGGGGAGGCCGAGATCGGAGAAGGTCAGTACGTCCTCGGAGATGGTGCGCATCACGCCGCCCACCGAGCCGCGCTGCACGAACACGTTCACGCGGAAGCGGCCGTGTCCCGAGAGGCTGAACGAGAAGTCGAGGTCTTTGCGCTCCTCGAAGTTGCGCTGCTTCTTCTCGTCCATCAGCGCGTACATCAGGCGCCGCGTCATGGTGGGGGAGAGTACGTCGAACTCGGTAGGGCGCCACTCGCCGTTGACCTTGAGCATCGGCGGCAAGCCCACGGTGAGAAGCAGGTCCGAAGCCTTGCGCTCGATGGCGAGCTTCAACAGGTCGACGATGTCGGCCTGGATCTGGGTGGAACGAATCTGGTCGGCCATGCTCGGGTTCCTCTCGTGGGGGCGCGGCGTGGGCGGTCGCGCCCGGCGCCGTCGCGCGACGTGGCAGGGTTACTCCGCGGTACGGGCGAGCACCTCTTCGAGCGTCGTGATGCCCTCCAGGGCTTTATAGATGCCGTCTTCCCGCAGCGTCTTCATGCCGCGTTCGATCGCGAGCTCGCGGAGTTCGAAGGCGGACGCCTCGCGCACGATCGCCTTCTCGACCTCGTCGTCCACCACCAGCAACTCGTGGATCGCATAGCGGCCGTTGTACCCGCTGCCGCCGCACTTCTCACAGCCGACGCCGCGGTAGAGCGTGCGGCCGGCGATCTCGTCGTCCTTGATCCCAAGGCGGCGCAGCACGTCGGGCTCTGGTGTGGAAGCGACGCGGCAGTCCTTGCACACCTTGCGCACCAAGCGCTGCGCCAAGACGCCGATCAGCGAGGCGGAGACGTTGAACGGCTCGATGCCCATCTCGGTCAGGCGCGTCACGGCGCCGGCGGCGTCGTTGGTGTGCAACGTGGCGATGAGCAAGTGACCGGTGAGCGCCGCCTCCATCGAGATCTTGGCGGTCTCGTGGTCACGGATCTCACCGACCATGATGATGTCCGGGTCTTGCCGCAGGAACGACCGCAGGGCGCGCGCGAAGTCGAGGCCCGCCTTCATGTTCACCTGCGTCTGGTTGATGCCGGGGATCTCGTACTCGACCGGGTCCTCGACGGTGGTTACGTTCACCTCGGGCGTGGCGATCCGCTTCAGGACCGAGAAGGTCGTGAACGACTTGCCCGAACCGGTGGGGCCGGTGATGAGGAACATGCCGTACGGCTTCTGGATGACGTCGGTGAAGCGCTGGAAGTTGTAGTCCGCGAAGCCGAGCTGCTCGATCTCGGGGATGTCGGTCGCCTTCTTCAACAGGCGCATCACGGCCTTCTCGCCGTACACCGTCGGCAAGGTGGAGAGGCGCAGGTCGACCTCTACGTTGCGGTCGCGGAAGCGCACGCGGCCGTCTTGCGGCATCCGCCGCTCGGCGATGTTCAGTCCGCCCATGATCTTGATGCGCGACGACAACGCCGGGGCGGTGAGCTTGGGCATGGTCATGTACTCGCGCAGCGAGCCGTCCTTGCGCACGCGGATGGTGACCTTGTCGGGCCGCGGTTCGATATGGATGTCCGAGATGTCGTTCAGGATGGCTTCGCGGATGATGTTGTTGACCACCTTCACCAGCGCGTTGTCGTCGATGGCGCTGTTGTCTTCCTCGACCTGCTGAGCGCCGCTGCCGACCTCCTCGACGACCGCCTTGGCGAGTTCGTCCATGTCGGTGCCTTCGCGGTAGAAGCGGTTCAGCAGGCGTGTCAGCGTCTCTTCCGTGGCGACGGCTGGTTGGATCTCGCGACCGGTGATCAACTGGATGTCGTCGAGCGCGAACACGTGCCGGGGGTCCTTCATCGCCACGACCAACGTGTTGTTCTCGAGACGCACCGGCATGGCGGTGTAGCGCCGCGCGGTGGCTTCCGGCACCAGACTCACGGCGTATGGGTCGACTTGGACGTTCTCCTCGATGAAGTCGAAGCCGAGCTGCATCGCCAGGCTACGCGCCAGCATGTCCGGGCTGATCTTGCCGGACTGGACCAGGGTGTCCTCGAGCCGTCCGCCCCCTGCGCGCTGCTTGTTCAGCGCCTCGTCGACGTCGGTCTGCGTGACGTAGCCGAGGTCGACGAGGATCTCGCCGAGCGGCTTCACGCTGCCGAGCTTGGCCTGCTCCTCCAACGCCCTGCGCAGTTGCTCGCGTTTGAGGCGCTTGCTCTGCAGCAGCGTCTCGCCTAGGCGCCCCTTGTCGTTCGCGTACATCGTTTCGATGCGCTTCTGGACGACGTCCTCGGCGGAAGCCACGAAACGAACGTCACGGTGGACGATCGCATCGATGTCGCTCATGCGCCGTGGGTCGGCGATGGCGACGACGAGCGTCTCGCCCTCCATGCGGTACGGCACGGCGGAGAACTGCACCGCGTCGAGACGCAGGAGGTTCGACGCCAGTTGCTCGTTGGTCGGCTCGTCGTCGAGCGAGGAGACGAACGGGATCCCCATCTGTTCGGCCAGCAGGCGCGTGAGCTGCTCTTCGTCGAGGGCGCCGCGCTGCACCAGGATGCGGCCCAGCAGGCCACCGGTGCGTTGCTGCTCCTCGATCGCCTCGGCCAGGTCGGGCTCGCTGATGAGACCCGCGGCGACCGCGAGGTTCCCGAGCCGCTGGCTGATGTCGACGTCGAGGTCCGGCGGCGGCTCCAACCCCAGTTCGGGGTAGTAGGTCGCCAGCGCCCACTGGAGTTCCTTCTGCAGTGCTTGATACGGCTCGACCAGACAACCGGAGGCGTCCTCGATCTCCTCGATCGCGAGCGCATCCAGGGGGTCGACGAAGGCCACGCGCAGACGGTCGCCGTCGATGGCGAACGGCATGGCGCGCACCTCCGCGGCGAGTTCCCCGTGCACCTTCGCCAGGGCGTCGGCCATGACGTCGACGCGTGGCAGGGTGACCAGCGGTATGCCGATCGACTCCTCGACCGCGCGCGCGATGCGTTGCTCGGAGATCACCCCGAGGTTCACGAGGATGTCCGCCAGGCGGCCGCCGACCTCGCCGTGGCGCGTGATCGCCTGTTGCAGCGAGTCGTCGGTGACGTACCCGCGCTCCAGCAGAACCGCACCCAGCCGTTTGTCACCGATCGACAGCACCGCCACGCTCGTCACTCCTTCAGCAGCATTCTTTCAATACGCCGTGCCAAGCGGGTATGAGGAAGCTTACCCGGCGACAGCGGCCGGACCAGGATGGCTCTCAGGCCGGCGCGTTTCGCGCCGAGCACGTCCGTGAACAACTGGTCTCCGACCATGACGGCCGTGTCGGGGGCGGGATCGCCCAGCATGCGCATCGCCTTGCGAAACGCCATGCGGAACGGTTTGCCGGCCAACGACAAGCCGGGAACGCCGGCTTCGCCAGCGATCCGCTGCACGCGCTGGCGTTCGCCGTTCGACAGGATGGCGACCGCGAAACCTGCGTCCTTCAACGAGCGCACCCATGCGATGACGTCCGGCGCCACGCGCTCGTCGGCAGCGGCGAGGAGCGTGTCGTCGAGGTCGACCAGCACGGCGCCGACGCCGAGCTTCGTCAGTAGGGCCGGCGTGACATCTTGGACCGATTCGACCCGGATGTCGGGACGCAACACGGGCGGAGTGTAGCACGGCACGGGACCGCTCCGAGCGGAAGAAATCACGTTCCTGGCGGAGTTTTTTGCGTGTCGGCGGAACCAGCCGCAAGGCGGGCGGGCACCGCCAGCGCCTCGTGCAGTACCGCCTCGAACTGCTCCGGAGCGTCGAGCCACGGGTAGTGGCCGGCGTCGAGCAAGCTCACGTGCGCCCACGGCATGCGCTCGAGCCCTGCCTCGACCTGGCGGGGGAAGCACGTGCCGTCCAGCCGCCCGGCCAAGACCACCACCGGTACGGCGAGCGTGGGCAAGGCGTCCAGCACGTCGCGCTCCCACACCCCCAAGGGTTCCTCGGCGTCCTGCGGTCCGAGCAGCACCTCGGCGTCGGCGTGCTCCAAGCGCATGCGCGAACTCGCGTGCGGGAACTGCAGCGCGTCGAAGAGCGCCTTCGGGTTGACGAGCGCGAACGCCTCGTCGGCCATCGCGGTCGGGTCGCCGATAGGAGCGTCGTCGTGATCGACGGTGGCGTCGGCATCGACGGGACCGGAGCCGGGATCGACTGCTCCGGGAGCCGAGGTCAGGGCCCCGCCGCTGGCAGGGTCGCCGGCAGCTTGAACGCGCCGCGCGGCCCGCAGGAGGTCGTCGGCCAGGATGGGCATCGAGAACCATGGCGCGACCAGCACCAGGCGCTCGACGCGTTCCGGCCAGCGTCGCGCCACCTCGACGGCCACCAGCGCGCCGAAGCCATGAGCCAACAAAGACACACGCTCTCGCTCCAGCGCGTCGAGAACCGCCCGAACGTCGTCGGCCAGGACGCTCGGGTCGGCCGTTCCGGCACCGTAGCTGCGCCCGCCACCGCGCTGGTCGGCGTACAAGACGAGGTACCGTTCGAGGTCCTCGCCCATGATCTCGCGGAAGGAGTGGCTGCCGTAGCCTGGCCCGCCGTGGAGGAAGTACACCGCTGGTGCCGCGTCCGGCCCCACACGCTCCACGTAGAGGTCGGCGTCGGTTCGCTGGACCAGGATGCTGTCGTCGTGGAAGGTCGGCGGCGTGTCCGGATCTGGCATGGGTTCAGTGTAGGCCGCATGCTAGCCTGCCGCATGGACGGTCGTAAGCGTCGCGTCCGGCCGCGCGTTCGCAGCCTGCCGGACCTGGTGCCGCTGGTGCGGCAGGGCCGCTACCGCATCGGCAGCCACGCCGTGCGCCACGCGACATGCGAGGGCTTCACCGAGCACGACATCGTGCACACCGTGTTGTTCGGCCGCGAGATGATGCGCTACGTGGAAGACGAGCGCTTGCTGGTGCTGGGCTACTTGCCCGTCAGCGCCGACGTCCGGATCCCACTTCACGTCGTGCTCGAGTACCGCACCCACCGCTGGGTGGACGTGGTGACGGCGTACATCCCCGACGACCCGCATCGCGTGGTGTCGCGCGCACGCTTGGCAGAGTGGCTCCGCTACGACCGCGTCGACCGGCCCGAGCGGGGCGCGCGTCAGGTCGCCGGCGGTGACGCTTCCGGGAGTCCGTAGAGTCGGGCCGCGTTCGCGTCCAGCAGCGGCTCGAGTTCGGCGATCGGCACGCCACGCAACGATGCCAACGCCGTGGCGGTATGCCGGACGTACGCCGGCACGTTGCGCTTCCCGCGCATCGGCACCGGCGCCAGGAACGGACTGTCGGTCTCGACCATCAGACGATCCGCCGGTACCAAGGTCGCGGACTCCCGAACGGCGTGCGCGTTCTTGTACGTGACGTTGCCCGCGAACGACACCATCCACCCGAGCTCCAGACCGGCGGCGAGTAACTCCGGGTGCCCGTTGAAGCAGTGCAGCACGCCGCGACCCCAGCCGGCCCCGCGGATCGCGTCGGCGGCTTCCCGCGACGCCTCGTCGCTGCCGTCGGCGTCCCGAACGTGCAAGATCAACGCCTTGTCGTGCCGTCGCGCCAGCGTCACCTGCCAATCGAAGGACGCCCGCTGCACCTCCGGCGTCTGCGCGTCCCAGTACCGGTCGAAACCGCTCTCGCCGATCGCCACGACGCGAGGGTGCTCGGCCATGGTCTCGACCTGTGAGCGCGCCTCCGGGTCGAGGGCTTCGCTTGCGTCGTTCGGATGGATGCCGACGGCGGCCCAGACGTTCGGATGTCGCTCGGCGGCGGCTACCGCCAGGCGGCAGCGGTCCACCGTCGTGCCGACCGTCACGATGGCGCGCAAATCGGGGTCGACGGCGGCCTCGGGGTCGCTGCAGTGGTCCAGGTGGCAGTGACTGTCGATCATGACGACCACCATATCGTCGGCGCGCGCACCGCGGACACTGCGGGACGCGCGCCGCACCATGAAAGACCTGTGAGAGTTCTGTAAGACGCCCGTTGCTACCGTCCAGTCACGAAGCATGCGCGACCGGAGCCAAACCAAGCATCACGACTCCAAGGCAGCCGCGCCGGGAACGAGGACTCCGATGGTACAGGAACGGACCAGCATGGACACCATCCGCTACCTCAGCAACGAAGAGCTCAGCGAGATCATCACCAAGTGCGAGGGCGCCATCACCGACGGCAGCGCCGAGATCGAAGACTACGAGGCGTTCGTCCTGTGTCAGAAGGAACTCGCCAGGCGCACCTGGGCTTGAGGGCGTAGGCGGCCCGGCTGCGCACGCCTGCCGCTTCGCCGGACGCTTCACATGCACATCACGACGCGCGCGCGTAGCATGACCCCATGCACGCGCGCGCGTTCGTTCGGCGGGAAGGACCCGTTCTGGAGTCCCACCACACCCGTGGCGTGGGTCTAGCAGCCCTCGCTCTCGCGGCGGCGTTGTCGGCGTGCGCGCCGGCGGCGCTGATGGGGCAAGCGCCGGGCACTCCGTCCGGCGCCGGCCCGATCGACACCTCGACGGCGATCGCGGACGCGGCCTTCGCGCCCGCGGCCACCACCTCCAGCGCAGCCCGGCCGCGCACGAACGCCGCGACCGCTGCTCGCCCGAGCCCGGCCGCCGAGCGCGGGATGGCGTCCTGGTACGGACCCGGGTTCGCCGGGCGCCTGACCGCCAACGGCGAGATCTTCGACCCCAGCCAGCTGACCGCGGCGCACAAGACGTTGCCGTTCAACACCCTGGTGCGTGTCGTCAACGAGGACAACGGACGCTCGGTGGTCGTGCGCATCAACGACCGAGGGCCGTTCAAGCCGGGGCGCGTCATCGACCTGTCGCGTGCCGGCGCGGAAGCCATGGGCATGGTCGGGGCCGGTGTCGCGCGGGTCCGGCTCGAGCTGCTCACGCTGCCCGACGGCGTCGTGCGGGTTGCTGCCGCCGGCGCGTTGCGCGACTTCGACGTCGTGTCACGCTTGCATGCCGTCGGCACCCTGTTCGTGCTCGAGCCGCGGGTCGGTGGTGCGCCCGTGGTCGTGCGCGTCGTCGGCCAGGACGTTCCCGCCGACGTCGCCGCCGACGTCTTGGTCGGCTACGAACTCTTCGCCGTGGTCGGCAGCGAAGCCCATCTGCACGACGACTGAGTGCCCAGGGGAGTCGACGTGGACGAACGCGAAGACCTCGTCTTCCGGGCCGCGACGCCCGCCGACGTGAGCGCCATCGTGCGGATGCTGGCGGACGACCCGCTCGGAGCGAAGCGCGAACGCTTCGCGTCGCCACTACCCGACACGTACGAGCGCGCGTTCGAGGCCATCGACCACGACCCCAACAACGAGCTCGTCGTCGCGACGATCGCCGGGCGCGTGGTGGGGGCCATGCAGCTCACCTTCATCCCGTACCTCACGCACCAAGGCAGTTGGCGGGCGTTGATCGAAGGCGTGCGGGTCGACGCCTCGGTACGCTCGCAAGGCGTCGGGCAGCGCATGTTCCGCTGGGCCATCGAGCGCGCCAGGGCGCGCGGCTGTCGCATCGTGCAGCTCACGACCGACAAGTCGCGCCCTGACGCCGTGCGCTTCTACCAGCGCCTGGGGTTCGTGGCGTCGCACGAGGGGATGAAGCTGGTCTTGGAGCCATGATCGCGCGCGCCGCCTTCGGCGCGCCCGTCAGCCGTCCCGTCGGCAACCGCTCGCCAACACGGCCGCGCCCCCTAACCGTCCCGTCGGCAGCCGCTCGCCAACTCGGCCGCGAAGGCGGCAAGATCGTCACCTCGGTCGAGCGCTTGCACCAGCGCCGAGCCGACCACGACGCCGTCGGAATGCGCCGCGACGCGCCGTGCCGTCGCGGCCGAGCCCACGCCGAACCCGACCGCCACCGGCAGCGAACCCGCCGCGCGCGTGCGCGCGACGAGGTCGGCGACGTCGCTCGGGAGGCTGTCGCGGGCCCCGGTGACACCCGTGACCGACACGGCGTACACGAACCCCCGGCAGGCGGTGGTGACGACCTTCAAGCGCGCGTCCGTCGACGTCGGCGCCACCAAGAACACCGTATCGAGGTCCACCGCGCGGCAAGCGGCGATGAACGCCTCGCCCTCGTCGGGCGGGAGGTCGGGCAGGATCACGCCGTCGGCACCTGCTTCCTTCGCTGCACCGGCGAACGCCTCTTCGCCACCCGGGTAGCAGTAGATGGGGTTGTAGTAGGTCATCACCAAGAGCGGCTTGTCGGTGCGCCGGCGCAACGTCCGCACGAGGTCGAGTGTCCGCGCCGTGGTGGTGCCCTGACGCAGCGCCCGCTCCGTGGCGCGCTGGATGGTCGGACCGTCGCCCAACGGGTCCGAGAACGGTAGTCCGACCTCGAGCAGGTCCGCGTGCTCGAGCACCTGGGCGGCGGCGTCCAGGAACGTCGCTTCGTCGGGGAAGCCTGCAGGCAGGTACGCGATGAACGCCGCCCGGTTCTCGGCCTCTGCGCGTGCGAACGCGTTCGCGATGCGGCTCATGTCAGCCCCTCCCGTTCGTAGAAGCGACCGAGCGCAGGCGCGCGACCTCCGCGACGTCCTTGTCGCCTCGACCCGAGAGGTTCACCACCAGCACCTGGTCCTTCGCCATGGTGGGAGCGTGGCGCATGGCGTACGAGATGGCGTGGGAACTCTCCAGAGCGGGGACGATGCCTTCGATCTTCGCCAGCGCCTCGAACGCATCCAGCGCGTCCTCGTCCGTGACCGCGACGTACCGCGCGATGCCGGCGTCGGCGTAGTAACTGTGCTCCGGGCCGACGCCGGGGTAATCGAGCCCGGCCGACACCGAGTGTGGTGGCGAGATCTGACCGTCGTCGTTCGAGAGCAAGTACATCAAGGATCCGTGGAGGACGCCGCGCTTGCCCGCCGAGATGCTGGCAGCGTGCGCGCCGCTGTCGAGACCGTATCCGGCCGCCTCGACACCGATGAGACGCGGCCGCTCGCTCGGGTCGAGGTACGCGTAAGGGGCGAAGATCCCGATGGCGTTGCTTCCGCCGCCGACGCAGGCGATGACGGCATCCGGCACGCGACGACCCTCCGCCGCCTCGAGTTGCGCCATCGTCTCGAACCCGATCACGCTCTGGAGGTCTCGCACCATCATCGGGTAGGGGTGGGGGCCGACCACCGAGCCGAGCACGTAGAAGGTGGTCCGGACGTTCGTGACCCAATCGCGGATCGCCTCGTTGGTGGCGTCCTTCAGCGTGCGCGTGCCGCTCGTCACCGGCACCACCTCGGCGCCCAGCAGGCGCATGCGGTAGACGTTCAGCTCTTGCCTGCGGACGTCCTCTTCACCCATGTAGACAACGCAGTCGAGTCCGAACAAGGCGGCCGCTGTCGCCGTGGCCACCCCGTGCTGGCCCGCTCCGGTCTCGGCGATGACGCGTCGCTTGCCCATGCGCGCGGCCAGCAGGACCTGACCGATGGTGTTGGTGATCTTGTGCGCGCCGGTGTGGTTCAGGTCTTCGCGCTTCAGGTAGATGCGCGCCCCGCCCAGCAGCCTCGTCAGGTTGTCGGCACGGTACAGCAGGCTCGGTCTGCCGACGTAATCGCGCAGGATCCGTTCGAAGCGGCGCATGAAGCCGTCGTCGGCACGGGCGTCACGGTACGCGGCGGTCAGTTCGTCGAGCGCTGGGATGAGCGTCTCCGGCACGTACCGGCCGCCGTACGGTCCGAAGCGACCGCGTTCGTCGGGCAGGGGAAACGAGTGCGGGTTCATGGTCGACCTCCGGGTCGAGGGGATGAAGCGGGTTCTTCGTCGGGTACACGCGGTGCACGCCGGTCGGCCAGGGCGCGGCGCTCGGGGTCGCGGCGCGCTGGCATCGGTCTCGTCGTGGTGCGGGAATCCGTCTAGCGAGGGCCGGCGCCGGGGGGCGCAGAGCACCGGGCGCGGGGTGGGCCAGGCGTGCCTGGCGCAGGGCCGGCATCCACGCCAAGCCCAGGGCCGGTTGCGCGCGCCAGGTCGAGGTGCGGCTACGGAGTACACCGGTCCGGCAGTTGCCGGACCGCGCCCAGCGATCCGCGCCCAGCGATCCGCGCCCAGCGATCCGCGCCCAGCGATCCGGGCCTATCGGTCCGGGCCCAACGGTCCGCGCCTAACGGTCCGCGCCTAGCCGCGCGCGCCGCGACGCCACCAACGCTGGTGGTGGCGCTTGAAGCTTCGCGGGGTGCGGACACGAGGGCGCGGATGCATGGGCAGAGTGTACCGGGGCGGGCGGGCTCGGGCAAGCCGGCGCCGGCGCCCGCCGCCCCGCCGGAGTTGCCGGTGCGGAGCCGTGCTGGACGCGGTTCGCGGTCGCGTTACACGCCGAAGGTATACTACGGACGACCATCCGTGATCTCGTCCAGGGCGCGCAGGGCGCGTCCGCCTCCTGGAAGGAGCGGTCCCATGCGGACACTCGTCATCAGGTCGTTGGTCTCGCTCGCAGTTGGCGTGATGTGGCTCATCGGCGCCGCGAACGCGCAAGGCACCGCGACCGTCCTCTTGCCCGAGGACCTCGCGACCATGAACCCCTACACCACCACGGCCTTGATCACCATGCAGGTCGTGCCCGCCATCCTCGAGCCGCTGGTCGGCGTCGATCCGGACGGGAACTACTACCCCATCCTCGCGCGTGAGGTTCCGACCGTGGAGAACGGTGGCGTGAGCGACGGCGGCCGGACCATCACCTGGCGCCTGCGTGAGGGCGTGACCTGGTCCGACGGCGCACCGTTCACTTCGGACGACGTCGTGTTCACGGCCGAAGCTGCATCGACCGGCACCGACACCGTCCGGGCGGGCGCGTTCGAGGCGGTGTCGTCCGTCGAAGCGGTCGACGACCTGACCGTCACGGTGCGCTACCAGCAATACAACTCGTCGTACCTCGACCAGTTCCAATGGGGCATCCTGCCGCGCCATGCCACCGGCGACCCTGCCGACATGGGCACGTGGGACTTCAACCGGGCCCCGGTCGGCACCGGCCCGTTCCTCCTGGGTGACTGGAGAACCGGGGACCGCATCATCCTCGAACGCAACCCCCGAGCGCGCGAGGGCGCGAGGCCACGTCTTGACAACGTAGTGTTCTTGGTGGTTCCGAGCGAGGAGACGCGCGCGGCGATGATGCAGCGCGGCGACGCGGACGTGATGCTGTGGCCGGGGTCGAACCTGCGCGAAGTGTGGGACGCAACGCCCACCGTGACGCTCGACACGGCCCCCGAGATCTGGATCATGCGTATGTTCCTGAACTTGGGCGAGCGCGGTAACCCCGTCGAAGGACAGGCTGCCCATCCGGTCCTGGGTGACGTGCGTGTCCGCCAAGCGTTGGCGTTGGGGATCGACTACGACCTGATCATCGAGGAGTTGGCGTTGGGGCGTGTGCTGCGCGCCACTTCGCCGTTCCAGCTCGGCTGGTACGCCTGCGAAGTGGACGGCTACACCTACGACCCCGAACGAGCGGCCGCGCTGCTCGACGAGGCCGGCTGGGTGCCCGGGGACGACGGCGTACGGGTCGCCCGTGGCGCCGGCACGGCGCCCGACGGCACGCGCCTGAGCCTGGAGATGGTCGGGTACAGCGACTTCCGCCTGCTCGAGCAGACGATGCTCGTGATCCAGGACCTCTACCGCGACCTCGGCGTCGAGGTGAACGTCCGCACCGTCGAACAGAGCGTGTTGTTCGGCGGCTGGAGCGACCGCGCGGCGCGCAAGACCGGCGACTACGACATCCTGGTCTACGACACCGGCACCGGCATCAACCCGCAATTGCACGTCTTCGACCTGCTGCACTCGAGCCGCATCCCGCGAAGCGAGAACGAGGGCGCAGGCGGGAACTACGCCCGTTGGGCGAACCCACGGGCCGACGCGTTGCTGGAGACCGCGGGCACGTCGCCCGATCTGGACGAGCGTCACGCCGCCTACTGCGAGGTGGCCGAGCTCGTGAACGAAGAGGTTCCCCAGATCTTCCTCTACCAGTTCGCGGGTGGGAACGCCTACGCGACGCGCCTGAAGGGGTTCCGCACGAGCACCTGGGCGGGGTTGGTGTGGAACGTAGCGGAGTGGTACCTGGAGTAGCGACTTCGTGGCGCGGGTGCGGTGGAATGCGCGCTGCACCCGCGCCCCTCCGACGTCGGACCCACCGCCATGACCAACTACCTGCTTCGGCGCCTGCTCGAGAGCGTTCCACTCCTCGCCCTCGTCAGCGCGCTGGTGTTCGGGATGCTGCAAGCCAGTCCGGGCAGCCCGCTGGCGCAGCTCGAGCGCGATCCGACCGTCAGCCAGGCGGACCTCGAGCGCATCGCCCGTGAACGCGGACTGCTGGATCCCGCCCCCGTGCAGTACCTGCGGTGGGTCAGCGGCGCCGTGCGTGGTGACCTGGGGCGCTCCCTGCAGACCGGTCGCCCCGTCACGCGCGAGATCCTCGACCGCCTCCCCAACACCGTCACGCTGGTTCTCACCGCCTTCGTCGTCACCCTCCTTGTCGCCATCCCGGTAGGCGTGCTCAGCGCCGTGCGCCAGTACTCCTGGTTCGATCACCTCGTCACCGCCTTCGCGTTCATGGGCCAGTCGATCCCGATCTTCTGGCTCGGGCTGATGCTGATCCTGGTGTTCTACTTCTGGTTGCCGAACCCGTTCGGCTCGGGCCCGCTCTTCCCGCCTGGCGGGATGTCCACCACGGGGCTCGAGTCCTCGGTGGCGGACCGGGCGTGGCACTTGATCCTCCCCGTGGTCATGCTTTGCAGTACCTGGGTGGCGTGGTACACGCGCTTCCTTCGCGCCTCCATGATCGAGACGCTGTCGCAGGACTTCGTCAGGACGGCCCGCGCCAAGGGGATGCCGGAAGTGCGCGTGATCTACCGCCACGCTCTGCGCAACGCCGCGCTGCCGTTGGTGACGTTGATCGCGCTCGACCTCCCGATGGTGTTCTCGGGGGCGTTGTTCACCGAGACCATCTTCAGTTGGCCCGGCATGGGCAGGCTCTTCTTCCAGTCGGCGCTGCGACGCGACTACCCCGTCTTGATGGCGATCGTGATGTTCACGTCGGTGGCCATCGTCGTCGCGAACCTCCTGGCCGACCTGGCGTATGCCTACGTCGACCCGAGGATCCGCTATGACTGACGTGACCCTGGTCGAGCAGCGCCGCGACGGTCCGTCGTCGGCGGGTTGGCGGCTCACGCTGCGGCGCTTCGGGCGCAACCGACTCGCCCTGGTCGGGGCGGTGGTGTTCCTGACCATCGTCCTCGCCGTGGCGCTGGCCGGTCTGTCGCCCCACGACCCCGAGGACATCGACCTGCGTGGACGCTTCGCGGCGCCCAGCGTCGGCCATCCGTTCGGCACCGACGACCTCGGGCGCGACATCCTGACGCGCGTGTTGTTCGGCGGCCGCATCTCGCTGCTCGTCGGTCTGCTCTCCATGACCTTGTCGGTGACGATCGGAACGGTCGTCGGTGCGCTCGCGGGGTACTTCCGTGGGGCGCTCGACTCGCTGCTCATGCGCACCACGGACCTGTTCCTGTCGCTCCCTTCGTTGTTCGTGTTGATCGTGACGAGCACGCTCCTGCTCGGTACGCGGTTCGCCGAGGCTTACGGTGGCACGGTCATGATCGTGGTCATCATCGGCGCGCTGTCGTGGATGGTGGTGGCGCGCATCGTGCGCGCGAGCTTCCTGAGCATCCGCGAGCGCGCCTTCGTGGAGGCGGCGCGGGCCAACGGCGCGGGCCATCTGCGCATGATGGCGCTGCACGTCCTGCCCAACGCGCTCGGCCCCGTGCTGGTGCAGGCGACGCTACAGGTGGCGGTCGCGATCATCGCGGAGTCGGGTTTGTCGTACCTCGGGTTCGGCGTGCAGCCGCCCACCGCTACCTGGGGGAACATGCTGAAGGACGCACAGACGTATATGACGCGCGTGCCGTGGCTGGCCATCTTCCCTGGCTTGATGATCTTCCTGACGGTGATGTCGGTGAACGCCATCGGCGACGGTCTGCGCGACGCCTTCGACCCGCGACGGGTGCAGCGCTGAACGAGGGGAGCCCCGGCGGTGCGATCGTCGCCGCACGAGGTGTCGTCGCACGAGTAGTCGTGGCGCAGGACGGTGCGCAGCCGGAGGCGCGACCACCGAAGATCGCCCGTCCGGGGCATCCTCCACGCTTCAGGTCGAACCGGTGAGCCACGCAAGCTCCGCAGTTCCGAGCCTGCCGGCGGGAACCTTCGCGCGCGGGTCGTACGCCTCGAGCACCGCGTCCGCGTGCGCCGGCGCGAGTTCCGGCAGCAACCCGAGCCCGTGGGCCAGCAGCCCGAGGACGCGGTCGGGGGACACCCCTGCGGACCTGAGCTCGTGCAGCGTGAGCGCGCCGGTGCGTTTCGCGAGACGCTCGCCGCGTTCGTCGAGCAGCAACGGCACGTGCGCGAACGTCGGTGGAGTGAGGCCCAGCGCGCGGTACAGGAGCAGCTGTGCCGCGGTGCTACGTAGGAGGTCGGCGCCCCTGACCACCTCGGTGATTCCCATGGCGTCGTCGTCCACCACGACGGCCAGCTGATAGGCCCACTGCCCGTCGGCGCGCCGCACCACGAAGTGCCCAACGTCGCGCATGACGTCGAAGCGTTGCGGGCCGGCCAGGGCGTCGTCGAAGTCGATCTCGCCAGGCGCGGCGGCGAAGCGCAGGCTGGGTGTCTTACCGGCGGCTGCCTTGCCGGCCGCGACGCGTTCGCTGCGGCGGCGTTCGCGCTCGCCGTACGCAGCGGGCGCGGCGGCCCCCTGGGACCTGACGTTTTCGGTGGCGTCGTGCCGGTCGAGCGGAACGTGCGGATCGTGCGGCGCGCTCGCCGCCTCCGCCAGGTCTTTGCGCGAGAGGTAGCAGGGGAAGAGCGCACCTTGTGCTCGTAGACGCGCGAGCGCGGCGGCGTAGTGCGCGTCGCGCTCGCTTTGGCGGTACGGAGCGAATGGTCCGCCGACGTCGGGCCCCTCGTCCCAGTCGAGGCCGAGCCAGCGGAGTTCGTGGAGGTTTCCGTCGACCGCCTCGGGGCGCGTGCGCGGACCGTCGAGGTCCTCGACCCGCACGACGAACCTGCCGCCGGCAGCGCGCGCACGGAGCCACGCTAGGAGCGCCGTACGCGCGTTGCCGAGGTGCAGCCAGCCGGTGGGGGAGGGCGCGAAGCGGCCCCGGTAGCCGCCGCTCAGGCCCGGCCCGCCCTCCGCATCGCTTCCGTCATCGCGGCGCCCATGTCCGATGGCGTCGATGCGACGACGGCGCCGGCGGCCTCCAGCGCAGCGATCTTCTCCTTGGCCGTGCCCATGCCCCCGGAGATGATCGCGCCCGCGTGCCCCATGCGCTTTCCGGGTGGGGCGGTGGTGCCGGCGATGAACACCGCCACCGGCTTGGTCATGTTGGCCTCGATCCATTCGGCGGCTTCTTCCTCCGCCGTGCCGCCGATCTCACCGATCATCAGCACACCCTCGGTGTCGGCGTCGTCTTGGTATAGCTTCAGGACGTCGACGAAGTTGGTGCCGTTGACGGGATCTCCGCCGATGCCGACCGCGCTGGTCTGCCCCAGGCCGATGTCGGTCAGTTGCTTCACCGCTTCGTACGTCAACGTGCCGGAGCGGCTGACTACGCCGATGCGACCACCCTGGTGGATGTAGCCGGGCATGATGCCGATCTTGCAGGCGTGGGGCGTGATGACGCCGGGGCAGTTCGGGCCGACCAGGCGCACGGGTTTGCCCTCGAGGTAGCGCTTCACGCGCACCATGTCCATGATGGGGATGCCCTCGGTGATGGTCACGATGAGCGGAACGCCGGCCTCGGCCGCTTCCATGATGGCGTCCGCCGCGAACGGCGGTGGCACGTAGACGACGCTGGCGTTCGCGCCGGTCGCTTCCACCGCCTCGCGCACCGTGTCGAAGCTCGGGACGTCGACGGCGTAGCGGTCGGGGCGACCCGGCACGCCGGAGTGGTCGGTCTCGCCTTCGAACCGCACGCTCTGGCCGCCCTTGCCGGGGCGCACGGCGGCAACGACGTTGGTGCCGTACGCGATGGCCTTGTCGGTGTGGAACGCGCCCGCTTCGCCCAGGCCCTGGACCAGCACCTTGGTGTCCTTGCCGACCAGGATGCTCATCGGGCACCTCCTGCCAGTTCCACGATCTTGCGCGCGCCGTCATTCATGTCGGCCGCGCTCACGACGTTGAGTCCGGACTCGTCGATGATGCGCTTGCCGAGTTCCACGTTGGTGCCTTCCAAGCGCACGACCAGCGGCACCTCGAGGCCGACCTGCTTCACGGCTTCGACGACGCCGGTCGCGATGGTGTCGCACTTCATGATGCCGCCGAAGATGTTGACGAAGATCCCGCGGACGTTCGGGTCGCGCGTGATGATCTTGAACGCGGCGGTGACGTTCTCGGTGGTGGCGCCGCCACCGACGTCCAGGAAGTTCGCCGGCTCGCCACCCACCTGCTTGATGGTGTCCATGGTAGCCATCGCGAGTCCCGCGCCGTTCACCAGGCAGCCGATGGTCCCTTCGAGCTTGATGAAGCTCAGGCCGTAGTTGCCCGCCTCGATCTCGGCGGCGTTCTCCTCGGACAGGTCGCGCATCTCGACGACGTCGGGGTGGCGGTAGAGGGCGTTGTTGTCGAAGCTCATCTTGCCGTCGAGCGCCAGCACCTGGCCGCTCTTGGTGACGACCAGCGGGTTGATCTCGATCATGTCGGTGTCGAGCTCGTCGGCCGCGTGCGTCAACGCCTTGATGAAGCGCGCGCCGTTCCGGTGCGTCTCGCCGGCGAGGCCCAGGTCGAACGCCAGCCGCCGCGCCTGGAAGTCGGCCAGTCCGATCGAAGGATCTACGCCCTCGCGCTGGATCTTCTCCGGCGTCTCGGCAGCGACCTCCTCGATGTCCATACCGCCCTCGGTGGAGGCCATGACCACGTTGCGCCCGGTCGCGCGGTCGAGCACCACCGACAGGTAGAGTTCACGATCGATGTCGATGCCTTGCTCGACGTAGAGGCGGTTCACCTGCTTGCCTTCCGGCCCTGTTTGGATCGTCACCAGCGTCGAGCCGAGCATCTGCTTCGCGAGCTCGCGCACGCGCTCCTCGGCCGCCTTCACGCCGCCGTCGATGCCGGCCGTGACGACGTTGACGCCGGCGAGGTCGGGATGCTCCACGAACCGGCCCTTGCCGCGGCCGCCGGCGTGGATCTGCGCCTTGAGCACGACCACCGGGTTCCCGCTCTCCTCGATGATGGGCCGTACCGCTTCCACGGCCTCCTCGACGGTGTGGGCGACGTGTCCGATGGGAACGGCGATACCGCGCCGTTGCATCAACCGCTTGGCTTGGTACTCGTGGATCTTCAAGATGGACCTCCGTGACGCCGCCGCGGTGGGCGGCCCTGGCTGGCTCGACGAGCCGGTCGGGTACTCGAGGGCGGATCGTGCGCGCCGACGCCGACCGGCCGCGGCGCACGACCGCGAAACCTACCTAGGCTACCGCGTGGCGCGCGGTGCGTCGTTGGGTCGGTACTTCCGCGCCGGTACACCTCGGCCGTTCCGTGTGGTCCACATCAAAGCCGCTCGCGCTCGGTGCGCGGTAGACTCTCGGGCATGGTACGCACGGCGATCCTCACGGTCAGCGACCGCGGCGCAGCGGGAGAACGGCAAGACGAATCGGCGCAGGCGATCCGCCAGGTGCTCAAGGGTGGTCCGTTCGCCGAGGTCGACTACCAAGTCGTCGCCGACCAGCAGGCGCTCATCCGCGCCAAGCTGCGGCTATGGTGCGACCAGGAGGGCGTCGACCTGATCCTGACGACGGGCGGAACCGGCCTGTCACTCAAGGATCGCACGCCGGAGGCCACGGCCGAGGTGATCGAGCGCCCCGTGCCGGGCCTGCCGGAGGCGATGCGCGCGGCGGGTGCGGCGTCGAACCCGCACGCGGTGCTCTCCCGGGGTCTCGCCGGGGTGCGGCGCGACACCCTCATCGTCAACCTGCCAGGCAGCCCGGCGGGCGCAGCGGATTCGCTGCGCGCCATCCTGTCGGTGTTGCCGCACGCCCTCGACGTCATCCGAGGCGAGCGCCGCGATGCTCCCGAAGCCTGGCACGACTGACCGCGCGCGGCCCGACCGCCGCGCGGGTGCTCCATGACCATCGTCGCCTTCGTCGTCTTCCTGTTGGCGTTCCTGGTGGCCGCCGCCGGCGTGGTCCTGCCCGTGCTTCCGGGCGTGCCGGTGGCCGCTGTCGGCGCGCTGATCGCCGCGCTGTTGATGGGAGTGGAGCGCTTCGGCGTGAACCAGTTGGTGTACGTGGGCATCTTGGCCGTCTTGGCGCAGGTGGTGGACCTCGCCGGCACCTGGTTGGGATCGAAAGTGTACGGCGCCGGCCGGGCCGGGGTGTGGGGCGGCGTGATCGGCTCGCTGGTGGGGCTGATCGTCTTTCCGCCGTTCGGGTTCCTCGTCGGCGCCGTCGTCGGCGCCGTGCTGGCCGAGTTGCTCGGTGGTCGTCCCTTCGACGAGGCGGTGCGGTCGGGGCTCGGTGCGTTCGTCGGTACGCTGGGTGGCACGGTCGCGAAGCTCGTCATCGTGGTAGTCATGGGCTTCGTGGTGTTCCCACGATTCTTCGGCGGCTGAGCGGCCGCCCCTTCCAAGGAGCCTCGCATGGATCCGATCCTCGTCCAGCTCGGGCCGCTGGCGATCCGCTGGTACGGCTTCCTCATCGCGTTGGGAGTCCTGTTCGGCGCCATGTGGGCGCTGCGGCTGGCCGAACGACGCGGTCTCGACCCCGACAAGCTGCTCGACATGGCGCTGTGGTTGGTGATCGCCGGCGTCATCGGCGCGCGGCTGGTCTACGTCGTGACCAGCCCGACAGCGTTCTTCGGACCGAACGGGAACCTGCTCGACGTGGTCAAGATCTGGCAGGGGGGCATCAGCATCCATGGCGGCGTGGCCGGGGTGGTGGTGGCCATGTGGCTCTACGCCAGGCGCCACGGGCTGGACATGTGGGCGTACATGGACGTGCTCACGCCGCTCGGCGCGCTCGGCATCGTCGGTGGCCGCATCGGCAACATCATGAACGGCACCGACACCGGCGGGCGCCTTACCGATCTCGGCATCGGCTTCGCATGGCCCGAGCCCGGCACGCCGTTCCTGGGCGCGGTCGGCCGGGTCGTGTTCGGCGACCCGCTGTGGCTCTACGCGCCACCCGCGTGCCGCGCCGTGCCGATGGGCGAGCCGTGCGTGGTGCACTTCACCCAGGCGTACGGCGTCCTGGTCGGCGTGATCCTGCTGGGCATCGTGCTTTGGTCGCTGTCGCGCCTGCGCCCGTCGGGTCACGCGTTCTGGACGTTCGTGCTGTGGTACTCGGTCCTGCGAAGCGTGCTCGAGGAGCCCTTCCGCGACAACCCGCTCTCGTGGCAGGTGTACCTGAACGAGAGCGCCGGCATCGGCCTGTTCACCTTGACGCAACTCGCCAGCGTCGTCCTCGTCCTGATCGCGGCGTACATGCTACTGACACTGCCGGAGCCGGTCACGCGGCGGGAGCGCGCCAAGGCATGACGCGCTGCCGGTTCGGGGCTCGGAGGCGGGCCTAGCGTGACGGTGCCGAGGACGGTGGGAGCGTGACGTCCGCGGTGACGGTGGTGATCTTGGCCGCGGGGCAGGGCACGCGCATGCGCTCGGCCGTGCCGAAGATGCTGCACGAAGCCGCCGGCGTGCCGTTGCTCGAGCACGTGGTGCGGGCGGTGAAGCCGCTCGAGCCGGAGCGCGTCGTGATGGTGATCGGGCACGGCGCCGACCAGGTCCGGGAGCTCTTCGAAGGCGCCGGCGTCGCCTTCGCCGAGCAACGCGAACGACGCGGTACCGGCCACGCCTTGATGCAGGCGAAGGACGCCGTCCGCGGCGCGTCGGGGCCACTTCTGGTGTTGAACGGCGACGGACCGCTGATCCGGAGCGAGACGCTGGCGCGGCTCGTCGAGGAGCAGCGCAAGAACGACGGTACGGGCATGACCCTGCTGACCTCCGTCGTCGACGATCCTACGGGGCTAGGGCGCATCGTCCGCAACCCCAACGACGGCACGGTGGCCGCCATCGTCGAGGAGAAGGACGCGGACGACGACACGCGCGCGATCCGCGAGGTGAACCCGGGCTTCTACGTCTTCGACCAGGACGCGTTCGCCTTCGCGGATCGGCTCGACGACCACAACGCCTCGGGCGAGTACTACATCACCGACATGGTCGGCCTGTACTTGGCCGCCGGGCGGCCCGTTCGGGCCGTACTCGCGCCGACGCAGGAGGAAGTTCTGGCGGTGAACGACCGCGTACAGCTCGCGCGCGTCGACACCATCCTGCGCGACCGCGTACGCGAGCGGTGGATGCGCGCCGGCGTCACCATGATCGCGCCCCAGCAGGTGTTCCTCGATGACGGTGTCGTGCTGGAGTCCGACGTGGTGCTGCATCCCGGCGTCTGCCTTCGCGGCACGACGGTGGTTCGCTCGGGCGCGGTGATCGGCCCGTACGCGGTGCTCACGGACTGCGAGGTCACCGCGGGCGCCGTGGTGCCGCCGCATGCGGTGATCGCTTCGCGGCGTGTCTGAGCCGGGATCTCAGCGCGCTGCGGTCGGCTGCGCCGGGGTCGGCTGCGCCGCGTCTTCCAACCAACCGAGCGTCTCCAGTCCCTCCAGCACGCCCGCCGCCATGGCGCCTTCGACGAAGGTGATGCCGGGGCGCCCCGCCAATCGCTCCAGCTCGGGGGCGTGGTTGCCGACCACGATGCCGGCGTGACGGCCGACGAGCATCTCGCGGTCGTTGCCCGAGTCTCCGGCGACGGCGATGTCCTTCTCGTGGAGGCCGAAGATGCGTTCGAGCCACTGCACCGCGCGGCCCTTCGACGCGCGCTTCGGCAGGACGTCGACGAAGCGGTCCTTCGACACGACCACCGTCGCCTCGAGGCCTGCGTCTGCCAGCGCTCGCTCGACGCGCTCGGTGGCGTCGTGCGTGACCGCACCGTCGCTTCGGCCGGCCCCGGCGCTGCCATCGCGGTCCAAGTAGTAGCTCACCTTGTAGGGACCTTGCGCGTCCTCCTCCTGCATCGCGATGCCGTCCAGCGCCTCCAGCGCCGCGACGATCGCGTTCCGGTTCCAGCCGCCACGCTCGAGGCGGTGGGCCCAACCGCGGTCGGGAACCTCCTCCTCGCCGTAGTAGATCTCGCTTCCGACCGAGCACACCATGGCGACGGGATGCGGTAGACCGGCATCGCGCAAGCGCGCGAGCACCGGCCGGGTCCGTGCCAACGACCGGCCTGTCGCGACCACCAGGGCGATGTCGCGCTCGACGACGGCGCGTGCGAGAGCACCGATGCCAGGAGACGGCACGCCGGCGTCGTCGACGAGGGTGTGGTCGATGTCGCTGATGAGCACCTTCCGGCCGGGCCGCAACGCGCGTACAGCGGGGAAGCGTCGATGGCGACCGGCGGCGCGTTTCAAGTCGGACAACGCCTCCAAGTAGCGCTCGGAGTGGGCGCGCCACGAGAAGTGCGCACGCACACCGCGGATGCCATTCTCCGAGTATTGCTCCCACTGCTCGCGCTCGACGAGGATGCTGCGCAAGGCATTTTGGATGGCGGAGGTGTCGCGCGCGTCGACCAGCAGCCCCGATCGGCACAAGCCGACGATGTCGGTCGGTCCGCCGTGGTCCGTCGACACCACCGGCAATCCTGACGAACTCGCCTCGATCAGCGTGATGCCGAAGTTCTCGACCAGCGCCGGGTTCACGAACACCCCGCGCCGCCCCGCCGCGATGCGGTAGAGCACCGGGATGTCGATGTCCGGCTCGTGCTTCTTCGGCAGCGCCATGCGGCCGTAGAGGTCGTAGCGGTCCATCAGCAGCAGCATGCGCGTCAGCACCTCGCGTTCGTTGTCGTCCATCGCCTCGATGTCCTTGCGGACACCGGCGAAGATGGCGAGGTTCGCGATGTGCTGCAGCTCCTTGTCCTCGCCGTACGCGATGACGAGGCCGTCGATGTTCTTGCGGCGGTCGGGCCTGCTGATGGCGAGGACCAACGGCTTGTCCGGCTCGGTCAGGAAGCGCGCGATCTCCTGACGCATCCGCACGCGGGCGCGCACCACGGCCTCGCCTGGGTCGAACGCCTCGTCCAGGTCGTAGTAGTAGGGGTAGAAGCGATCGACGTCGATGCCGGGCGGGATGACGGTGAAGCTCGCTGCCGGAGCGGACTCGTACAGCTCGTACCCGCGCGCGACCTCGTGGCGTGTGCTTGCCACGACCAGGTCGGCGCTCGCCAGCACGTCCTCCTCGACGTCGATGCGGTGACCGATACGGTATTGCCGCTCGATGGTGTCGTCGTCCATGCCCGCGCCTTTCAGGGCGCGTAGCTTGTTGCGTCCGAGCGAGTGGCCGGTGAAGACGAACGGGACGTCGGCGAGTTCGGCGAACGTCATCGCCACGTAGCCGGCGTCGGCGTAGTGGCCATGCACCAGGTCGGGCATGCCGCCTTCGCCGCGGTAGAACGCCAGCATCCCACGCACGAAGGCGTCGAGGCTGGGCCAGAGCAGCTCCTTGCGGCGGTAACGGTCGCCACCGGCGCGGATGCGCACGATCCGGGCGCCTTCGCAGAGCGGTTCCTCGTCGCGGGCGTAATCGCTGGAGACGCGCTCGTCCTCGATGCGGCGCGTGAAGAGGTCGACTTGTCGAACGCCCTCGTGCCGGGCCAACGCGCGCGCCAGTTCGACGACGTACTTGGTCTGGCCGCCGGTGTCCGCGTCGCGTCCCAGTTCGAGCTCCGAACCGCGGATCAGACCGTGCACGCTGACCATCGCGATGTGCAACCCTCGTTCGCCTTCGGCTGGCATCGGCATCACCTTCTAAGACCAGTATGCCCGCCACGAGGTGCTACAGTCGCTGCTGGCATGTCGCTCCTTCGCAAACCCCCCGCGGTGCTCGCTCTCGAGGACGGGACCGTCTACTACGGGTACGGCTTCGGTGCGCCCGGTCGCACCGTCGGCGAGATCGTGTTCAACACCTCGATGACGGGCTACCAGGAGATCCTCACCGATCCCAGTTACCACGGGCAGATCGTCACCATGACCTACCCCCACATCGGCAACTACGGGGTGAGCGTCTACGACATGGAGTCGAACAAGCCGTACGCTCGCGGCTTCATCGTGCGCGAGTTCAGCCGCATGGCGTCGAACCATCGCGCCAACCAGGACCTGCAGTCGTTCATGGAGCAGCACGGCATCGTCGGGATCGAAGGCATCGACACCCGCGCGCTCACCCGTCGGCTCAGGACTGGCGGGGTGGTGAAGGGCGTCATCCGTCACGGCCCTGCCGACGACGCGCTCGAAGCCGAGCTGGTGGGCCAAGCACGCGCGCACGAGGACATCGACGGCCGCGACATGACACCGGAGGTCACGACGCCGCTGCCGTACGCGCGGCCGACGTTCCAGGAGCACCCGCGCGTGGTGGTCATCGACTTCGGCATCAAGCACTCGATCGTGTACAAGCTCGAGCAGGCCGGGGCCGAGGTCATCGTGGTGCCGGCCCAGACCACCCCGGCGCAGATCATGGCGCTCGACCCGTTCGGCCTGGTGTTGTCGAACGGCCCGGGCGATCCCGGCGGACCGCGGTACGCGCACGACACCGTGTGGCAACTGCTCGGGCTACTTCCGACGTACGGCATCTGCATGGGACACCAGCTGCTGGGGCTGGCCGTCGGCGGGCGCACCTACAAGCTGGCGTACGGGCACCACGGCGCCAACACGCCGGTCAAGAACGTCGTCACAGGCGAGGTGGAGATCACCAGCCAGAACCACAACTACGTCGTCGACATCGATTCGATCCCCGGGCGCCAGTTCGTGGCCACGCACGTGAACCTGAACGACGGCACGCTCGAGGGCATGGCGCACGCGCGCTACCCGGTGTTCAGCGTGCAGTACCACCCGGAGGCGAGCCCCGGGCCCCACGACGCCCAGTACCTCTTCCGCAGGTTCATCGAAGAGGTGAACGCGTTCGAGGGCGCCACCGCGTTGCCTGCCGCGCGCGCGGCGAGCTAGCAGCCCCTCGCAGAACGGGTCGGGGGCGGGTCACCCCTGCAGGTCGTGACACCCATCAAGCGAACAGATCTTGCGAGTCGAGCCACAGCGTGGTGGGGCCGTCGTTGACGAGCACCACTTCCATCATCGCGCCGAACACGCCGGTGGCGACCGTCACGCCTTCGTCCGCCAGCGCGCGGACGAAGCGCAAGTACAGGCGCTCGGCTTGCTCGGGGCGAGCGGCGGCGCTGAAGCCGGGCCGGTTGCCGCTGCGCGCGTCGCCGTACAGGGTGAACTGGCTGACCACCAGGCAGGCGCCGCCGACCTGAGCGAGGTCGCGGTTCATCTTGCCCGCCTCGTCTTCGAACACGCGCAACTTCCGCACCTTGTCGGCCATCCGCAGCGTGACGTCGTCGTCGTCCTGCGGGGACACCCCCAGCAGGATGAGGAAGCCACGCTCGATGGCGCCCACGACCGCGCCATCGACGCGCACCTCGGCGCGCGCGACGCGTTGGACCAACGCCCTCACGCGCCGCCGTCGTCGTCCGCTACGCCACCGGCCATGGGAAGCGGCGACCCCGGTTCGCCCTCCCAGGCGTCGAGTTTGGCGCGGACCGCCCGCAACGCCGACCACAGCGTGTCGCGCTCGGTTTCGTTCAAGTTGCCGCGGGTCTTCTCGTGCAGCATCTCGAGCAGGTCCAGGCTGCGACGCGCCGCCCGCAGCCCCTGCACGCCGTCGCGCGGGGCCAACCGCAGCGGTCCGGTATCGTCACCCAGCGCCGCCTCGGCCGACGCGCGCAAGACGTGCACCAGGCCCACGAAGCGGGCACCGACGTCGTCGTGACCCTCGTCGACGCCGCTCAGAACAACTCCCCCTGCTCGGCGGTGTCGATCACGAGGCTGCCTTGCTTGGGCGGGAGGGCGTCGAGCGCCCGCTTGAGTTCCTTCATGTCGTTCCAGGTCTGCCACTTCGGCGAGCCGCGCTCGCGGCTGGCGTTCCGCAGCAGGTACGCGGGATGGTAGAGCGGGAAGACGCGAAGTTGCTGCCAGTCGTACCACTGACCGTGCGCTCGGGTGATGCCTACGTTGGTGCGCAAGAAGTACTGCGTGGGCACGTTGCCGAGCGTGGCGATCACCTGCGGACGGATCAAGCGGATCTGTTCGAGCAGCACCGGTTCGCTCGCCGCGATCTCTTCGGGACGAGGGTTGCGGTTGCCCGGCGGGCGGTACTTGACGATGTTGGTGATGTAGACGGCGTCGCGCTCGATGCCGACGGATGCCAGCACCCGGTCCAGCAACTGCCCGGCGCGGCCCACGAACGGCCTACCGCTCGAGTCTTCGTCTTCCCCCGGTGCTTCGCCCACGATCATCAACTGCGCGTCGGGATCGCCCTCGCCGAACACCAGGTTGTCGGACAGTTCTTGCAAGGCGGCCGGCTTCGTAGCCGCCTCGCGCTCCAGTTCCTGCAGCGTCACGCGTACGTCATACCACGTCGGGGACGCGACTCCTTCGCGTGCCCGGGCGGCGCCGCCGGCGAGCGACGGCGGCCGACGGGGAGGAACTCAGCCCAGCGCCACCTGCGCGGGCTTGCGCTGGCTGCGCGCCTCGCGACGAACCTTCGGCTCCAGGCCGATCATCAGGAAGAAGTTCTCCAAGGCGTTCTCACGACCCTTGATCTCGGTGTGATCGGCTTCGGGCGAGCCGGTCACGAAGGGAAGCTCCTGGTACTCGCGCAGCGCCTCCTCGACGACTTCGGCGGCGCTCTTCGACTCCGCCAACTCGGACAGGTGGGCGTACACCGCGCGACGTGCCTCGGCATGACGACGGAACGAATCCGGATCCTCGGTCTCCGATGCACGGATGAGGTCCTGCTTGGCGATGCGGCGGTAGTGCTTGAGGCCGCGCCGGATCTCTTCCGTGCTGAGAACCACCTTCACGTCCATGACCGCTCCTTCCGGGGCCGCTGGATGCGCACGCGTTCGCGCCGGTCGAGACGGACCGGACCGCCTCGACCCGCGCGCCGTCCGCGGTCGACCCCTGATTGCCTGGTTCGGTTGCCTTCTTCGTCGTGACCCGCCGCACGTCGGCGCACGCCTCGCAGCCAGGAGTGGTTGCGGGCGGCACACGGCGACACGGTTCAGGCCTTCAAGTTTCGCAAGGGGAGTGCCCGGTTGGGGATGGTGGGTTCGACGCGCCGCTTCTCGAGCACGTCGCCGGCGTACCTTCGCAGGGCGGCGATCTCTTCGGCGTCGGAGCGGTACCCGCAGGCCGGACACTCGAGCTCGGTGAAGCCCTCGTCGTAATGGAACGTCACCGTGTCTTCGCTCTCGCAGACCGGGCAGGGCGTCCGCTCGTGAAACCCTTCGGCGTCCAAACCGAACCATCCTCCCGTCGTTGGTTTCAGTCTAACGCGACGGGATGCGAAGCGGATGTGGTCTGCGGTTCCGGTTCACCGCAGTGCCGCCTGTGCCTCCTCGAACAGCTCGCGCGCGTGGCGCAAGGATGCGTCCGTGACGGTGCCGGACAGCATCCGCGCCAGCTCGGCCGGCCGCTCGCCGGTGGCGAGGCGCTCGGCGCGCGCCACGGTGCGGCCATCGACCTCGACCTTGCGCACCACGAAGTGGGTGTCGGCGTACGCGCCTACCTGTGCCAAGTGGGTCACGACCAACACCTGATGCGTGCGCGCCAGTTGCCGGAGGAGCGCACCGACGTGGCGGGCGGTGGCGCCGCCGATGCCGGCGTCGACCTCGTCGAACACGACGGTGGGGACGTCCGAGCCGGTCACCAGGTGCAGTGCCAGCATGGCGCGCGAGAGCTCGCCTCCGGAAGCTACGTTCGCCAGCGGTTGCAGCGCCTCTCCTGCGTTGGCGGAGAAGAGGAACCGGACGCCTTCCGCGCCGTGCGGGCCACGCTGGGCAAGCGGAGTGACGTCGACCTCGAAGCGCGCCTTGGGCATGCCGAGCAGGTGAAGGAGCGGCTCCACCGCGCGCTCCAGTTCGGTGGCAGAACCGCGCCTGGCCGCGCCCAGAACGGCGCCGGCCTCGTCGAGTTCCGCCTCCAGGCTCGCTCGTTCGTGCTCCAGCCGGTCGACGTCGACGTCGGCGCTCCCGAGCCGCGCCAGCTCCGCTTCGGCCTCGAGGCGGTAGGCATGGACGGCGGCCAGGTCTTCGCCGTACTTGCGCTTCAGGTCGTCGAGCGCTGCCAGCCGGGACTGTACCGCGTCGAGGCGGGCAGGATCTGCCTCGAAGTCGGACAGGAACGTCTCGACTTCGGTGGCGACGGCGCCGAGGGCCGTCACGGCCTCGCGCAGGTCGCGCGCCAAGTCGGCGAGCGCCTGGGCGTGCTGGCCGGCCGCGTCGAGCTCGCGCTGCGCTTCGGCCGCCAGCGAGACCGCGTTCTCGTCGGCGTCGGATAGAACCGTGAACGCCCGGGCGGCGGCCGACACGATGCGCTCGGCGTGCTGCAAGGCGTCGAGCTCGCTGCGCAGGTCGTCGTCCTCTCCCGGTGCCGCGTTCACCCGCGCGATCTCGGCGATCTGGTGCGAGAGGACGTCGACGCGCCTGGCGCGTTCGCGTTCGGCCGAGCGGAGCTCGCTCAAGGAGCGGAGCACCTCGGACAGCCGCTCGTAGGCTCGGCGATGACGCGCCAGCGCGGCGGTGGCGTCGTCCGACAGCAGGCGGTCGAGCTGGGCGCGCTGGAACGCTGCGGTGGGCAACTCGGACGCGGCGTGCTGACCGAACACGGCCACCAGCGCCGAGCCTCGCTCGGACAGCTCCGCCACGGTGACGAGCTCGCCGTCGATACGCGCGCTGTGACGACCGCTGGCCGACAAGCGCCGGGCGGCGGAGGCGAGCGCAGCCCCGTCGAACAGACCTTGGATCAACGCGTCCTCCGCGCCCTCACGGATCATCGCGGCGTCCGGCCGAGCGCCGGCCAGTAGCCCGAGGGCGTCGACCACGATCGACTTGCCCGCGCCGGTCTCGCCCGTGACGACGTTCAGGCCCGGCCCGAACTCGACGGTGAGCTCGTCGACGATGGCGAAATCGCGCAACTCCAGCGTGCGCAGCACGGGTCCCAGTATAGGTGGGCGCGGGCGGCCGGTCCGCTTCCCCAACGGCTACACTCGGGGTCATGACGGCCGGGAACGATGTCACTTGGGTCGAGTGCCCGCGCGACGCATGGCAGGGCATCGCGCATCCCATCGCCACAGGGGACAAACGAGCGCACCTGCAGGCGCTGCTGGATGCCGGCTTCTCGCGCATCGACGCGGGCTCGTTCGTGTCACCGAAAGCGGTGCCCCAACTGGCGGACTCGGAGCGGGTGCTAGATGGGTTGCGAGTACCCGAGGGCGCCGACGTGCTCTGCATCGTGGGTAACGAACGGGGTCTCGAACGGGCGCAAGCCACGCCGGCGGTGACGAGCATCGGGTACCCGCTCTCCGTGAACGACACCTTCCAGCGGCGCAACGTGGGGCGCTCGTTGCAGGAGTCGTGGCCCGTGGTCGAGCACTTGGCGCTCGGCGCCGGAGCGTCCGGACTCGGGTTCGTGGTCTACCTCTCGATGGGCTTCGGGAACCCGTACGGTGATCCGTGGGAGCCTGCCGACACGGCCGCGCGCGTGTCGCGTCTACGGGCGATGGGCGTCACTCGCATCGCGCTGGCCGACACCGTGGGGAACGCCGACGCGGAACGCGTCGCCGCCGTCCTGGCAGCGGTCGACGCCCATGCTCCCAGCGGGGCCTCCGGACTGGGACTTCACCTCCATGCGCGTCCTGGGAGGTGGGACGGTCCGGTGGCAGTCGCATTGGAGCGCGGCGTGCGCTGGTTCGAGGGCGCGCTGGGCGGGATCGGCGGTTGCCCATTCGCCGCCGACGACCTCGTGGGGAACGTGCCGACCGAGGCGGCCCTGCCGTGGCTCGCTCGGCGCGGCTGGCGCTGCGGCGTCGACTTGGCGCGGCTGCCGGCGTTGGCGGAGCAGGCCGCGCGTCTCGCGCGGCCGCTCGGCTGACTGCCGGGCGGACGCCGTGATGGCGTCGGGGCCGGGCAGGTCGGCGGGGTTCACCGGTCGGGCCGGGCCATCGGCCTAGGCGTTCAGGCGTTGCAGCTCGCGCTCGGTGGCGCCCAACACGGCCTGCTCGGCCATCCGAAGGTCGCCTTGGATGGTGGCTCCGGCAGCGGCCACGTGCCCTCCGCCGCCAAGCTCGATGCAGATCGCTTGCGCGGAAGCGCCGTCGCGGGTGCGGACACTGACTTTCACGGTCTCGCCGCGCTCCTTGAGAAGCACGGCCACCTTCGCGCCCTCGGCGTAGCGGATGATGCCGACGAAGTCGTCCGAATCGTCGTCGGCCGCTTCGGCATCGGTGCGCATGTCGGCGGTGTAGTCGGCCATGACCAGTTGCCCGTCGAGCGCGAAACGGACCGTCTGCATCACGCGGCCCAGGGTCTGGAAGTAGTTCGGGTGGCGCCACTGCAGGCGGTCGGTGAGCTCGGCGTACGCCACGCCCTGGTCGATCAGGTCACCGGCTGCGTCGAGGACCTCGTGGTCGGTGTTGGCGTAGCGGAAGTTCCCCGTGTCGGTCAGGATGCCGGTCAGGCACGGCGTGGCGATGGCGGGGGTCCATGCGACGCCGAGTGCTTCGATCAGCTCCTTGATCAAAAGTGCCGTGGCGGCCTTCCCGGGTTCGACCACGACGAGGTCGCCGAAGCGATCGTTGGTGCCGTGATGGTCGATGTTCACGACCCGTTCCGCGCCGTGAACGGGCGCGCCCCACACGCGGTCCCGGTCGGCCACGTCGAGGACGATCAACAGCGTTCCGGTGGGCAACTCGGGAAGCGCAGGCGAGAGCTCGCCGTCTTCTGCCAGGAACGCCAAGTACCGCGGAGGCTCCATGGGGAGGAGAACCTGCTTGCCCAGCGCGTCCAGCGCCCGGCGTAACGCCAACGTGCTTCCCAGCGCATCGCCGTCGGGGTCGACGTGAGCGACGATGACGATGGGGCCGCTCCAAGCGTGTGCGAGACGGGCGATCTCCGCGATCGTGTCGCGATAGTTCGCGTCGCCGCGGTTGTTCACTGAGGGACTGCCGGGAAGGACCATGCGCGCCATGATACCCGGGGCGCAGTGCCAGGCCACATACGACGCAGTTGCTCAGGCCCCATAATGGCCGCATGTTCGACGCGCCGCGCCCCGACCCGTACGACGACGAGGCCCCCGTGAACGCGCCCGATCCCGAGTGGGCGGTCGCGACGATCGAGGAAGATCCGCCACGACGAGGGCTCAGGGCGTTCACCTGGGTCTTGGTGCTGCTGCTCGTCGTCACGGCGGTGGCCAGCACGCAGTTCCGCCGAGCACCGGAGCTGGTCCACGTCGTCGACGGTCCTCCTCCCGTCGAGGCGCCCACGGGCGCGCTGGCGGACGCGTACTCGCTGGCACGGCAAGCGACGGTGCGGATCGAAGCGCGCTGCGCGGGAAGCTTCCACGGCACGGCGCTGGGGGTAGGCACCGGCTTCTTCGTGTCGGAGGACGGACTGCTGCTCACCGCGTACCACGTCGTCGACACCGGCTCGGGCGCAGCCTGCACGGTGCGCTGGGTGGCCGTCACGGCCGACGAGGAAGAGTTCCCACTGGAGCTGGTGGGGTTCGACGCGTACATGGACTTGGCGGCGCTGCAAGCGAAGGTCGACCGTCGCGTACCGGCCCTTCCGCTGGCGCAGCGCGTGCCCGGCCCTGGCACGGCGGTCGTGGCGATCGGCAACAGCCGCAACGAGTTCCTGGCCGCCCGTAGCGGCCGCGTCACGCGCCTCGGGGTGCAGGCGGCGCGGGCGAACTTCGCCAGCGACACCATCGAACTCACGAACTCTCTGGCCCCGGGCGATTCCGGTGGTCCGGTGGTGAACACACGCGGGGAAGCGGTCGGCGTCGTCAGTTACATCAGCTTCAACCCAGGCGCGATGAGCTCGCAGGGGTACGTTCCGCCGTACCTGCGTGGCCTGGTGTTGCCGCGCGAGTTCGCGAGCTACGCGGTGCCGGTCACGGTCGACAGCGACTTGGTCGGCGCCGTGCTGGCAGGCGCCCAGCGCGACGTTCCCGTGATCGGGTTCAGTTGGCAGCAAGGGTACGACTACGATCCGGCCGTGGGTGGGCCGTACCTCGGCGCCCGACCCGGTCCGATCGTCTACCGCGTCGCAGTGGGGGGCCCGGCGGACCAGGCCGGCCTGCGGAGCTTGGAAGAGCACACCGTCGTGAGCGCCGACGGGAGCGTCAACATCGAACGGGAGGCCGACGTCATCGTCGCCATCGACGGTGTGGCGACCCCGACGTTCAACGAGTTACTGGCCGTCGTTCGCGGCAAGTCCATCGGCCAGGTCGTGACGCTCACGGTACAGCGTGGCGAAGCCACGTTCCGGATCGATCTGACGTTGGGTGCCGCCCGGTCGGTGTTCGTCAACAACTGACGCGGCCGAGGCGCGCCGGGCGATATGCGGTGCCGGCGCAACTAGATCAACGAGAAGGGGCGCGCCGTCGGGCGCGCCCCTCGTCGTGGTGGGCGATGGTGGACTCGAACCACCGACCTCGTCGTTATCAGCGACGCGCTCTAACCGGCTGAGCTAATCGCCCACGTGCTGGCCGTCCGCGGTTCGGATGCGCGGGTCACGGGATCGGCGGCTGCCGCGTGCAGCGCGTCCCGACCGCGGCCGAGCGAAGCGGAGGATATCACGCACGTCGGAAACGGGTCAACCAACTGGAAAGGTCCAGGCTGCTTGGGGCCGTTGGGGTTGAAGTGGTTCAGCCGAGTCGAGACTCCGGGTGGAGGATCCAGGCGTCAGCGTACTCCTCGGGGGTCTGGTTGGATCCGTACGCGATGGCGTTACGCTTCAGGCCATGGCGGACCTCGGCTCCCATGTAGGAGGCTGGATCGAGGGCTTGCGGGCGCTCTGGGCGGCGGTGCGGCGGCGCTTCCGCAGGCGCGGTCCACGCGTGCCGACGCGCCCGGTCACCGTGGTGCCCTACCTCGGCTACGGCGTGCCCAGCCGCATCGTGCTGCGCGGGAGGGTCCTCGAGGGAGACGTCGCCCGCCGGGCCGGCGAAGGTGACGGGCCGCTGCAGAACCTGCGCAACGCGTACTTGCGCTTCGAGACCGACGAGCTGCCGGGCGCCGCCGTGGAGGTGAGCCTGGCACGGCGCGCGAGCGTTGCCGTCACGGTCGTGACCGACGCAGAAGGGTACTTCCGCGCCGAGTTGACGCCCGAACCGCCTGCCGCGGTGGAAGGCGGCGCCGTGCCGTTGCGGATACGCCTGCTCGAGCCGAGCGTCCCGGCGGGTGGCGCGATCGACGTGACGGGAAGCGCCATGGTCGCGGGTCCGGCGAAGCGGTTCGTGCTCCTCTCGGACATCGACGACACGGTCCTCGTCACGCAAGCCACTCGGCCTTGGCGTGTCGTGCGCGACGCCATGTTCGGCAACGCCCTCACGAGGCGGGCGTTCGCCGGCGTGGCTGCGCTCTACCGGGCGTTCGAAGGCGCCGGCGCCTTGGTGTCCTACGTCTCATCCGCCCCCTGGAACATCTACGACCTGTTGCAGGAGTTCCTCGTCCTCAACGACATCCCTGCTGGGCCCATGGTGCTGCGTGACTGGGGCTTCGGTCCAGGCGGAGGGCTGCCGACGCGACACATGCACCACAAGGTGCGGGAGGCGGAGGATCTCCTGGACGCCTTCCCGCCGCTACCGTTCGTGCTGTTGGGCGACAGCGGCCAGGAGGACCCCGAGATCTACGCGGAGCTCGCGAAACGTCATCCAGAACGGATCGCCCTCGCGCTCATCCGGGACGTCGGGGCGAACGAAGCGCGCAAGCAGGAGATCGCGCGGCAGTCGGAAGCCGCCGCGGAGGCGGGCGTGCCACTGGTGCTCGTACCCGATAGCGTCGCTGCCGCCGCGGAGGCGGCCCGCCACGGCTGGTTGCCGGACGCCGGCGTCGAAGACGTGCGCTTCGCCATGGAAGAAGCAGTTCGTTCGTGACGACGTGGCCCGAGATGCCCCGCCGGTAGAATGCGCGGGACATGGTCGACGTGCTCTACCTCGCCAAGCCACGCGGGTTCTGCGCAGGGGTCGTCATGGCCATCGATGCCGTGCGAGATGCGGCCGCCGAGGCCGAAGCGCACGGTGACGGCGGCTTGGCCGTCTACCACGACATCGTCCACAACCGGACCGTGGTCGAGCGGCTCGAGCGCGAGCACGGCGTGCTGTTCGTCGAGGACTTGGACGACCTCGAGAGCGAGCGAGGTCGCGCGCGGCACGAGGGGCGCTCGATCGGGTCTACCGTGGTGTTCAGCGCGCACGGCGTCAGCCCGCGGGTGCGCAGGCGCGCGGCGGAGCTCGGTCTGAGCACGATCGACGCCACCTGCCCGCTGGTGACGAAGGTCCACAACGAGGCGAAGAAGTACGCCGCGATGGGGTACCACGTGCTCCTCGTCGGCGACTCCACGAAGCACCAGGAGGTGATCGGGACGTTCGGCGAGGCGCCGGACCGGACCACCGTCGTCTCCGTGCTCGGCAACCGCAAGCACGACCCGGAGCTGGCCGACCCACGCACCGTCACGGTGCCGGATCCGGACAAGGTGGTCGTGCTCACCCAGACCACGCTCTCGGTCGACGACACCATGAAGACCGTCGCGCTTCTCGAGGAACGCTTCCCCAACCTGGTGGTGCCCCCGTCGGACGACCTCTGCTTCGCGACCAAGAACCGCCAGGACGCCGTTCGCGCCATCGCGCCCGCGGTCGACCTGTTCCTGGTCGTGACCAGCACGGCCAGTTCGAACGGCATGCGGCTGTTGGAGCTCGCGGCCGACCTCACCGGCAACGCCCATCGCATCGAGGCCGTGGCAGACATCGACGAGGCGTGGCTCGACGGTGTTTCGAGCGTCGGACTCAGCTCGGCGGCCAGCACGCCGGACGACCTGGTGCAAGACGTCGTGGCCCACTTCCGGGCCCGCAACGCGAACCTGCGCGTAGTGGAGGAAGGCGAGTGGGAGAAGATCGCCTTCCGGAAGCCGAAGCGCGTTCCGCCCCCGGCGGACGGCGCGGCGTCCGCCTGAGCGTCATGGCGACCGAGCCGGTAGTGCCGGCACCCGCCCCCGCCGGCCGCACGCGCGTCGGCAGCGGCGTAGGAGGAGGCAGCGGCCGCCGCCCCGCGCCGGTTCCGCTGTCGGTTGCGCCGATGATGGACCTGACCGACCGGCACTACCGCTACTTCGCGCGGCGCATCACGAAGCGGACGCTGCTGTACAGCGAGATGATCCACGCGCGCGCCGTGCTTCGCGGCGACCGTGAACGTCTGCTGGCGTTCGATCCTGCGGAGTCGCCGGTGGCGCTACAACTGGGCGGCGACGACCCCGCCGAACTGGCGGAGGCGGCTGCCATCGGTGCCGCCTACGGCTACGCCGAGGTCGACCTGAATGTCGGATGTCCGTCCGAGCGGGTCCAGAGCGGCAACTTCGGCGCCTGCCTGATGGCCACGCCCGAGGTAGTGGCCGCGTGTGTGCGCGCGATGCGCTGGGCCACCAGCCTGCCGGTCACGGTCAAGCATCGCATCGGCATCGACCAGGCGGACGCCTACGAAGACTTGAAGCGTTTCGTCGCGGTGGTGGCGGAGGCAGGCGCCGACGCGTTCGTCGTGCATGCCCGCAAGGCGTGGCTGTCCGGGCTGAGCCCGAAGGAGAACCGCAGCGTGCCGCCGCTGCGTTACGACGACGTCTACCGCTTGAAAGCGGCACACCCGCATCTGCTGGTGGAACTCAACGGTGGCGTGCGCACGCTCGACGACGCCGAGCGTCATCTTGGCCGGGTGGATGGCGTGATGATCGGTCGGGCCGCGTACGAAGACCCGTATCTGCTGGCCGACGCCGACGCCCGCTTCTACGGCGACGACGTGACCGCGCCGAGCCGGACCGAGGTGGTGGCCGCCATGGTCCCGTACGTGCGCGAGAGCGTGCGCGACGGCGTGCCGGTCGCGGCGATCGCGCGGCACATGTTGGGCCTGTTCCGGGGGCGTCCGGGAGGGAAGGCGTGGCGCAGGGTGGTCACCGAAGCGTCGCAGCGGCCGGGGGCTAACGCGGACGTCCTGCTGGCGGGCCTCGAAGCAGTGGCGAACGCCGCGGCCGCCGCCGCACGGTTCGACGGGTCCGAAGTGGCGGCCCGCGTCAGCCGGTCAGCGACCGCAGGTACTCGCGCGCGATGAGGACGTGCTGGATCTCGTCGGTACCTTCGCCGATCCGCGTCAGGCGCGCGTCGCGCCACATGCGTTCCACCTCGTAGTCCTCCACGTAGCCGTAACCGCCGAGGATCTGGATGGCGACGTCGCACGCGTTCACGCCCGCGACGCTGCCTTTGAGCTTGGCCATCGACGCCGCCATCACATAGTCGCGCCCGAGGTCGCGCAGCACCGCTGCCTTGCGAACCAGCAGGCGCGCTGCTTCGAGTTCCGTGGCCATCTCGGCGATCTTGAACGCGATGGCTTGGTGTCGCACGATTGCCCTGCCGAACTGGCGGCGTTCCTGCGCGTACCGCGCGGCGGTCTCCAACGCGGCGCGGCCGAGCCCGATGCCCATGGCCCCGATGCCGATGCGGCCGCCGCTCAGCACCGCCACCACGTCGTGGAAGCCGTTGCCGCGCTCGCCGAGGAGGTTCTCGCTCGGCACCTCGAGCCCTTCGAAGGTGAGGGGCGTGGTGTCGGAACTGTGTAGGCCGAGCTTCTTCTCGGGTGTGCCGCGCACCAGGCCGGGGCTGTCACCGTCGACCACGAAAGCGCTGATCCCGTCGGACCGGGCGGCGCCCTCTCGTGGTGGGTCGGTGCGTGCCACGACGACGAACGTCCCGGCGACGGTGCCCTGCGTGATGAACACCTTGCTGCCGTCGATGACGAAATGGTCGCCCCGTTCCTCGGCCCGCGTCGTGAGAGAAGCAGCGTCGGAACCGGCGCCAGGCTCCGTGAGGCACCAAGCACCCAGGCGTTCGGCGGTGGCGAGGGCGGGCAGCCACGCCTGCCGCTGCCGTTCGGTGGCGGCTTGCAGCAGGTGTCCGGTGCAAAGCGAGTTGTGCGAGGCGACGGTGAGGGCCAACGAACCGTCGATGGCGGCGATCTCCTCGATCACCAACGCGGCAGTGACGGTGTCGAGCGCGGCGCCGCCGTACGCCTCCGGCACTTGCAGCCCGAAGACGCCCATCGCGCCGAGGCGCGCGACGATGTCGTAGGGGAAGGCGCCGTCCCGGTCGCGCTGGATGGCGCCGGGCGCCACCTCGCTGCGTAGGAACTCGCGCAGCGGGCCGAGGATGGCGCGCTGGTCGGGGGTCAGGTCGAACCACGCGGAGGTGGTGGTCGCAGACGTGGTCATACCGCCAAGGTAGCCGACGCGGCCCTAGCGCGTCGATTGCGCCGACCGCTCTGGTACACTCCGCGCCATGGAGCGCACGTACTGGGTACGCGGGATCCGCGGTGCCACGACCGTCGATGCCGACGAGCCCGAGTTGATCTTGGAAGCCACCCGCGAACTGCTCGCGGCCATGTTGGCGGCGAACGAGATCGGCGATTTCGAGGTCATCGCGGCGATCTTCTTCACCACCACGCCCGACCTCCACTCCACGTTCCCGGCCGAAGCCGCCCGCGAACTGGGGATGAACATGGTGCCGCTCATCTGCAACCAGGAGATCCCTGTCCCGAATCGGCTCCCGCGTTGCGTGCGGGTCATGATGCAGGTCAACACCCGCAAGGGGCAGGGCGAGATGAAACACGTCTACCTGCGCGACGCACGCTCCTTGCGACCGGACCTCGTCAGCGCGCAGTAGGCGGGGGACCGGCGGAAGACGGCTTCGACGCGAGCCGGGCATGCCACGAGTCTGCGCCGTGCCACGAGTCTGCGCCGTGCCACGAGTCTGCGCCGTGCCACGATTCTGCGCCGGAGACACGGCGACGCCCGTTCCGGCGTGACCCTGGAGGATCGGAACGGGCGTCTTGGAGGGTCGGCACGCGCATGGAGGGGCGCGTGGACCGGGATCGTCAGCGAGGACGAGAGACTACGTTTGCGGCGCGTGCCGAGCGAACACTGCGAAGGACGTTGTCGAACTTGTCGGACACGGCTTGGCGGACCAGGTTCGGGGTAAGGAACATAGGCAACCTCCTATGTAGGATGATAGGACACCGACTGCCAGTTGTCAATAGGCCACCGCCGATACATGGCGCCGGTTCGCACCACGCGGCGTCCACGCGCTGAAAACCGCGGGGAAAGGCCGTTCCAGACGCGATCCACCCTCGACGCTGGCGGGTCGGACGCGCGCTGGATACCGTCGTTTCGTCGATGGGACCGAGCCGAAGCGCGACGCGCTCGTTCGGCGTCAACCGATGAGGGTTCGCTCGAGTTCGTTCAGGGCGGCACGCACGGCGTCTTCGTCGAGTTGGTAATAGGAGCGATTGCCCTTGCGGGCGACGTCGACGAGGCCCAGGTCGCGCAGCATCTTCAAGTGGCCGCTTGCCGTCGGTTGACTGACGCCGACCTGCCGCGCCAGGTCGCCGACCGTCATCGGGAACCGGCTCAAGCGAGCGATCAGTGCCAGCAACAACAGACGCGTGGGGTCGCTGAAGGCCTTGAGGCGCGCCGCGAGCTCGCCGAGCTCACGCTGCTGCTGCTCGAACAAGCTCTCCGAGTGGACTCCGTAACCGAGGTAGGCTACGTCCCCGACGTCGAGGTTGAAGCCGCCCTGGGAAGCGAAGAAGAGCGGCACGACGACGAGGTGGCGATGCTCCTGAAGCTCGCGTATCTCGGATGCGGACTCCTCGAACTGGATGAAGTGATGGGCGGGAAGCGCCTGTAGCACATCACCCGAGCGGTTGAATTCGCTCGCCAGGCGCTCCGACTCGCGCTCGGTGATGGACCGGCCCTCGCGCTCCCAGGCGGTCGATAGGTACGCCCACAGCGACGTCAGTGCGGCCTGCATCTCCTGGCTGGCGGCCGGATCGGCGAGGACCTTGAAGTGCGCCCGGAGGCGGTCTTTCATGTCGTCGATCTCCGCTGCCTCTGCGGGGTCGCTATCGGCTGCGGCGGTGCCGCGCCGTGACCGGCCGCCTTGGGCATCGGTGATGCGGTCGAAGCTGTCGAGCAGCCGCTGCGGCAGGTCGGGAAAGTCCTTCAAGAAGCGTTCCGGTGTCGCGTCCAAGGCGTACCCGAGGCCGCAGGCCAGGACGAAGAGCTCGAAGCCCAGGCACTCGATTTCGCGCGACCGCCACACGGCCCGGAGGTCGCCCAGCCACGCCGGTGGGTCCTCGCGAAGCTGTCGGATCCACGCCAGGTCGTTGTCGCGCCCGGTTTCCAGTCGCTTCATGAGGTAGTAGTACGCGTACGTCAGTTCGAGGACGGGTGCGGAGTGCACCGATACCCGGTGACGGTCATGGAGCGGAGCGGAGAAGGAGAGGATGGCACCGTCGTTCATCGGTCGAGGCCTATCGTATCAGATTCGGTGCCCTTCGATGGTGCGCAACGTACAGCGTTTCATGCTTCCCAGTCGCGCGCGTGCAAGAGCTCGCCACCGTCGATCACCGCGTTCACGACCTTGTGAGCGCGCGTGGTGGTGACCTCGAGCGTCGCCTGGTCGAGGGTCTTCGGCCCGACCAGCGCCTTGCGGACGAAGTAGCCGCTGCCTTGCGCGCTCATCTCGCTCGTCTTCGACAAGCGAACGTGGATGACCTCGCCGTTGCGCGTCGTCCGGACCTGGCACAGGAGGAAGTTGCCGTCGTCGCGGAAACGAGGGTCCTGGCGGCGGAAGAGTCCGAACATGACGGTATTCTAGCCCGAGACGCCGATCGGGACGGCGCGCAGTACGCCCAGCAACGCCCGGCGGTGACCCGCGCCTCAGGAGGCCCCATGGACGATCCCGAACGCTTGCTCGAGAACGCGTTCCGAGCCGCCGTCGCAGCAGCGCATCCCGAGGGCTGCGTGCCGCCCCACCTGCCGCCCGCGCCGCGCGGACGCTTGCTCGTCGTCGGGGCGGGGAAGGCCGCAGCGGCGATGGCCCGTGTCGTGGAGCGCCACTACCGCGACCTGCCGGACGAACGCTTCGAGGGCGTCGTCGTCACACGCTACGGGCACGCGGTTCCCACCGAGCGGATCACCGTGCTCGAGGCCGGACACCCCGTTCCGGACGAGTCCGGCGTCCGCGCCACCGAGCGCATCGTCGCGCTGGCGCGAAGTGCCGAAGCCGGCGACCTGGTGCTCGTGCTGGTGTCGGGGGGCGGCTCGGCGCTGCTCACGGCGCCCGACGGCGTGACGGCGTCCGAGAAGGCTGTGCTCACGCAAGAGCTGCTCGCGAGCGGCGCCGACATCCACGCCATCAACCTGGTGCGCAGGCACCTCTCGAGCGTCAAGGGTGGCGCGCTGGCGGTGGCGGCGCATCCGGCCGCGGTGCTGACGCTGGCGATCTCCGACGTCGTGGGGGACGCGCCCGCCGTCATCGCGTCGGGACCGACGGTGGCGAGCGGAGGGACATTCCAGGATGCTCTTGACGTGCTGGACCACTTCGGCATCGAGGCGCCCGCGGCGCGCCGCGCGTTGACGGCAGGACGCGACGGGAAGCGGCCGCGACCGCCGACACCGGACGATCCACGGCTGGACGGCGCGCGCTACCTGCTGGTGGCCGAGGCCCAGACGAGCCTCGAGGCCGCCGCCGAAGCGTTGCGCGAGGGTGGAATCCCCGCCTTCGTGCTGGCGTCGGAGGTGACGGGCGAAGCGCGCGAGGTCGGTGGCCTGCACGCTGCCATCGCCCGTCAAGTGGCGCGCTTCGGACAACCGTTCGCGCCGCCGTGCGCCTTCTTGTCGGGCGGCGAGACGACCGTCACGGTGCGTGGCAACGGTCGTGGCGGTCGAAACGCCGAGTTCGCCCTGGGCGTCGTGGGAGGCTTGATCGGCCCCGCCGCAGGCCGCATGCCCGAGGGGATGCGCTTCTGGGTGTTGGCAGCCGACACGGACGGGATCGACGGGAGCGAGGACAACGCGGGTGCCTTGCTCGGTCCTCGGCAGATCGCCAGTCTCGAGGCCGACGCGGTTCGCCACGCGTTGGCCGACAACGACGCCTACGGCCTGCTGGAAGAGGTGGGTGGGCTCCTCGTGACGGGCCCGACACGCACCAACGTGAACGACCTCCGCATCGTACTGGTCGCACCAGCGGTCGCATTACCCGGGCGCCGCTGAAGACGTGGGGGCGGCAGAAGCCTCGGGTATGCTTCCCAGCGGAGATGAGCCGGATCGTTCCCGCCACCGAAGACGCCATCGCAGCGGCCGTGGAGCGCTGGCGGAACGGGCGGTTGGTGGCGTTCCCCACCGAGACCGTCTACGGCCTCGGCGCGTGGGCACGTCACGACGATGCGTTGCGCGCGGTCTACGCGGCCAAGGGCCGCCCCGAGCGTCATCCGCTCATCGTGCACTTGCCGGACACCTCGGCGCTCGTCGCCTGGGCGCGCGACGTGCCGGAGGCGGCGTGGCGCTTGGCGGAGGCGTTCTGGCCCGGCCCGCTGACGCTCGTCCTTCAGCGAGCGGACCAGGTGCCGGACTTGGTGACGGGAGGGCAAGCGACGGTGGCGCTCCGGGTTCCGGCCCATCCCACCGCGCAGGCGTTGCTGCGCGCCTTCGGCGACGGCATCGCGGCGCCGTCGGCGAACCGCTTCGGCCATGTCAGCCCCACTACCGCACAGCACGTCGCGGCCGAGTTCCCGACCCTCGACCTGCTCGTCGTCGACGGCGGTCCGTGCGAGGTCGGTCTCGAATCCACGATCGTGGACCTCAGCACCGGTCGGCCACGCCTGCTCCGTCCGGGCGGCGTTCGCCTGGGCCGCGTCGTGGAGGTGCTGGGGGAGCCCGTGGAGGACGCCACCGCGACCGCCGTGGTGCACCTCGGCGAGAAGGAGCCGCGCGATCCCGTGCCGCGAACGCCCGGCAGCCTCGAACGCCACTACGCGCCGAGGACGCCGGCCACCATGGTGGACGACGCTGGTGCCGCCACACGCGGGCCCGAATCGCGCGCCGGATGCGCCGTGATGGCGCGCAGGCCCGCTCCGGCCGGGTACACGGGGGCATGGCGTGCGCTGCCCGACGACCCCGACGGCTACGGCCGCATGTTGTACGCCACCTTGCGTGAGCTCGACGATGCCGGCCACCGCTGCATCTTGATCGAGCGCGTGCCCGACGACGATCCCTGGCGGGCCGTGCACGACCGCCTGCGCCGAGCCACTGCCGCTTCCCACGTAACCGCGCCGACGGACTCCGCTAGGAGGAACACGTGAACACCGGATCCGAAGCACCCCCCGCTCGCCCCACGGACGAAGCCGACGCGCCGCTCGTGGCCGTGGTGATGGGCAGTACCAGCGACTGGGACACGATGCGCCATGCCGATGAGGTGCTCGATGCGCTGGGCGTTCCACACGTGTGTCTCGTGGTATCGGCGCACCGCACCCCGGAGCGCATGGCGACGTTCGCCCGCGAAGCGTCCGGACGCGGCTTCGAGGTGATCGTAGCGGGCGCGGGCGGCGCGGCTCACTTACCTGGGATGGTCGCGGCGCACACCCATCTGCCGGTGCTCGGGGTACCGGTGGAGAGCCACGCGCTACGCGGTTGGGACTCGCTGCTCTCCATCGTGCAGATGCCGCGCGGCGTGCCGGTGGGGACGCTCGCGATCGGCGCGGCAGGGGCGCTCAACGCAGGGCTCCTGGCAGCCGCCATCGTGGCGCGAGGACGCCCGGAGATCGAGCGGCGCCTGCTGGAGTACCGCGCTCGCCAGACCGAGGCGGCCGGCGCCAGCACGCTCGATACGGCCTCGTTCGCGAAGCGGTGAGCGCGTCCGGTTCCGGCACGACGCCGGTCCTTCCGGGAGGGACACTCGGCATCGTCGGAGGCGGCCAGCTCGGCCGCATGTTGGCCATGGCCGCTCGTCGCATGGGGTACCGCGTTCATGTGCTTGAGCCCACGCCGGACGCGCCAGCCGGCGCATTGGCCGACGCCGTCACGCTCGCGGCGTACGACGACGTCGAGGCGGTACGGCGATTCGCGCAAGGTGTCGACGTCGTGACGTTGGAGTTCGAGAACGTCTCCAGCGCGGCGCTCGAGGCGGCCGCCGAAGTCGCGCCGGTCCGTCCTGGGCCGCGGGCGCTGTACGTGACGCAGGACCGCGGGCGCGAGAAACGGTTCCTGCGCGACCTCGGGCTGCCTCACGTGGCGTACGCGCACGTGCCGCGCGCCGCCGACGAGTCAGCGGCTGGCGCGGCACTCGGCGCGGCGCTACAGCAGGTCGGCCCTTCGGCGGTCGTCAAGACGGCCGGCTTCGGCTACGACGGCAAGGGCCAGGTCTTGGTCCGAGACGCTGCCGACGTCGCCGGGGCGCGCGCGTTGGTGACGCGGCAGGACGTGGTGGTCGAACGGTTCGTCGACCTCGCCGCAGAGATCTCGGTGGTGGTCGCTCGCGGAGCAGACGGTGACGTCGCGACCTACCCCTACTTCGTGAACCGCCACGAGCGCCACATCCTCGACGTGACGGTGTCGCCGTGGCGCGTTGCAGCTGGTGGGGGCGTCGAGCCGACGACCGCCACCGACATGGCTTCCAGGACGGCCGACAGCGTCGCGCTGCCCGATCCCGACCTCCGTGAGCCGGCGGCCGAGCTCGCGCGGGCGGTGGCCGATGGTCTCGACCTCGTCGGCGTCGCTTGCGTGGAGTTCTTCGTCACCAGCGCGGGCGAGCTACTCGTCAACGAGATCGCGCCGCGACCTCACAACTCCGGCCACCTGACCATCGAGGCCAGCCTCACGAGCCAGTTCGAGCAGCAACTGCGTGCAGTCTGCGGCTTGCCGCTCGGCGCCACGGACATGGTGCGCCCTGCTGCGATGGCGAACCTGCTCGGCGACCTGTGGCGGGATGGCGAGCCGAACTGGCGCGCCGCGGCCGCCGTGAAGGGCGTGGCCCTGCACCTCTATGGCAAGCGCGCGGCGCGTCCCGGACGCAAGATGGGGCACGTCACCGCCACCGCCAGCGACCTCGACGATGCGCTGGCGAAGGTGCTCGCCGCGCGAGCGGCGCTCAGCTCCCGCTAGGCAGGTTCGAACGTACCGGGGTGAACAGGTTCAGGGTGACCGTGGGCGGGTCGGCGCCTGCGTTGCCCGGCACGTACGCGCCGTGGGGAACGCCGCCCGGGATGAGCAGCGCGTCGCCCGCTTCCAACCGCTCCTCGCCCTGCGGCAACGAGAACACCAGCGACCCTTCGAGGACGATCGTCATCTGCTCGGCCTCGTGGTCGTGCGTAGCGAATCGCGCCCCGGCGGGGTAGTCGTAGCGGATCAGCTCCAGGGCGTCGCCGGTGAACCGCCGCCGCGTCACGCCGCCCGCCATCGCTTCCACCGGAAGGTCGGCGAGGCGCTTACGCACCGCGCGCCGGCGCTCGCCCCGCGCTTCGCTCATGCCGGGAGCTCCCGGGTGACGCGCTCGAGCGCCCGCGCGATGCCCGTGACCATCTCCTCGGCTTGCGCCTCGGTGAGGATGAACGGTGGCGCCAACAAGGCGTGATCGCCGCGCCGGCCGTCGACGTTGCCGCCGCCCTGGTAGACGTACACGCCCTCGGCGAGACAGGCGTGACTGAACCGCGTGCGGAAGTCGACTTCGACCGGGAATGGCTTCTTGGTGGCGCGGTCCTGCACGAACTCGATGCCCAGCAGCAGGCCCCGGCCGCGCACGGAGCCGACGTATGGATGGGCGCCGACGGCTTCGTCGAGCCGCTGCAGCAGTTGCAGGCCGCGCGCCGCGACGTTGGGGAGCAGGCCGTCGCGTTCGATGATCTCGATCACCTTGCTGCCCACCGCGCACGACAGTGGGTTGCCCGAGTAGGTGTGCCCGTGACGGAAGTTGCCAGGCACGCTCTGCATCACGGCGTGGAACTCCTCGCGGGCAAGCACGGCTCCGAGTGGCGTGTAGCCGGCGCCGATGCCTTTGGCGGTGGTGAGCAGGTCGGGGGAGACATCGGTGTGCTGCATCGCCCACCAGCGTCCGCTGCGGCCGTTGCCGCTCATCACCTCGTCGGCGATGAACACCACGTCGTAGGCGTCGCAGATCTCGCGGATACGGCGCCAGTAGGCGTCGGGCGGCACGCGACCCGGGGCGGACGAGCCCACGATCGGCTCGGCGATGAACGCCGCCACGTTCTCCGGCCCTTCGTTCAAGAGCGCCGCCTCCAGGTCGTCGGCGCACTCGAGATGGCACGTCTCCGGCTGCTGCCCGAACGGGCAGCGGTAGCACGACGTCGGCGCGATCATCGGTTGCGCCAGCAGCATCGGCGCGAACGGTTGCCGCCTGCCGATCTGGCCCGACACGGCCAGGGCTCCCAAGGTGGCGCCGTGGTACGAGGTGCGGCGCGTTACGACCTTGTACTTGTTGGCGTTCCCGCGACCCAGCTGGTACTGCCGCGCGAGTTTGATGGCGGTCTCGGTCGACTCGCTCCCGCCCGAGGTGAAGATGACGCGGGTCAACCCGGCCGGGGCGCGCTCGACGAGCTTCTGACCCAAGTCCAGCGCCTCGCGCGTGGCGAACTTCGAAGGGTGCGCGTACGCCAGCCGGCGCGCTTGCTGCGAGATGACGTCGGCGATCTCGCCGTTGCCATGGCCGAGGCTGGCCACGGCTGCGCCGCTGGCGCCGTCGAGGTAGCGCCTGCCGTCGTCGTCGAAGAGGTACACCCCTTCGCCGCGCACGATCTCGATCGGTTCCCGCGCGAGGTCGCGCAGGAAGAGCGCCGATCGGTGATAGGCCGTGGTCGACATGGAACGCCCCACACCGTACGCGTCGGTTGGGGCGTTGTCAATGCGAATTCGTGCGTTCCCGGAGTGGCGAAGTTGCTCGTTCCCGGGATGCAGGATGCGCTCGTTCCCGGGACGCCGCGCCGGGCCCCCCAGGCGGAGCCGCTCAGCGCACCAACATCACCGGTACCTCGGCGTGCCTGGCCGTGCGCTCGGCCACGCTTCCCAGGAACGCGCGCACCACGCCTTCACGGCCGTGCGTGCCCATCACGATCAGGTCGGCTTCGATCTCCTCGGCGGCGCGCACGATCGCCTGCCACGGGCGCCGCTCGGAACGGCGCACCAGCAAGGTCACGTCGGCGCCGTCCGGAAGCTCGCCGCGCATGCTTTCGAGCAGCGCTTCGGCGTACTCCTCCTGCGAGCGCTCGATCTCGCCCTTGGGCAGCATCCGCGCCACGTCGGCCGTGTAGGTGGGGAACGGCTCGACCACGTGCATCACGATCAGCTTCGCGCCGATGCGACGCGCAAGGTCGGCAGCGGTCCTGAGCGCGTGGCGGCTCATCGGATCGTCGTCCACCGGAACCAGGATGGTGTCGAACATCTCGTCTCCTCACCCGCCCGCAGGGGCGGCCGCCATGCGGCGCCGACGCCAGGTCTGGATCAGAACGATCGCAGCCACCGCGCCGACGCCGGCCAGGTCGGTGACGATGCCCGGCTTGATGAGCATGAACGCGACGGCGAGCAACGCGATCCGTTCGATCCAGTGCGCCCGGATCAGCAGCCAGCCTTGCGTACCTGCGGCGAACGCCAGCATGCCGAGCAGGGCGCTGGCGAAGATCCAGATGCCCGTGAACCAGTCCTCGACCCCCACCAGCAGAAGCTTGGTGTTGAAGATGAACATGAACGGCAAGATCGCCGTGCGCATGTCGTAGGTGAAGCCTTGGATGCCGGTCCGGATCGGGTCCGATCTGGCGATCGCCGCCGCTGCGTAGGCGGCCAGGCCCACCGGGGGCGTGTCGTCCGCGAGGATGCCGAAGAAGAACACGAACAGGTGCGCGGCCAGGAGCGGGATGCCGTAGCCGAACGCCTCGCCGAGGTTGTAGATGATGGGCGCGGTCAGCGTGGCCATCACGATGTAGTTCGCGGTGGTGGGCAGCCCGAGGCCGAGCACGAGGCTGGCGATGGCGGTGATCACGAGGATCAAGGCGAACTGGGTGACGTGGGTGAACGCGTCCGGGTTGCCCCCCACCAGGTTGAGCACCGGCACCACCAAGAAGGCGATGAGGTTGGTGATGGCGCCACTGACGCGCTCGATGATCTCGGTCAGGCGCAGGCCCAGACCGGTGAGGTTCACCACGCCGACGACGATGCCGGCGGCCGCGACCGCCACGGCGATGCCCACCATGTTGCGGGCACCGGCCTCGAGACCGGCGACCAGGTCGCCGAGGCCCTTGCGGATGGCAGGCCCGATGGGCTCACCGCGGCTCCAGGCGCCGATCGGCCGCTGCAGCAGCATGACCATGGACAACCCCGCGATCGCCCACATCACCGCGAAACCGGGCGATACGCGCGCGATCACCAGGAACCAGATCAGGATGGCGAGCGGCACCAGGTAGTGGATGCCGCCGATGAAGGTGCGCCAGCGCGATGGCAGTTCCGAGCGCGGTGTCCCTTCGAGACCGAGCTTCAGCGCCTCGAGATGCACGATATAGAAGAGCGCGAGGTACGACAACATGGCGGGCACGAACGCTGCACGCACGATCTCGAGGTATGGCAGGCCGGTGAACTCGGCCATGATGAACGCCGCGGCACCCATCACCGGCGGCATCAACTGGCCGTTGGTGGAGACCGCCACCTCCGTCGCCGCCGCCTTGTGCGGCGGGTAACCGGCGCGCTTCATCAGGGGTATGGTGAACGTGCCGGTGGTCACCACGTTCGCCAACGACGAACCGGAGACCATCCCGGTCAGACCGGAAGCGACCACCGAGACCTTCGCCGGACCACCGCGGAAGACCCCGAGGAAGGCGTTGGCCACATCGATGAAGTACTTCCCGGCGCCCGCGCGATCGAGCATCGAGCCGAACAGCACGAACAGGAACACGAACTGCGTCGAGACGCCGAGGGCGACGCCGAATACCCCTTCGGTCGTGACGTACATCTGGCTGATGATGCGGTCGAAGGTGTAGCCGCGGTGCGCGATCAGGTCGGGCAACTGCACCGGGATCTGCCCGCGTGGCCCCGTCATGGCGTAGAGCAAGAACAGGGTGCCGATCACCGCCAAGGCGGGACCGAGGCTGCGACGCGTGGCTTCGAGCAGGAACACCAAGAATGTCACGCCCAGGACGACCTCGCGCTGGAGCGGGATACCGAAGCGTTGTTGCAGGCCGGCGTAGTCGGCGACGAGGTATAGCACGCTGAAGGCGGCCAGAAGCGCGGCTGCGTAGTCGTACCAAGGGATGTGGTCACCGGCGCTGCGGCGGCGGGCTGGGAAGACGAGATAGGTCAGTACCAGCGCGAACGCCAGGTGCACGGCGCGGGCGCGCGACGCGTCCATCAGCACGACGCTTGCGATGCTCAGCTGGAAGATCGACCAGCCGATGGCGAGGGCGAAGATCGCCCACTTGACCCAACCGCCGGGGTTCCTTCCGCCGGTCTCTTTCTCCTCGACCAGCCGTTGTGCCTCCAGCACGCCGGCTTCTAGGGTGGGATCGGGCGGGCTCGTTTCGGTCGGGGTGCCTGTGGCGTCACGCTCGGCGCCTTCGCCGGTCGCAAGGGGGTTGCGGTCTTCCGGCGCGTCGGAGGTATCGGAATGGGTCGGCATGCGCTCCCCTCGTAGCGGAAACGACGGGCCCCCTCCAAGCTCGGAGGGGGCCCACGTCATCGATGTCACGATCGATGTCGAATGGTGCGGTTCGAGCGCCCTTGCGAGGTCGCCCGAACCGCCGGATCACATCAAGCCGGCTTCGCGGTAGGCCCGTTCCGCGCCCGGATGCAGCGGCGCACCCAGACCGGAGAGGAAGTCCTCCGCCGTGAGGTTGGCGAGGGCGGGGTGGATGGCCTGGAAGGTCTCGAGGTTGTTCAGGACGGTGGACACGATGGTGTACACGTCCTCCTCGCTCATGTCGGTGCTGGTCACGAACAACGCCTTCACGCCGAAGAGCGTGAGATCTTCGTCCTGGCCGCCGTAGGTGCCGGCGGGCACGGTGGCGAACGCGTAGTAGGGGAAGCTCGCCATCATCTCTTCGAACTCGGCGTCGTCGAGCGGAACGATGTCGACGTCCGAGGTCGCGCTGATGTCGCGGATGGCGGCGCCGCCGATGCCGACGGTGTAGAAGAAGCAGTCGACGCGGCCGTCGCGCAGGAAGTCCGGCGCCTCGGCAGCGCGCAGGTACTCGGCCTCGAAGTCGTCTTCGCTCATGCCCTTGGCCGCCAGCATGGCCTGCACCGTGTTCAGCATGCCTGAGCCGGTGTTGCCGATGCTGACGCGCTTGCCGGCGATGTCAGCGAAGCTGGTGACGTTCGCGTCGGCGTTGCACACCAGGTGCATGGGCTCGGCGTGCAGGCCCATCACCGTGCGCAGCTTCTCGACCGGCGTGCCTTCGAAGGCGACCTCGCCGTTGTACGCCTGGTACACGACGTCGGACTGCGCCATCGCCAGGTCCATCTGGCCGGAGTCGATCGAGTTGATGTTGAACACCGAACCGCCGGTCGACTCGACCGTCAGGCGCAGGCCGACGTCGGCGTCGTTGACGAGCTTGGACACGGCGCCGCCGACGGGGTAGTAGACGCCCGTGACGCCGCCGGTGCCGATGGTGAAGAATCCTTGCGCCATGGCGATCCCGAAAGCGGCGACCGCGATCGCGACGAGGGTCGTGATGGTCTTCCTCATATGCTTCATCCTCCTCTGAATACGACCGAGAACGACGCGGCTGCCGCGGCGCGGCGCTCGAACGTCCCCGGTCTTGCGTTGGGCTCGTGTGAAGTATGACACGCGGCCGCGCATACGGTCAAAGTCGGTGGCATTCCGGACGAGCGGCCCTGCCCGTAGCCCACCACTTGCGCGCTACCTGGCGGTGCGTCTATACTTGGTGGGTTTGCGCGCCCCTGGCTCACAGCGATGGGTCCGGGGCCAGTTTAGTCGTGTGCTGCCGTGACGGCCGCGAACGACCCAACGAGACCGCAAGTTCGAGGCCTGCAAAGCGCCGTGCCGATTGGCACGAGACCACACGAGGGAGTGATCGTTCTGCCGACCGTCAATCAGCTGCTCCGCAAGGGGCGCAGAAAGATCGCCAAGAAGAGCAAGACGCCCGCGCTCAAGGGTTCGCCCCAGCGCCGTGGCGTCTGCACCGCCGTAAAGACCCAGACGCCGAAGAAGCCGAACTCGGCGCTGCGGAAGATCGCGCGCGTGCGGCTCTCCGGCGGTCAGGAAGTCACCGCCTACATCCCGGGCGAGAAGCACAACCTGCAAGAGCACTCGGTGGTGCTCATCCGCGGGGGCCGTGTGAAGGACTTGCCGGGGGTTCGGTACCACATCGTCCGCGGCACGCTCGACGCCCAGGGCGTCGGCGTGGGGCGCTACGTGCAGCGCAACCAGGGCCGCAGCAAGTACGGCACGAAGAAGCCGAAGGGTGGGGCGAAGTAAGCGATGGGACGCAGAAGGCGCGCCGAAGTCCGCAAGTTACAGCCCGACCTCGTGTACTCCGACACGACGGTCACGGCATTGATCAACAAGCTCATGCGTGACGGCAAGAAGAACTTGGCTAGCCGCATCTTCTACGGTGCGTGCCGGCTCATCCAGGAGCGCAGTGGTCAAGAGCCGCTCAAGGTCTACCGTCAAGCGCTCGACAACATCAAGCCGCGCATCGAGGTTCGTAGCCGCCGTGTCGGCGGGTCGACCTACCAGGTGCCGGTCGAAGTGAACCCGCGCCGCGCGCAGTCGCTGAGCCTCCGGTGGTTGGTCGCCGCGTGCGACTCGCGGCCGGAACGAACGGCCGTCGAGCGCGTGGCTGGGGAACTTCTCGACGCGGCCGCCGGTCGCGGGGGCGCAGTCAAGAAGAAGGAGGACGTCGAGCGGATGGCGGAGGCGAACCGCGCCTACGCGCATTACCGCTGGTAAGTCGGGCATCGGACCCGCGCCACGCGAACGCGAGCGACATCATCACCATGACGACCATGACCCAGACCGACCTGCACAGGACGCGCAACATCGGCATCGCTGCCCATATCGACGCGGGCAAGACGACGCTGACGGAGCGCATCCTGTTCTTCACGGGCCGCATCCACAAGACCGGCGAGACGCACGAAGGCGCCTCGCAGATGGACTGGATGGAACAGGAGCGCGAGCGCGGCATCACCATCACCTCCGCCGTCACCCAATGCTTCTGGAAGGACACCCGGATCAACATCATCGACACGCCGGGACACGTCGACTTCACCATGGAGGTCGAGCGCAGCATGCGCGTGCTCGACGGTGCCGTGGCGGTGTTCGACGCCAGCCAGGGCGTGGAGCCTCAGAGCGAGACGGTGTGGCGCCAAGCGGACAAGTACCGCGTTCCGCGCATCGCCTTCGCCAACAAGATGGACAAGACCGGGGCCAGCTTCCAGTTGGTGCTCGACTCGATGGACGAGCGCCTGGGCGCCCATGCCATCCCGCTGCAGTGGCCCATGGGGGAAGAGGACGCCTTCATCGGCTTGCTCGACCTGGTGGAGATGAAGGCCGTCACGTTCCATGACGACCTCGGGCAGGACATCCGCGTCGACGACATCCCCGCCGAGTTCCAAGAACTCGCCGAGGCGAAGCGCGCGATCATGATCGAGCGCCTGGCGGACGTCGACGACGAGGTCGCCTTGCTCTACCTCGAAGGCGCGGAGATCGACGAGGACACCTTGCGCGGCGGGATCCGCCGCGCCACCGTCAGCATCAAGGCGTTCCCGGTCATGTGCGGCTCGGCGCTCAAGAACAAGGGCGTGCAGCGTCTGCTCGACGGTGTGGCGTACTACCTGCCGAGCCCGCTCGACATCCCGCCGGTCAAGGGTGTGAACCCCGACAGCGGTCAGGAGGACCACCGCGCGGCCGAAGTGTCCGCGCCCACCTCCGCGTTGGCGTTCAAGGTCGTCACCGACCCGTACGTCGGCCGCCTGGTGTTCGTGCGCGTCTACTCGGGCGCGCTCGAGGCCGGTTCGTACGTCTACAACGTCACCAAGGGCAAGCGCGAGCGCATCGGGCGACTGTTGAAGATGCACGCCAACTCGCGCGAAGAGGTCGACCGCATCGAGGCAGGTAGCCTCGGTGCCGTCATCGGTCTGAAGGACAGCACCACCGGTGACACCCTCGCCGATCCCGACCACCCCATCGTGCTCGAGTCGATCGAGATCCCCGAGCCGGTCATCACGGTGGCCATCGAGCCCGTCTCCAAGGCCGACCAGGACAAGCTGTCCAACGGCCTGGTGAAGCTGTCCGAGGAAGACCCGACGTTCCGCGTCGAGACCGACCCCGAGACCGGCCAGACCAAGATCTCCGGCATGGGCGAGCTGCACCTCGAGATCATCGTCGACCGCCTCAAGCGCGAGTTCGGCGTGAACGCCCACGTGGGCGCCCCGCAGGTGGCCTACCGCGAGACGATCACCAAGTTCGTCAGCGTCGAAGGCAAGTTCGTGCGCCAGACGGGTGGCCGCGGTCAGTACGGTCACGTCAAGGTCAAAGCCGAGCCGAAGCGCCGTGGCGAGGGCACCGAATTCGAGAACGCGGTGGTCGGCGGAACGGTCCCGAAGGACTTCATCCCCGCCGTGCAGAAGGGCGTCGAGGAGGCCATGCAGTCCGGTCCGCTCCTCGGCTTCCCGATCGTCGACATGAAAGTCACCTTGTACGACGGTTCGTACCACGAGGTCGACTCGTCCGAGATGGCGTTCAAGATCGCGGCCTCGATGGCCGTGCGTGAAGCCATGAAGCAGGGCGGCGCGACCGTCCTCGAGCCGATCATGCGGGTCGAAGCGGTGACGCCGGAGAACTACATGGGCGACGTCATCGGCAGCCTCAACGCACGCCGTGGCCAGATCCAAGGGATGGAGCCTCGCGGCAACGCCCAAGTGGTGTCGGCCAACGTGCCACTGGCCGAGATGTTCGGCTACGCCACCGACCTCCGCAGCCTGACGCAAGGCCGCGCGACCTTCACGATGTTCCTCGACCACTACGAAGCGGTCCCGCGGAGCATCCAAGAAGAACTCGTCAAGAAGTAAGCGAACCACTAGGAATTCGAGCGAACTCAAAGGAGTAATGACCATGGCGAAGGGTGTGTTTCAACGGACGAAGCCGCATGTGAATGTGGGTACGGTGGGGCATGTGGATCATGGGAAGACGACGTTGACGGCGGCGATTACGTTTGCTGCGGCGGCGGCGGATCCGTCGGTGGAGACGCAGTCGTATGATCAGATCGATAAGGCGCCGGAGGAGAAGGCGCGTGGGATTACGA